>JAFGDQ010000011.1 GCA_016932015.1 Spirochaetota bacterium | reverse complement strand
TTATCTTATGATTGAAAAAGATAGAACTGATCATAGTCTAATTATTAGACAACATAAAGTTACGAATCGCTACCGATTTTGACAAATCATTTCATGGACTTGATTAATCATCGGATTATCCGGCTTTTTCAACTCTTGTTCACATTACTATTTGTAACTCTTTTATTTTTCAAGTAATAAGAGGGGGATTTTTAGCTACCCGTCAGGCAGGCGCTCAACCCGCTCAAGGAAAATTGGCTATCAGCTAATTATGAAAGTAAATTTTTAAAATATTCCTCCTTTATAAGGCAAATCCTTATCTAAAAATCCTTATTATTCCAGGAGGCTCTCTAGGTTGTAAATCAGAATTCTGATGTTTTCCCTTGTTTCTTCATCAAAATCTTCCAATTTAACATTGTTGTTCTGAACATGGAGCACAAAATTTGATGCAAGTATATTTCGGGAAAGATTTTTATTTTCAATATATTCCACATTGGATTCGGTTATACCTACCCGTTTATGAAGAATGAAATTTTTGAAATCAATTGTTGAGAAAAGGTCTTCAATGCCTGATTTATCTGTGATTTTAAGAATTTTTTTTGCCGCCAGATTTTCATTATTGTGAAATATATGCAACTTAATATCATTGAAAATCTGGTTTCCGCAGTCATCATCATCAAGCAGAACAACAAAATCCAGTTTCCACCCAATTAACAGGTTTACCAGAGCCGGTACATTGTAAACATCTGTCGCCGGCAAGAAAAATATTTCTTTTTTAAAATCTATCAGGTCAAAGATGGTTTTAAGGTAATAGTAAGTAACAGTATCTTCTAATATAAGATTATTTTTTTTATGAATAAGCTGATTATCATTGAATTTTGTACCCATAAGGGTGTATATCGGAGATAAAGTATCGATGGAAGCTTCATTCAGAGACCTGGCGTTGAATATTACAGTACCGCTCTTCATATCATCCTTAAGAAATCTTTGAACAGCCAGTAATCTGTAAAGTTTACTTATATTGATAAGGTGAGGTGAATGAGTGGTGTATATAATCTGAATATCTTCTTTAATATCTTCAAATACATTCAGCACATCTTCCTGTGCCCTGGCATGGAGACTCAGACCTGGTTCATCTATTAGAAAAACCCTTGACTTTCCCTTATGTTTGATTGCGCTGGCTTTTAATTCAAGATAAAATGATATAAACCACCTCACCCCTCTGCTTCTTTGTTTCGGGTACAGTCTTTCAAGGTTGTCTTTTATCCAGAATTCCAGATACGGTTTACCCATTTTATCAGGATGCCTGTTGTCGTAATGTTCAAGTTCAAAATTGATTTGGATTTTATTTTTATTATCCAGATTCTGCTGCCAGTAATCCTGAAAATTCAGAGTTATTTCACTATTCAGTTTTTCGATTTTCTGTTTTAATATCCGGTTGTCACTGACCTCAAAAAAACTTTCATCCAGATTGGCAATGGTAAGGAAATTCTGTGCTGCTTTATAACCTTCAACATGACTGCTTGAAGCAAAAATATCATCTATATCAATCCGGTTTGGAAGAAGGCTGCTAAAATCTTCAAACATTTCAAACACCGGGATATTTTTAAATATCTCTTCAGCCAATTCCCGATCATTATAATATGCAACCTTTCTTTTATTTTCTTTTTTCACCAATTCTTCAGCTTCACCAGGATCCATTCCATTAAAGATTTTTGCTACAATAGCTTTTCTGTCGGATTCCTGGATTCTTGCTTTTTCGAGGTTTTCAAGCTTATCTGCATAGCGACCTTCCAGAATATTTAATCGTGAACGGAATCTTCTTTTTTTTAAGATCCCTGTAATATTTTCATATTGAGTCTTTACCATCTTCAATTCTGCCAGTGAATCTTCGAATATCTTTTTTTTATTCTTATAATCAATGACTGAATCAAGACACCAGTTAGCATATTTCGCTTTTTCAGCCAGTCCGGTTGCCTGGTCCAGCTGACTATCATATGATCTGGTTTTTTCCTCCAAACGTTTTTTTGATTGATCCAGTTCAGCAATAAATTTTTCAAGCCGTTTGTTATTTTCTTTATCAGGTGAGCGGTCAAAACTTTTTTGGATTTTTACTTTTTTTACTTCAAGAGCAGATAAATGCCTTTCCTCATTAATTTTTTCGTTCAGGGCATACTGGAGTTCTTCACCGGCTTTATTGGCCCCTTCAATTATACGGAGAATATCTTCTTCTGTTTTTCTTTCAAATTCTTGTTTTTCATTTATTTGTTCCTGAAAGTGGGCAGTAAGTTTGTCGTCTCCAAAAATAAGGTGACTATTTTTTTCATTGTCCCATTCTCTTCCCAGTATTACCAGGCCTGTTTCTTCAATAGATTCAATAACCCTGATAGGGATTATCTTCCCTTTCAGTAACCTGGAGATTCGTTCAGTATTCGTTTCAAAGGCACAATAAACAGCAGGCAGGCTCAGATCACTTCTGAGGATATCTTCATTAATTTTACCGGTATAAAAACTGTATAAAGCTTCTAAAATAGAAGTTTTTCCTGATTCATTCTGTCCAATAATACCTGTAATATTATCAGATGCCAGATCATTCCATCCCGAATCAATCAATGAACGATAATTTTTTATCCTGAATCGCCTGAATTGCATTGTTATGTCAGGATTTTTAAACCAATAATCAGAATATCATCAAGCTGTTCAAGATCTCCTTTCCAAAGGAGAAATTTCTGTTCCAGCAAGTGTTTTTGTTTATCCATAGTTTGTCTGTGGATTTTTAACAATAAATCTTTAAAAGGCCCATATCTGAATTTCTTTTCTTCCACTCCTCCAAACTGGTCGGCGTAACCATCTGAGAAAATATATAAAATATCCTCTCTTCTTATTTTTAACCTTTTATTTGTAAATGATTTTTCTACTGTTGGCGCAATTCCAATAGGCATTTTGTCCCCCCTGAATTCAATCAGGTTTCCATTCCGGATCAGATACATCGGATTAAACGCCCCTGAGAACTGAAGTTCCTTCTTCTCAAAGTCTATGATAACCAGAGCCAGGTCCATCCCGTCTTTATGCTTGCTCATATCACCCGTCTGATGCAGCGTTTTCATTATATTTTCACGCAACTTATTCAGGATAATATTAGCATTAGGAATGCCATTACTAATAATTTCATTGAGAAAAGAAATTCCAAGGATACTCATAAAAGCTCCGGGAACACCATGTCCCGTACAATCTGCTGCAACCAGGACTGCCATATTTCTTTTTTTATATATCCAGTAAAAATCTCCGCTCACAATATCCCTGGGCTTAAAGAATATGAAACTCTCCGGGAATAATTTCCGGATATATTTTTCATCCGGAAGTAAAGCAGATTGTATCGAACCCGCATATCTCAGGCTGTCCTGAAGTTCCCGCTGCTGCCTTTCAATTTCTTCCTTTTGTTCACTGATCTTAGCGAACAAATCCTGTTCAATTATTAATTCTTTATAGTAATCCATAAATCTTTTAGGATAAATAATAAAATTAATAATTCATAACTATTCTGTAACATGAAGTTATGCACAACACACTGATTATAAACATATCATTATTTCAGCGGTTTTTTTCGACCTGAATAATAGTTGTTAACCAGATTTATTTATTTAGAAGGCTTCCCGGAGCGGTCAAAAAAAAAGCGAAAAGCATTGATTTTAT
>JAFGDQ010000102.1 GCA_016932015.1 Spirochaetota bacterium | reverse complement strand
AACTACTTCATCAAAAGGTATTGTTGAACTCGCCGAAAACGGTGAAGACAAAGACGGCGTCGCTGTTCAGGGAAGCGATAAAAGACTGAAATTAGCCACTGAAGACAGCCATGGCATTATTAAATTCGCAAAAAATAATGACAGTAAAAAATTACACGCTGTTCAGGCAAATGATAAAAGATTATCCGATGCAAGAAAACCTCTGCCGCATGATCATGAATATGCTCCTTTAAAACATGAATATAACAGTCATACCGGAACGATCAATTTAACCGGATCAAAAGAGGAAAATATTGCCGGTATTGTCCCTCCCGCTGACGGTTCAGCGATTATATATGCGAGAAATGATTCTCATCATCCGGGAGCAGTGGGAATAGCCGGTATAAACAATCCTCTGGAACAGAATACCATTCATTCATATGGAATTATAGGACACGGCATGTTTGCCGGTGTCAGAGGCCAGTCAAACGGAAATACTGAAAGTGAGGTCAAAGGCGCGGGAGTTATAGGAATTTCGCGTTTTGGTGCAGGAGGAGTTTTTGCCAGCGAACACAATTATTCTCTGGTAGCAGACGGTTTCGGCCGGATATCCGGATACGATGATTCTGCACAGCTTAAAGGAAACGGGGAAGCTCTTTTAGTAAATGGAAAATCAGCATTTTCAGGGCAAATAGACATTTATAATTCAAACCATGAGAATTCTCCTGTAAACATAGTTGAAATGTTTGAAGTTGATGAGGATCAGTTTATTGGCGCAGGAGATGTCTTAACAGCCAGCGAAAAGGGGAAATCCATATTAAAAAGATCAACAGTAAAATATTCAAAATCCGTAATAGGAATTGTATCAGGCAATCCTACCGTTATTATAAACAACAGCGGTTTAAAGAAAAAAATATATCCCATTGCTCTTACAGGCAAGGTATTATGCAGAATTGACGCAAGAGAAAAACCGGTTAAAGCAGGAGATCTTATTGTAACATCCGGCACTCCGGGCTGCGGCATGGCAGGAGTAATTGACTCTTTTAATAAGATAGGAACAGTAATAGGAAAAGCTCTGGACAATCTTGATAAAGGAATCGGAACAATTCCTGTTTTTGTTACACATATATAAGCATTTTATATTTATTAAGCGATAAACGAATGCATCTAAAAAATGAACGATGCCTTTACGAGATTGGGGATTGGCTTTAAATCAATTTGCTATATATTTTGGAGAGAGGGTGCCTCTATAAATATTTGCCATTTACACAAAAAACTGACACTCTCGTTTTTAAAGAGATAACCGCTTAAGTATTTCTATTTCATTGCTGTTAAAGATAACATTCTGATAATCATTAACCTCTTTTGCTATTTCTTTTGAAAAATAATTTATTTTCATACAAAAAGGCTTCTTCTCATAGTTATCTACCCACATTATTACAGTAGTTTTTTCAGAATCCCATACAATTGCGCCCTTATTATCCTTCATATCCTCGCCTGTAGCAGGGCCGTATATCTCTTCAATCTTCTTTTTTACATCAGACATTGCCAGATACGGAAATTTAACCGATACATAGAAAAGTCTCGAATTTTTTACTTGCTCCGTCTTATTTTCCCGGGTATCTTCTGAAGGTAATTCAGCATTTTTTGCATAAGGACCAATATAAAAAAATCCATATAAATATTCTATATCCCCGTCTTTAGATATGAGAACCTTTTTATCATCAGTATAATATATTTTTCCTACTATTCCACCTTTCACTTCCTCAATTGAATTGCCCCATTTTACGCTTCCGAATCCGTCCATATTTGCCTGAGAATAAAGCGAAAAACTTACTGAAAAAATGAAAATTAAAACAAGCAGTTTCTTCATAATTTATTTCCTGATTAAAATTTAAATAAAATATCGGCAATTTTTTTACTGGCTGAAACTTAAGAGCCTTAAACAAACCCGTCAGAATGTATAAAAAAGCCTGCGGTATTAGTTATTGATAAAAAACAAAAAGGTTTTTGTTATTTTTATTATCGGTCAGGATAGAATATAATTCACAGATTATCAGAGAATACTGAGATATTTCCTGATCTTTTCGGAAAAATCCTTTGCTTTTTCAAGGTTTTCTATTTTGATTTCCATATTGTTGCTGTCACGCATACCGCCTTTCAATATACCCTGATCGGAAAGCATCATAATTGCATTGCTATAATTGGAAAGTGATAATGCTTCAGCAAGGCCTACTTCTTCAAGATGATACATCTTCAGCGCATTTTTTCTTATTGTATTGATTAAGGCATCCTTTTTAATCTTGTCTGTTTTTAAATTCAATACGGAATTTAAAACAATATAATATGATTCAAAATGATCTTTAAAAATCGAAGCAAAAAGTTTAATGTTATCTGCTGCATTATCGCCAATCTGTATCTTATCATCATTTCTTATCAATGACAAGTCAGAAGAAAAATATTGATACGCATTTTCATTAATACCGCTTCCAGAATCCTCATCATCTGAATACAAAAATTCACGGCGAAACAAATCTTTTATAAAATTATACTCTTTTTTCACGTCTTCTTCCGGAATTACACGGCTGGAATTAATAAAGCTCAGGTAAAGCAAAGCTGCAGAAGTAAAAGATGCAGGAATAAAATAGTGAATAATACTGTTTTTATAGAAAGAAATCCCCAGACGGCTGTCATCCTTTAACGAATAAAGATCTTCAACAACCTCCTCTTTTTCTCCATTGTTAATTCTCACTTCATGCAGAACATTATCATCCTTATATGAAGAAATAACCTGTTTAATAATTTCACTCATATCCGGATCATCAGCCAGAGTGCCGGAAAGTCTGGCATTGTTGTGTTTTAAATAAGAATACAGAATTACAGAATCATCTTTAACTACCGTTTCCGAGATACCTGTTGCTTTTGAAACAAGCATTGCCGTTGTCGCGAGCGCAAACGGGGTCACAACTGTAACTTCACTTATTTTCCGTAATATTGTATTTGCTACAATGTCAGGAAGTTTTTTTACATCAGTTGTTCCTTCCGATATTTCTTTTAAAGTAAAAGGATCGTTAAATGTAACATATACCCTGCCGTATTTTCTCTTAAGCAGCTTTCTTCCGCTGATTACCATTGATACAGATTCAGCTTCCTTACTGCTTCCTCTCAATTCTTTTGAATAAGTCTTCTCTTCTAAAATTCTGTCATAATTAATAGCAATCGGTACGAAAACCAGATCATCATTATATCCTGAATAAATAGCTTCTATAAGATAATACAGAAAACCAAGCTTCGGAAGAACCAGTTTTCCTGTTCTTGTCCTGCCTCCTTCAAGGAAAACTTCAATTGAATAGCCGTCTGAAACTAATGTCCTGACATACTGTTTAAACACAGTAGGATATAACTTCATGCCTCTGAAAGACCTGCGGATAAAAAAAGCACCGGATTTTCGAAATAAAGTCCCGATGGGGAAAAATGATAAATTTTTCCCTGCAGCAATATAAGGACACGACAGTCTGTTCATATAAAAAATATAGGAAATCATAAGATAATCCATATGGCTTCTGTGATTAGGAACAAGTATAAGCGGCCCTTTCTTTGAAGCTTCCCTTATTCTGTTTAAATCTTCAGGATCGTATTGAATACCGTCAAAAATTTTATTAATTATAAATGTAAGAATAGTTTTAAAGAAAGTAATAACAGGAACAGAATAATCCGCAGCTATTTCTTTAAAATAATTATATGCTTTTTTTCTAAGTTTCTTCTCATTAAAATTCTCCCTTTTAGCCTGTTTTTCTATCATATCCAAAACATCTTTATGATATAAAACCTTTTCCATCATTTCCTGCTTTGACCTTAATACAGGCCCGAGAACCGATCTTTTCTCGTAATGATCCATTTCCAGCAGTTTATTCCTCAGCCTGATGGCAATCTGCTCAGTATCATCTGTTTTGCTGTTTTCTATTTCCTTCCTCAGATCAATCGGGGAAAGAATACGGACAAATGCGGGTGATGCGCTTCTTAAAACAGTCAGCCACCCTCTGATAAACCCTTTGTCTCCTGTTGCCTGAGGAGTAATCAGGTTTCTGGTACGTTCAGGATTTAGATTCCAGAAGATCATCTGGGGAAGCAGGTAAACAGGTTCATCCAGCTTTTTCTGAAGATTAACAAAATAAATCAGTGAATCATATTGAATTTCCATATATCTTCTAAGGAAAAACTTTCTTGATAAAAGTGAAATCAGAACACTCTTTCCTTCATCCAGCTTTCTTTCTATATAATCAGTCTCAAAAATATGAGGATATTCTTTTCTAAAAAATATTTTTTTAAAATATCTTACTATTCTTTTCCAGACATGTTTAACTGTCTGCATCAGGTATGGATTTTCCTCAAGTGCAACAATAGGAATTTCTATTTTATGCTTTTTCAATAAATGACATAGTATCAGCAGAGAAATATTTGAGCTGTGAAAAGAGATATAGACAATTTTTTTGTTTTCGGAATATTCCTTCAAAGTCTGAAGACTCTGGCTGTCAAAATCAATTTTTCTGAAAAGAATACCGGTTATCTTTTCAAGAAATGAATTTATGAAACCATCAATAACACCGTCAAAATCATTCAACGGAATTTGTGCGCCATTTTTTTCGGTGTCTTTTTCAAAATCAAGCATATTAGCCCCGGGGCCTCCATATAAATAATATTGAATAAAGATGAAGACAAACACTCTAATTCTGTCTTCAATTATTCAATTGTTTTAAGATATTGCCGGATATACAAATTAGCAAGAATTTTTTATGATGCGTAATTTGTCTAAAACAACACATTTACTGACATTTTTTATTTTCGCACTAAAAAAATTAAAAATTCAAAATTTTTATCTATTAATGATTTATGCTTTAGTAAAAAGCTAACCTTTTTTTAGAAAAATTTCAATGCTATATAACTACATGTTACAATATCCGGTGGAATAAAATTTATAACAGTAAAACAAAGGCGTGACTTTTATAGTTTTCTTCGGCACTTATTATTTTTTTTGCTTTTGAACCGGAATTTTTGTAAAAAATGATTGAAAAAAGTCGTATATTTGTTAAAAGTAATCCAGAAATAACAATTTCATAGTATACGGGATGTAGCGCAGTCCGGTAGCGCGCTGCGTTCGGGACGCAGAAGCCGGGAGTTCAAATCTCCCCATCCCGAATTTACTATTTAATTCATGGCTATTGATTATAAATTATATTATATTCATAATGAAGCTCTTTAAAAGGCTCCATTATAAATTTTTTGTTAACTGTATAGAATAAAACTGAACTTATAAGACTGTATCTCATACTTCAAGAGAAAATTTACCAATGAAGCAGGCGCTATCATGATTAACAAGGATGTTAATGATGGAAGTCAAAAAAGGCAGGATTATAGTAAACGAAAAGTTTCCTTCCAGCCCTCTCAATAAATACAGCATCATAAACGACATCATTAAAAAAATTAAAGAATGTTCTATTCCCAAAACTATTGATTATGATGAAGTTTATTTAATCATTGATGAAGCATTAACCAATGCAATGGAACACGGCAATCACTGGGATCCGCTTAAAAAAGTAAAAATTCTTGTAACTCATAATGATGACTACCTTCTGATAACAATTGAAGATGAAGGTCGTGGTTTCAACACTGAGAATTATGAGCATACAAAAGGCAGCAGCCTTAATGACAGAGGCAGAGGAATCCATATTATAAAACATTTCTGCAAACCTTACTGGAATTCAGCCGGAAATCAAATCAATTTCAGCATTGATATTGAATAGCCGGCAGAATTCATAATAACATTTCAATTATGCAAATATCTGCTCATCTGAGAAAAAAAAATAAGGCAAAAATATCTTTAAGATCGTTTTCCGTTATAACACTGCATTTGCTGATCACTGTAATGTTTTTATCTATTCTTTTCAGCATTAACTCCCCTTACTGCACTAATTCAATTATTGTGTCAGGTGTAAGCTCAACTCTTGAAGAGACAACAGAAATAATTAAAGGAATCGGCGGTTTTTTAAAATCATTTGCAACAATGATTTCGGTTATATCAGGATTTATCGGCATCAGGGCAATTGTACTATTTATTATTGTATCATTATTCGGTTTAGGGTTATCTTTTATAGGAATTCCCAGAGGCAAAGCTTCCTTTTTTGCTTCACTAATCATAATAGATATTGTATGGTTTTTATGGCTAAAGAATATGAGTTCGGGTTCCTTTGAAATAATGCACCAAATCTGGAAAATTATAAAAACCAGTCTGATACTTATTATACCATTTATTGTAATCCATCTGTTTAAATCCAAATCAGCAATAGGCAGATTTGCTATAAAATTTATTTACATATTTCGAAGAAATAAAAACAACCTTAATCAAAATACTGCTGTTAAACTGGCAGAAGATTTCCAGGACAGAAGCAGCAGTCTTCAAAAATCACTTTTCAATGATATACTGACTCATAACAATAAAGGCAATATAACATTAAGTCCGAGTACTTTAAAAGAAAGAAAAAAACTGGAAGATCTGCTTAAAGAAATTAAATAGTGCCCCTCAATTAATTATTTGATGTATAGAATCAACTTAAACTTTTGCCAAATTACATGGCTGCTGTTAAAAAAACACTTTTGATTAATTTAAAAAGTCAGTAGATTTTGAACAAACCGTGTTATAAAATTGTATTTTATTTATTGAGACTTTTTATTAAAGACTCTCAAGCTGTAATTTTTTTAATAATATTATAGAAGAAAATCATCTAATTTCAGGGAAAATCGATGTTTAATTTAAAAAAAAATAAAAAATTTACTAGAAGGCAGGGGCCAGTTGTACTCATAATAATGGATGGAGTAGGAATTGGAAAACAAAATGAAGGTAATGCAAAATTTCTTGCGAGAACTCCCAACCTGGAATATCTTACTAAAAATTATGCAAAAACCGAGCTTAAAGCACACGGTCGAGCGGTAGGGCTTCCGTCGGACAGCGACATGGGCAATTCCGAGGTCGGCCATAATGCTCTTGGAGCAGGTAGAATTTTTGACCAGGGGGCCAAGTTAGTATCCAATGCTGTTGAAAGCGGAGAGGTTTTTAAGACGGAAACCTGGAAAAAATTAATAAGCAATCCATTGAAGAATGATAAACAAATGCATTTTATCGGACTTCTCTCGGACGGGAATGTACATTCACACATTGACCATCTGTTCAGCCTTATTGAAGGAGCTTCAAAGGAAGGAATAAAAAAAGTAAAGGTACACATACTTCTGGACGGCAGGGACGTACCTGAAACATCCGCTCTTGAGTATGTTGACAGACTGGAACAATTTCTGGAAAATTTTACATCTAATGGCCTTGATTACAAAATCGCCTCCGGAGGAGGCAGAATGGTAACAACTATGGACAGGTATGAAGCTGACTGGAACATTGTAAAGCGCGGATGGGACGCGCATGTTCTCGGAAAAGCCAGATATTTTGCTTCAGCCAGGGAAGCAATAGAGACTTTCAGAGATGAGGATCAGGGAATCACTGACCAGTACCTGCCCTCCTTTACTGTCTGCAAAGAAAATGAACCTGTCGGGAAAATTAAGGACGGTGATTCGGTTATTTTTTTCAATTTCCGCGGAGACCGGGCTATTGAAATAACAAAAGCATTTGAAGATAAAAATTTTGGTAAATTTGACAGGGAATTTTTTCCAGAGGTTATGTTTGCAGGAATGATGGGATATGACGGAGACCTTCATATCCCGGCTAATTATATTGTTTCTCCCCCATCAATAGAAAAAACCATGAGCGAATATCTTGTTAATGAGAAGGTCCGTCAATATGCTATTTCAGAAACGCAGAAATTCGGGCATGTTACATATTTCTGGAACGGTAACAGAAGCGGTAAATTTGATGAAAAACTTGAAACTTATTTTGAAGTCCCGTCTGACCGGGTTGAGTTTGACCAGAGGCCGTGGATGAAAGCTGAGGAGATTACTGTCAAAGTCATTGAAGTAATAAACAGTAATAAGTACGACTTTATCAGATTAAACTATGCAAACGGCGACATGGTTGGCCATACCGGACATCTCGAAGCATCAGTAATTGCTGTCGAGGTTGTTGACCTGTGCATTGAGCGTTTAATAAAAGCAATAAAAAAAGCAAACGGTATTGCAGTTATAACAGCAGACCACGGAAATCTGGATGAAATGTTTGAAACTGATAAAAATGGAAATTTTCTCAAAGACGAAAAAACCGGAGAATTTAAGAAAAAAACGTCCCATACTCTTAATCCTGTCCCTTTTATTATTTTCGATCCCGGGTTCAATAATGAATATCATATAAATAAAAAATTAACTGATCCCGGCATTGGAAACGTAGCTTCTACGATTATGCAATTACTCGGGTTTGAACCTCCTGAAGATTATCTCCCGTCTCTCATCGAATTTAAATGAAAATAGCTTTTGTATGTTCGGAAGTATACCCCTTCGCAAGAACCGGCGGACTAGCAGATGTAATGCATGCGCTGCCGCGTGCTCTTGCCAAATCCGGTCATGAAGTATGTATTTTCATGCCGCTATATAGAATAATTAATAAAAACCGGTTTAAGATAGAATTAATTCACACAGGCCTTAAAATAAAGATAAACGGCGGGGAAAAATGGTCAGCTGTTTTTGAATCATTGTACCTTAAAAATATTAAGACATATTTTATTAATTGTGACGAATACTTCGGCAGAGAAGACCTTTACGGAGATGTAAATAACGCATATGCTTATAATGATAATGCCGAAAGATTTGCATTTTTTGCCAAAGCTGTTTTACAAACGCTTAAAAAAATTAAATTCAGCCCTGATATCATACACTGCAACGACTGGCATACAGGATTTATTCCTGTTTACTTAAAAAGTATTTACAGAAATGACAGTTTTTTTAAAAACTGCAAAACCGTATTTACAATTCATAATGCGGGTTATCAGGGTTTTTTCCCAAAAGAAAGTCTTGATATAAAAGAGATAGCTGAGCATAAATTTAATACTGAAAATATTTATCATTCCACCGGGATAAGTTACCTTAAAGCAGGAGCCCTGTATTCAGATGCAGTTACAACTGTAAGCAAACAATACGCACGTGAAATACAGACAGAAGAATACGGCTATGATCTTGCATATGCTTTCAGCAATATCAGGAACCGCCTCTTCGGTATTCTCAATGCAATTGATCATGAGCACTGGAATCCACAGACGGATAAATACCTGCCGGGTAAATTTTCGATTGATAATCTGACGGGGAAAAAAATATGCAAGATAGAACTGCAGAAAAAACTGGGACTCCCGCAGGACACAGACACACCGCTTGCGGGAACTGTTAGCAGACTCGTCTATCAAAAAGGCGTCGATATTCTTGCGTATGCTCTTGAACTTATTCTTCAGGATGAAAAAATACAGTTCGTAATGATTGGATCAGGAGATCCTGAAATCTCCGGAAAATATGAGCAGTTGAAAAGAATGTTTCCAGAAAAAATTGGCCTGTTCTGCGGCTATGATGAAGAACTGGAGCATCTTGCTGAGGCAGGTTTTGATATTTTTATTATGCCTTCAAGATATGAACCCTGCGGGCTTAACCAGATGTACAGCCTGAAATACGGCACTGTCCCTGTCGTAAGAAAGACAGGCGGTCTGGATGATATAATAACAGACTGGACTGAGAATAGAGAATCAGGTAACGGCTTTAAAATGACTGGACTTTCCGGAGAGGAAATATACAATACTGTCAGAAAAGTAATAAGAATATATAATAATAAAAATATATGGAAAAAAGTTCAACACAACGGAATGAAATTTAATTACTCGTGGGATGATGCGGTAATAGAATACAAAAAAGTATATGAACTTATATTAAAAAGTTAAAAAAAACTTGAAATTATCAACTAATCTTCACATATTGTAAGCGGAATATGTAGTTTAATTATTAACTTTTTTCTATTGATATTTCAAAAGAGTGGCTCTGCCACTCTTTTTTTGTAAATAAATTGCACAATCCATAAAAATATTTTATATATTCCCTATTTAATTATGGAAAACGCAAAATTTTTTTACTGTATATTGACAAATAATAATAAATAGAATATGGATTTCACAGGCAAACAGGAAAATATTGAAAAAATAATCAAAAATGTTGCCAGTGATTTAAATTATCTGATATACGATTCATCCATTTATCTAAAGGGTAATAATTCCAAAATTACAGTAAAAATAGACAAGCTCCAGGGGATTACTCATCAGGACTGTGATATTTACAGTAAAGAAATCGTAACGCGTTTAGATAAAGAGGAGATTCTTCCAAACTATTCCCTGGAAGTATCCTCTCCCGGCATGTCAAGAAAGTTGAGATCTATTGATGAATTTATCCGCTTCAAGAATTCATTGGTAAAAGTGATTTTCGATGAAAATGGCGAGAGAAAGGTAATTAAAGGAATAATAAATAATATAATTGACACAAATATTGAGCTTCAATCAGATAATAGTGAAATTATAATAATAGAATATAATAATATAGTTAAAGCAAATCTTGAATATTAAAGGTTTAAAGAAATGAGCAATAACTTCTTTGAGGCATTGCATCAGGTTGCCGTAGATAAAGGAATAAACAGAGAATCTATTGAAGAAATAGTAGAATCAGCAATGCTGTCTGCTTATAAAAAGCAATATGGAACTACAGATAATGCCAAAGTTACCTTTAACAGGGATAACAATACAGTCTCCGTTGTTTCACGCCGAATGGTTGTAAGAAAGCCGAACGATAAAGCAATGGAAATATCCTATGATATTGCTAAAAAAATATATCCGGATGTTCAGCTTGGAGATGAGGTAGATATAGAAGAAAATCCTCTCGAATCATTTGGACGAATTGCAGCCCAGACAGCCAAGCAGGTAATAATTCAGAAAATCAAGGAAGAAGAAAAGGGTATCGTTTATAATGAGTACAAGGATAAAGAAGGCCAGCTCATTAACGGTTATGTACAGAGAAAAGTAAAGGATGCCTTATTCATAGACCTGGGCAAAGCTGAAGGTGTTCTTCCTGCACGCGAGCAGTCCCCGCTGGAACATTTTAAACCGGGTGAACGTGTTAAAGCAATTTTATTAAGTGTTTCAAGAAATGCCAAAGGGCCTGCGATTATTCTGAGCAGGGCCCATCCTAAATTTGTTGAAAAACTTTTTGAAATGGAAATTCCCGAGATATATGACGGTGTCGTACAGATAGTCACGATTGTCAGGGAAGCCGGCTTCAGGACCAAAGTAGCGGTTACAAGCGGGCGCGAAGATATTGACGCTGTTGGTGCCTGCGTTGGAATGAAAGGAATCAGAATTCAGTCTATCGTTAGAGAACTTGAAGGAGAAAAAATTGACATTATTGACTATTCCGCAGATCCCCAGGTAATGGCGACAAACGCGTTGACACCTGCCAAGCCGAAAGAGATAGTGAGAACCAAAGAAAACGGTGTTATAGCTGTAGTTGAAGAAGATCAGCTCAGACTTGCAATTGGCAAGGGCGGACATAATGCAAGACTTGCCTCCAAATTATGCGGTTTTGATATAGACATTAAAACTGAATCGCAATATCATGAACTTCTGAGCTCCACTGAATCAAGATCCATTGTTGACCAGCTTTTCAATGAAACTCCTTCTGATGAAACACCTCTTGAAGAACTGCCCAAGCTGGAATCAAGAATGATTAAACTCCTGGAAGCTGCAGGAATATTCTCAATTGAGGATCTTGTTGAAGTATCTTTTGAGGATTTAATGAAAATTGACGGAATCGGTAAGGTATCGGCTCAAAAAATTATGGATATTCTGAGAGAATCAATCGATTTCGAAGAAGACGATGATGATGACGAAGAAGAAGATATTGAAGAAAATGAAGCTGAAGATGAAGACGAGGAAGTAGAAGCTGAAGAAATCGAAAAAGAAGAATAAAATATTGAAGCTTTTTAAAACTTCATTGATTAAATCGAACGAAACTTAAACATATTACTTTACTGTTAAATAATATTAGTTAAAAATTAAATAAATATTTACCAAGGATATAAATGAAAGTTGCTGATATCGCAAAAAAAAACCATGTCACCTCAGAACAGATAAAATCTATTTGTAACGAATTAGGCATACCCTGCCAAAATGAGGAAACTGATATAGTCGAAAAAGACCTGTTTCTTATCGAGAAAAAGCTCGAAGTCATTAAGGCTGAAAAAACCAGAAAGACTTTAAAGATGCTGGAAGAAAAAGCTGAAAAACGTGCGGGCGAAAAATCTGGGAAAAAAATAAAGCTTAAGAGAAAGGTGCATGTTTCAAAAGGACTTATCAAAGAAAAAACCGAGAATAAACCTGCAGAAATCAGCAAAGAAAGACCTAAGCCTGAACAAAAAAAATTCGAAAAAACCGATAAAGGTCAAAGACCAGCAGAGAAAAAGCCTTCAACTTTCAACAAAGATAAAAGAAAACCGGATTATTCCAGGCCTGCACATAAATCGCATGATAAAGTTTCCGATAAGGACAAAGACAAACAACAGAATTTAAAGCCTGCCAAAAAGGGAGACGCTCAGGGTTCAAAGTCCTCAGGCGGAGATAAGGAATCGATTAAGGAACATACTAAAGAAACTTCACGAAGAAAACTTCAGGGAAAAGACAAAGATATAAAGAAAAAATTCAAAGAGGAAAAATATAAAGAAGAAAAATTCATTGAAAAGGATATTATAAAGAAAAAGAAAAGAACTGAAGAGCCGGTAAAAAAAGAATCTGTGGCTCCGGAAAGAATTGAAATTACGGAGAATATATCAATTGGAGACCTTGCTCACAAGCTTCATGTTAAGGCAAATGAAGTTATTGCCAAGCTCATGAAACTGGGTGTGATGGCGACTATCAATCAGATAATCGACTCTGAAACAGCAGAAATACTGGCTTCAGAATATAATACCGAAGTAAAAGTAGTATCACTGTTTGATGAGACAGTAATTAAGTCCGATGAAGTTAAAAATCCGGAGGACCTTGTAGTAAAACCCCCTGTTGTTACCATAATGGGCCATGTCGACCACGGAAAAACAAAACTTCTGGATACAATCAGAAAAACCAATGTAATTGACCAGGAATTCGGAGGAATTACTCAGCATATCGGAGCTTATGGAATAAAAATAAATGATCATAAAATTACATTTCTTGACACACCCGGTCATGCTGCATTTACCACAATGAGAGCAAGAGGTGCATCGGTAACCGATATTGTAGTATTGATAGTTGCCGCAAATGACGGAGTAATGCCTCAGACTATTGAAGCTATTGACCATGCCAAAGATGCAGAAGTTCCGGTTATTGTTGCTCTTAACAAGATTGACCTGGAGGATGCAAATCCGCAAAAAGCCAGGCAGGAATTATCTAATTACGGACTGGCACCTGAAGAATGGGGCGGCCAGACTCTCTATGCCGAAATAAGCGCAAAAAATAATATAAATATAGACGGGTTGCTCGACCTGATATTGATTCAGGCGGAAATGCTCGAATTAAAAGCTAATCCTAAAATCAGGGCAAAGGGTACGGTTCTTGAATCAAGAGTAGACCGCGGGCGCGGTTCTGTTCCGACAATTCTTGTTCAGGAAGGAACATTAAAAGTAGGAGATCCTTTTGTTGTTGGAGTATGCTACGGAAAAGTAAGAGCCCTGTTTGATGATATGGGCAAACCGATTGAAGAAGCACCTCCGTCAACTCCTGTTGAAGTACTGGGAATAACCGGACTGCCGTCAGCCGGAGATCCGTTTCAGGTTGTTGAGTCTGAAAAATACGCGAAACAGATATCCCAGAAAAGACAGGAACTTAAAAGAGTTGAGACTGCGAAAAAAGTCAAGAAAGTCACACTTGAAAACCTGAATGAAATGATAAAGGAAGGCGAAATTCAGGAACTCAAGATCATAATAAAGGCTGACGTGGATGGATCGGTTCAGGCTTTACAGGAAGAACTCAACAAACTGTCAACTTCGGATATTCGTGTTAAGGTAATCCATGGAGGTACAGGAACGATAAATGAATCCGACGTAATGCTGGCCTCAGCTTCAAACGCAATTATTCTTGCTTATCATATCAGGCCGACATCAAAAATTGCAGACCTCGCAGAAAAAGAGCAGGTGTCAATTCAGCTGTTCAATGTTATATTTGAAGCTACCAACAGCATAAGATCCGCAATGGAAGGGATGTTAAGGCCGGATTATAAAGAAGAAGTAGTCGGATCAGGAGAAGTAAAAGAAACCTTTAAAATTTCCAAACTTGGAACAGTTGCAGGTTCTATTGTACTTAAGGGTAAGATTCATAGAAACAACAGTGTCAGACTGATCAGAGACGGAGTTGTAATCTTTGAAAGTAAATTTAAATCACTTAAGAGATTTCAGGATGACGTTTCCGAAGTAACATTAAATCAGGAATTCGGCTTCACACTTGACGGATTTAATGACGTTAAACCGGGCGATACTTTTGAAGCATACACTGTTGTTGAAGTCGCAAAAACACTCTCTTAATAATATTATCATATCCGGAAATAACGTTATCTGTATTTCAATTTGAATTAAAACATAATTCTGATATAGAGACGCAAAGCTCCAGGGAAATACATTTAAACGATTAAACATATGGCAGGATACAGAAAAGAAAGAATTGAAAAACAAATCAGAATGATCATAGCTGATTCATTGCTGAAAGATATAAAAGACCCGAGAATCGGATTTGTCACCGTTACCGAAGTAAAGCTGAATAAGGATAAATCGATTGCCTTTACTTCAGTTTCAATAATGGGCGATCAAACGGAAAAGAAAAAAACATTAAAAGGCCTTAATTCCGCGAAAGGTTATCTTCAGTTTAAAGTCGGTAAAGCAATTAAGATGAGAAGCACTCCAAAAATTGTATTTCAGCTTGATACGACTATTGAAACGGGTGCTGAGATATTAGGCACACTTGGCAAAATAGAAAAAGAAGAAAAGAAAGATATACTCGAAGAATCGGATATTACAGAACAGGATTCCTGATAAATTATCCATCCAGCCAATAAAACTTACCTGTAAACAAATAACTCTTTTTTCCAGGAAACAGAATAAATAACAATAGTGTATATATGAATTCAGTTTTTTTAATAGATAAACAGTGCGGAATTACATCTCACTCTGAAATTAATCGGCTAAAAGAAATGCCGGGCATAAAAAAAATCGGCCACTGCGGCACACTTGATAAATTTGCTACAGGCCTTTTAATTGTATGCACCGGATGGGCTACAAAACTGACGCGATACTTCCTTGAGAGCGACAAGAGGTATATTGGCACAATAAAATTAGGAATAAAAACAGATACCTGTGATCCTGAAGGAAATATTACTGAATACGGGGATTTGTCAAAGCTTAATACCGGATTAATAGACATAATTCCGGAGAAATTTTCCGGAATTCAGTCACAGGTTCCGCCTGAATATTCCGCTTTAAAGATAAATGGCAAAAGAGCCTCCGATTTGATTCGAAATGGTGAAAAGGTGCAAATAAAGGAAAGAACAATAAATATTAAGAATTTGGATATTATTAAAATTGATCTTGACAATTCAACTATCACAATAGATGTTTCCTGTTCAAAAGGTACATACATAAGATCTCTTGCCAGGGATATTGGGGAATATTTAGGTGTTGGCGGCTATCTGGAACAGCTTCGCAGAATTTCTTCCGGTAATCTTTCAATAGAAAATGCTGCTACAATTGACGAAATTCAAAAATTTATCAGCGGCCGGCAGATAGATAAAAATTTTTTATTGACACCCAGAGATGCTTTATCATTTCTTTCTTTAATTAAAGTAAAAAAAAGCGCAGTAAAAAATATTTTAAATGGTGCATTTTTCAGAAGAGATGATATAATATCACTTGAGAATAATGCGGATAAACACTTCCTTATAGTGGATGAGGAAGAAAATCTTATTGCAATTGCAGATATCAATATTGATAATTGGTTTATAAAATACCTGAATGTCTTTAATAATAAATAATCAGGTGTTCTTTTTTTGTAGAAATCCATTCTATGGAAAAACATGGCCGGTTATTGATCAGATACTGAAAATAAATTACAAAAGGAATAAATTATTATCTTAATAATAGAAACGGAGATATACAAATATGGAGTCAAAGAGTAAAATAATCGAGCAATATAAAACCCATGAAAAAGATACCGGATCTTCGGAAGTTCAAATCGCTTTACTTACAGATAGAATTAATCATCTTACTGAGCATTTCAAAATCCACAAGAAAGATTTTCACTCCAGAAGAGGTTTATTAAAACTCGTAGGCCAGAGAAGACGGTTGCTTAATTATTTAAAGAACAAAGATCTCGAGAAATACAGAGGCCTGATTAAATCACTTGGCCTGAGAAGATAAGCCGTTAAAAGACCAGGGCGCGCTGTTCCTTCTGAAATCGTAACCCCACAAATATTGAAAACAGGATGTAGAATAATATGAGCACAGAATTTTCTGTAGAAATCGGAAAAGACACAATTAATTTCAATACCGGCACACTCGCAAAGCAGGCAGACGGCGCTGTAGCTGTTTCATGTAATGAATCGATTGTATTTGCTTCCGCTGTAATGTCCAGAAAAATAAATGAACTGGACTTTTTCCCTTTGACAGTTGATTACAGGGAAAAATATTACGCCTCCGGCAAAATACCCGGAGGCTTTATAAAAAGAGAAGGCAGACCCAGCGACCGGGAAACATTAACATCAAGATTGATCGACAGGCCTATACGCCCGCTTTTTCCGAAAGATTTTACAAATGAAGTACAGGTAATAGTATATGTACTTTCTTCAGACAGGAAGACGCAGATGGACATCATGGCAATAAATGCTGCTTCCGCGTCTCTTGCCATTTCAGGTATACCTTTTGACGGTCCGATAGGCGCTGTAAGAGTCGGGAAAGTAAACGGAGAATTAACTTTAAATCCGGAATTTGATGACACTGGAAGCGATCTTGACCTTGTTGTAGCGGGAACCGCTACTGCAGTAACAATGATTGAGGGTTCAGCTAACAATCTCACAGAAGATGAAATGATTGAAGCTGTTGTTTTCGCCCATGATAATATAAAAAAAATATGTGAAAAAATTTCAGATTTCGCCAAGGCACACAGCAAACCGCAAATTCCTTATACACCTAAATCCGAAGATAAAGAACTGATCACGGAAATAAGAAATTCATATTACACTGATGTTGAAAATCTTTTTCAGTTTAAAGACAAAAAAGAAAGAGAAAATGCCGTAAAGGCACTTATTGAAAAAGTAAAAGAGGAACTTGCGGAAAAATATCCGGAAACAATTGATAAAGCGGAATTTATAATAGATGATCTGGATGGAGAAGTTTTAAGAAAAAGAATTCTCGACGAAAAAGTCCGGGCTGACGGCAGAGAGCTTACGGGAATAAGGCCTATTGATATTATGGTTGGGATACTGCCGAGAGCCCACGGCTCATCACTATTTACAAGAGGGCAGACCCAGAGTCTCGGAGTTGTCACTCTGGGTACTGTCGCTGACGCACAAAGAATTGATGCGATAGAAGGTGACACAACAAAAAAATTCATGCTGCATTATAATTTTCCGCCGTTTTCTGTTGGAGAAACCGGAAGGACCGGAGGCGTCGGCAGAAGAGAAGTCGGACACGGTATGCTTGCGGAAAGATCAATCAGCTATATTCTTCCCGAGCAGGACCAGTTTCCTTATACAATCAGACTTGTTTCCGAAATACTTGAATCAAACGGATCATCTTCCATGGCAACAGTATGCTCCGGCTCCCTCTCTCTTTTCAATGCAGGTGTACCGGTAAAAGAAGCTGTTGCAGGTATAGCAATGGGACTTGTCATGGAAGGTAACAGATACGCTATATTAAGCGATATACTCGGACTCGAAGATCACCTGGGAGATATGGACTTCAAGGTGGCAGGAACAACGACCGGGATTACCGGTTTCCAGATGGATATAAAGATTCAGGGCATTACTCCTGAAATTATGAAAGATGCTTTATATCAGGCAAAGGAAGGCAGGCTTCATATTTTAGGCAAGATGAACGATGTTATAATGCAGCCTGAAAAAGATCTTTCTCCTTATGCTCCGCGAATAGTTAGCATTACTGTTGCAAAGGATAAAATCGGGGAGATAATAGGTCCCGGCGGAAAAATGATCAAGAGCATTACTGAAAAAACCGGCGCAGAAATTAATATTGATGACGATGGAAAGGTTACGATTGCAAGCAGTGATAAAAATTCTCTCGACGCGGCAGTTAAAGCCATTTCCCAGATAACAGAAGATGTTGAAATAGGTAAGATTTATACAGGCAAAGTTAAAAAAATTACTGACTTTGGTGCTTTCCTTGAAATACTTCCCGGAAAAGAAGGACTTCTGCATATATCAAAACTGGATTTTAAACGCGTTAATAAAGTGACGGACGTTATCAACGAAGGTGATGAAGTAGATGTTAAAGTTATTGGTATTGACAAAATGGGAAGAATTGATTTAAGCAGAAAGGACGCTTTAAAAAAGCAATAATAGATCATTTTTGAAATGGTTATAAAATATAAACTTGAAAACGGTCTAACTGTACTTCTTGAACCGATAAGCAGTGTTGTTTCAATTTCAGCAGGATTATGGGTAAAAATCGGCTCAAGAAATGAGAAGCCGAATCAGTCCGGATATGCTCATTTTCTTGAACATATGCTTTTCAAAGGCACAGAAAAATACTCCGCCAAAGAAATAGCACAAATTGTTGACAGAGTCGGAGGCCAGCATAACGCCATAACCAACCGCGAATATACATGCTATTATATCAATGTTATCTCGGATTATATAGAGTCCTCTCTTGACCTGCTTTCCGAAATGTATTACAAATCTCTTTTTGATCAAGAAGATATCGAAAAAGAAAAGAATGTAATTCTTGAAGAGATCGGCATGTATGAAGATACTCCGGATGAAATAGTTCATGACATTTTTATGGAAGCAATGTTATCCGGACATCCTCTCGGATCACCGATTCTTGGTACTACTGAAAGCATTCTTGCTATCAATAGAAATAAAATAACCGGCTTTTTTAATGATAATTACAAAAATGAAAATTGTATTTTTGCTTTAGCCGGTAATTTTGATGTAGATAAAGCTAAACTTCTGATTGATAAATATTTCAATGGAAAAGACAGGACAGATCAAAATCCAAAACAACCGGAATGCGCGGAACCGGTTCGCATTTATCACAACCATGTTGAAAGAGACCTTGAACAGATTCATTTTTGTCTGGGGACAGAAGGTCTTAAAAAAAATGATAAAGACAGATGGGCATTGTATACTTTGAGTACGATACTGGGAGGCAGCGTTTCTTCCAGGCTTTTTCAGAACATAAGAGAAAAAGAAGGCCTGTGCTACTCGATTTACAGCTTCCATTCATCATACAGTGATAACGGTATTTTCGGGATATACTGCGGTACTTCTCCGGAAAAATATAAACGGGTACTGAATCTAATACTTGATGAATGCAAACTGCTCGTTAAGGACGGTATAACCGAACAGGAATTAAACGACATAAAAGCCTATATCAAGGGAAATCTTGCTCTCAGCCTTGAAAGTACTGAAGTAAAAATGGGGCAACTTGCCAGAAATGAAATAACCTACGGCCGCACTTTCTCCTTCGATGAAATTGTGAATGAAATTGAAAGCGTTACTTTATATGATTTCAACAGAGTCTGTCAAAAAATCCTGTCACAGAAAAGACTCACGGTTGTTTCGATCGGAAAACTTGATGATGAGAATAATGAGGATTTAAACTTATACATATAATCCCGTAAATTCAAAAAAATTCACTGTTAAAATTGTACTTGAAATAATTTCTAAAATACTGAAAATGACGGTCAACACCGTCTTTTTTTTTTGTATTTTTGCAATTTCGAGCCTTAAATTATAATATAAAATGATATATAATACTAATTACAGGATAAATTTATGCCGCCAAAAGATGATCCGAACAACAGCACGATAGGTGAAGGTTCCGTATTTGAAGGAAAATTTTATATAAACGGTTCCCTTCGAATCGATGGTAAATTTGAAGGTGAAATAAAAACAGATGAAGAACTGGTAATTGGAGAAAACGGAAAAGTTAAAACCAACATTAGCGCGAAAAAGGTAATTGTCGCAGGAACAGTTATCGGAAATATAACTGCGGAAAAAGAAGTCGTTCTTCTTGAAACAGCAAAAATTGCAGGAGATATTACAACACCTATCATGACAATTCAAAAAGGCGTTATTACAAAAGGTCAGATAACCATAACCGGCGGGCAGAATACTGATATAAAAAAACTTGTAGAAAATTCATACGGCGAAAAAGTGGTTAAAGAGGAAAAACAGGATATTAGAAAATAATATAAATTATACAAAAATTAAGCCCGATATATTAAGTAATTATCAACACTCAGCAGGCAAATGGACAATAAAAATTACAAGACATATAAATTCGGAAAATTAATTATTTCAAAAATAAATAATGAAATCTCACTCTTGTATAAGGGTAAAAGAAGAGTTCATTCCAAGATATTCTATATGGGAAATTCAATTCTAAAACAGTTTAAACTCATAAATTCAATTTCAATTATTATTCTTATACTTGCGCTTTCTTTTTATATTTTCATAAATATTGACTTCAGCTCCAAAGAAGATGACTATATAGACAAGGATGATGAAGAAAAAAACGAACTCCTGTTGTCTTCACAGACTGACTATTCAGAACAGGTTGATGAAGAAGCCCTACAGATCCGGGATTATACTATACAGAAAGGCGACACGCTGAGTGAAATTGCCAAGGAATTCGGAGTTTCAATGGATACAATCTGCGGAAGCAATAATCTGAATTCCTATGACTATATCCGGCTTGGAAAAAAATTAAAGATCCCCAATAAAGACGGCATTCTGCATAAAGTAAAAAAAGGACAGAATATAGCAGATATCGCAAAAAAATACAAAGTAGATATTGATAAAATCTTTTCTCAAAATAACATTAAAAATTATGATTTTATATCAGTTGAAGATCTTGTTTTTATTCCTGATGCGAAACCTCTCAATATAATACCGGGCTTTCTATGGCCTGCTCCTACAAAGCGAATTACAAGCGCTTACGGCTGGAGAAGACATCCAATTAATAAAAGACGCCATTTTCATAATGGGCTGGATATAAGATGTAAATACCAGGCAATACGTGCAACAAAGTTCGGTCAGGTAAAACATACAGGATGGATGGGCAGATACGGCAAAACAATTATAATTGCGCATCCGGGAGGATGGAAATCCCTTTACGGGCATCTCAGTAAAATATATGTTAAAAAAGGGCAGAGAGTTAAACAGGGGCAGTTTATAGGCAAAAGCGGAAATACCGGTTACTCGACAGGACCGCACCTGCATTTCGAATTGATCAAAAACGGAAAGCATCAAAATCCGTATAAATATTTACACTACAGAAAATAAAAAGAATATCTGAATTGTCATCACGTTTTCTTAAGTATTTTATTGTAGATATTTTTCTTTTGAAAACTAAATTTAAAAGTACTTTTTTTAATGCTTTTTATAGTTTCTTCAGGATTTGTCACTGCCCTGCCGGGCTGGGTGGATTGCAAAAAAAATATAAACCGGTATATTTCGTATAACTATCATACGAATTTTTTTTGTCATTATACAGTAAAAAATATAATTGACAGCATTTTTTATAATGCAATTGTTACTGATGAAAAAATAGACTTCAAAAGTCACTGCCTTGCATAGCTAAAAAAGCCTGGCTGTTCAGATTTTTCTTGATTTTTTTCTGTTTTTCGATTAGAATTCTCAGATAATTTATAACATCATAAATCGCAATCTGCCATGAATAAACATCATATCTATAATAAAAAAACAATTGAAGATGTAGTTTATTCTGACGGCATAGGCATTCATTCAGGCAAGGTATCAAAAATACGCCTTCTTCCCGCAGACCTGAATTCCGGAATTGTATTCATCAGCAAAAAGCACGGAATGAAATCACCTATAAAAGTATGCCCGGAAAATGTTTCAGATACAAAAAATGCTATCAGTCTGTCAAATGGAAAATGGCAGATTAGCACTATAGAACACTTGCTTTCTTTCTTTTATATATTTGGAATAAGTGATATTATAGTCGAAGTCGAAGGTGATGAAATACCTATTTATGACGGATCAATAAATCCTATTATTGATATTTTCAGTGAAAAAAAATTCTATATATTTGAAGAATTAAATGAACCTATACAGATTATTAATCCAATCTGGATCTTTGAAGGTGATAAATTCATACTTGTAATTCCGTCCGAAGAACCTATGATCTCCTACACAATTCATTATAATCATCCGGTAATTAAGACCCAGTTTGCTCATTTCTCCCTTGAAAAAGATGTGTTTATAAAAGAGATAGCTCCTGCAAGAACTTATACTTTTCTGAAAGATATAAGCTATTTACATAAAAATTCACTTGGATTAGGCGGCAGTCTGAATAATACTTTACTGATTTCCGACGATTCCTATTTGAATGAACCTAGATTTGAGGATGAATGTGTAAGACATAAAATTCTTGATTTTATCGGAGATATAGCGCTTCTGGGAAAACCGGTTATAGGACATTTTATTATTTCAAAATCCGGACATACACTGGATCTTAATTTTATTAAAAAAATCAAAGAGATCTACTCAACTATTGATATTGGAAATAAAATTGATTTCATGAAAAAAGCATCTACCAAAATATAATTATTTTATTTTATTTTACTTCTATTCTTCTTTTTTTATTATTATATCATCATATGCAGCAACAGCAAAACTGCCGGTATCATTTGAGTCTGAAAGGATCGCAATCAGAACAGGATTATCCTCCGGAGACTTCCCGAAAACCTGTTTATAATCTTTTAATACGTTTCTTTCTTCTGTAATCCACTTTCCAAGATTTTCCTCGCCGGACTCCAGGACAATAAATCTGCCTTCATATATTGTTTTACCTAATTTCTGTTTATCTTTTTTAACAACAGTCCCCTCGGGAAGAGTTGTACTCCATATGTATTTTATTACATTGACAGGCTGATATTTCCAGGAAAGGAATGGAAGTTTTGCTCTCTGAAAAACAACATAAACAGCAGCACCGCTGTCATTTCTTCCTCTCGCATTCTCCTTTGCATTAATCGGAATTTTTACAGTCTGCCATCTCCATGATAGCAAAGGAAAAAATTTTAAATCCCAATTTACTTTTTTTGCGATCTGAATTGAATTTGATGAGGAATCCGCTTTTAAATATTTATTATTATTCAATTTCTGAATGCTGTACATTTTTGAAGCTTCCTTTTTCCCATCCCTCAAAAGCCATTTCCTGAAAAGATCATCAGTATTTGAATATTCCTCAAAATCTTCAATTATTTGCGATTGCTGCTCTGCCCTATTTACTGAAATACCTGAAAAAAGGATAATAATAAAAAAAATAATTACACTTTTTTTCAAACTTTTCTTTTTCATAATTACAGTATATGAAATACTGATTTCATTGTAAACAGAAAATTTATTGCCTGCAGAATTAAGTTTTTTTATAATGCCTGAATAACATAAGCCTTTTATTTTGTTCCAGGGCTTGAATTCTCAGTTATTCAACTGAAATAATCTTTTACGGAGGAACACATGCAACTTACTGACGGGGTATACGCATATATTTGGAGAAGTGTTTTTGAGAACAACTGCAATATGTACTACTTTGGAGAGCCTTTAAATATTCTTTTTGATATAGGGTTAAGAAATTATATAGATGTAAGATTCGAAAATTTGAAAGAAGACGGACTGAACCCGGAAAATATTCAGTATATTGTCAATACTCATTCGCATCCTGACCATTCAGACGGAAGTTTTCTTTTCATGGATAAAGAAATTCCTGTGGCCATGTATAAAGATGAAATTGATTTTATCCGTGAAACAGGGCCTGCATTTTTTGAAATGATGGGAATGGAAATGCCGAAACTGGATTTTAAAAAAGTTTTCACTGAAGGCAAATGGGAAGTCGGAGGTACCGAGCTTGATATAATACATACACCCGGACATTCTCCCGGATCTATTAGCATTTACTGGCCCGAAAAAAAGACTCTTGTGTGCGGTGACCTGATATTTGAAAGAAGCATTGGCAGAACAGACTTTCCAGGTGGAAATTCAGAATTGCTGAAACAGAGCATTCAGAAACTGACAGAGCTTGATATTGAATACCTGCTTCCGGGACATATGGGGTTTATAAGAGGTAAAGATGAAGTAAAAAGAAATTTTGATTTTATTATAAGCCAGTTTTTTCCAATGCTGTAAAAATATAAAAACCATTGATCCCGGCAGCAGCAGTAATGTATCTTGCTAAAAATTTTATCGCTTTGCAACCGTGCCCTCATCCTACTATCCTCTTTCTCCCATAGGGAGAAGGAGGAATTGCCAAGTTTTTACAAGGTGAGAGGCGGGGTTAAAGGATTACAATTTAAAAAAAATATAAATGAGACAGTCCGCTCAAAACAGAGCATTTATTAACATACAGGACCTGGAAATTTGAAAATCTGTTTATTATGCTACAGAGGCAATCCTTACAGCGGCGGTCAGGGTATTTATCTTAAATACGTAGCCGAGGAACTTCTGAAACAGGGCCATGAAGTTCATGTAATAACAGGCCCTCCCTACCCTTTTCTCGATAAAAGCATTATTGTTCACAAAATTCATAATAACGAATATTTTGTTAAAAAAGGGAATGCATTTATCAATATGAACAGCCGCCTTGATATTCTTCAGCCTGTTAATTTTTATGAATATTTCAGCTCAAGATTCGGTGTTTTCCCGGAAATAAAGTCATTCAGCATAAGGGCTTATTTTAAACTACGGGAACTCAGCAGGAAACATAAATTTGATGTTATTCACGATAATCAGTGTCTGGGTTACGGCCTGTTATTGATGAGGACTCTCGGCATTCCTGTTATAGCGACAATTCATCACCCGCTTACCATTGACAGGGACACGCTTATTTCAAGGAGTGTTTCAATTAAAAACGCATTCAAGACAATAATGTTTTACCCTGTACTGATGCAGCGGATAGTTGCTAAAAGGCTGGATCATATAATTACGGTTTCAGAAAATTCAATGATAAGCAACAATCATTACCTTTCATTACCATTGGAAAAACAGACTGTTATATTCAACGGGATTGACACTGATATTTTCAGACCTCTTGATTCAGTTAAAAAGAAAAAAGGAAAAATTATTTTTGTAGGTAACGCGGCTGACAGTAAAAAAGGATTTTCATATCTTATTAAAGCAATGAAATCCGTAAATGACGGAATAAAGCTTACAGTTGTTGACGGAATATCCCTGAATAATAAAGGGATAACGAGGTTCATAAATAAAATGGGCGTCTCTGATAAAATTGAATTCACAGGAACCGCAAGTACTGAAGAACTTGTGCGTCATTATAATGAAGCGGAAATTGCGGTTGTGCCTTCAATTCATGAAGGATTCGGGTTTCCTGCCGCAGAAGCAATGGCATGCGGGACTCCTGTAATAGCAAGCGACGGAGGAGCTTTGCCGGAGATTACCGGAGATGCGGGAATCACGGTACCTGCAAGAGACAGCGAAAAACTCGCTGAAGCAATCAACAGTCTTTACAGTAATAAAAAAGCTATGCACGAAATGAGAGATAAAGGTCTGATCAGAGTAAAAAATCATTTTACATGGGAGCCTGCTGTACGCAGGATGACAGAAGTATATATGCGCTGTAAATCAAACCTGTAATTGAGCCTTTCTTTTATTAATGCCGGAGAGTACAATCACGGTAAGTATTGTCGCACTAAACAGAAAAACCGCGCTTATTTTATAAGTGGCTGATAATCCGCTGACTAATGCCCGGGGCGCGGCTTCAGCAATATTAGATAAAGACGCTTCCGGAGCTGCGGCAAGAAGCGCGGAAGCAAAAACAGCTCCGAGAATCGGCATCCCGGCAGTCTGGCCGAGGCTGCGTGTAAGGGAAAGCAGCCCGGAGGCCACGCCTAACCTTTCCCGCGGAACTGCGCCCATAATAGCGCTGTTATTCGGACTCTGGAACATGCCCAGGCCCAGTGCCAGCGGAAGCGCTCTCATAATATACCCGACTGCCCCGGAACCTTCGTTTAAAGTACTTATGGTAAAGCAGCCTGCAGAGAGCAAAATAAGCCCGAGCACACTTAGTTTATGAGAACCGAATCTGTCTGAAAGTATTCCGGAAAGATATGACACGAGGCCAATAGTAATAGGAGTCACCATCATAAGCAAACCGATATACTGGGTTGAATATTTCTTAACAAACTGAAGAAAAAACGGAAGAAGGAAAACACCCGCAAGAGTTATGAAAGAGAAAAACCCCATTATGAGATGCACTGTAAATGTTATATTTCTGAACAGGCTCATGTCAATCATAGGCTGTGAAATCTTCTTTTCTGCCGTCAGAAAAATCAATACAAAAATTATCGCAAACAGCATCAAAAGAATAACAATGATGTTAGTGAATCCGTAATTTTGAGCAAATGTCATACTGAGAGCAAAACATCCAAGAGCAATAAAAAATATTAACGCTCCTGAAATATCAAATTTCTGACCTGTCTTTCCGGGAGGAAGAGATGGAAGAAATTTTATTGCTGCAAGTACAGCTACAATACCAAGCGGAACTTTGATCAGAAATATCCATTCCCACCCCATTGCTCCGATAATCATCCCTCCTATGGGAGGCCCGAGAGAAATCCCGACAGATACTATGCTTCCCAAAAGCCCTAACGCGCGTCCGCGTTCGCTTGAGGGAAATACTTCCACAATAATTGCCATACCTAGCGCCTGCATAAGCACCGCCCCAAGGCCCTGAAAAACCCTGAAAGCAATCAGCCAGGTCACGTTAGGCGCAAAACCGCACAGCAATGACCCGGCTGTAAATATTGACAGCCCCCATATTTCAAGTTTTTTCTTTTCATACATATCACCCAATCTTGCTGCTCCCATCATCGTACATGTAATGATAAGAACATAACCTATTACAACCCACTGTACTGTAGAAAACCGGGTGTTCAATTCCACCATCATTGTAGGAAGGGATATATTGATAATGCTCATATCAATGGCTCCCATAAAAACTCCAAGGCCGACAGCAAGCATTGCCCCCCATTTAGTTTTATGCTCGGGATTTTGATTTTTCATTATTTTTGTCTTTCCGGTTTGCCGGTTTATGATTTTTCTCGGGAAACAGCATTAAAATTAAATGCTTTCCAAAACAATGTACTGTCAAGCTAGTAACGTTAAAATGAATATTTTATTACACGAATCTCTGATCGATTCCAACATACGAAATTTTTTATTAAATATAGATTAAATATCAGCCAAAGGAACTGCGCGGTGATTTATAAAAGTTATAATATTTTATCAGCCTGAAGTTAATTTTAAAGAGGTTTGAGGTCATTATAAGAATGAATCACCTGCAGCAGAGAGACTGTGTAAAAAGAAATAATTTTAACACTAGGATCATGAAGTACACGAAGAAATAATAAATAAGAATTAATGCCCGATAATACACGTTCCAAACTTCGTGATCTTCGTGTCTTTCGCGGTGATATTGCAAGTTTTCACACAGTCTGATAGCTGCGGAGAATTACCCGCGGAGATCGCGGGAAAAACCCATAAGAGAATTAAATATTCAGCCGGATTAAAAATTACGAACCTGATTTGCAAGTTCCTGTGCTATTTCATCAGCAGCTTTGTCCATTGCCTGTTTGACAAACAGCTTCAGATCAGCCTTCTCACCTGTTGTAACCTTGCCGATTGAGCGGAATGTATTTTCAAATGATGAAAGTGATTTACCCGATGCAAGGATCTCTCCTGTCTGGACTGATACAATACGCGCATTGATAATTATCTCAATATATTCGGTTACTGTTTCCGCAATACCTGCTTTACTTTTGTCAGAGGTGTAATTTACAGCTGCCAGATTTCCCACAAGTACTGCATCAATACCAAGCAGCTTGCCGATTTCCGCGGATTTTTCCGGATCAACGAGCCCGGACATTTTTAATTTATGTTCTCTGAGAAGTGCGTTAAGTCTCTTTCTTTCAATAAGACGAAAACATTGAGTTTTTTGTAAAGCAAATACAAAATTTCCATTAAAAGGATCAAGCAGACTGTTATATTGCCTATCACCTGTTAAATTCTGAAACTCGGTTACAGCAATTAAAAGCCTGTCTTTTAAAGGTATAGTTTTAGCGTTATTTCCCGAAGAGCAGGAAATACTTAACAGCAGTAATGGAAAAAATATTAGTGTAATTTTATTCATTTAAAAACTCCTGCCAGGATTTCTGATTTAATTATAAAGATAGTCTTTGTTGTGTCAACAATTCTATTGCCTGCTTTGTTAACTTTTGATAAAAGACTTAAAGCAGGTAAACCGTTATAAAGATTTTTTCAAATAAAATTAATTGTTTTAAATTTTTAAAAGTAATTGTAAACTTAAATCCATTGACATTTTTAATGCTTATTCGAAGTACTTTACTTAATAGTATTGTCATTTATTAAAATTTGTTTTTATAAATTATATGAAACAGGAATGATGGATTCAACTAACGATAAATTACGAACATCAAAAATAAAACCGGATACCGTTTTACTCGGAAAAGAAATTGTTTACTATAAAAAGACGGATTCCACCAACAGAGTTGCAAAAGAACTGGCTAATAACGGAGACTGTGAAGGTACCCTGATTATTGCTGATGAACAGACAAAAGGAAGAGGCAGACTTAACAGAAACTGGATTTCTGCGCCCGGTACAAATATTCTGATGTCACTGGTATTCAGGCCGTTCCTGCCTGTTAATAAATCCTTTTTTCTTACCATGATAGCATCTACAACTCTGGTTAAAGCAATAAAAAAGGTAACCGGTTTAAAGACTTTGATAAAATGGCCTAATGATATTTACTGCAATAATAAAAAGATGTCCGGAGTGCTGACAGAGCTTAACCTGCATCATAATAAAATAGATTATGCTGTTATCGGAATAGGGCTTAATGTTAACTCGGATTTATCCGCAGTGCCGGGAATAAAAGATACTGCCACAAGTATTTTCATGGAACGCGGACAAAAATTTTCAAGAACTTCTCTGCTATGCTCAATTCTTGAAATACTTGAAGAGGAATATCTTCAATTAAAACAGAACAAATTTGAAAATATCAGAAAGCAATGGGAAGATAATTCACTGGTTATAGGAAAACAGGTTATTGTGTCATCAGGTGACTATTCTGAGTTCGGAATTGCAGAATCTATTGCAGAAGACGGTTCTCTTGTTTTATTAAATGAGGAAAATAAAAGAAAAAACATACACGCAGGTGATGTTTCATTGAGATTAAAAGAATAAAGCAAATTTCCTTGACTTTTTTATTATAACATCTTTTTTGTACCTTCATGTATAATCAATAAAACAAGCAAACTGCAATGCCTTTTCAGGGTATTTCTGAAAAAAATCTTAAATTTATTAAAGCAGTCACCAAAAAGATATGAAAGAAAAACTGGAAACAATTCTAAACAAAACAATTAATGAAATTAAAAATTCTGAATCTATCGAAGAGCTTGAATCTATCAGAATAAATGTTTTAGGGCGCAAAGGAGAACTGACCTTAATATTGCGCTCACTCGGCCAGATGCCTGCAGAAGAGCGGTCAGCTCTCGGAAAAAGATCAAACGAGATCAAAACAGAGATTGAATCAGCAATTGAAGAAAAAAAAGACAAATTATCCTCTTCAAAAATTGACCATATTCTTAAATCTGACTGGATTGATGTAACCCTAAACAGGGCGGATTTCGCTAAATCATTTAAACCGGGCCACATTCATCCTATTTATACAATGCAGTATGAGATTGAAGATATATTTTCTTCAATGGGTTTCCAGATTCTGGACGGCCCTGAAGTAGAAACTGAATATTACAACTTCGAAGCTTTGAATATTCCCGGTCATCACCCGGCAAGAGATATGCAGGATACATTCTGGACAGAAGATTATAATCTTCTTAGAACGCACACATCCGCTATTCAGGTAAGAGGTATGGAGAAAAATAAACCGCCCTTCCGGGTAATAGGCCCGGGAAGAGTATTCAGAAATGAAGCAGTGGATGCCGGGCACAGTAATACTTTTTACCAGATTGAAGGTATGATGGTGGACAGGGATATAAGCGTTGCTCATCTGATATTCTTTATGAAATCACTGCTTAAGGAAATCTTTAAAAGAGAAGTTAAAATAAGGCTCCGTCCCGGCTACTTCCCGTTTGTTGAACCCGGTTTTGAGCTCGACATTAATTGTCTTATCTGTGAGGGCCGGGGCTGCAGCGTTTGTAAACAATCCGGATGGGTTGAGCTTCTTCCCTGCGGACTTGTACATCCGAATGTGCTGCGTTACGGTAATATCGACCCTGAAGAATGGAACGGTTTCGCATTCGGACTTGGCCTGGACAGGCTTGTAATGATGAAGTACACCATAAATGATATCAGACATTTCCATGACGGCGATATTCGTTTCCTTGATCAATTTTAATTCCGGAGTATACAAATGCTGCTTTCTTTAAAAATATTATCCGAGCTTGCTGATCTTAACGGCCTTGATCCGAATGAGATAGCACTTAAACTTACTATGGCAACAGCTGAAATTGACGGTATCAAGTATGTCAATCCGCATTTAAATACAGTCATAAGCGCAAAAATTGAAAACGTGATGCCTCATCCGGATGCGGATAAGCTCACTCTCGTTGACCTTGATACAGGTAAAGAGAAAGTCCGCGTTGTATGCGGTGCGCCAAACAATAAAAAAGGCGACATTGTGGCACTTGCTACAGTAGGAACAAAATTCGGAGAGGAATTTGTTATTAAAGAGAGTAAAATAAGAGGTGAAAAATCCTCAGGAATGCTGTGCTCGGAAAAAGAGCTCGGTTTTTCTGATGACCATTCAGGAATAATGATACTGCCTCCGGATACAGGATTAGGTGTTAAGCTTAGTGAACTCTTTCCTTCTTATTACGCGATTCAGTTCGATATAGACAACAAGTCAATTACACACAGGCCTGACCTGTGGGGGCATGTCGGTTTCGCGCGTGAAATTGCGGCCTTATTCGGACGTAAATTCAATTATAAAATCAACTATGACATTCAGAAAACTTTCAGGAACACAGATGATCTAAAAATTAATATTCAGAATCCTGAATCCTGCGCAAGATACTGCGGTCTTGTTGTAAAGAATATAAAAATTAAAGAGTCTCCTGAATGGCTGAAAGAAAAAATAATTTCCATAGGCATAAGGCCGATCAGCAATATCGTTGATATTACTAACTACATAATGGCAGAGCTCGGCGAGCCGATGCACGCGTTTGACAGGAAAAAACTAGCCGGTAATGAAATTACTGTCAGAATGGCAAAGAAAGGTGAAAAGCTGAAGACTCTTGATGAGCAGATGCGCGATTTAACTGAAGACGATATTCTGATTACTGATAAAAACGGGCCTGTGGCACTTGCCGGAATAATGGGTGGAGACAACAGTGATATTGAAGACACTACAACTGAAATTATTCTTGAAGCTGCAAACTTTAATCCTGTCAGAATTCGGAAGACAGCTCAAAGGCTTAACCTGAGAACCGATGCTGCTGCAAGATTTGAGAAGGCACTTGATCCCGAAATGTGTCCCGCAGCAATAATCAGGTGTTATGAACTCATCAAGGAACTTATTCCGGAGGCTGAAGCTGCAACAGAGATAATAGATAATTATCCTGAAAAAGCTGAAAAGATAACTGTAAATACAAGTTCCGCTTTTCTGAAAAAGAAAATCGGGGACAATATTGATGACAACAGAATTTTTGAAATTCTTGAATCACTTGATTTCAAATTCAAACGCGGAGAGGAATTAAATATTGTAGTGCCCAGCTACAGAGCAACCCGCGATATTTCAATTCCTGAAGATATTGTAGAAGAAGTGGGCAGAATATTCGGTTATGATAATATTACTCCGAAACCTCCATATGTTCCGTGTGTGCCTCCTGAAAAAAATGAAAAGAGGCTGTTTGAGAGAAGAATTAAAAATATTCTCGCTAAGGATCATCATCTGACAGAAATAGCAAATTACTCATTTGTAAATGAAGACATTCTTAAACGTGCCGGAACAACCGATGACAAAGAATTGAGATTACTTAACCCTTTATCCAGAGAACAGGACAGACTCCGCAGAAGTTTAATGCCCGGCATATTCACAAATATTGAGCTAAACCAGAGATTCCATGAATCATTCAAAATATTTGAACTCGGCAGAGTGTATCTGAAAGATGACAGAAAATCAAAAGAGCTTGCAAAAGAAATAACCTTTGCAGCCGGTGCCGTTTTTGCAAAAAATACGAAGGATCCGCTATTCTATACTGCTAAAAATATTGCAGCGGATCTTATATCACAGCTGAATGTCAAAAATATCAGATATATTCCTGCTCAAAAGGACCTGCCGCCGTACGCGCATCCGGGCAGAAGCATGTTTATTTCTATAGACGGAAATACATCAGGACTGATATTCGAGCCGCACCCAAAGATCAAAAGCAATTTTGGTATTAAGGGTGAAGCTGCAATTTTTGAAATTAATATTGATACTCTTCTTAAATGCTCAAAGCAGGAATTATCTTTTATTGAACTTCAAAAGTTTCCTGAAGTTCCGTTTGACGTATCTGTACTTGCTGATAAGCATGTATACACTGCAGAGATTCAATCAGTAATAGAAAAAAGCAGCAGGGAATTTATTAAAAGTGTTGAACTGACTTCAGTATATGAAGGGCAGCCTGTACCGGAAGGAATGAAATCAGTTTCATTTACAATAGTTTTTTCAGCAAAGAACGCGACTCTTTCGCCGGAACAGATTGATGATCTTCAGAAAAAAGTAGTCAGCAGTCTGGACAAGAAGGGATACAAACTGCGGTAACATACATAATCCTTTATTCAGTGAAGCTGTCCTTTCCGGACAGCCGCACTATTTACCGGCAGACATTTTTTCAAGTTTCAGCTCAAGATATGATTTTCTTTCAAATCTTGTAAGTCCGAGTTTACCGGCAAGTTCAAACAGCTCTTTTTCGGCCTCTTTTCTGTCTGTCCCTTTTTTTTCAAGTTCTATAAAATTTCCGACATCCGGAACAAAATCAACACATACTTCAATATCATTTATTTTAAAAACAGTTCTTTTTTTTACAGTTTCCTCAGCTATCTGAAATCCGAGGCTTTTAATAATATTAAACATTGAATCAAAATCATTAAATTCAGTTTCATATTCTATTCTCGTCTTGGTTCTTTCTCCGAGTTTTGGCCCTTTATATGTAACAAGATTTTTATCATTCTGAATTCTGATTCTAAAAGCTTCATCAGTTACAGAAAAATCTCTTAAAGGATGCATAAAATATATATCTCTTTCATGCAGCTCAGCCTGCGGATTTCCTCCAAGTGATAATATCTTTTCTACTATTGTGACTGTATCATCACAATATGCTTTTATCTCTATTTCAAGCATTATATAATTTTAATCAGAAGCATTATAATTAATGCCTCCCCCTCCTGCCTAAAGGTTTGCTTACAGAAAGTCCCTCGCCTCCCAGAAATTCCCTCCGCCTGCCGTTAACCTTTATAATTACAGCGTCTATACCGCTAAATTGTGTTATAGTATAAACGAGCTGGTCGATTCTTGTAAGCAGTATCTGGCCGTCGGCATTTTCTTCTATTGAACTGTCAAAATCGATAACAGCATTTCTTCCTGCAATCTGAATATCCCTGATACGCAGATCAGGAGGCACCGCTGTTAACAGGCCTCTTGCTTTTTCTCTGCCGCTGGGACCTTTAATCAGTTCTTTTAGTGTATCAGCTAACGGTGATTCCGCTTTTACATTTCTTTTGACAGGTGCAAGAGACATATTTTCACTTTTCCGGTCAAACCGGACGAGGTATATATAATATTCCTGATTAGTCTTGCCTTTCGGATCGGCAGGGATGTCTTTTTCGATAATTTTTTCTTTTTCCCTTTTTGTCTTTTCAAAGGTTTTAGCGTTATCAAATTTACTTTTGCTTTGTTTTGGTATATTAACATTTTCTGTTTTTTCAGGTTTAATATTATTTTTGCCGTAAGAAAGCTCCCTCTTTTCCGGCTTATTTATATTACTGTTAATAAGCAGTATAATTACAGTAAAAAGAACCATTATAGCCAGAACCAATACAGGTGTTTTACTTATTTCAACTTTCTTCTGCCTGGCAGCCGTTTTGCCGGTTGTTTTTTTTGCAGTCGTTTTAGCCGGAGATTTTTTTGCGGCAGTTTTTACTGTTTTTTTAGCGGATGTTTTTTTAACTCCGGTTTTACCGTTTTTTTTACCAGCCATTTTACCTCTCATGTATAAACACTGAATAATAATTTAAAACCAGAATAGCCAAATACTTTTTTATATAGTCTCTGTTTTTTTCTTGACAATGGTTTGTTGTTAAACCTATAGTTTTCCTACCTTATTATCTGAATTGCCTATACCTATCTATAAAAAATAAAAACGCAAGCAACATCCTGAATATAAAGCTGTTTTTTTAAGGATTTTGACCTGTAAATTCATTTAAAAAATTATTAAGCTGAATTCACTATAATACGCAGGATCAGTAAATATTATTTACAGTATTTGCTGAAAGTTGTGTAAATAAAAATATAAAAAAATAACTCCATATCACAAATTTGGTATAATGCCCAATATTCCAGGGAAAGGAATACGTTATACAATTCTTATCAATTCCACTGAAGAAGGAGGTGAAATACAAAATAATATTTTTATAATTGAGGGGTTACGATTCAATATATTATATTATGGAGGAGAAATGGAGTCGTCCATATAATAAACTAGGGGGCGTTAGAATGAGTAACACATGTAAAATAAGTAAGCTTGTAACTTTTTTAGTACTGCTGCTTTTTACTGTTTCAATTCCAATCACCGCGCATTCAAAAGATAAAATCGTTATCGGAGCCGCAAGGCCTCTGTCAGGTTATGCCGCTTTTTATGAAGCCAACGCATTTGGCCCGATCTACAAAATGTGGGTCGATGAAGTCAATGCAAAGGGCGGAATCTATGTTAAACAATACAAAAAAAAGCTGCCTATTGAACTGAAGATTTATGACAACAAAAGCGACATAGGAACAACTACAAGGTTAATGGAGAAACTTATCCTGCAGGATAAGGTCGACTTCATTTTACCACCTGCCAGTACCGCATTTCTGTTTGCTGCAGCCGGAGTTGCCAATAAGCACAAATACATACTTATTGGTGCGGAAGGCGGTGCAACTACTGCCGAGAAGCAGCTCGACAAAATGCCGTACCTCTTCATGGTTCTTAACTACTCCAATCACTATCAATGTCCTGTTTTGGCGGATATATATGCAGATCTGGGTGTTAAGAGTGTTGCTATAATCTACGTTGATGACCTTCATGGTATTGAATACCAGGGCGTCGGATCAAACGAATTCATGAGCAAAGGTATTGAAGTCAAAATGATCAAAGGTATCCCTATGGATGCCAAAGACGCATCTCACCTTTTAAAAGAAGCAAAAAATCTGAATGTTGATGCACTTGTAAGTTTTACATATCCTGAACTTGATTTCCTTATAACATCACAGTTAATGGAACTCGGCATCAATTTCAAATCAATACTCTTTGGCCCGGGTGCAAACTTTGAAGTTTACAGAGCTACATTCGGAGACAAGGTAATTGAAGGTGTTATGGGGGAAGGAGCTTGGAACGAAAAAAGCTCCAAAGCTCACAAGGATTTTGTTGAGAGATACCTGAAACGCTATAAAAGGGAAACTCTCGACTGGTGGGGACACAATGTATATTATGCAGGATGTCAGGTTCTTGAGCAGGCAATAGAAAAAGCCGGAACTCTTAACCAGAAGAAAATCAGGGATATAATTGCTACACAGAAATTCGACACGATTCTTGGAAAGACATATTTCAAAAATCAGCTTCTGGCAAGAGAATGCTACGCAGGCCAGATTGGCCAGTGGCAAAACGGCGTATTTGAAGTTATTGATCCGGGTAAAAAACGTACAGCAAAACCGATTTATCCGAAACCTGACTTCCCGAAGAAATAGAAATAACGAAAATCTTTGCTCTTCATAAAAAACCTGCAAAGACTTTCTGAAAAATAAAATAATTTACAAATTCAATTAAAGGCTGTCCGGCTACTTTAAGATTGCCTGATTCAGAGACAGCCTTTATATTTAATAATCTTAAGTATATTACAGGACACAGTTATAATGATTACAACAATTCTGGACATTTTAATTGCCGGTCTGCTGATGGGGGGCATTTACGCTATTATAGCCGTAGGTTTAAGCCTTCAATACGGGGTAGCCAGGGTATTTAATGTATCTCATGGAGAGTTCATTATGCTGGGAGCTTTCGGTACGTGGATACTGTTTACAGCTTTCGGCATTAATCCCCTGATATCTCTTGTCATGTGCGCACCGGTATTATTCTTACTCGGTTTCTATATTCATAAGACAATTTTCAGAACTCTTTTAAGATCATCAAAGATAATTGAAATTTTTGAGAGTAAATCAATGCTGGTTGCTTTCGGCCTTATGTATATTATTCAAAATATCGCTATTCTGGTTTGGGGATCTGATATCAAAGGTTATTCTTATCTGAACTCTCCGGTAAACATTGCCGGAGCTGTATTTCCTGCTAATCGGCTGGTTACATTATTATTTGCACTGTTAATCGGCGCAGTTTTTTACCTGTTCCTTTCACGTACGCGTATGGGAAAAGCAATCAGGGCTTCAGCCCAGGATCCGGCAGCAGCCGGACTTATGGGCGTTAACATAAATCAGGTATTAGCCTTATGCTTTGGATTCGGAGCTCTTATGGCCGGTTTCGCAGGTACGCTTCTCAGCCTCTGTTTCCCGATAAAAGCAACAATGGGCATGGAGTATACTATAATTGCCATCATAATTGTCACATTGGGCGGACTTGGCAGTATTGTCGGAAGCTTTATTGGGGGGTTTATTTTAGGAATTATAAGCAGTTTAGTATCCTACATAGAACCCAGTCTGACATTAGTAGCATATTATGTGATATTCATACTTATGCTTCTGATAAAACCTAAGGGTATAATGGGGAAATAGAGACATGGAAATATTAACATTATTAAAGTCAAATAAAACATTAAGAACAGCGACTATAGTAGTTTTAATACTGCTGATATTGGCCACACTGCCGATTTATACTCCTGATTATACAATAGTATTATTAAGCAGTATACTTATGTATGTAGTATTAACCGTCAGCTGGGTCCTTTTTTCAGGGCCTACCGGTTACATCTCTCTGGCACCTGCCGCCTTTATAGGCGTTGGAATATACTCAACGGCAATACTTGGAGATTCAATGCCGTTCCCTGTTGTTGTCCTTGTTTCAGGAATAGTTACAATATTCATCGCACTGCTCGTAGGTGCACTTACATTAAGGCTGAAGGGAATATATTTCACAATATTCACATTCGGATTACTTGAACTGATTAGACATCTCGTATTATTTCTTGAGCTTCATCTTACCGGAACAAGGGGAAGGTTTGTAATAGCTCAGGATTTTATAACGGTATATTTTTACATGCTTATTATTCTTGCTGTTCTTCTTCTGGTAACATTTCTGATTAACCGTTCAAAGTACGGCCTTGCATTAAGAAGTATAGGCCAGAATGAAGAAGCCGCATCCCATATAGGTGTCAATGTTACAACAGTCAAAATAGCAACATTTGTAATAAGTGCTTTTTTCATGGGCGCTGCGGGAGCAGTTATGGCCACCAGATGGACATACATAGACCCTGGAATTGCTTTTAATATGTTTTTCTCATTTATGCCTGTAATGATGGCGCTTTTCGGAGGAATGGCACATCTTTACGGACCAATAATCGGTTCTGTAGTATTTACATATCTTGAAGAATTCCTTTTAACCAAACTGCCGGAACTTTATATGATGTTATTCGGTGCGATATTTATCGTCGCGATTCTTTATCTGCCTGACGGCCTGCTTGGAGTGATACAGAAAGGCTGGGCAGCACTGATGAGAAAAGTTCGTAAAGACAATCTGGGAGGTAATCATGCGAATTCTTGAAGGTGAAAATGTTTGTAAATACTTCGGCGGTTTAAAAGCAGTCTCCGGAGTTGATTTTCATGTGGATCACGGGGAAATCCTTGGTCTTATAGGCCCTAATGGAGCTGGCAAGACAACCCTTTTCAATATAATATCCGCCTCACTTGCGAATGAAACCGGGAACATACATTTTGACGGAAAAAAAATTACAGGAAAGAAAGCTCATCACATATGCAGGTCCGGAATAGCCAGGACTTTTCAGGCTGTAAAGATATTCGGCGCCATGACCGCACTTGAAAATGTTCAAGTCGCTTTATTGTTCGGCTGCGGAACGAAAATATCTAAAAAACAGGCTTCCGAACAGGCTATGGAATGGCTCGAGTTTGTAGGCCTTTTAAAAGACAGTTCAACACTTGCCAAAGACCTTACCATTGCCAACCAGAAACGTCTTGAAGTCGCGAGAGCACTCGCTACAAACCCGAAAATACTGATGCTCGATGAAGTTATCGCAGGATTAAACGCGACAGAGACAACTGAACTTATGGCCCTGGTAAGAAAAATACGGGATAAAGGGATCACAATAATTATGATTGAGCATGTTATGAAAGCGATTATGTCAATCTGCGATCGGATTATAGTGCTTCATCACGGCGAAAAAATAGCAGAAGGAACTCCGGAAGCTATTGCATCCAATCCTACTGTAATTGAAATCTATCTGGGGAAATAATTATGCTTACTTTGAACACAGTAAATACATATTACGGGAAATTCAGGGCACTATGGGACGTCACAATGCAAGTTAATGAAAAGGAAATTGTGGCCCTTGTAGGCGCGAACGGGGCCGGGAAAACAACTCTTTTGAATACAATTTCCGGTTTGCTGCAGCCTGAATCAGGGACTATAAACTTTTTCAGCGATAGAATAGATAATATTGAGACAAACAAGATCGTGGAACAGGGTATATCACAAATTCCTGAAGGCGGTAAAGTTTTTCCAGAGATGACTATTCTTGAAAACCTGGAAATGGGAGCTTATACCAAAGAACACTGGAAAGTGAAGGATGAAACTATTGAGTTTGTTTATTCTCTTTTCCCGAAACTCAGGGAAAGGAAAAAACAGCTTGCCAGGACTTTAAGCGGCGGAGAACGCCAGATGCTTGCTGTAGGCAGAGGACTTATGTCCAGGCCTAAACTCTGTACTTTCGATGAACCTTCCTACGGATTATCACCAAAACTTGTAACAGAATTTTTTGATATTATTGTAAAACTCAGGGAGATGGGAACCACGGTTCTTCTCGTTGAACAGAATGTTCAGCAGACTCTTGAGATTGCAGACAGGGCTTATGTTATGGAAAACGGACGTATTGTCTCAGAGGGAAAAAGTTCCGACATGCTTAAAGACGATCATATCAAAAAGGCATATCTTGGTTTGTAATTTATAAACAGCAACAGCTAATGAAAAACCCCGGATTTAATCCGGGGTTTTTTTATTATTTACCGGGCAGCTCTTTTCCCTGTATCGCAATATTACAGCATTTCAGCGATTTTCATGATAAGCTTCTCCGAATCCTCCCAGCCCAGACACGGATCTGTAATTGATTTCCCGAATTCATTGCCTGATTCTTCCTGACTGCCTTCAACGAGAAAGCTTTCGATCATAAGCCCCCTTACCATACTTTTAAGCTGACTGGAGAATTTCCTGCTCTGCATTATTTCCAGCGCGATTCTGGGCTGCTCGGAAAAGAGCTTTCCCGAATTGGCATGATTTGTGTCTATTATTACAGCCGGATTTTCAAGCTTTCTTTCTTCGTAATTTTTTGCAAGTTTGACAAGGTCCTCATAATGATAATTCGGGATATGATTGCCGTTATGATCAACAGCTCCCCGCAGAATGGAATGCGAAAGGGGGTTACCTTTTGTAGCAACTTCCCAACCGTTAAAAACAAAACTATGAGGACTTCTTGCCGCGTAAACGGAATTAAGCATAACGCCGATGTCACCGGAAGTCGGATTTTTCATTCCGACAGGTTTGTCTATACCGCTTGCCACAAGCCTGTGCTGCTGGTTCTCGACAGACCTTGCCCCTACCGCGTGATATGACAGTATATCCTCAAGATATCTGAAATTGTCAGGATAAAGCATCTCATCCGCGGGAGCAAGACAGGATTCGGAAAATGACCTGACATGCATTTTTCTGATTGCCCTGAGCCCTTTTGCGACATCAGGCTGCTCCTTATGATCGGGCTGATGCAGCATTCCCTTGTATCCTGTACCTGTTGTCCTGGGTTTGTTTGTATAAATTCTTGGCATTATTATTATACTGTCCCTGGTCTTCTCCTGCATTTTCGCGAGCCTGCTTACATATTCACATACTGCCTCTTCATTATGAGCCGAACACGGCCCTATAATTAACAGAAATTTACCGCTTTTACCTGTAAACACATCAGCAATATCTCTGTCAATTTTTTCCTTTATTTTTGCCATAGGTTCAGGAAAAGGTATTTCCCGCATAATTTCATCAACAGATGGAAGCTTTCTGATGTATTCAAAATTCATATGTTTTTGCCAGCCTGTATTTTAATCTTCTTAATGCTAAAATATTATTCACGATGCTATTGCGCGTAACGCGGCAGATTATATTTTCCATGATCATATTGTATTATATGCTGCCCAAAGACAAATCACCGTAAATCTTGATTACACTGCCGTCCTTTTCAACATTCAGTTCTCGATCAGGAAAATAGGCGGAAAGCTTTTCCTTTATCAGAAAAACCACTTCAGATTCAATCTGCATGACAACATCATCCGGGACATGCGAAAGAGTAACCATATCAATATCCACAATATATCCCTTTCCTTTATCCGATCCGAATCCGGGGGAGAAAGCAGAACCGATGTTAAACAAACCGTCATGTTCTTTATTCGAGGTCTTCCCTCTTCCCCTTCTTGACGGATGAAGCGGATACATATCTCCGTATTTTTTTTCGAGATAATCGTCAATTTCATCCATCATTTGTTTTAATTTTTTTTCCCATGTTACTAATGAGTGATGCTTCATTTACAGATATCCGGATTAATTAAAATTATAATGAAATTTGACTCTGATTTATTTTATTATTATTCAGGGAATAATTTTTTTCAATAACTAATTAAAATACGTTTAAATTTAAAACACGGATTTTGTAAATCAAAATTTGAAAATACCTGTATCGAATAAACGATTTATATTAATATATGCTTTAAGCAGTAAAATCGTATTGACTTTTACGTCAATTATTGTTCTTCTATTCGCATATATTTTCATTCAGGCGAATAATTTTATTGTTTTATTTTGATTGACTGCAAAATTTTATAACTAAATTTAAACAAAATATGTCAACAAAAAACCGGCTTATAATTTTACTGACCTTATTCTTCACCTTTCTGCTGCTAATTTTTATTTTGCTATACTCCTGCTCAAATATTTTTATAACACCGGTAAAAAGCCTGTCCTCTGTTTCAAAAAAAAATGAATGGTCAATGTTCGGGCATGACCTTTCCCGTTCCCGGACCACAGGCAATAGTTCATTAACACCCAGAGGTTCACTCAAATGGCTTTTCAATACCGGCGCGCCTGTGCATTCATCTCCGGCAGCTGCCGGCGGTATTATATACTTCGGATCAAGAAGCAGCTTTCTGTATGCTCTGAAAGCGCGTGACGGCACTCCCGTATGGTCATTCAGGACAGATTCGTGGGTGGATTCATCTCCTTCAATTGTAAACGGAATTGTATATTGCGGATCCAATGACGGCAGGATGTATGCAGTTGATTCGAAATCCGGCAAAAAAATATGGGATTTCAAGACCCGCTACGGTATCTTTTCATCACCTGCTGTCGCGGACGGAATACTTTTCTTCGGCAGTGAAGACAGTTTTATATATGCTCTTAATGCTCATACAGGAAAACTTATATGGAAGTATAAGACAGGCAGGAATATCATATCTTCACCTGCAGTCTTTGAGGGGATTGTATACTTCGGGTCAATGGACGGGTATTTCTATGCGCTTAATACCGAAGACGGCAGATGTCTGCTTAAGTATAAAGCCTATTCCTCCGTTTACTCTTCGCCTTCTATTTATGAAGGCACTGTTTATGTCAGCTCCATTGACGGATATCTCCATGCAATTGACAGCAAAGCGCGGAACTGGATACTTGAAAGAAAAATAAGCAGGCCATGGATGACTCTGTATTTGTACGGGGATTTACCCATTCCTCCCCCGGTCTCAGGATTTCTGTGGTCAATGGACTTTAGAGAAAACACAGCCTCTTCACCGTTAATTTGTAAAAACAGACTGTATACAGGCACCGGAAACAATCTGGCGGCAATTGATATTGAAAAGCATGAAATTCTGTGGAACTTCAGGACTTCCGGATGGATAGAATCATCACCTGCAGGAAATAAAGAAACTGTGTACGCAGGAAGCCATGACGGATGTCTTTATGCAATAGACTCTGTTTCCGGAAAAAAGAGATGGGAAATTCGTACAAAAGGAAAAATTACATGCTCTCCTGCCTTAGCAGACGGTGTTGTATACTTTGGTTCACATGATGGTAATTTTTATGCAATAGAATAATTATTTTAAGTGTTTATAAAAGCCTTGACATAAAAACAAAATACGATTTTATAAAAACCATTCTAACTAATACTATACAAAATCAAACATCATGCAGAAATACATAATATTTATCCCTTTAAGCTGAGCGGTTGAATGGAAGCCCGTGCGGTTTTCCGTAATAAAACGCGCTGCCGTTTCCCTGCCGGATATTTCCTGCCTTTAATTTGTTTCCCTTTCAGACCGGGACGGAAACACAGCCCGGACTGATATAATAAGAAGACAGTCTCTACCTTATCAGTAATTACGCATCCGAAATCAGCTATTTCAAAAAAGCTGTTTTACTGCAGAAAGCGGTTAATGACAGTGATCCCTTCATTTATCCGCTTCGAGTAATTCTTTATCAGGCAGAATGCTATTATGCCTGATACTTATTTAAATAAACAAATTAAGGAGGTAAGATTTCATGCGTTTAAAAAATTTATTTTCCACCAGATGGGGAATAATCAGTGTAGGCGCTGTAATAGGCATTCTCGCGCCTGTTCTTCAGAAACTGGGAAATCCAGGAAACATGGGCATATGCGTTGCGTGTTTTGAAAGAGATATTGCAGGAGCAATCGGGATGCATAGAGCAGCAGTGGTGCAGTACATGCGTCCTGAAATAATCGGATTTGTTCTGGGTTCAATGATCGCTGCCTACGCTTTCAAAGAATTCCGCCCCAGACTCGGTTCCGCACCGATTGTCAGATTCGTGCTGGGTGTTTTTGCGATGACAGGCGCGCTTGTTTTCCTCGGATGCCCGTGGCGCGCAATGCTTCGCCTTGCGGGCGGTGACGGCAATGCCGTACCCGGACTTCTGGGCCTGATATTCGGAATCTGGATTGGCACGCTATTCCTGAAAAAAGGGTATAATCTGGGGCGCACTCAAAAAACTCACACTGCGGCAGGATGGGTAATGCCGCTGATTATGCTGGGTTTCCTCATTCTTATGCTGATATTCCCGCAGATTGACGGACAGGAAAAAAACGACATTCTTTTTTACAGCCTAAAAGGCCCCGGCGCTATGCACGCAGCATTAATCGTTTCTCTGATCGCCGGGCTTTTTATCGGTTTCATTGCACAGCGAAGCCGTTTCTGCACAATGGGAGCTTTCCGGGATACATTGCTGTTCAGGCAGACTCATCTTCTGAGCGGAGTAATAAGCCTTATTGTTTTCGCATTTATCGCAAACCTGATACTGAGCCAGTTCAATCCCGGATTCGAAGGCCAGCCTGTAGCTCATACTATGCATGTCTGGAATTTCTTCGGCATGACACTCGCAGGACTCGCTTTTGCGCTTGCCGGCGGATGCCCCGGACGTCAGCTTTTTCTTGTGGGAGAAGGCGACGGTGATTCTGCTGTATTTGTTTTCGGAATGATTGTGGGCGCTGCTTTCGCGCATAACTTCGGCCTTGCCAGTTCACCCAACGGAGTCGGCCCTCACGGCATTGCCGCAGTAATTGTCGGAATAGTTGTATGTCTTCTCATTGGATTTACAATGAGAAAAAAAATAGCGTAAAGGAGGTAAGTATAATGGCATCAACAGTTGACGCAAGAGGGCTTTCATGCCCGCAGCCGGTTATTATGACAATGGATGAAATCAAGTCCGGCACCGAAAAAGAAATTATTGTTCTGGTAGATACAGATACATCCAGAGAGAATGTAACAAGAGCCGCGAAAAGCCAGGGCTGCGAAGTCACACATATATCTTCTGAAGGCGAAGGTTACAGAATTTCCATAAAAAAATCGTAAGCAGCAGGCTTTACTAACAAAATTTTTCTTAAAGCCCGGTATAGAAACCGGGCTTTAATTATTCCTCAATTTTTCCGGAAAAAAAGATACTCACGTATTTATATAAAAACATATACATTTGGTCAATTTTGTTTAAAATAAATAAAAATAAATTAAATTTAAGATTCTTTATAAAAAAACTGATGACATGGCGCAATAATGTTACATATTTAATAGTTTTTTCATTTTTTAAAATATTTTTGGGAAATTTTTCCGTAAATTCCATACTGTAAATATGTTAAGCACAGATGCTGACATAAAATATCTTCAGGAATATTTTAAGGATACAGTAAAGGAATAAAGAGAAAAGCCCTTAAACAGAAATTTAATTCATCAGGAGCACCTTTAATAAATTATGAGAAACAATATTATTAAAATAACTTTAACAGCAGTATTCCTGTGCCTGTTCATTTATCCGGCAAAAGTTAAAGCCGAGTATATTTTCCTGAAGGACGGTAAAATAATTCAGGGAACTATTGTTTCCGACGGAAAAGACAATATAACAGTACGGATAAAAGGCAAAAAAAAACAGATCAGGCGGAATAATATTATCCGTATTATGTATACTGAACTGAGTATGGGTAAAGTATATATTCAGAAGCGGGACGGCACAAGCATTATTGCATACATTGTTGATGAAGACAGGGTAAGCTACACATGCAGAAAAGAGCTCTATTCTCCTGAAGAATTCAAACTTAAAAGAACAGATGTACTTTTTGTCGCAGAGAGGAATCCTTCAGGTCTTGCAGGGGAAGCGGACACGACTTCCGTTAAACTGACATGGTTTCCGCCCTATGACCCTGTTAGTAATTATAATGTTTACATTAGAACCGGCATGCACGGCAAATATGAAAAGACAGGGCAGACATCATCAAAAAATATTTCAATCAGCGGCCTTAAAAGCAATACTGAATATTATTTCATAGTCAAAAGCGTTGACAGAGACGGTTTTGAAAGCTCACCCAGCAATGAAATAAAAATTACTACGAAGAACATTCTGCCGTTTGCACCTGAGGATTATTTTGCGGGAAAGAAACCTGACGGCAACTTTCATGTAAAATGGGAAGAAGGAATTGATCCGGACGGCAAAGTAACGAGCTATAATCTTTATAAAGTACTCAACTTTAAAACCATCCAGCTTGCTTCAACCTCAAAGAAAGAGCACACTGTTTCAGGAAAAGAAAGTTTTGACCGTGTATTCATCAGGAGTGTTGACAATCTTAAAGACGAATCAGGAGACAGCATCTCAATCTATTTCGGCCCAAGGCCTGAGATAAATTTTGCAGTAATGCCTTTTTACGCTTTCCCGTTAAGCAAGCTAAAGGAAACAACAGACCCTCATTACGGGATAGCTGTACGAGGAGGAATCTCAAATTATTTTTTCACAGGACTTGATCTTCATATTGAAGCATCGTATGTCAAATTTCAGGGCCGGAAACAATACATCTTCCCTGAAGATTCCATCGAAAGTGTCATGTTAGTGCCCGTACTTTTGTCCATCGGCTATTCATTTTATCCTATCAGATGGATAAGGATATCTCCTGCTGTTTATGCCGGATACTGTTACATCAAAAACACATATACCAACCTGGATATAATAAACGGCGGCAGAACAGACTTAACATCCGCCGGTTATGACCCTGTTTTCGGAGCAGGCCTTTCAATACGCTGGGATGTTTCAATGTTCTTTTTTACTGTATCAGGAGATTACAGATACATTGCAGAAAAATCCGGCCATATTGGTTACTGGACAATCGGCCCGGCTGCAGGAATTAAATTCTAAGGAGTTTATTACAATGAGAAAAGCCATTATAATTCTTTTAACAACTCTTCTTTTTACAACCTCATGCTCAGATTCTTTTTTTGACATGATAGACGCTATGGATCACGAATTCCCGTTATGTGTTGATTCCTCAGGTACAGCAGCTGCTCCGGATGGAAAAGGCTGGCTTAATGCGTACACGTCCATTCAGGATGCTGTTAATGCTGCAACAGATGGAGACAGAATCTGGGTAAAAGCAGGGACATATGACGGAATCTCTATAACAAAAGCTGTTATCATTTACGGGGGATTCAGCGGGAACGGCAGCGAAAGAAGTACTGATAACAGTATTACAGTAATAAGCAGTACAGTAAGTTTCAGCGGTTCAGAAGTAACAAGTGAGACAGTACTGGACTGCTTTCAGCTTACGAATGAGCCTATGGTGATTTCAGGCGGTGCTGCACCGACAATCAATAATTGCAGATTCGAGAGTATCAGTTATACGGGAAACGGCGGCGCGTTGCAGATATCCTCCAGCTCTGCTGCGATCTCGGAATGTACATTTAGCGGTTGCAGTGCGACCGGAAACGGAGGGGCTATTTATGCAGCAGACAGCATTAACATAACAATATCAAATTGTTCATTTACTGGCAATGAATCGCAAATTTCATCTACAGTTAATCCTCTTTATGGTGGCGGCGCAGTTTTTGCAGACACTACCACGTTATCTATATCAAATTCAACTTTTTCTAACAATATTGCTGTTACCAATGGAGGAGTAGTTTATGCAGCAGACAGCAGTGAAATAACAATTTCAAATTGCTCATTTACTGACAATGAATCTCAAAGTACATCAGCTGTTGATTATGGTGGTGGGGCGATATATTCAACAAGCAGCTCAAGAGTTACAATAAGAGATAATTCAATTTTTTCTAAAAATAAAGCTGGTTATAATGGTGGTGCTATTTGGGCAGGGGGGAATTCAACAATTGAAATAAATAATTCACTTTTTGGTGGAGAAGAAACAGATGCAGGCAATTCAGCAGAATTTAATGGTGGAGCTATTTATACAAGAGATTCAACTGTAAAGTTGACAATATCAAGCAGTAATTTTATTTCTAATAATAATACTTCTATCAATTATGGAGGGGCAATATACATTGTTGGATCGGAATTAAATATTGAAAATTCAACATTCGATAACAATACATGTATTTCTGGTGGTGGGGCAATTTTCAGTGAAGTAAATACTTCAGCAAAGGTTACAATAACCAATTCTGAGTTTAATGAAAATTCAACAAGTGGATTTGGTGGTGCAATAAGTTTTGATAGGGGAGAATTAACGATTAACCGCTGTTCTTTTAGTTATAATAATGCAATTGGAAGTTACGGAGGTGCCATTATCATACAACATACCGGGACTTATACGGTTACAAATTCAATATTTTATAGAAATACTTGTGCTACGAGTGGCGGTGCAATATATTTACCAGAAACAACAGTTGCTTCTAATTTAATCAATTTAACATTTTTTAATAATAGCTCCTTTAGCCGAGGAGGTGCACTGTATCTTAATAGCAATAACATTCAGGTTTATAATTGCATTTTCAATAATAATACAGCACCAAATGACAATAGTGATAATATTTATAATAACACTACTACCGAAACATTTTATATAAATTACTCTTTTATAATTAATGGCATTGGCACAAATGGATCTGCATTTGATATGGTAAGCTGTGTTACTTCCGGGGATCCATTCATAAGCATAGATGAAAACAATTCTAATTTTCTTTATCCGTCATCTGTCGTACGCGATGCTGGCCTTGATGCTGCACCCGGTATTACAGCAACAGATCTCGCGGGTAATCCGCGTATTGTAAACGGTAGAGTCGACATGGGCGCTTATGAATGGCAGGAATAGAGGTCTGAACCGGGATTACGCGCCATAAATGGCGCGAAGGATTAAAGGATTAGCATGATTAGCCCTGTGATATGCGTCCGATAATCTGTCGATGAACGAAATCAACCGGACGCTCATAGCAGTAATCAGGTTAATCCTTT
>JAFGDQ010000101.1 GCA_016932015.1 Spirochaetota bacterium | reverse complement strand
TCACCTCTTTCATCGGTCGTTTTGCCTTTTTTTATTTGTCCTTTTCTTCTCTCCTATAATAAAAAGTCAGTCAAAATGAGTAAATTAGTAGGGTAATTTTCCGTTGGATTTCAATAATAAAAAAATACAGGAGCTAATTAATGCAGCAGATTGAATGGAATGACAGCTTTAGTGTCGGTGTAAATAAGTTTAATGATGATCATAAACAACTTATAATTTTTGTTAATAAATTAAACCATGCTTTACAGATAAAAAGCACGCAGCAGACAATGGAAGAGATCTTAAACGGTTTGGTTAACTATACCAAAATTCATTTTAAAAATGAAGAAACCGCAATGATTAAATACAGTTATCCCGACTACACAAGCCATAAAGACGAACATGATAAATTAACATCACAGGTTATTGAGTTTACAGAAAGGCTTCACTCAGGTAAAGCTTCATTTTCTATTGAATTGATGGATTTCTTAAGCTCATGGCTGATGAATCATATTCAAAAGACTGATATGGATTACAAAGCTTTTTTTCAGGATAAGGAAGTTTAATTTTACGATTGATACTAACACGCTGGTTTACCGCGTATCATATACCAGCTATTATGTCATGCCTGAATTCCAGGATGCTTAATCCTTGACTAATAATCTGACTGAAGTCATAGTAGGTAATTCCATTTTAAAGGAGAATAACAATAATGTCCGAATCCAGATATTCCAGATATATTGTCACAGATCTTCAGTCACCTGACTTTGGCACTGATTATACTGATAACTATAAAAAATTCGCAAAACGTATTCTATGGATTGATGATAAAGTCGTGCCAGGTTCCTTTCAGATGAACTGTTCATGGTATCTTAAACCTAACGATTTCCATTCTTCAAACTCCCACGCGCATGATGAGGATGAAATACTCGGTTTCATAGGATCAGACCCGGATAATCCGTATGACCTGGGAGCTGAAATTGAGTTCTGGATTGAAGACGAAAAATTTATGCTTACCAGAAGCTGCATGATTTTTCTGCCCGGAGGCATGGTACACTGCCCGCTTGTGATTCACCGCGTTGACAGGCCGGTTTTTCACTACAGTGTTATTACCGGTGGCGCCTATACAGTTAAATAATTAACAGTATCTGAATGAATATATCTTTAAGATTATTTATTTAAACAATAAGGACACTGGATGCGGTGCCCTTTTAGATTATTTCAGACTTTCAGTATTTACCGGTAACTTACCATTTTTCAGGAATCGGGAGCAGCAAATCTCCTTTTATCGGTACAAATAATGAGACGGTATCTATCAGCATAGAAGAAGTCAGGCCCTGAACACCGTAAAGTTCAACACTGACATTGTTTTCGTGCATAACTTTTTTTACTGCTGATTCAAAATCGCCGTCTCCTGACGCGAGTATGATTATATCGGATTTTTTCGCATATTCAATAATATCCAGAGCTATGCCCACGTCCCAGTCTCCTTTTGCAGAACCGTCGCTTCTCTGAATAAAAGGTTTCAGTTTGATTTCAAATCCGATATTTCTCAATATATTCTGAAAATTTAGCTGATTTTTATCTCCTTTGTCAATAGCATATGCTATTGCTTTAACAAGTTTTCTGTTATGAGTTACTTCGTCCCGGAATTTTCTGTAGTTGAAATGACAGTTATATTTTTCTTTTACTGTGTAATAGATGTTCTGGACATCCACAAAGATAGATATTTTTTCCATGTTATATTTGTAATCCCCTGTTTAATTTCTGCAGATAATAAATTATATTTAATTTTTGAGGTATGGTGTCGTATGTTATAAAGGTGTTGTTTTTAATAAATATTGCGCCGCTCCGCAGGGGCACGATGCACCATGCCCCTGCCCCGCTATTGCATGATAGGCTTTTTGAAGGATATAATATTGTTTCAGACGACTGTATGGGCAATTCATGAATTGCCCCTCTTTAATTACAAATCATATATGTGTTGAGGATAATTTAAAATTAAAACATTAAACAATACTGCGGAAATATTCGTATATCATTACCATTGCAAGAGTATCAAGTTCGCAGTAGCGCAGCAGGCCTTTAATGATTCTTTTTCTTTCCGCAGCTGCTATTTCGGTGAACTGCATTCTTGCGTAAGCTGTCATTGCCGCTCCGCCGTCTGCGAGAGTTTCATCTGCCATCAAGCTGTGTGAATTACTTTCCATGCCTTTAAAAAGCGGAGGCAGCAGTTTGTAGGGGCTTATGATTCGTCCGTCTTTATCTCTCTGTATCCATACCTGGTCTTTAAAGTTAAGGCTTTTTATTTTTCCCCTGCCTCCGTATACAGGGCCTGAGTATTTTTTCTGTATATATTCACTTTCAAGCACAGCAGGAAGAACGGCTTTTATTGAATTTGAACCTTTCATTACAGGATGATAATAATACTTCTTTACAATTTCCAGCAAGTCTATCATGTCCCTTTTCCCCTGCCAGATTTTACAGGACTTATCGTTAGAATGAGTTATTGATTCTATGAATGAAGCAAGTTCAGTTCTGTCCGGAACAGGGCTGCTGTCTTCATGCATCTGTTTGTGAATTGCCACAAGAAATGAATTTTCATGCGCCGCGTATCTGAATATTGAACCGTCATCATTTTCCAGTTCTTTTTTCAGAGCTCTCAGAAAATCATAATTAGGGAAAAACCCGCGAGCCGTATTCAGATACTGCCCTTTATGTTCAATTCTTCCGTTTTCATAAACTACATGATGAGAAAACTGAAAAGCTATTCCTTCATAAGGGCGCCGTCCTTTATTAAATGGAATTGCAGTCATGGTTGATTCAAAATCAATGAAATGAAGCGGGAATTTCCATGTTTTCATTTCCGTCTTCAGACCCTTTTTATCAAGATACGGCGTATGATCTTTATTCCTGACCTTGCGAATTTGAATTTTCTGTCTTTCATCTATTGTAAGGCCTTTTTTTTTTCTTTTATGCTCAGCAAGAATGTCTTCATCAACATCCTTAATAAAATAAATCCCTCTGTCTATAAGCTCCTGCTTTTCCTTAAGATTCCACAGGTCAAATATCATCTCTTCCATGAAATCCCTGTCCGTAAATCCAGCTTTGTTTTTCCAGCACTCCCTGAAACCGCTCAACTTATTGTGTACTTCTTCCTCGGGCAGTTTGAATTCGCAGTCCTGGCACTGCCTTCCTATCGGATGATTTATCTTTCGTCCGTATGTATAGGCTTTTGCAAGCTCGTTTACATAGTCTCCGAAATTCAGTGTCAAACCTTCCAGGGAATAATGCGCGTTTAAAATCATATCTGCCGCTTTATCTGCATTCAGTTGTAAAAGTAATTTCCGTCCTGTATCACTTCTATCTTTTACTGTTACAGATGTTCTGCCGTTTTTATCTTTATTCAGACGAAATCTCTGATGCAGGCCGTCAACCTCTGCTTTTACTGTTTTATCAGCAAGCATCAGAAACACAGTTATATTATACTCAGGATAAGCTTTTGACAGAACATATTTCTGGAACGCGACGTCTATCAGGTACTGATACCAGCTGGACCTGACAGCATTATGCTTTGTAATAAATCCATTGAATTTTTCGCTGTTTATTGATTTTGCTTTTACTTCAATCAGATCAATGCTGCGGCCCTGTTTTCGAAGAATATCCGTGCGGATGAAAAAATTCCCGTACGATACTGCCGCTTCGAATAACGTTATATTATTCCGCTTTAACAGCTCTTTCGTTTTTTCTATTGCCTTACTGCCATGCTCCGCGATGTTTATTCCTTCCGGGAAATAAAGCTTTGCAAGCTCTCCAACCTGAAAGCCGCCTTCTGTAAGCGCTTCAAGGAAAGGGTCATTTTCATTCATGTCCGCATATTCAACGTTGCCTGCATAATATAATTTTACAGGGCATTGAAGAGCCTTTTTAAACAGGGATTTTGTAAAATATTTTTTCATTATTGCTATATTATATTAAGAGTATTAAACATAAACAATTTTCCTTATATTATTATCTGTAATATTTATCGTCATTCCATGTCAGAACCGCAGATCAATCGCGCCCTGAACGGTGCGTCAGATTGCACACTCTTTGGGTATGCGCACCCGAAGGGTGCGAATGATCATACCGTTGTTCGTTTATGACGGATGAGCAAGAGTATTGTATACTGTTTCAACCCGGACGAAAACGAGTATCGCATCCTACAGCTTCTTAGCAAATAAGGAGCTGGCGTTCTGGAACAGAACGATTCCCCTTACCTCGTACTTTCCTTGATTAACCTTTCTTGCGCGTGCTACACAAAAAGATCATCAATTTCCTCACTAGCCTTTACGACACAGGAAGCATTGGAAAAAGTAACCTTAATATGACCGTCAGTAAAAGTATTTAAAAAATACCTGGGCTCATCATTATAAGTAATACCGCATGAAACACCGGCATATTGAGAAAAAGGACGCTTATGAGAAGTAATTATAATATCAGCCTTCCCGTTACACATAACCTGAAAAAGATAATCGGAATAACCTGATTCTGAACCATGCTGAGGCGCTATAAGAACGGTTAATCCTTTTTCCAGTAAACTCCTGAGATCAGGCTGATCTGATGTTGTCTTTGCCCACTCAGTCTTTTCATGATCACACTGATCAGACAAGTAATCTGTAAATCTCTTTTCGCATTTTCCGTCAATAATAAACTTCAAAGCCTCAGGAGTAATATCTCCCGGAATTAATATTGAGTTATTTCCATGAGCAAGATAAAAAACAATACTCAATGACCTTGAATATGCCTCCTTATCATCAGAAAACAACTCAGCAGCCTGCTTATGAGTTAAATAATAAAACCCTATCCTGAAATCAGCCAGGTCAGTTTCTTTTTCATGAATCAGAGAGGATAAAGGAACCTTCCTGTCAGAATAAAGACTTCTACAGTTATTGATTTGATACGGCGCATTATCGTTTTCGCCGGAACCCTCGGTAATATCATTCCTGCAGATAACATTAAAACAGTTTTCATTTATAAATGCCGTATTCGCAGAATTCAAATCGGAAACATTATCCGAACACAGTCGCGAAATAACACATTGAGCAATCTTTTTAGGCTCCTGATTCAGTTCAGAATATTCCTCAAACCCATCAAAAAGATTTTTTTCCGAATAATAGCCGACCGGAGAATAATCCTCTCCTGAACCGAAATCATAAATCATACCATAGTTTTGCGGCGTCTTCATAAGTACAGATAAACCCCGGTCAACATCCATAATCCATATTTCAGTATTGGTGTTTCTATTAATCTTCATAAAAAGTCCTTTAAAATAAATCTATTTAATAATTAAAATGTCAGAATCATATTTTTTAATTTTACAATTTTATTTTCTTTAGAAATATAGATTTACAGATTTCTTATCAAGAAATTTTTACCTTGTGAATAATATTCTGGGGAACGCATAGATATTTTGTACAAGTGTCCGGCATCCTGTTCCAAGACGATGCCCCTTGCTCAAGCTTCGTTGCTCCTTTTCTGGTGCCAAGAACATGCTATTTAATAATACTCTTACATACAAACTCAATTTTTCAAATATTTTTCTTATTTCAACTAAAAGCCGCAATTTTTAAAACCAAGATATTCAAAAATTTTATGCATGTCCTTGCCATTAAATAAGAAAATTAGTATACTATCATATCAAAGGCAGTGCTTTCAGAGACTGCCGTAAAAAAGAAAAAAATAAAAGGAGGTAAGAACATGTCAAAAGATAATAAAGCAGGAAACAATACCTGCAAAAGTAACCTTCACCTCTTCAGAAATATCAGCGTCACATCTGGAATAAAATTTGCAAGCCGCAGCCATACACAAAGGGTTTCTCATACATTGAATAAAATGTGGATGGAAAACGATGAGAAAAACAAACAGCTGAAAGCGGAAGCGAAAAAATACAGAAAAAAAATGGAACAGCAAATAGTAAATGGAAAACTTGGAAGACACGATGCTTTATTTTATCTTGACTATTAATAAAGGAGCAAAGACAAAAGTATATAAACGTTACAAGCTTAATATGTAACCGGTAACTGCACACATTACAGATACCTGAAAGTTGTTTAAAGAAAAAACAAACTAATGCAGGTTGTTACTGGATTCAGCTTCATGCTGAATCCAGTTTAATACACTCAGCCATCCCTGACAGATACAATCAGATTTATTTCAATTTTTTTAAAAATTATCCGAAAAATTTGACGATTTCATTTTTCTTTTTTATATTATCTGGATTTTATAAAAGCAAAAATATATATATTATAATTAAAATAAGAAATTTTTTTATTTTAAACGCTTATTTAACAATAAATATATGCGTATTAACTTAATCTTTATAAATCGTTAATTTAAATCATCATAGTACTTAACCGGATTCATAATAAATTCATTAAGTAAGTACATATAAATGTTTTTAAACAGGATTCACAGCCTGTCTAATATAAATAATTTTTCAAAAGAGGCATAAACAATGCCCTCAGAAAGTAATTCAAAAAAAGAGCCGTTTATCTATAATCCGAAAGGGCTTAAGTATAAACCCGGTGTACACGGAAGAAAGTTCGTATATACCACACGCGTAAATGAAGGGACTCCGCAGGCGGAACAGGAAGCCAGAGAGGATAAGAGGAGGCAGAAAAAACTTGCAGCTGCAGCAGATAGATATGAAAGAGATAAATATCAGAAAATAATATCTGAGCAGATCGCGAGACGCAGAGCATTCTTTTATCTTGATTATTAGAATGAACAGGATAAATAAACGCTCATGGGTATTGCCGTTAATAATGCGAAATATGAATGATATTAACAACATCAGGCCGGAAATCGAATAAATAAAGCCTCCCTAAATTCTTTATGAAGAAGGATTTAGGGATTGCCTTTCAATATTTATCTTTAATTTAAAATAATAATCAAAAATTAATGAATATTTCCAAACAAATAAAAATAACAGATCCTTTTAATAAAAATTTAATATGATTCAGGCATTTCAACCGGATAATCACAATAATATACTCAGGAATCACCAAAAATCCTGCTGAAGATATAACTATTGTCATGAAATTTCACTACAAAACGTAAATTCTTTACATAGACAGTTAAAAACAGTCAATTTTTATGTAATTTTAAAAAAAAATCAGATTTTTCTAAATTTTTTTACAGAAAATAAATAAAAATTATTGACACTTTTAAGTTATATAGTTATATATATATATATAGAACTTAAGAAAATTTTAAATTCATAAATATAAGGAGACATTAAAATGGAAAACGTAAAATCAAACATGTCACCGCTCTTTACTTTTAAAGGTCTTGTTAACGAAAGAACCGGAAGCAAAACATTGCATCCTGTTAAAATATTAAGAGATAAGCTTAACGCAAAAAGAAAAAAAATACAGGACAAGCGTAACCGTTACGCTTTACCTTTCGACGCCATGTACCAGCTTAAAATGGATCAGGCTGAGAAAGAATACGCTATTGCAAAATGTAAAGCATCTTTAATAGGGTTTCATTAAAACGCGATCTCCAACCCTGCTGCTTTAGATTTGATATATAATAACGGCCATAAAGGTAGAAGATTGATTTAGATACCACCCCCCGCTGAATCAATCACCCCCCCTTAAACCCTTCTTCGGAAGGGTTTAAGGCTACCTCCTTTTCTTTACTTACCTTTGATAAATTATTTTCCTGGAAAATTCTAAATATAAGACAATTCTGACAAATATTATATTTGTGGTTATATTTATAATTTTATTGTTATAATTTAATAAAAATAATATAACTCTATTGAATATTTCTGCTTAATTTGCGGGAATACCTGATTCTGTTTATCTTATGATACTCTTTACGGATTTTTCCACTGGCTTTGATTTCGTCTTATAAATTCAAAATGAAGCTGATGCATAGTTACAAAAAAGCCTGCTGCCTCTGTCCCGAGCCTGTCGGGAGTCATGAGTCACATTCTCCTCATTTCTTCAGCTTCATATACATCATAAACACGGCAACAAGTACAACCCCGATTATATTAATAATTCCGCCGAAGAGAAATGCCTGCGCGTAATCATCGTTGTTCGTGTCTTTCATGACAGCGCCAATTACCGGGCCTATTAATCCGGCAATTGCAATGGAAAGAAACATTATGCCGAAATTGATGCCGAGATATTTCTGGCCGAATGAATCAGCTGTAACCGGCGCGATCAGTGAAAGGAAACCTCCGTAACACAGGCCTGCTATTGACACTGAAACAACAAAAGGCGCATAATCAGTAGTACAGGACATCGCAGACATTGCAGTTGCTGAGATTAGAAACAGAGTGAAAAATACCGGGTAGCGGCCGGTTTTGTCTGACACTGCTCCCCATAATACTTTGCCCAGTGCCATGCCGACAACAAAAAATCCTACCACAAAGCCAGCCGCTTCAGGAGTAAGTCCGAGAAGTTCCTGCGCAATCGGAGAAGCATGGACAACGGCCATCCTGCCGGAGAATAATTGTCAGGTGAAGTAATCACAAGTCTTGACATTGCTGCTATTATTATAATATAAACAATACCGAGTATTTTTAAGCTGTTCATAATGCCGGAAGTACTGATCAAACTGACAGAAACCGGTGCCCAGATAAGAGCTCCTGCCCCATATCCTGCTTTCAAAATTCCTGACGCCATGCCCCCGCCTGTCGGGCAACAGGCGCACAATATTGCTGACAGTAGCTCCCGGATATACTGTTCCAAGTCCGACGCCTGAAATAAACGCAAAAATATTAAGATAAGCAAGTGAATTTGTAAAGCCCAGGCAGAAAACTCCTCCGCCAAAAATGAATCCACCAACAAGAAGCAGATTCCGTGGCTTTATATACTCAAGTGCCTTGCCTGCAGGAATTGCGGCGGCAGCAGCTGTTGACATTATTAACGGAAATGACAACGAAACATCACTTACTGTCCAGTTGAATATATTCACCATGGGCTTCATAAAAACGCTCCAGGCATAACTGAAAACCGCGCATAAAACAGCGAATAAACAGGCTCCGAGAGATAACCATCTTCCTGAATCATAATTCATTTTTATATCGACTTTATATGTAATTTTTGTAGAGAATACACTAATTCTCCATTCATGATCTCGCCGGTTATTGCTGCTTCCTCCCTCTACCCTCCCGGATGCGAAGGGCCGTACCTTTATGGGATTAAGGGGGGGCAGGTATTATTTCATATACGAGCCTACCTTCCGCCTTCATATAGCGCATTAACATCATAACACTTCACCAAGTTTTTGAATTCCTGAATAAAAAAAATATCCGGCAAATACAACAAGAAACCCGGCGCATACAGCAATAAGCACCTGATAAATACGGTCTGTAAAAAAACGCCTTCCACCGGCAACTGCAGCTGAAATAAATGAATACCATAGAAAATCCGCGAGTATGTGGCCCGTAAAAAAGAACAGGATTCCCGGAATGCCGAATTTCTGTGAATAAACAATATATCCTGTTCCAATACTTGCCCACCAGATAATCCAGTAGGGATTGGAAAGACTCATCAAAATGCCTGCAAGCACCGGGTTATTAAGTGATTTTCCTCCGGAATTCAACGCAAGAGTCAGTGACGGCAGCTTGCGGAACATGCCGATTGACATCCATAAAAGAATAAGCGCACCCGCGAACGAGGTCGCAATAAAAACAGCCGGCATTCGGAAAAACGGAGCAAGCCCGGCAAGCAGAATGATTATGAGCACTATTTCAAGTACAGCGTGACCCGCAATTAAAAGCGGCCCAGCAATAAACCCGCGTTTTGTACTGTTAGCAATGGCTGCAGTCAGCAGCGGCCCGGGCATCATTGCCCCGGAAAATGCGATTACAAAAGATGAGCCGAAAATTGTCAGCAAAGCGGTCATTATTATTTCCTTATACAATTTTAAAAGCAAAATCCAGATTTGTCTGAATATAGTATTATTTCAATTACAAAAACAGAGAATAAAATGTGTCAGTAAAGAATATTTTCAGTCCATTAGTTTATGTTTAGGTGCTAAATGCGCGAATTATAAGGATGCGGTTAAAATTCTCTATTTTATATTGATTTGGGGGAATATTTTTACAATAACCTGAAAAAAATTATATGCCCTCGGCCCAGAGAACAACGCGGTTTTTTCCGTTTGCTTTTGCTTTATAAAGTGCGTCATCGGCAAGTTTTATACCCAGGTCAAGATCGCATATAAACGGATCTGTTTTATAAACACCGATGCTTACTGTAAATCGGATCTGTCTTTCACCGTACTCTATAATACTGTTTTCCGCTTTTATTCTGATCCGTTCAGCAAGACTGCCGGCACCGTCAAGTTCTGTAAAAGGAGCAACTATTACAAACTCTTCACCTCCAAAACGTACTGCTATATCTGCTTCTCTTTTACACTCGTTCAAAATATCTGCAATTCGTTTAATTACGAGGTCTCCCGGCGGATGGCCGTATTTATCGTTTATATCCTTAAAATTATCAATATCAAGCATAAGAAGTGACGCAGGTTTATTCAGCCTTTTTGCCTCTCTGCATATCTGTTCACCCTTTTCAAAAAACGCGAGCCTGTTATTTAAGCCTGTCAGATTATCAATTCTGGCCAGTTTTTCCGCGTTTTCTTTTGCGTAATTCAGCTCCATATTCAGTTCATTCAGCTTTCTGTTCAAATTCATTAGTTTTCTGCTTCTGAACACAAAAATTGCTATAATAATAAAAGCAATAGCAATGCCTGCCTTTACAGCATTGTCGTATGATAAATGAATCATTCTCGGGGGGGTGTTTATAATGACGGCATCAGACGGTAGCGTATTCTTGTCAATCCCGAATTTTTCCATAGCCATGCCGTCAAAGAAAGACCTCAGTATATTATATTGCTTATTAAATTCTCCGGTATTGATTTGGTCCATCGCGGCCTCAACCATTTTTTCTGCTGTGGATACACCATCTATCATATGACCGCCGACTATACCGGTTCCCATAAGAGAACTCCAGAATGAATATATGGGCACTTTTGAAATCTTTACAACATCACTTAGCAGCCCTCTGGGAACAACTCTTTTTCCTGTACGATCTTCAAGTATGAGTGTGTAAAATATGATGCTTTTTTCAGGAATTTTTTTTACCCGGTCGAGCAGTTCCTGAACGGAAAAATCTTCAATTATGTGAATCTTTATTTCAGATCTTATCATCATCTGGGCTCTAATATTTCTTATAATAATATCATAGCCTTCAATATTTGATGTTATAATATAAATATTTCGTATATCGGGAATTTGTTTTATTGCCAGGTCAAGAGTTCTTAAGGCAGCTTCATTATAATCAGCGGTAAATGTTATTTTTTTACTATTGCATTTTATTTTATTAGCTGTATAGAATATTACCGGAATATCCTTTGCCAGTATACTTGAGTATTTCTCAATAAAAAGACTCGCTTTGGAAGATTCTGCGAGTACTGCATCAAATTTGGTATGTTTATATTTCTTTTGAAGATAATAAAGTTGTTCTCTGTCTGTTAAAGTGTTTTTTAAGTTTAATGTTTCAAGAATTTCGATATGGTATTTCAGATTTTTCCCGTATTTTTCACGGCTGCGCTTTAAACCTTCAATAAATGTCTCAGTCCACGGGAAAGATTGATGATAAGTAAGAAGCACAAGTATATTATAGTTCCTGTTATTAGCATAAGTATCGCCCCATGAAAGCCAAAAATAAACCATAAGCAGAAAAATATATTTAACGTGCTTCATAGCATTATTGTAGTATGAATAACAATAAATATCAATTAATTAAAGAACTATACTTTGATTATTTTTCTTTTTGAAGAATACATCTGATGGTCTGCAGTTTCAATTAACTGCCTGATTTCATGACATTTGCCTGATGCATGGCCTATGGAATAATTAACTGCAATATCCTCAGTGAGTTTTTTGCCGTTACCTGCTTTCAGCTGTCCAAGTACCCGGTTCTGAGCTTTCGTAAGCTTGTCTGCAGAGATTTCCCTGAGAAGTATTATGAATTCATCACCTCCAGTACGGAAAAGGAGATCCTCATTGCGTATGCATGTACTGAAAAATAATGCCGCTGCTCTTAGTACATCATCACCTGTAAAGTGTCCGTATGTATCGTTAATAGCCTTAAAATCATTTAAATCCAGAACAATTACGGAAAGAAAATCCTTTTCGGAATTTCTTCTGTCATTACACCCGCTGCTTTCCCAGCGGCCGATTAAGGAATTGAATTTAGTGCGGTTGGAAACACCGGTAAGACTGTCAGTGTATGATGCTTTGAGAGTATTTTCATATAATGCCGCGTTAGCAAACGCGATAGCGGAAAAGTCGGCAATAGTCTGAAGAATAAAAAATTGATCTTCTGAAAAATAATCTTCATCAACCGGATTTACGATTTCTATGACTCCGTAAACCTTTCCTTTGCATATCATAGGAACCGCGATAATGGATTTTGTGGTAAATCCTGTTCTTGCGTCCACCTTGAAAGAAAAGCTTGTCTCTTTTGATGTATCAGGAACGAAATAGGCTTTTTGGTTCATTGCAGCTGCACCGGCTATTCCTTCACCGGGATTAAGTCTGATATCATTAACATCAGTAAGTTTTACAGGCCCGTTAAAAATAACAAAGTAAAGTTCATCTGTCATATTGTCGAGACGCAGAAGACTCCAGAATTCAGGATTGAAAAACAGATGAACTTCCTCCATAATTCCCTGAAGAATCTGTTCAAGTTTTAATGATGAGGTAATTAGTTTACCTATATTACCGTATAATTGTTTAAGCGATTTATCCACCTTAAGCATCCCTTTTTAATAAAAACTTCGGAACTATTCAGCTGTTATATATATTATGCGTAAAAACCGTTTCACAATAAGTAATAACTGAATAGTTACAAAACTTATTTATAAAATTATCGACATAAAACAATATCAATCATTAGAATTATTAGCCTTTTTATTAGCCTTTAATGAAGCTTATTTAAAAGCTGCAGTACTTTTTTTGTACAAAAATAGTATTAAAAATTTTTATTTTGCTTAAAAAAATATCAGTTTTTACAGAATACCCTATGCCTGATTATGAAAACGGATTAAATTTGCTGTAAATATAATTTAATATAAAAAAACAACCATGCTTGACATTAATCCTGCTAAAAGCTATTTTGCTAAAATAAGGTCGAATAATGCGGCTTATTGAGCTTCCGGAATCAATATGAAAAACTTCAACCATATCAACGCAAAATCCCTTGAGGAAGCAATAGCAATTCTTTCTGAGAAAAATACTGTGCTTATCGCAGGCGGAACAGACATTATTCCGCTTTTGAAGGATACTGTTCTTCCTGAGTATCCGGAAACTGTTATTAATTTAAAAACCGTTCCCGGGCTTGAATTTATAAAAGAAATAAAGGGAAATTTATGTATTGGTGCCAATACCAGGCTTACTGAAATTGCCGGAAACAGAACAATTAAAGAAAAATATACTGCTCTTGCAGAAGCAGCTTCAAAAGCGGCAACTCCGCATATTCGTCAGATGGGTACTATTGCCGGTAATATTTGCCAGCTTACGCGCTGCTGGTATTTCCGCAAGCCTCAGAACCGTTTTCAATGCGTACGCAAAAACGGAAACAAATGTTTTGCTGCTGCCGGAGACAGCCGTTATCATTCCATATTCGGCGCAGTTAACGGATGTCTTGCCGTTAATCCAGGTGATCTTGCGCCGGCCCTTATTGCTTTGAACGCGGAAATTATTACTACAAAACGTATAATAAACGCAATTGATTTGTGGGAGACAGGGTATCCTTCAAATACCGTTCTGGCAAAGAATGAAATTATTACAGAGATACAGATTACCGAGCCTTCTTCGGGTACAAAAAGTACTTTCATAAAATTTGCTGTTCGCAAATCAGTTGATTTTGCAATTGTTAACTGCGCGGTTTCCGTTGGGAAAGATTCAGCGAGAATCTGCCTTAATGGAGTGGCCCCGAATCCTTATCGTGCGGAGAAAGCGGAAACTGTAATAGCAGGGAAAAAGGTCACAGCCGAATTAGCTGAAAAAGCTGGCGATATCGCTGTTGCTGACGCTAAACCGCTTAAAGACACAGCTTATAAAGTACAGATTGCGAAAATTCTTGTAAAAAGAGCGCTTCTGTCACTCTGAAAAGATATCTGAAAATTATAGCTGTCTCTTTCTAAAGTAAAAATCACTCTGCAGGAAAAGCAATGAACACCAAAATTTACTCCTATACTTATGAAGAAGCCGGACAAATTGCGGAAAAAGAAGGACTAAAATTCATACCAACATTATGTTCAATGTGCGGTCCTGTTCCGGGCAGCTGCGGGATATACGCATTTACAAAAAACGGAAAATTTGTAAAAGCAGCCGGGATGAAAGAAGCTCCTGTCAATAACGGAAGTTTATGTCCTAAAGGCCATGCAGCACCGCAATGGGTATATTCATCTGACAGACTGAAAATTCCTTTGAGAAGAACCGGGAAAAAAGGTGAAGGAAAATTTGAAAAAATTTCATGGGATGATGCTGTATCCGTAATAGCGGAAAAGCTCTCCCTGCAGAAAAAAGAATCAGGCCCTGAATCTCTCGCGATTCTTGCTCCGGCATTCAGATCATACAACGCTTATATGAGCAGGTTTCTGACGGCACACGGCAGCCCGAATTATGCGCACAGCGGCATCTGCGCAATGCAGAGGGCTTTTGCCTTCCTGTATACTGTAGCGGACTGGCCGCAGGCTGATATTGAAAACAGCGACCTTATTATCTACTGGGGAAGACAGCCTGTTTTTTCCTCTCCCGCGATGGCGGCACCGAAAATGCTTACTGCAGCAAAATCAAGAGGCGCAAGAATCATTTCCATTAAACCGTCCGTAGAGCCTGATGCCGGCATGGCTGACTTATGGCTCCCAGTAAGGCCGGGTACTGATGCAGCACTCGCGCTTGCAATGCTCAATATAGTCGCAAAGGAAAACCTGATAGACACGAATTTTGTGGAAGAATGGTGTTACGGCTATGATAAACTTCAGGAACATGTAAAGCAGTATCCTCCTGAATGGGCGGAAAAGATCACCGGCATTCCTGCAAAAAAAATAATTGAAACTGCAAGATTATACGCAACTACAGGGAAAGCATGTATTGATCTCGGCAACGGTGTTGAGCATGCTCCTTCCGCGAGTGATACAATAAGGTCTGTTGCCATACTAATGGCCATTACAGGACATCTTGACAGGCCGGGTACCAACCTGTTCGGAGGCGTATCATATGTCCCTGGTTCAAGGCCAATGCCCAAAGATATTACTTTGCGGGAACGCTATTCAAAGGAGCTGATAGACAAACTTGTTGCACCCGAATTTCCGAAAGTATTTCAGCCTTTTCTTGAAGGTATATCATCATCCTATTATAAAATATTCGAAAGTGTACTCACCGGCAAACCCTACCCGATAAGAAGCGTCATTTCACCGGGCACACAGCCCTCTGTAAGCAATCGCGGTTCAAAGAATGTTATCAAAGCTCTTGAAAAACTAGATTTTTATGTCGTCATTGATGTTATGCGCACCGCAGATATGAATTATGCTGATGTTGTTCTTCCGGTTGCTACACCGTATGAAACAGACCATCCTTTTGAAGCAAGAGACGGATGGATCTTCATTCGCAACAAAGTCATAGACCGAATGGGCGATTATAAATCCATATACGAATTTTTTCTCGATCTTGGTGTGGCTATGGGATACGGAAATGATTTCTGGGATGGTGATATAAACAAGGCAATGGATGATCAGCTTCAACCTTTTAATTTAACTGTTGATGAATTGAGAAAACATCCCAATGGTATTGTATATCCTTCACTACCGCGAACATATGAAAAGTATGAAATGGTTTTCAACAGACCAAGCCCGAGACTAGCAGGCGGAAAGCTTCTTCCCAGAGGCAAAGTTGCAATTTATAATACAACTTTTGAACAGGCAGGATACAGGCCTTTGCCTGAATGGACAGAACCGCCTGAAAGCATTTCAGGCAATCCGGATCTGACAAAAAAATATCCGCTTATACTTTCCGACTATCATACTTCCAGAAACTTTACAGCATCCTGGCAGCGTAATGTTCCCGCACTCAGAAAAATACAGCCTCATCCCGTACTGCATATTCATCCAGATACTGCAAAAGAAAGAGGAATAAATAATACTGACTGGATTATTGTTGAATCGCCCCACGGAAACATGAAGGTGAAAGCTGAACTTTTTCCAGGTATTCGTCCTGACACAGTAATGATACTGCACGGCTGGTGGCAGGGCTGCAGAGAAAAAAATATTGATGATTATCCGCTTCTTGACGGCGGGGCCAATGTGAACAACATGTACAGTACAGATACGGAAAAAGCGTGTGACCCTCTCATTACCGCAATGAGCAGTCAGACTCTTGTTCAGGTAAGAAAAGCATAAATACGGAGAACTAACAACAATGTCAGCAGAATACAGTATTATTGTAGATGAAGCAAAATGTGTCCAGTGCCATGCGTGCGAGGTAGCCTGTAAAACATGGAACAATATTGAAAGTGATATCAGCTTTCGTAAAATAAAAACTATTTGGATCGGGAAATATCCTGACATCAGGTCATGTTACGTTTCTATCGGATGCATGCACTGCGCTGAGCCGGCCTGTGTGGAAGCGTGTCCTGTAAGTGCCGTAACAAAACGCGAATCAGACGGAATTGTTGTCGTAAACGCTGAAATCTGTACAGGATGTCAGGCATGTTTTGACGCTTGTCCGTTTGATGTGCCTCAATACGGAAGTGACGGCAAAATGCGGAAATGCGATCTATGCCTGAATAAGATTGATCACGCTGCACAAACTCCGGTCTGTGTTACCACGTGTCCGACACAGGCGATTAAATTAGTAAGTATTACCGGAAAAGATAAACTGACAGCTGAACAAACTTTAGCAGCTGTTATCGGGAACTGATTTTTCCCCTTAATAAAATTTATTATTCAAGCTGCTTTATATTTAACAACTCAATTGCAAAAAATAAAGTAAAATGTCAGTCAGCCTGAGTTAATAATAAATTCCTATTGCTGTTCCAAACATCATATCATTGAATGAAATGTTTTTATCGGAAGAGTCATAAACACCCGGACTGTTATCAAGTTTTATTTGTGAATATGTGTACTGCATATTCAAGTCAAAATAAATAGGGACTCCCCGGTTAAAAGCAAAGCGGATACCAGCTCCCAGTGTCCCGGAAAATCCGGTAAATTCCGTTCTGTAATCCTCCTTATTTATTGAAAATCCTGAATCCCTTAAGGCTGGAACCGCATAAAGAGTACCCTGATGTATATAACCGCCTGACAGATAGATTCTGGGCACAATGCTCATTAAAGCACCCGGTCTTCCCAGAATTAACTCCACTAAAGGTCCAAGATTGATAGTTCTGTATCTTAATAAAGTACCGCTTAGAACATCATCACTGAGAGCAACATCCTCAATCTCCTGTTCAACTTCAGTATATACATAACTTCCCATAAAACCGTATTTAATACCAATAAATCCAAAAGAATTTCTTTTATATTTTTCCGCAGGAAGCATAAAAGACAGGCTGAATCCGGCCTGGAAACTATAATGATCCCGATAAACCTCATAATCAGCGGGATATACCGCATAATTTACGATCTGATCTTTATATCTTCTATATGCGCTTTTCTCTTTTGTTTCAAGTTCACCCCACATAAAACCCGCGTAAGCAACAGCAGATATTTGAAAAACTGAATCGATATAACCTCCGGTCTGGAAAACGGGTTCCGGCTCCTGTTCGATTTGTATTATTTCATCTGAGTCAGATACTGTTTCCTGCTGCTTTGCCGCAACAGTTGTCTGACTGCCGGGCGCAAGTTCAATTTTACTGACATTTTCCCGCATAAGGGCTTTTTTCTCATCGGACTCTAAATTATTATATATAATAACATCCGAAGTAATTTTAAGAATTCGTCCTTCAATAACCTGTCCATCTTTAAGGTATATTTTATCTGACAGACTTTGCTGACTTAACTGTTTAACGCTGCCGTCATCATAATTGATTTTATGTACCAGATTTCTTTCAACTGTTAAAAACCGTTTGCTGTCAATTTCACGATATTCAACACTATCATCTGTTATCTGTATTATTTCACATTTTATGACATTGCCGTCTTTTAAAAATATTTCATCAGCGAATAATGCTGATGAAAATATGAATGTAAAGAAAACTGAAGAAAGAATGAATTTCATTTTATTGTTATCCTGATTATTGTATTTTAAATATTCCCTGTCCGCATGATTTTACAATTAAAAATCATAACCATCAAGAGTTACTCTTGCCTGAATAGTTTCTTTTTCATATGCACCGTCAAAAATTACGGATGAATGTATTTCCCCATCAATTAATATCTGCATCTGAATATTACTGCTGTCTCCTGTTGTCTTTTCCGCACTGATAGTCACTTCAAAAACATCATAATCACCGGACCAGAGTTTAAATTCCAGTTCCCAGGGTAATGCAGTATTATCAAGAAATAAATCGTTCAGCACTTCGGATTTTGATTCATTATAAATAGTGTATTCAATATTTGCATTAGAAGCAGTACCGTTAATACTGAACTTTACCATTACACTATCATTTTCCGGGACACAGCCGTTAACATGAATAATAAAAAACAGGATAATTATTTTTAAATATTTCATAGATTGCTCTTTTAAAAAAGTATATTTGCATC
>JAFGDQ010000100.1 GCA_016932015.1 Spirochaetota bacterium | reverse complement strand
GTAAAAATAATTTAAACATAGAATAAATATAAAATATTTTATATAAATTATAATTGACATTTGTCTGTTTGTGGTGTTTTATATAATAATTAAAAACAATTATTGCTGATTATCAATTAGTAATGCCAAAGAAACGGAGGATCGGATATTAATGGCAGAGGGAATCGTATATCCGGAAGACGGAATTAACGGTAAAAATATATTAAGAAGCGGCGGCGTAGAAATTCAATCCAGGCCTGTTATATACAGTATGAGAGTGGATATTCCTAAAGGCAGCAGAGTAAGGGTAATAATTCCTGTCCCGGATGATCCGGAGAACACCTGGTCTTATTTTAAATATGCCGGTATGTCAGTGGGATGGAAACATACTGAAATAGAAAACGAATCCGGCAGGGAAGCTCATTTTCTTGCGGACATTCAGGGATATGCCGATTTGCCCGCGTATTTTACAGGCCATAACAGCGTTGATATAAAAATATTTGAAAATGCTGATGAAGATCCAAGCAGGATAAAGACAATCACGTGGTGATTTATTAAAGATTATTTTTATTAGGAATCAAATAATTAAAACCGGGCAAGTTATTCAAATAAATCAAGTTGATTGTTTTCAGGCTTTGACTGCTTTTTGTCCCTGCTGCCCAGCTTGAAAATTCCTTTCTCTATCCTTTCAAGCAGAAGGCTTCGTGGCTGTTTTAAAATACGCCCTTTGTATGATCTTTTTCCCGCATGTGAAAGAAAAAGATTTTTTACGGTTCTGGTTATACCTACATAGAAAAGTCGTTCCTCCTCTTCCAGTTCATGCTTTTCTTTTTTTCCGAAAAGTTCAAAAGGAATTATTCCCTGTTCACATCCCGGAATGAATACTGTGTTGAACTCCAGTCCTTTTGAAGCATGCAGAGTAAGGATTGATACCGCTTCAGCTTTTTCATTATATTCATCAACACCCTGCCTGGTCGACAGGTTTAAGAAAAATTTTTCATAGTCGTTTCCGTATAATGCCGCAAAATCCTCCATTTTTTTTCTATCTTCCTCATTGATATCCTTATCCCGCATAATATTTGAGATTATTGTTTTGATATCATTTTTATGTTTAATCATTTCCCTTATGTCGTCTTTTAATACGTTTAATGCACTGCTCTCAATATTGATCAGATGATAGTATGTGCGTTTAAAATTGCTGATAATAGAACTGAACGGTTCTTTATTGTAGAAAGGTTCGGTCCCGACAACCTGGTATGCAATTCCGTGGTCCATAAATGCTTTTACTATCGGGTCAAACATAAGGCTTGTTCTGCAGAGTACCGCAAAATCAGAGAAACTTGTGTCCTCTTCTTCAGATGTGCCGTCGCTTATTCCGCTGTCAATGGAAAAGCTGCGCACACCGCCAATCATACTTTCGATTTTCCCGGCAATCCAGTCAGCTTCACTTTTTTCTGTTTCTGCTTTCTGTATATGTACTTTCGGCTTTTCATCTTTCCCGCTTATATATTTTTTTTTCCTAAGTATTTGTGACGCTGCTTTTATAATATTTTCAGGACAGCGGTAACTTTTTGACAGGTTGATTACTTTAATTCCGGAAAGACTGTTCCGGAGTCTGTCAATATACCGCGTATCAGATCCCCTGAATCCGTATATTGACTGATCAGGGTCCCCTATTACAAACAGGTTGGGATTATTATTGCTTGCAAGCAGCATAATAAGCTCATACTGCTTTTCGTTAATGTCCTGGTATTCGTCAACAAGCAGCCATTGATACTGTACAGAATATTCCGATTGTATTTCACTGTTTGATTTCATTAGTTCAACAGGAAGATATATCAGATCGTCAAGGTCAAAGGCTCCTCTGATTTTAAGCTCTTTGCTGTAGCTTTCAAAAAAAGCATGATCAATTTCCCCGGTTATTCCCTGCTTATATTTTTCAATTTCATTTACTGCTTTTTTCGCCTTACTGTCATTGAGTCCAGTAAGCTCCTTCAGAATTTCATTCTTCTCAGCAGGGTCAAGTATATAAAAGTGTTCAGGCCTTTCGAAATTACTATAATATTTTTTGAGAACAGACAGGCCGAAGGAGTGGAACGTGCATATTGCCGTATTTGCCGCATTTCCCGAACCGTCAATTTTATTTACTCTTTCAAGGATCTCCTTTGCCGCTTTATTTGAAAAAGTGACTGCAAGAATGTTTTCAGGACTGATATTATTGTTAATGAGATTTATAATACGTTCAGTCAGGATTCTGGTTTTGCCGGAACCGGGCCCGGCTATGACCATGCACGGGCCTTCAAAATGCTGAATAGCCTGCGACTGTTCTGTTGTGAAGGTTGTCGTTAAAGGGACTTCGGACGTGGCAATTATTTCTGTATTCTCTTTCTTTAATTCCTGGAATTTCTTTACATCAAATTTGACGGATAATCTGTCAGGCACTGTTTTCGCGCTGGATTTTTTTACAGTCTGCCGGAAGAGAGAAATCCCGGAAAAAGTTTCAATTTCGTCCGCGGAAAAAACTTTGATTCTTCCGAATTCACCGTCATATCCTTCGGTTATTATAACATCTCCCTGCCTCAGTCTTTGTATACCTTCCGACAGTGTTTCTCCACCGGCTTTCTTTATGTCTGCCGGGTCAGCAGAAAGCAGAATATGAAATTCGGAACCAAGCAGTTCAAGAAGCCTGAAATATTCCTGCTGAACAGATTTTGCGGAGCTGTTTTTTTTATTCATTATTTCAGCCAGCAGGTCCGGCAGTGATGTAATTGAAAAGAAGTCGGCGGTGTCTTTTTTTATTTCTTCGCTGTCTTTGTCCGCGAGTTCGGCTATTCTGTACATTACACCTTTTGTTACAGGTTTGCCGCATACTGAACATAAACCGTTATGCTGCAGAGTTTCAAGAGGGTCCCAGCATATTTCGCATTTTCTGTGCCCGTCATAATGATATTTTCCTTCCTGTGGAAAAAATTCAATTGTTCCGAGAAATCCTTTGTCCCCTGAAAGAGCTTTATAAATGCCCTCATAGGATGGGTCGCAGTCGAAGATGTTGGCTTCGCGGCCGAGTTTTTCAGGAGAATGAGCATCGGAATTGGAAACGAGTTTGTAGCTGTCCAGGAAGCTGCACGCGCGGTTCATAACCGGGTCAGTAGAGAGTCCAGTCTCAACGGCAAAAATATGTTTGGTCAGGTCATCATAACATTCTTCAATGTTATCGAATCCGGATTTTGATCCCAGTACAGAGAACCACGGAGTCCAGATATGAGCCGGTATGAGATATGACAGTTCGGAAGAGTCCAATACCATTTCAAGGAGTATCTTCGAGTCAAGTCCGAGTATAGGCCTTCCGTCAGATTCAATATTGAATTTTTTTGCTAATTTCCTTTGTGTGTCTTCAGCTGACTTAAAGTCCGGAAATACACATAGATTATGTACTTTTCTTACTTTACCGTTTTTTTTATAAATGTTGCTGATTTCCCCTGTAAGCATGAAAAAAACATCCCGGGGCATATTCTCATTATCAGTTTTAAACTCTCTGAGGATGCAGTCTTTTTTAAGTCTGAAAAGGCCGTTCTCTGCAGGTTCAAGTTTTTCTTTCAGTTCATTCAGCCAGCCCGGATGTATACAGTCTCCGGTTCCGATTATATTTATTCCTTTAAGACGTGCCCAGCAGTCAAGATATTCCGGAATAAGTTTCTTACTTGTAGCAATGGAGAAATGTGAATGAATATGAAAATCTGCTATAAATGTTTTTCTGGATGGCATATATAAATATCGATTTTTATTTTTATTCAATGCAAAAATAGCAGGACTCCGGATAGAGTCAATATAATTTCAGATTGATGCTGTTAAATAATATTCAGGGTTGTACAAAACGGCTGTATTATTTGGAATTCACTATAAAGTCAGGCAGCCTGATTAATTACTTTGAACTTCAAAATAAAAATTGATTGCTTTAAAATAGTATTTATGCAATTTAATCTATCAATTAAGTAGTATATAATTGATTTTCAGTATAAGTATAATAAATTCAGTATTTTACAAATGAAACAACTCATGAAATGTTTTCTATAGCGAATTTCTTTATTTTTTTTAAGATAAATCCTGAAATATATTTCCGGCAATTCATTTGTAATAAATAACGGAGAATTAAGTATGAGAATATCTACGCGCTCAAGGTACGGCATGAGGTTAATGCTTGCGCTTGGAATAAATGAAAATAAAAAGCCTGTATTTCTTAAAGATATTGCGCAGTCTGAAGGTATTTCAGAAAAATATTTAAGCCAGATTGTTATACCTCTTAAAGCGAGAGGAGTTATAAGCAGCTTCAGGGGTGCTCATGGAGGTTATCTTTTAGGAAAGCCTGCATCTCAAATCAGGCTTCGTGATATAATTGAACCGCTTGAAGGTGATTTCTGTCTTGTCGATTGCGTGAAAAGTTCGGATATTTGTGATAAGTGGGAGGAATGCGCAACCAGGGATATCTGGAACGAAATGAGCTCACTGCTGTTAAACTATATGGATGAATTTACGCTTGAGGATCTTATTAAAAAACATAGATTCAAACATTAAACCGCAAAGCAGTATATAATTTCTGTAAAAAAACTGTAATCCATTAATCTGTCTTCTTCCGGTTATTCTTCGGTTTATAATTTCAAAAAATGCTTTATTTTCTTATCTTCTGAATATATTATTGCAAGTGATACTTTGAATATATCTCCTTAAATTAAAAAAGGAAATTTAATGGCAAAAAAATTCAAATATACTTCAGTTCTGTTTCTTGCAATAATTGCTGCTCCTCTTTATTCACAGGGGAAAATAAATCCTCAAAAAACATCATTAAGAGGAATTGAGCTCGGGCAGCAGAAGAAATATGATGAAGCATTAACCGAATTTGATAAATCGCTGGAATCGTACAATACGGATTCTGCTAAAGTCTATCACAATAAAGCCTGGGTACTTGAACTGAAGGGCAGTGAAAAAGAGGCAATTCCTGTTTATGAAGAAGCTCTGAAAAGGAATCCTGTTCAGGTGCCAAGCCTTGAGCGTCTCGGATATTTGTATTTCAAAACCGGCAGTTATGAGGAGGCTGTAAAGACAGGAGAGCATGTAATCGAGCTGGACCCGAAAAATGAAGAAGTAATAAAGTGGCTTCCTGAAGCATATAAACTGAATTTACGGAAACAGCAGGAAATGCTTCAGGCTAAGAAGGAAGAGGAAAAGAAGGAAAAAGAAGAAAAATCTCCTCCTGTAAAAGAGAATAAAGAAGAGAAGAAAAAAAATTCAAGAATTGTATACGCAACACTGGATTTCATGATAAGAACCGCGTATTATTTCAGAGACGCCGAAGAAGACAAAGGCTATGTTTATAAAACCACGCCGGGCCTTTACGCGAATGTACCTGAAATGCTTTATGTCAATGTTACTCCGAATAATCTGCTCGAATTTGATCTTGAAGTGGGGAATCCTTATCTTGGTGCGCTTTCCCCGAACCTCGTTATTCACACTGAAAAGCTGGAGGTAATAGCACATCTTGGCAAATACAGCCTGGGCCTGGGCGGTCTTGGAAATCATTACAGGAGCAGTTTTGCTTATCCCGACGGGAAGAACCGGACTCTGCATGATTATAAGGCCGGATTGATCTTCGGCTATAAAGAAGAGGATGTAGGATTGACGTTCAGATTCTATCCTCGCGCTCTGCTTGGTGACGGCAAAGGATCTTCAGGCAAGACTTTTGATACAAATTACATGCAGCTGGATTATAAATATTATATTGATAAACTTCTTACTTTTTATTCCTGGATGTCTGCAAAAGATTATTATTACTTTGACCATGAGATTGATAGGTCAAATTACTGGGGAGTTTATGAACTGGGCCTTGGAGTTGAGCTGGGCAAATACAGGAATCTGATAAAATGGCTTCAGTATCTGAGTATTAGTGTTGATTTTACTGAAAGGTTTTACATGATGGATATTGACAATGACAAGCCTTACAAGTTTGTCAACGGGCAGGGCCTGTTCGGCGCCAATGCTGACAAATGGTTTGAGGGCGATCCTTTTTCCGGCTACCGGGCTCCCGGGCATGTTATTACAATAAGGGTGGAGGAGGGAGTCATAAAGAATCTGTTTTTCTATCAGGCACTTAACATAGAAATGGTTGACAGAAGGGAAGATCATAATGAATTCAATTTACAGATAGGAGTAGGCGGAGAATACTGATAATGGCTTTTCAGAAGATTGAAGAATTTGCTGTGGAAATAAGCCGCAAGGCCGGTGATATTTTACTAAAGGGATTCAGGTCGAAGGACACTGAAATTTCCTATAAAAGCAGAACTGATCTTGTTACAAATATTGACAGGGAATCTGAGGAATTCTTATACAACAGCATTAAAAAGAAATTCCCTGACCATTCAATTGTTGCTGAGGAAGGCAGCAGGGAAGACAGGGAAGGAGAATTTTTATGGTATGTCGATCCTCTGGATGCTACGAATAATTTTGCTCACGGTATTCCGTTTTTCTGTGTGTCAATAGGGATATATTCCAGGCAGTTAAACAAAGTGGTTACAGGAGTTGTTTTTGATCCGCTCCACAATGAACTTTTCAAGGCATCCAGGGGCGAGGGCGCTTTTCTGAACGGCGGAAAAATTCATGTTTCACAGGCAGGTGACATAGGCATCTCCATTCTTGCTACTGGATTTCCCTATAACAAGGCGGATGTAAAAAACAATAATCTTGCAGAGTTCAATAAATTTCTTCCGTTGGTTCAGGGAGTAAGGAGACTGGGTTCCGCAGCTCTTGATTTATGTTATCTTGCCTGCGGCCGTATTGACGGATACTGGGAACCCGGACTTAAGCCGTGGGACATGGCCGGCGGCAGCATAATCGTTGAGGAGGCAGGCGGCCTGGTAACAAAATACAATAAAGATGAATTTGACCCTGCGTTCCCTCAGATAATCGCTTCAAACGCGAGGATTCATGAAAAAATGATCAGCGTTTTAAATAGTCAGGGCTAATTATTGAGAGGATATTATGTCTAAAGTGAAATTAATTATTATTTTTGCAGTCATACTGTTTTTAACAATTCTGATTATGCAGAATTTAAATACGATTACCTTCAAAGTGCTGGCTTGGGATGTTGAGATGTCCGCTTTTGCAATACCGGTTATTGCAATTTTATTCTTTGTTCTCGGGTATTTTTTTGCAAAGATATCCGGTGTCCGCAGAAATAAGGAATAAGAGAAGCTTCCGCGAACCGGCCGTCTTCAAAAAAACGCATGTAACGGCGTATGCATCAGATTCGGGTATCCGGATTTGATACATTTTTCCTGCTGTATAATGGCCCAACTAATTAATTTAATCATTATTCTTTTTTATCCGATACAACAATATAGACATCCGTTTGTCGTAATAACCGTTTGAGTTATTATTATAAGATTTAATAAAAATGATATTAAAAAACGTACATATAGTATCTGTAAAACGGGGATAATAATGATCAGAAATGCCGCATTAATTATGTTTTTAACTGTATTTTGTATGAATGTGTATGCTCAGAAACAGGACAAAAAATCCGGCGAGCAGAATGCAGGAAAGCAGACACAGGCTGTTCGTACCAGTCAGAACCGTCAGTCATTGCCTTCAATATCAGCTCAGTCACAATATACCGATACTTTCAGGATCAGAAACGTAAATTTTACAAAAGATGTTGATTATATGGGAAGAGGGGAGATCCTTGAAGTGCAGTACACTCTGTGCAATATGACTGATGAGCCTCTGGATCTTTATATGTTTGTTATTGCGACTTATGAAAAAACTGAAGAAGCAAAAAGCAGCTTTGAAATGCCGATTCCGGAGAAAGAGAGACTGAGAAGTATTGTCCCGTTTCCTGATGACATTAAAAATTTTCAGTATGAAGACCCGGATAATCACAAAATTAAGTTTTTAAAGCTGCCCAAAAATCCAAAAGCAGGGACAAATCCTGATACCGGTAAACCCTATCATCTTGTTGACAGACTTAATATCTGGACACATCATCTCAGTAAATACAGAAATAACTATTTCTTCTTTAATGAAGTGGCTATATTGATTTTTAACACGGAAGGAACTCTCCTTTACAAGCAAATGTATGAAATATCAGGCGTAAGGCATTAATACGCAGCGTATTTTGCGGATTTTTCTCTGTGATACAATAATTCTATAGAGAAAATAGAAAAAGTTCATTTATAACCCTGCCATTTATTCCTGAACGATAAAATATTGTTCTTGATTTATATTTTAATCATTTTTACCCTTGTTATCCGTCCGAATAAAAGTACAATTAATTCTTCGTATTTTTAATTCCTGCTATTCCTGAAATTGTAAATTCAATTCAGGGATACTTGCGGGGAAAAAGGGCATTGATCGAAAATATAATATTATCAGTTATTCCTGCAGTCCATTTTAAAGATTTTTTTATTTACGCAGGTATAGTTGATGAAGATTGAGGTAAACATGGGCTGTAAGGTATTAATTGGCACTCAATGGGGAGATGAAGGCAAGGCAAAGCTTATAGATTATTATTCCGGCAAAGTGGACATTGTTGCGAGATATCAGGGAGGCCCGAATGCCGGGCATACTGTTGTTGTGGACGGCAGGAAATACGTTTTTCATCTTCTGCCCTCTGGAATAATTCAGAAAAATACCAAATGTGTTATAGGAAACGGAGTTGTAATTGACCCTGAACAGCTTCTTAACGAGATTGCTGAAGTTGAAGAAAACGGCTATGATGTCCGTGGCAATCTGCTTATTTCCGATGCAGCGCATCTGATTATTCCGTATCACAGGGTTTTTGACGGAGCCATGGAGGATAACAGCGACAAGAAGATCGGCACAACCAAAAGAGGCATAGGCCCGTGTTATTCAGATAAATGCCTAAGGGTCGGAATAAGAGTAGGCGATCTTTTTAATCCCGGTTATCTTGAAGCAAGGCTTAAGGAAACACTTGCAGGCAAGAATCTGCAGCTGACAAAGATATTTTCAAAATCTGAATTTGAGTTAAAGAGTGTTAAAGAAATGCTCGTGAAGTTCAGAGATGAAATAGCCGGAATGGTTACCAACACCCAGTATTATCTGCATAAATCAATCGACGAAGGTAAAACAGTACTGCTTGAAGGCGCTCAGGGCACTGCGCTTGATATTGACCACGGGACTTATCCTTTTGTTACATCCTCCAATCCTACTATAGGCGGAGCTTTGATGGGTACCGGACTTAACGCTTTTAACGTGGATGAGGTCATAGGCATTACAAAGGCATATGTTACAAGAGTGGGTGAAGGCCCTTTCCCGACAGAAGACCTCGGTGAAGACGGAGAGCTGTTGAGAAAGAACGGAGCTGAGTTCGGCGCCACAACCGGAAGGCCGAGAAGATGCGGCTGGTTTGATGTTGAACTCCTGAAACACGCTAAAAGGGTTAACGGGCTTTCAAATATTGCTCTTACAAAGCTGGATGTACTGAAAGGGTTTCCGAAAATAAAAGTCGCGGTCGGTTACAAACTTGACGGAAAGAAAATCGATTATTTTCCTACAGGAAGGATTGATGCTATTGAGCCGGTTTATGAGGAGCTTGACGGCTGGGATGAAGATATTATGGAATGCACATCTTTTAATGATCTTCCTGAAAATGCGAGAAAGTATGTTGAGTTTCTTGAAGAAAGAACAGGTGTCAGAGCTTCTATTGTTTCTGTCGGGCCGGACAGGAACAGTACAATAGTAAGATAGCCGTATATCGTCAGATTTTGTATTATACATATAGGCTGATTCCGGTAAAGAAAAAATTGTTTACTGCTTTTGACTGATTCCCGTCAGCCTTTCAGGGATGCTGCCTTCTTTTACCATATCAGCTTCTTCCGGCGCCATGTCGCTATCGACTTCTTCCATACCGGTATCTTCTTTCGCTGAATCGGCTTCTTCCTGATTTATATTGATTTCTTCCGGGGAAAAACGGCTTCTTCCGGTGCCATATCGGCATCGACCTAGCGGAATCGCCGTCTTCTTTTGCCGTATCGTCATCCGTTTCTTCAATATCGCTATCTTCTTTTGCCATACCGCTGTCGACTTTATGCTGACGCAATCGACCCGGATTTAACGCCGGTTTCCTTTGATTTCAGGGCAATGCGGGCTGTTTTTTCAATGCAGCAGTTCAATATGAATTATTGAATGCATTCTGCAGGCAGTGTTAAAGTTAAAATAATGTTGACACACTTTAAGTCTGCTCTAATTGGTATCATTACATTTAATCAATAACAGGTTTTTATGGCTCTAATCAACATACAGGATGTTACCCTCTCTTTTGGAGGGCCTCTTCTTCTGGATAAAATAAATCTGCAGATTCACGCGGGTGAAAAAATATGTCTTCTCGGACGAAACGGCGAAGGCAAAACTTCCGCAATGAAACTCATACAGGGAATGTACAGTCCTGATTCGGGTGAAATAATCAGGGAGAAAAACTGTACTACAGCGTATCTTCCTCAGGATGTGCCTGACGGAATACGCGGCAGCATTTATGATGTTGTGACAGGAGATTTTGCTTCTCATGATGAGATGCAGAATATTTCAGCTGATGAAGAGCAAAAGCACAGGCAGTCTGTGGAAAAAGTCCTTTCACAGATGTCTCTTGACCGCGGCCTGCCGTTTGAAACTCTTTCAGCAGGTATGAAACGCCGTGTGCTGCTTGGACGCGCTATTGCCGCGGAACCTGACATTCTGCTTCTTGACGAGCCGACCAACCATCTTGATCTTGATATGATCAAGTGGATCGAGGACTTTTTGTACAGATATGATAAAACAATATTCTTTGTAACGCACGACAGGGTTTTTCTTCAGAAGATTGCTACTCGTATAATTGAGCTGGACAGGGGAAAAATCGTAGACTGGAAATGTGATTACAATACGTTCCTTAAGCGGAAAGAGGCAGTGCTTGAATCGGAGGAGGCGCAGAACGCGAACTTTGATAAGAAGCTTGCTCAGGAGGAGGCATGGATAAGACGCGGAATAAAAGCCAGAAGAACAAGAAATGAAGGGCGTGTTCGCGCACTGATTGAAATGCGCAGAGAACGGGAAGCAAGACGCGAACGCAGCGGAAACGCTGTTATGGATATCAATTCCGCGGAGAAATCGGGCAAGGTGGTAATTGAAGCTGACAGAATTAAATTTGCCTATGGCTCAGGCAATATTATAAATGATTTTTCCACTTCAATATTAAGAGGGGATAAGGTTGGAATAATCGGGCCTAACGGCTGCGGGAAAAGCACTCTTATTAAACTGCTTCTTAGTGAACTGCAGCCTGATGAGGGATATGTTAAAACGGGAACAAGGATTGAGAAGGCGTATTTTGACCAGCTGCGCGAAGAACTTGATGAAAATCTTTCCGTAAGGGATAATATGTCCGCTGGCGGGGGTGAAATTATTGAACTCAACGGCAAACGAAAGCATGTTATTGGTTACCTTGAGGATTTTCTATTTTCAAAGGACAGGGCTTCGGTAAAAGTAAAGGACCTTTCAGGCGGAGAGAAAAACCGCCTGATGCTGGCAAAGCTTTTTGCGAAACCGGCAAATTTTTTTGTTCTTGATGAGCCTACAAACGATCTTGACCTTGAGACTGTTGAGCTTCTTGAAGACCTGCTTGTGGAGTTGGAAGGCACTCTCCTGCTCGTGAGCCATGACAGGGCTTTTCTGAACAATGTTGTCACGAGTACATACGCGTTTCTGGGCAGCGGAGAAGTGAAGGAGTTCGCTGGCGGGTATGATGATTATCTGTATCAGCTGAAAGCAGGTAAAGCTCCTGCTGAAAAAAAAGACAAGGCTGCAAAAAAGCCGGACAACAGGAAAACAGAGAAAAAGAAGCTGTCGTTTAAAGAGAAAAATGAGCTTGAAGCTATACCGGGAACGATAGAAGAGAAAGAAAACCGTAAGAAAGAACTTTATGATAAAATGAGCGATCCGTCTTTTTATAAGGAGAATGCACCGGGTGCTGCAGACATAATAAATGAAATTGAACTGCTTGATGAAGAGCTGCATAATCTTTTTGTGCGATGGGAAGAACTTGAGGCTATAGAGCAAAAGTAATTATTGATGTTTTATCATCAGGCTGCCCTGCGGGCGTGAAGGAAAGCAGAAACATGGGCAAGGGCACGAGTAGGGGCAATTCATGAATTGCCTCTACAAAACCCGTTTACCGGGTTTTGTAGAGGCTTGCTCGTAGGTTAGCAATAAAGCCTGATATAAATAGATCGACTGAAAAAGAAAGTTCAAATAAGGAAGTATTCCGGGCCCTTGCTTTACGAAATTGTATAATGTAAAGTATGACAAGGGGTATTGTCTTGGAACAAAGCGTCAACTCATTGTTCTAATAGTAGGAAGTTATTCAGGAAATAAGGGTTTCCTGAAAGTATTAATTTTATTTAAAAAAATATTGACAAAAACATGCTTAATCTCTTTTTACGGAATTATTGTTCCTGTAGGAATGCAAAATCATCCGCATATTTATAATCCTTTATTATTCAAGTAAAATCGAAAAAATCAGGGAATTTGCGCTTCATAAAAATTTTTACGGGATACTCTATGTATCTTTTCGGATTGTTTAATATCAGAATAACAATTCTACTTTATAATTATTAATTGGTGAGATAATATTATGCTTCATGTGAATAATGTAACATTAAGTTTCGGCAAAAAGCCTCTTTTTAAAGAGGTAAACATAAAATTCAGGCCCGGCAACTGCTACGGCCTTATAGGGGCCAACGGGGCAGGTAAATCCACTTTTCTGAAAATAATCTCTTCAGAGATTGAAGCGAATGAAGGTGAAATACTGACAGATCCGGGTGAAAGAATAGCAATACTTATACAGGACCAGTTTGCTTTTGATGAATATACTGCAATTGATACAGTAATTATGGGCCATAAGGAACTGTATCAGGTAATGCAGGAAAGAGATGAGATTTATTCAAAAGAGGATTTTTCCGATGAAGACGGGATGAGGGCATCAGAGCTTGAAGAAAAACTCGGGGAAATGAACGGTTATGAAGCTGACAGTGAGGCAAGGACTCTGCTTTCCGGACTTGGTGTTGATGAAGATCTTCATGATAAAAATATGAAAGATCTTGAAAGCGGGGAAAAAGTTAAAGTTCTGCTTGCGCAGGCTATTTTCGGCAATCCTGATATTCTGCTTCTTGATGAGCCCACAAACCACCTTGACCTTGAATCTGTTTCCTGGCTTGAGGAGTTTCTGATTAATTTTAAAAATACTGTTATTGTTGTAAGCCATGACCGTCATTTTCTGAACAAGGTATGTACGCACATAGCGGATATTGATTACGGCAAGATACAGGTTTACACTGGAAATTATTCTTTCTGGCAGCAGGCGAGCGAACTTGCTTTGAAGCAGAGAAAAGAAGAGAATAAAAAGATTGAGGAGAAGCGTAAAGAACTTCAGCAGTTCGTTGAGCGTTTCAGTTCAAATGCTTCAAAAGCAAAGCAGGCAACTTCAAGAAAGAAACTTCTTGAGAAACTTACTGTTGAAGAGATCAAGGCTTCTTCAAGAAAGTATCCGTATATTGATTTTAAACCTGAGCGCGAATGCGGGCGTTCCATTCTGGAAATAAATAATCTGAGTAAAACTATAGACGGAGAGGAACTGATCAGGGATTTCAGCCTGCTCGTGGGCAAGGATGATAAGATTGTATTCCTCTCGCACAGCCATCTTGTGCAGACTACCTTGTTTCAGATACTTACAGGTGAAATGAAACCGGATTCCGGGTCATTTACATGGGGAGAAACAATTACCTTTTCCTATTTTCCCAGAGAAAATAGCGCGATTTTTGATTCCGATATGACCATCCTGCAGTGGATCAAACAGTTTACTGACAGTCCGGATGAGTCTTTCGCGAGAGGATTTCTCGGCAGAATGCTGTTTTCCGGAGATGAAGCGTTAAAGCATCTTCGTGTGCTTTCAGGGGGAGAGAAGGTACGCTGCCTTATTTCAAAAATGATGCTGTCAGGCGCTAATACCCTTATCATGGATGACCCGACCAACCACCTTGACCTTGAAACAATTACTTCTCTGAACAACGGCCTGATCAAGTATCCCGAAATTGTGCTTTTCACTTCGCATGACCATGAGTTTATAAGCACAATCGCAAACAGGATTATAGAGATAACTCCGGGCGGTGTTATTGACAGAAGAATGGCATTTGATGACTATATTGAAAGCGAAGAAATACAAAAGATTAGAGATGAATTTTATCACGGCCATATGAAAATGGTGCTGTAGTAATAACAGACGGATCGGGGCGTGTGCTCCGATTCGTTGTATGATGTAATAGCCCGCGGTTAAAACCGCGGGCTTTGTTGTTTCCGGAGTTATGCTGATTCTGCATCTGATCCCTGGTGGGCAGGCAGGGCTGTCTCATGCTAAAGTAGCCTTTGTTATAAGACCCCCTCTGTCGGAATTTAATGAAACAAAAATTCCGGCATCTCCCCCTTGGCAAGGGGGAGAAAATGACCACACCGGTGATACAAACGTTAGAAAGACCTGCAGGCAGCGGAGAAAAAATGATGTTTAATTTATTTAGAAGAAACGTGTTAAAAAAATTTCAAATTGTAATTTTTTCATTATTTTTAAGCTGCATGATCACTATCATTGCTCAGTTTTTGTTAACTTTCATATATGGTAGCTATATCATGTATTCTACGCTTCATTTCTGCACGGATATGTAAGGGCTCTATACACTCGCATTTATTCCCAAAACTGAAAAGAATATTGTAATAGTATTCGTTTTCTATGAAAGGAAAACTAACAATGTAATGCTCATCACCGTCAGGCGAAAAGTGTTCATAAGTACAATAATCAAGTACCTTGTCCACAGCAGATTTATGAATACGAATTTTGATTTTTGTTTGCATGGTATCCAAAATATCAGCAAAATCTAATTGCGGTTTTTGATAATCCCGTGGCGTAAAAAATTCCTCTTCTATTCGCAGGTTTGATGTTCGGGATAGTTTAAATAAGCGGAAATCATTTCTCTTTAGGCAATAACCTTGCCAATACCAATGACTGCTTTTCAATACAAGCTGATACGGCTCGGCTGTCCGTGCGGTTTTATTTCCGTAGCGGTCTGCATATTCACAGGAAAGCAGCCTGCTTTCCTGTAAAGCTTTTTTGATAATTTCTAAGTATGGTTGTATGTTCCTGTTGCCTATCCACGGACTTAAATCTATATATATTTGATTTGTTTTTAATTCAATGTCTTTCGCTCTTTCGGCGGGGATAAAGCTTCTGACTTTGGCAAGGGCGTTTGCCAGTTCATCACCCCGTATCATACTGGAAAGACCGGAAAGCCCTGTCAAAATAGCGGAAAGGTCGGCAGCCGAAAAAACATTTCTATCAATTTTGTATTTCGGCATGATTTCAAAGCCGCCGCCCACTCCGGATGCCCCGCGAACAGGAATACCCGCCATGTTGATAGAGTCTATGTCGCGATAGATTGTGCGGGGTGAAACTTCAAACATATCTGCTAACTCCTGCGCGCCTATACGCTTTTTATCAAGGAGTAACATAATAATGCTGACAAGTCTGTCAATTTTCATCTGATATCCGCCTGCCAAATTTTTTTATAATCATTATGTATTGTTGCCATACTGTTGTCAATAATTACCAGGTATATTAAAAATGTGAACAAATCAATCTATCAGGAGGAGACACTATGCCAGGAGGAGACACTATGCAGAAAAAAGCCTTAGTAATAATCGATATTCAAAATGACATAACAAAGAATTACAAGGATGTTATTGGCAATATCAATAAAGCTATTGATTGGGCAGTCAATAATGATATTCATGTTATTTATATAAGGCATGAAAATTTATCAGCCGGCACGAGGACATTTAAACCCAATACACATGGTGCTGAATTAGCTTCAGACTTGAAAATAGTATCAAAGAATGTTTTTACAAAAAATAAAGGAAACGCATTAAGCTGTGAAGAATTTACAGACTTTATTAGTAAAAATAAAATATGCGATTTCTACATTACTGGAGCAGATGCTGTTGCTTGTGTTAAATCAACCTGTTACAACTTACGCAAAGCAAATTACGGCGTTAATGTCTTATCAGATTGTGTTACCAGTTATGATAAAAGGAAAATTGAAGAAATGCTGCGTTATTATGAAAGTAAGGGCAGTAAAATCATTAGTTTGAATGACATATAAATTTAAGCTCTTTCCATATTAACCGAATAGCGCGGCGTGCGTATTTTCGCCCGCCGTTTTGCTCGTTAAAGAAAATAAAAAAGAATCTGCGTTTGGCATGGACAATAGAAGACAAAGAAGTTTTAAGGGTCTGCCTTCGGCAGGGATAATTAAAGAAGAAGATATTTGAAGAGTTTTGAATATAATAAGTAAATCTTGAAGATCACCTTCGGCAAAGACAGATTTTTAACATTTGCTTCAACCTGGTAATTGCTTTTGTTATGATTTGTACTGTCGCTACGCTCCATAAGCACAAATCACGCCAATCCTTCGCTTCGCTCAGGCTGCAATTACAGGTTAAGCAAATGTTTTAAGGACGTAAAAATTCAGAATCTCACTCTCAACAAACCATATTATAAGCTAAAAAAAGAATTGTACTTTTTCCTTCCAGGAATGAAAATTTGAAAAAACTAACAGGAATTGTATTATGAAACATCAGGATATCGGGTCAAAAATTGATAAATTGCCGGAAAAGTGATCCCGGAAGTCAGTGATTAAATAGATTTTTTATTAAGTAAATACGGCGAGAAAAAAACAGGTAAAGAAAAGTTTTCAAGGAATAGTACCAGGATTCATAATACATAGCGCAAAATATTTTTACCATAATCTCAGCACTAATTTTTATAACAGGGTAATTTATTAGCATCAAATAATTATTTAAATTCAGGGAAAGTAAAAATTCATCTTTTGTAATATGTTTAACAATGAATTCCAGCTATATGCTAATTGCAATTGTGCGGTGTCTGTGCTGTGTCCCTGAGAATGTGTTCAATTTTTTCGAAGGCAAGTGTCGCGGTTCGCACAGTTTATTTTTGAGTTGGCATATATAAACATTTAAAAAATGAGATATGGATTCAGATAAAAAAAAGAAAAATACTCGAAGAACCTTTGTTAAAGGGGTAGCAGCCGGTGCCTGTTATGCCTGTCTTTCACTGGATTTTCCGGCAGCCTCAGAAGAGAAAGAAAAAAAAGACGACAAAGGCAAAGTACATCTGGCAGCCGCATGCGGAACGTACTGCGGAGCCTGCCCGGCTTATATCGCTAAACACGGCGATAAAAAGCAGATAAAAATGCGACAGCAAAAGAGACTTTCATCCGGACCCGCGAAGGCTCAGGAGGGTGTTCCACCTTCGAACTGGATGGACGGCCTGCTCTGCGACGGCTGTCTCAGCGGCGGCGGGCTCGCTGACCATTGCCGGTACTGCGCGATAAGGAAATGTGCAGAGAACAGACAGACTGATTCCCGTTGTTCTGACTGTGAAGACTTGCCCTGCCATCGCATTAAGAATTTAATTAATATGGGCCGCTATCTGCACCGTAGCGAATACCTGCCAAACCTTGCTAAAATTCGTGAGATGGGCGTTCAGGAATGGGTTAAATACGAAGCAGAGCGCTGGCGCTGTCCCAGGTGCGGCCTGCCTATGAGTTGGTATGATGCCGAGTGCATCGGATGCGGGGCGCCAATATCCAGGCGCTTGTTTCCGTTAGCTGAGAAATAAAATCCGGTAATAGTTACGTCAATACAGCAGGGAACGGATGAAACTGTTGCCAAAGACACAGTCATTATCGGAACGGCTGAATTTTGACACTATTCATCAAAGTATTTTTTTATACCTGGATAAATTTTAAAAGTTAATTATATTATGGAAACATTGATAAAAACACCACGCCTTAACATACGTGAAATGGCTTTATCTGACGCGGATGATATCCGCGATTATGCAGATGATAAAGAAGTTATGAGATATCTGATGTTATGGTTTGATATGGATAATAATATCGAAGATTTTGTGTCTCACGGCATCAGGCAGGCACAGAGAAATCCGGATGAAAGAAAAGAATTTTTCCTGACAATTCAATCATTGAACGAAGATAAGTTTATTGGCACTGCAATAATAGCTTTTGATCATGATTCAAGTTCCAGTGCTGAAATAGGATACATTATTAAGCAGTCGGAATGGAGTAAGGGCTATGCCACTGAAACAGCGCAGTCACTGATAAGGTACTGCTTTGAAGTTTTAAAACTGCACCGGGTATTCGGGAAGTGCGATAAGCTTAACTCATCTTCAGCGAATGTAATGGAAAAGTGCGGCATGACATATGAGGGGACTTTGCGTGAACATATCTGGCTTCGTGATCACTGGAGATCTTCCAGATTATACGGAATTATTGACAGGGAATATTTTGCGAAAACAGCCGCAGGTTTATTAAAGAGCGAGGCACACAGCAAATGATTTCAAAAATAAATCGGTACAAATGCTATTTTTAATTATCTTAAGCTCATCTCTGAAAATTTAATTTGACTGTAAGTGTCAAATTGCAAAGATAAATTCAGTTCCACAAAGTCAATTTCACTGTATTCTATCGCAACTGAAATGTCCTGCATTCTGCTGCAGGAAAAATTCAAAAATAAATTTATCCCATATAAAAATATGTCGCATTTTTTTCAGACCTCTTTTAATAATCTCTCTGATATTTGACCAGACTTCATTTTTCAATTAATTGCAGGTTATTTAATATTTTTGTTAATCTAAATTATAACTATTAGGCTCTTTCCAGGGGGAGTAATAAAAAGCAATATTTACCGGAGAAAAGGAATATGAAAAAATTTAACCGTTTTATCTGTATTTGCATTTCTTTGACACTTTTATTAGTTTTTACTGCATGCAGTGATGATGGAGAAAGCAGCAGCTCACCTGTTAAATCATGGCGGACGCCGGAACCTGTTGAGTCATACAACGGCGGGACTGCAACCAGTCCGAAAGTCGCGGCAGACGGCAGCGGTAATATCATAGCAGTATGGAAACAGAGAAACTTTGCCGGTATAACCGATATTCTTTCAAACCGCTATGTGCCGGGTACCGGCTGGGGTGCATCAGAGCTAATTGAAAGCGACGACACAGGCGATGCAGGCTCTCCTGTTATATCAATTAATAATGACGGAAAAGCCGCCGCCGCCTGGCTTCAGTATGACACAACTTATGATAATGTATGGGTAAACCGCTATAGTCCGGAATCCGGATGGGAAACCGCCGAGCTTATTGAAGCTGAAGATGACGGTTACGCATATAAGCCGTCCGTTGCTATAGATAATAGCGGAAATACTGTGGTTGTCTGGCGTCATCATGATAACTCGACTACAAGAGATAATGTTTTATCCTCTTTTTGCCATTACGGAGACTCATGGCAGCCGCAATTTATTGAGGCTATTGAATCAACCATTTATAATGGATTTGATCCTGTGGTTGCTTTTGATAATGAAGGAAATGCCGTTGCAGTTTGGAAACAATGGGACAGTACTTATTCGAATATTTATGCGAACCGCTATGTATCCGGTTTCGGCTGGGGCGGGCAGGTTGAAATTGATTCAGACACGGAAACAGCAGGTTCTCCACAGGTTGCTGTTAACAAGGATGGAATTGCTGTTGCCATATGGCTGCAGGGAAACAATGTATGGGGCAATTATTATGAACCGGGCACAGGATGGCAAACAGCCGGGCTCCTTGAAACCGACGCCGGTGGTACGCTTTCTCCTCATGTAGCTATTGACAGCGACGGAAATGCCATAGCTGTGTGGGAGCAGAGTATAAGCGGTTATTACAGTATTTACTCGAACCGTTATGTGCCGGGCACAGGCTGGGGCACAGCTGAACGGATTGACAATATTGACAATATCGCTACAACTTCACAGGTATCAGGTAATGAAGACGGTATTGCCGTTGCTGTATGGTCTCAGCTTGAGGGCAGCGTATACCATATATGGGCAAACCGTTACGTTCCCGGTGCCGGCTGGGGAACAGCTGTGCGGATCCAGACGGATGATAATTCAGGAATAAATCCGTCAGTTGCAGTTGACAATGAAGGCAATGCAATTGTAGTATGGGAGCAGGAGTCCGGCACAAGGTATGATATATGGTCATGCAGATATGAATAATGCCCGCTGTGTTGTCATTTATGGATTCGGAACAAATGACAGAACTGGTTTTCGGGTACAAAAAAAGGCCCTTATTTTATGCCTGTCAAAAAGACTTATAACGATCTGAATAATAAAATAAACCCGAATATTTTTGTAGAATTAAAAGATATTAAATGCAGTCAAAAGCAGGCTGCCTTTTTCAGTGTTTCAGGTTTCGTTTCCGATCGCACTCATTCTGGGAGGGCGGTTCCTGGAAAGATTCGGTACGGTTATTTTCGCGGATTTAATTTATAAAGGAGCCGTGTTATGAAAGAAACAGCAAAAGAAATAATCGAACTTGTTAACAGTCATTATGATAAATATCATGATATGGATGACGTGAAAGCATCTATAAATCTCGCCTCAGACAAATGGTCATTAAAAGAAATTATCGGGCATCTTATTGATTCCGCGTCAAATAATCATCAGAGATTTGTCAGGCTTCATATTGATGATCTGAATGATTTTCCGGGCTATCATTATGACTGGATTAAAATTGAACACTTTAATCTTATGAGATTCAATGAATTGCTTATTCTATGGAAGCAATTTAATTTACTTCTCGCGCATATTATTTTTAATGCACCGGAAAATAAATTATCAAATAAATGGAAGGCAGATGGTCAGGATTTTACAATGGAATTTATTATGAAGGATTATCTAAGGCATCTGAAAGAGCATATTAAGCATTTCGAAGAAAGACTGGCTGAGTTGGAAAATATATCATTGAATTAAAAGTTGATTAACAGCATTCCAAAATAAATAAATGAAAAGAATCATAATAATCGGAAATTCAGGCTCGGGAAAGACATGGCTCGGCAGCAGGATTTCAGAAATTAACAATATTCAGTGTTATGGCCTTGACAGCATTTTCTGGGAGCCCGGCAGCTTTAACAGAAAAAGAAATATTTCAGGTGTGGAAACCGACATTGGAAACATACTGCAATTGACTGAATGGATAGTTGAAGGAGTGTTCGGTGATCTTGTAGATTACACGATTCAATACGCGGATACTCTGATTTATCTGGATATGCCGTGGGAGGAATGTAAGGGCAATCTTTTAAGCCGCGGATCGGAACGTTTAAAGCAGAAAGATCCGGAGCAGGCTGAGAAAAGTTTTCAGGCCTTGCTTAAATGGGCTTCTGAATATTATACCCGCCAGAGTAAAGCTTCAAAAAATTATCATTCAAAACTTTTTGATGATTTTTCCGGCAGGAAGATTCTGCTTAGGGACCGGGATGCTTCTTACAGATTTCTTAATCATATAGAGGCTGATTTACTTATTTGAAGTTTTTTAAATACTGTTAAAATCCAGGCCGCCAATTAAACTGATGGCGTTTTTATTTTTATCCTGCACCGACAAATCTTGTAATTACTATATCGTCTCCGTCCTGAATGGTATCGATTCTGTCAACAGGCAGTCCGTTTTTTTCAACATCCACTTTAAAGTATATCTCAAGATGCTTAATCAGATCATCGACTGTGATGGTGTCGGATTCTGTTTCAAATGTATATTCCTGCCTGTTAATAATGAGTGTCATAACTGTAACCCCTTTTGATAATGCAGTAAATGATAAATTTGTTTAAATAATATAATATTTTATTTTACAGCTATATGAATCGCGGCCGCTCCGAAAAACTGACGCTTGAAATCCGCACGGCTGAATCCGGCATTTAATAGCAGCTCTTTAAGTTCTTCGGCATCATAATATTTCTCAACTGAAACCGCAAGATATTTATATGCCTGCCGGTTGCGCGAGACCAGATATCCCGCAGGGAATACAAAGTAACGTACATAAACTCTGTGAAAAAATTTGATGAATCTGCTCACGGGCTGGCTGGATTCCGCAATTACGAATTTTCCGCCGGTTTTCAGCACTCTTAATATTTCCGATAAATGTTTTTCCGAACCGGGATTTTTATAGGTAAGATTCCGGAAACCGAAGCCTATGCAGATGCTGTCAAATGTCTCATCAGGAAAAGGAATATCGGAAACATCGCCTGCAATAAATTTAATATTATAACCGGCTGCTTCAGCTTTTTTTACTGCCGCGTCCAGCATCGGCTGGCTGAAATCCAGGCCTGTAACCTGAAGCTTTTTTCCTGAAAGTTTAGCTGCAGTTAGTGCCATATCTCCTGTGCCGCAGCATATATCCAGAATAGAATCCGGATTCGAAGAAAGGCATTCCCTGACTGCTTTATTCCTCCAGCGGACATCCATAAACAGTGTTATCAGATGATTGATAATATCATAACTTGAAGGCACTGACGTGAAAATCTTGTGAAGATGCCTGCCTGCCTTTTTATCTGCGGGCTGCTGTGATTTTATATTATTCTTTTTCAAAATATCGGGAACACCTTTTCGAGTATATAACCGACTCCAAGAAGAATCTGGCATAAAAGTATAAACTGTACATTGCTTCCTAAAGCGGGAACAAGTTTATTCATATCGTTATATTCTTTTGATCCTTTGATCGCCTTGACGGCAAAAGGCAGCGTAAGAAAGGAGAGCAGGCAGTAAACAGGCATAACAGTTGTACGGGTTATCAGTGTAGCGATAACACAACCTGCAATCCAGACGAAAACCAGTACTGTTGCTGTTCTGAACAGTTTTCCCGCGGCGTTAAGGCCGAAAAATACGGGCGTATTTTTTCTGCCGCCTTTTCTGTCTGCTTCGACATCCGGAAATTCATTAAGAAGCAGGAGATTGTGAACAAGAATTCCGCTCGGGATTGATGCGATGAGGACTATCCAGTCATATCTTCCGGCCTGTACAAAATAAAATCCGAGTATAGGCAGAATGCCGAGCCCAACACCTGGTGACCATTCAGGCCAGGGTGTTTTTAATATTACGGGTGTATACAGAACAAGGCAAAGGCCTGCTGTTACAATAAGAGGCAGCAGCTGACAGCCTTTTATTGTAATGAAAAATATCCCAATTGTGAGAGCAACAAGTGAAGTAATAACACCGACGCCCAGAGCCTGCTTTAAAGGAAGCTTTCCCTCCGGTACTAGCCCGCTCCCCCCGCTGAAGGGCGTTCTTTGGGTTTTTAAATCAATCCCGCTTTTGTAGTCAAAATAATCGTTTATAGCGTTTACGCTTCCGTGAGTAAGCATAAGCCCGAATCCTGCAAGCACGGCGTAACCTATGTTAATTGAGCCGTAATACCACGCTATAGCTGTACCCAGAAACGCAAGCACTATTGAAAGTGTCAGGAACTGAGGCCTTGTTTCTTTTATCCATAGAATTAAGTTCGACATGTGATTTCCTTTTAAATACTGAGTTGTATTCGGGTTTCAGAAATTGATAAAAATAACCAAATGGAAAGTCAACCTTGTTTCACCTGATTGCGTCATTTTTATTAAAAAATCACGTGAAATTCTGCTCAGAAATGTGAAATGAGACAATTTTTATAAAATGTCCCGGAAGAACTTTGAAAGTCATTTTTCAGCAGTCTCGTTAAGCCATAAAAAATATTAATTTACTTGAAACAGCATGGCCATGATGTTATTATAAGTAATACAGTGCTTTAAAAATGTTACAACAGAAGATATATTTTACGGTAAACCAGCCAATGCTGCTTTAAAAATCTGGCCGAAAATATCTGGAGCATAGCTTTTATGAAGCCGGATCTACTGTACTCGGTAATATTTATTAAAGAACTGCGCATTCCACCCGGAAATAGCTTTAAAGTTTTGTCCGGAAATCGATAAAGGCAGTATATTATTTGAATTATTGATCAGTATCGTATTTGTTTTGAATGGCCATAAAAGGTACCTGTAGTTGTTGAAAAAACTGATTACCATTTTAATAACTTTTGATAATTATCATGATAAGAGTACCATCATATCGGGATCCGGCGCTTCCAGGTAAAATGCTGTCAGAAAAAGTCTTAACCTTTCCGGGTATTTCTCAAAAAAAATTATCTGATTCAAAAGGGTTAAGGACAATTAAACCTTACGCAATTTATAAAAATTCTATTCAAATTTATATTCCTAAAAATGACAAACAAAATTATGCCAATTTACAAGGCCTGATTCATCGGCACTATTATAACAAAAAACCGCTGACTCTTTAAGGACATAATATGAAGGATCCCATAAAGAAGGAAATTTCAATTATTCAAAAGTCGATTACACTTGAAAGTCCTGTCCTGAGGTATTATATTAAAAAACACAAACTGTCCGGGCTCGATACGGTAATACTTGCAGTTCTCATCGATCTTACAAGTCAGAGAAAAACAGATATCCGCACACATTACAGCGTTATAGCTTCACATGCAGGCGTATCGGACATGGAAGCTTATCAGAGCATCAATTCACTTCACAGATACAGAATAATTGATACAAAACCTGCAGGCAATTTTATACATATATCATTTAAAGAAATCGATGAATCCATTGAAGAAATAGACCTGGCCCGGCAGAATGCAAAAAAAATTAAAAAGCTGGAATCGGAAGTATCATATGGGAATCTCTAAAAATTAACCCTACTATACAAATTAATTGACTTAATCCAATAAGAATAATAATTATCCAACAAAAAGCAAT
>JAFGDQ010000099.1 GCA_016932015.1 Spirochaetota bacterium | reverse complement strand
TTCAAACAAAAGAAAAGAATCATCCATTAATTTATATTATCTTAAAGAAATGGGCAAAGATTATATAAAGTCAAACTCCACGCATCAGATTGTAATAGATTACATGTCAGGGATGACTGACGATTTTTTCAATAATGAATTTAAGGAATATACTATTCCTAAAAATTTCGGATTCAGACTGAATGACAAAAAATAACTATATCATGAATTTATTATAACCAGACAGTTTATAAATCCGCTTATATGTAAAAACACCAAAACAACTTGCCGATAATAACATGAGTCATGCTTATTTTAATTGCTTTTATAAAAATATATGAATATTTTAAATACAAGGTATTGGATTCTGTTGCTACATTCCCGGTAGAATATAAACTGATATCTTAAATAGTGTGTTATACAGGAAAAAATGATAACTATACTTGTTGTAATCTTTATATTTATGCTTCTGCTGCTTCTCTGGGCTTTATACGGTAATGGTAAAAGTGAAAAGATAACAGAAGAAGTTCCGGCAAAGAAGCTTGAAGAAGAAGAGAAGCCTTTAAGAAGACGTGCCGTTGACAGGCAGATTGAGGAGGAATACCCGGATTCTGACGTTCCCCAGTTCAGGAGAAAAGAGGATATTCAGGAAATTGAAGATATAGACAAAGTCGAAGATGATTTTCGGCTGCCTTATAACGCTGATGAAATTATTCCTGAAGGGTCAAAGCACTGGATATATCACAGGACACTGCTGAATTCGGAGATATACGCGAAGAAAGGTGATTTCCCGACTGCCATTTCCCTGTACAGAGGTGTTTATGAAAGAATTATTGATCAGGAAATCAATGCAAAGATAAAAGCGGATGTTGACTATCTGCAGGAATATCAGAAGCTCAATCTGCAGAGAAAGACTGAAGCAATGAAGCAGAAAGCCATTAGCAAAAGTCAAAAAGGCAGCGAAATAAGACTGTCTCTTGACGGCCCTCTGAAAATACCTGAAAAGATCCAGATTGCTCTTTCTCCGCCGCCAGGCAGATTTGAAGATGAGATCGCATCAAAATTTGATATAAATCAGATAGTAGATAAAATTTCCGATAAAATTCACGAGAGACAGAAAGAAGAGTCTGAAAAATATAATCAGGAAATATCAAATCTTAAGGAAAATATCAATAAACTGATCCAGGCCGGAGAGAAGGCAGAGGATGACGGCAAGGAATCGCTGGAGTCGGAAATTGAAGAGTTAAAAGAGAAAAACGAGGAGCTCGGTAAATTAAAAGAAAGCCTTCTTTCAATGCATGACAAGATTAACAATCTTAAAGAAGATGAGCTTGAAACAAAGAAAGGCCTTGAAGATATCAAATCTCAGCTGTCTGCAGAGGTTGAAGAAGTTGATGAGGAGCCTGCTGCAACTGAGGCCGGTTTTCTGGGCAGGGAACCGCAGTTAGAGGATAAAATTCCGGAACAGAAGGCACCTGTGCCCAGAAAAATTAAAGAAGAAGAGGCTGAGGAACCTGAGGAAATTGAAATACTGAGCCAGGCTGAGAAAGAGGAAGAGCTTTCCGGTATGTCAGACGAAGATATTTTTGAAAAAATATTAAGAGAAGACACTAAAGTCAAAAAAGATGATGATTTCGAGATTATAGGATATAATAAGGAAGAAGAAGATGATTCCTATGAATATATGGATAAGGACAGAGAGCAGAAAGAACAGGAAGAGGAAAATTTTTACAGAAAGTTTCTGCGTCACGGTAAGCGAGTAAGAAAAGAACTGCCGATACTGAAGGTCAGTTATGACTTCTCAAAGCTGCCTGATCAGTTCAGCCTTTCAAAAGATCAGAATATTCTGCAGTACTCTTTTTATAAATATAAACCCATGCTTGAAAAAGCAAACGAGCTGATTAAAAGACGAAATGTCAGGGATGCAATAAATTATTATAATGTAGTAAAGGGGCAGAATATTCCGCCTGAGTTTAAGATTATGCTTAATAAGAATATTAATGAACTTACTGAATATATTGAAAAATATCTGACGGCTGAATAGCTGCTTCAAAAAAGTTTTTTCTATAAATAAACCTGACATACTTATGTCAGGTTTTGTTGTTTATTATTTAACTGAAAAATAAAAATTCAGGAGAATAAACATGGATAATGTTCTGGAAAAACTCGCAAGTTCAATGGGCAGGCGGGATGATGAACCTAATAAAGAACTCGCTGCCGGACTTGTTGAAAAAGAAGACAGGAAAGCAATAGCAGTTATTGCAGAAAATCTGTGGAATAAAGATAAGAAAATCAGAACCGACTGTCTTAAAGTACTGTATGAGACAGGTTATTTAAATCCTGATTTAATTAAACCATATGGAGAGGATTTTTTGAAATGTATACGCAGTAATGACAACAGGTTTATATGGGGCGGTATGATAGCGTTATCCGCAATAGCTGATAAAAGCGAAAAGCTGATCATTGATAATTTTGATCTGATCATAAAGACAATCGAAAAAGGATCAGTAATCACTGTTGACGCAGGAATTCTTACTCTTGCAAAAGGCGCATCAGGAAACACAGCATCTAACAAGAAGATATTTCCATATTTACTTCAGCATTTAAAAAAATGCAGGCCAAAGGAAGTTGCGCAGCATTCAGAGAGTATATTTCCTGCAGTGAATGATGCTAACAAACAGGAGTTCCTGAAAGTTTTGAATTCACGGGAAAATGATCTTTCATCTTCTCAGCTTACAAGAATTAAAAAAATATATAAAAAACTGCAGTAATCTTTAATTATTATAAGAATTATTAACGATATTTATTACATAGCAGATATAAAAATAAGCTGCTTTTACATTTCATTTACAGATCCCGCATCATTTTACTGCAATTTAAGAGGGAACTTTTGTGAGTAATTCAACCGGCCTGCTTTTTGCGACTGACATGGAAGCTGATCCGTTTATCAGCGGTTTTGCTTTGTCTGTTTTTCAGGAAAAACCGTTTAAAGTTTATAATTCCGGTGAAATATATCTTATTGTCAGCGGAATTGGCAAAGCATATGCTGCTATGGCAGCTGCCTTCCTTATTAGAGAATACAGCGTAAACAGAATATTTAATATCGGGGCTGCCGGTGCTGCCAAATCCGGAATAAAACTCGGCGATATGTTTCATATCAATAAGGTCATTGAATATGACAGGCCGCGTCTTTTTAAGAAAGGCTTAAGAATCGTGAAGCCGGATGTACTTGAAGGATATAAGACAACCTCACTCGCAACACAGGATATTCCCGTAATTGCAGTGGAGCACAGAAAAGAAATGTCACAATATGCTGATCTTGTTGATATGGAAGGTGCTGCTGTAGTACAGGCATGCAGACTGTTCGGCGCTCGTTCGTATCTGTTTAAATATGTCACTGATACACCTGAATATCACGAGACTGATATTATTAATAATATTAATTTATTTGGAAAAAATATCTTTAACTTGTTAGAGAATAAAATCAAAGATAATCCATAGAATGATTAACTTATTCTCTTTTCACCGAATTTTGTACCGCAATATTGTTTACTTGCTTCGCACAGGAGCACATACGGTAATGAAACGGAGTGGATATGGCCGGGAGAAGTCATATTCTCCTGAAATATGCTGACTGCGCCGGAAATTTTATACTTCTTCCGCGCTGCTTTTTTGCCGGCCATAAATTCAGATATATAAAGATTGTATCCGCTCATGCCAAGGCCGCGTGCTTTTCTTGCGTAAGCGTATTTTTCTTCCGGAGAAATCCGCTGCCATGACTTTACTGCTTCGGCAAAATTTTTGCGTACCTCTTTCTGAAGGAGTGTATCCGGGTTTCGCGGTACAACATAACTGCGAACGCATTGCCTGTTCCGGCTAACGTAAAAAACGGAATTGCCGAATCGTCCGCTTATTGACAGAATTACAGGATTAAGTTTTGCTGTAGCCATGAATATTCTCCTTAAGTATTTTTTTCTTATATTAATATATACACAAATACCTTACATTTTTTAAAAGATTTCAGGTAATTGAATATTTCTGATAAAAATATGTAAGGTTTATCAAATTTACATATTTACATTAATATTTTATAAGAAAAGTCTCGACTTTAATAATGGATGTAATTATAATAGCCTGTAAAAAGTTCCTCATTATAGAAAAAAAGTAAACTATTCAAATATTTAAACTGTAATTTTGCTGATTTTATAAAACATAATTTAATATCACAGGAGTACAAAATGCTCACTCTATTTAGAGATATCTTTTATAAAAAGTTATCATTATTTATATTGCTGTCAATTTTTGTCTTTATGAACATGGGCTGCTTTCTTGTTAACGATGATCCATTGAAGGACAAAGAAGGCAATGATATCGGCTCATTCAAATTTGCCAGCGGGCCTTCTTACGGCAATTATTACTCCTATGCTGACGGTATAATTGATGCAGCCAGTGAAAAGATGGGCATACTGATGAGCAATGTTGCCACAAACGGCTCTCTTGACAATGCTGTCAGGCTGGTAACCGGGGATACTTATCTCGGTAATGCGTATATGGCAATGATGCAGGAAGATGTTTATGAATATGTCAGACAGCAGTGCATTACTCAGTATAATGCTGATCCGGATACTGTTAACAAAAATTATCTGACAGTAGCTTCACGCACCAAAGTGCTGCTCGCGCTTTATAATGAGACGGTTCATCTGCTTGTTAATAACTCTATTTCCAATCTTACGGGGCTTAACGGGAAGACTGTAAATATCGGAACTGCGGATTCCGGAACGTTCATAACAGCAAAGAACATCCTCGAAGCAAACGGAATAAGCTGCACATTAATGACTGATGATGCGGCAGACGGTGTACAGAAGGTTGTTGACGGTGAATATGATGCCGCTTTTTTTGTTACTGCAACCCCTTCCAGTCTTTTTCAGGATATTACTTCTACTAATGTAAAGTTAATCAAAGTTACAATGCCGTCCGGCAAAAAGACATATAAAGAAGACAGCTCTCTTTCAGCTAAAGATTACCCGAATCTGCTTGAAAATGACATTAGCGGAAATATTTCAGTCCGGACATTGCTTGTAGGGGGGCCTAACTTTGATGATAGGAATGTTAGCAATTTTCTTGATTATATTTTTAAGAATGCAGAAGCATATAAATCCTATAACCGGAAATGGGGTGATCTTTCGGTTCCGCTATCCCTTGATTATATGAAAGCAAATCCTGAAAAGTGCAATTTTAAGGCACTTTGCTATGTATCCGGTTTTCCTGAACTTGATCCGTTTTATGTAGAGGATAACTTTTTTACAGATTATGGAATCAGCTCATATCATGATATGTATGTTGAACTTGATTATTTACTGACACTCAATGCCGGTATAGGATTGAAAGAAGTTAATACAACAGGTACTTGGGAAAATGCCTACAGACTGATGATGGGAGAAGGCCTTATGGCGATTGTTCAGGATGATATTTTTGAATATCTGAAAAATAATGAAGATATGTATGATAGCATGATGGCTGCCTCCATGAAAAAGCTTGTTCCTCTGCATTATGAATATGTGCATTTACTGTCAGCAGGAGGAGCTTCTCTTGCATCATGGTTATCGGGAGCGAATGATATTAACGTCGGGCCTAAAACATCAGGAACTTTTATAACAGCTATGAATATCATTAATTCATATACTGTTGATCCGAATATATCATATTATTTTGACGAGGCTGACATAGCTGTTCAACGTGTTGGTACTAATTACGATGCCGCATTTGTCGTAAGTGGAGTTCCTTTTAACAGATTTTATTCTCATGACACATGGGATGTCGGAGATCTTAATGGTACCCTTGAAGAGGCTTTATTCTATGATTCAACACCTTATCCTTATACTGTCGGTAATTTAGACGGTGCAGCTTCAAGTACGAGTGTTAATTATCCGTATACTACTATCTTAAGTTCAGATATTCCAACTGTCCGTGTCAGGGCAATACAGGTAGTATCTCCTGTATTTGAATCTAATGATATAGATATTTATCTAAAATCCGTATTCAGGAAAGGTTATTATATGACAATACCTCCTGATACAGGTTCAGGTTTTATTTCAGATCCATTGTGGGTACCAATTGTAAAAGAAAGTATGACAGCTGCTGAAACAGACGCAAAAGGATATGAAGACGGCAGTGATGATGGAGCAATATATGCGGAATCCGAAATTGTTGGTGCAATGGAATACTTTGTGAACAATCCATATGGCTGGCATGATGCAGCTGCAGATTATTATCTTTCAATGTTTGAAGACTAAAAGGCTGTAAGGAGATAAAAATGAAAAAAATAAAAATATTATTACTCTTAATCACTGCTATAGCCTTTTCGATTACCGGATGTATAGATGACGATCCTGTTGAATATAATTCCTATGATATCAGTTATATTAATCCGCCTGTAGATAAAGTTCCTTCAGGAGGAGAGACGGTAAAGAAGGTTTATATCGGTCATGACTTACCAGTAAATGTTACAATTACAGCAGAATATAATGAAACAGACGTTCCTTTGCAGGTTTATCTTCTTAACGTTAACGATGTTGAGGAGTATGAATCCGGTGTAGGATATGCCAGTGATATGAGAATGTACTACTGCAACAGAACTCCGAATACTACAGTTGATCAGCTTTTAACAGGCACTAATACTTATGGTATAATAATAAATGTTCCGGCTGAAGACTCAAAAGATGAATTAACGAATGATTATAAAACCGGATATTACTATGTACTTGCTGAAGTTAATAAAGACGAACAGGCGGAAACAGATGCATATACAGTTTATAAAAAGTTCAAATCAAATCTTGATGCTGAAAATATTATTTTTGTAGCTTCTGATCATATAAAAAAACCGGATTTGTCTGTTGAAAGCATGTCTTTTACAGGTGGTTCGGATAATCCTGATGATGTTCTTGTCTGGTATAATGTTGATCTTACCGGATTACCGGGTATTTCAGAGTCCGGTCTTGATGAAGATGAAATGATCATTATTGTAAAGCCAAGTGACAGAGACAGGACTTTTACAGGAACTGTAGAAGTAAAGTCTTCTTCTGCTGATGCACTGAATGTACCAATCAAATTTTATATAGCACAGGAAGGAGTAGCTTTCGCTGATCTTGCAACACAGGCGGTTGAACTCGATATTTATGATAAAACAATGAATGGCTGGGTTCAGGAATATTATATTCCTTTGCTTAAGGCAAATACTACTGAAAAGATAACTTTGGGACTTCGTATCCCTGGTGATCCTGACGGGGATGATTCAAGTTTTACTGAATATGATACCCATCTTAATCCTTCACTTAGCACTCATCCATTAGGTTACTTACGACATTTAATGGGTAAAACTGATTACGGTGATCATGGATTTGTTATGTGGGCTGTTGTTAATCCAGGCGGATCTGTCACTGAATCACGGTTTATAGAACCAGATGAAATCAATCCTAATAGAGAGTATACTGAAGGTGATTATTATCAAGATGGGGACGCAAATCCATTAGATAATAATCATGAATCAGAAGGTCTAACATTTACTCTAGAAAAAGTTGAAGTTGATCCTAACGACGGAATTAAAACATACCCTTACTGCAAAATGACTCCTGCTGATGTAGATAATCCTGATGCAACTGATCCTGAGGACGATCCGTGGTACAGAACAATAGCAATTTTCTGGGACGGCTTCGAATTCAATGTCGGAAACAACGATTTTGGAGCAAATGCAGAAGCACATGAAGGAATGTTTTTCTATAACTATAGTCTTTACAGCCTTGGTGTGCATATATCCGGTACAGTGTTCAATAACACTATGTATCTTGTTAATACTCATTTAAATGCACAGTCGCATCCATATAATGAATCTGATTCTGGTTTTGAACTCCATGTCGAAGGATTCAATAAAGTTATTCTTTCTGAGGCAGGAGCAGGTTTTTCCGAAAACCGGTGGGAATATCCTATATTGATCTGGGGAAAAGAAATTTCCAAGTCATACTGGGTATATTGTTTTAAGTTTACTCTTACTGCAGGTATTGAAACATGGTTTACTCCTGGGCTTGATGTAAATGTAAATCTTGACGGAAGTCTGCAGGTTGATAAAACCGCTCAATTACGGGGAGCAGCGTATGCGGATGCAAGCGCAAGTATTGCAGGACTGGCATCTGTTGGTTTATATACTTATATGGATGTAATTACCATTGATTTGATACAGAGCTGCTACACTGACACTGTAGTTGATACAGAGAATAATAAAGTGCGGGGATCAGTAAACCGTGAAGTTGGAGTGTATTTAACAGGACCAAAGGGGTATCTGGATATTTATTTTGAAATTGATTTTGTATTTTTTTCAAAAAGATGGTCAAAAGAGCTTTTCAGCTATTCATCTTTCAGAATTCCCATGTTAGAAATGGACTTTTTAACTTTTACTGCAGATGATAACTACAATCTTACACATACTAACTGGATAGGTATGGATGATGCTGATATTTCTTTAGATACATCTGATTCAGAATAGTTAATAATAAGTACTCGCTTCTTTTAAAAAAAAACAAGCACTTAGTGAAATGAGAAAAGTTTAATAAGTTAATGAATAAAAAAAGAATAATAATTACCGCTGCTGTCCTGTTAGTAATAACAACAGCGGTCATTTTGCAATTTCATTCGCAGGTAAAACCGCTTAAATGGGAAAAGGATGCAAGGCAAATGTACAGTGTGGACATCCGCACTGTCATGCTTGCGTCACATCCTTCCGTACACAATATGCGTAACAGCTTTGAGCTGCACGGTATTCTTAATTTCCGTATTTACAGTATAGATAACGGCATAATTAAAGCCGGATTTCAGTTTTCGGATATTGCTGTACGCCGCGGAGTGTTTGAAGATAAAAGGGCACAGGAATTGTATTCTAATTTGTTTTTTACAGATTTCGCACCGGACGGCAGAGTACTTGATTTCAAGTTCAGTAATGAAATTGCACCGGATGATGAGCAGATACTGAGTGATATAATTAAATCATTTCAGCTTATTGTAAAGGATGCTTTTTTCAGTTCATGGGAAACTGATGAAGAAAATATTAATGGTGCATTTAGAGCTGAATATAAGGAAAAAGATAGTGCAGTAACAAAGCAGAAACTGGAATATCTGACTGTTAAAAATATTAAAGGCGAAGAGCTTGACGACAATATAAGTATTAAGAATTCAGAACTGAAGTTTGAATATAATAAAAACACTTCATGGATACAGAAAGCTGAAGGGAATGAGCTTCTTGTTTTTAATTCCGGAGATGACTCCTATCTTAAAGTATCGTCAACAGTTAAACTTTTAGCTGCTGCATATAATCCGGATACAAACCTTGCTATATGGGATGACGGAAAAACTATTGAACAGACCGTAGCTGTATGGCAGAGTCTGCCCAAGAATCAAATTTCAATTGGTGAAAAAAGTCAGAAAGATACTTTAAAAGCAAAGTTCGGGAATAGAACTCTTGATCAGGTTGCTGATAGTCTTTTTGAAAAATACAAATCCTTCAATGTGCAGTGTATACAGGAACTCATGCAGTACCTTGAACTTCATCCTGAATCAGCTCTTGATTTTCCTGAATATCTGCGTGAAAAGAAACTCAATCCTACACAGCAGATAATGCTTGTGCATGCGCTTGAAAGAAACGGATCGGAAAGGTCGCAGACTGCGCTTTCGGATATTATGCTTGGAAGCGATTTCAGCAGGGAAAGCCGTACTCAGGCTGCAGTAGCTTTCGGTAACATAAGAAAACCGTCCGGAGAAGCAATCAGCAGTCTCTGGGAAGCCTATGAATCCGGTAACAGAAAAGATGCTTTGGATAAGAATGCAGGCACAATCTCATCTACTGCTGTTTTAGCGCTTGGATCAATGGCAAAGAATCTTGGAAAGAGCAAAAACGAAAATTTTATTAACAAGTCTGAATCAATTAAAGAGAAAATTTCAGCTGATCTTGAAGATAAAAAAGATCTGAATACAACTGTTGCGTTACTGCATGCAGCGGGGAATACTGCTGACCGGGAAATGATCGGAAACATAAGCCCTTACTTTGATAATAAAAATCCGAGAATACGTGCGGTTGCAATTTATTCACTGACAAACATGGATGACAGCAGGGTTTATGATATTCTTACGGAAAAAATTTATTCTGAAACGGATATAAACGTAAGGGAAAGCATTGTTAATACAATGTATCGAAAAGAAGCAACAGAAGATACAATCAATGCAGTAATCAAAAATATTCCTTCAGAGGAGAACGATATAGTACGCGGAAGCATGTACAGGTATCTTTCGAAAAACAGGGATTTTCCGGGAGTTAAAAACGCGCTGAAAGAAATGCTGAATAATGAGACATCTACCGAGCATAGAAAAATAATCACAAAGGCGCTGCGTACAAAGAAACCGGCTTCAACCGAAGACAAGTATACAAATTGATTCACTGAAGGGCTGTATTCAGGTTATGAAGTTTTAACAACGGCATCGTTAAAAAATAAATATAAAAAATATATTACTTTAAAGGAGATAATAAACATGTACCGCTTGCGAGTATTTTTACTTTTTATCTGTATATCATTATCATTTGCTTTTTTTATTCAGACAGCAAATGCTGAAGATGGTGATTTTATTAAACCATATGGCAACCTGTATGTATTTTTCGGATACGTTGAGTCAGCACGGTATACAGCCGGAGGAGATGAGGAAAAAGACAGGGATACCTTTTATACGATCAATGATAACAGTAATATAGGATTTAATTTTACTTACAGACAATACAAAGGTGTTTTTGAGCTCGGCATAAGCGATATGGAAAACGACTGGGATGTTAAGCTCAGAAAAGCTTATGGAATTTTTAATTTCGGTTTTGGTGAACTGATGATAGGCCAGACATGGACACCATACACTCACTGGTCCTATGAATCCGCGAATTATTACAGATCAGAAGGGTTTGGCGCCCTTTACGATAACCTTACTACACAGGCAAAAGTTACAATGAAATTCGGCCTGTATATTGATATTATTAAACCGTACGTAGGCACTATAACATATTATGACAATCAGACTGTCGATAATCCTACTTCTGATCCGTCTTTTGATGAATATGATCTTGTTGAAGTTGAACGGGAAATCACAACCAGACAACCGCTTGAAAATATTCAGTCACTATTTCCTAAAATTGCAGTTGGTTATGATTATAAATCAGGCAGAATCAATGCAGGATTAGGCGCGGCAGGAAATATATATAAAATCAAAAAGACTGATGATGTAGAGTTTAATAAAAAATGGATCATATCATATCTTGCCTACTTATATTCCGAGCTTAAGTTCGGCAATTTCGGATTCAATTTAAGCGGCGGTTTTTCCGTTAATCCTGCCAATTTCGGATTAAAAGTGCAGTCTGCCGGTAATTCAACTTTTGCCGGAGGAGCAGCCGCATCAGTCTATAATATTGCAACAGGAAAATATGAAATTAAAGATACATGGAATATTCAGTCATATGCTGAATTTGAATGGGCATTCATGAAAAATACTGTCGCTCACCTGGGATACGGCTTTTCACTTGTAAATTACCCAATGCAGGGATACAAGGATGATTATGCAATGGAATATTATTTGAATATTAAATTTAACCTTGCTAACCTAATCGCTCTTACACCTTCAGTTTCTTATCATGATTATATGAAAGACATTGACGGCAATAAGGAGGGATCAGATTTATATGCAGGAATACTAGCAACAGTTTCTTTCTATTAAAAGACACAACCGGTAAATGGATAATCTAAGAATCGGGATCGGATATGATGTTCACGCCTTTGAGGACAGCCGCAAACTTGTTCTCGGAGGCGTGGAAATCGATTACAGAGGCCTTGCCGGGCATTCGGATGCAGATGTACTGATTCATGCTGTAATTGACGCTTTACTCGGTGCATCAGGACTGGGAGATATTGGCAAGCTTTTTCCAGACACAGATCCAAAGTATAAAGGAATAAGCAGCATTATTCTTTTAAAAAATATTTCAGAAATTTTAATTCAAAATAATGTTAAAATAATTAATATTGATAATGTGATTATTTGCGAGAAACCGAAAATTATTGATTTTTCCGATCAGATGAAAAATAATATCTCTGAAGCATTGAATGGATTAAATGTAAGTAGAATCGGTATTAAGGGCAAGACAACTGAAAAGCTCGGATTTACGGGCAGAGAAGAAGGAATAGAAGTTCATTCAGTTGTTCTGATAAGGCTGTCTTAGTAAAAACATTTTGGATGAATAGATAATGTTTAAGAAACCGGATAAACTGAAATCTGAAGATATTACATGTCCCAAATGTAATAAAATAATCAGCAGAGATGTAGTGAAAGAAGCTGAAGAAAAATCCAGAAAAAAAATTGAAGAGTCTATTAAAAAATTCGGAACAATGAATGTAAATATGAAATGGGAAATTGTTTGCGATCATTGCGGAAATAAAATAATCTACTAAATAAAGTCCTGCCTTTAATTTACAATTGACAAATGACAATGTAAGTAATACCATTAATAGTAATAGTATTACCGGAGGTCTGAATATGAGAGTTACAACTAAAGGTCAGGTCACAATTCCTCAGGAAATTCGTGAAAAATTAGGAATAACACCTTCTTCAGAAGTTGAATTTATTGAAGATAAAGGACGCGTTTATTTAATTAAAGGAAAAGAGAAAGATAAAAGAAATAATAAATTCACTAAATTAAGAGGTATTGCTACCGTTAAAATGACTACAGATGAAATATTGGCTCTGACAAGGGACTATAAATGAAAGGGGTTCTGATTGACTCGAATATTATTTTAGATATTTTCCTTAATGACCAGAAATGGGGTGAATGGTCTGAATCTAAACTTGAAGAGTATAATAGTATTACATCATTATATATAAATTCCATAATATATTCAGAAATATCTATTGGATTTAAACGAATTGAGGAACTTGATTATGCCATTATTCAGGCAGGATTTAAAATGCTTGAAATACCAAAAGAAGCTCTTTTTCTGGCAGGAAAAGCCTTTATAAATTATAAAAAACGAAAAGGAGATAAAAAAAGCCTTTTACCGGATTTTTATATTGGTGCACAGGCTGCAGTTTTAAATTTAGAACTTTTAACAAGAGATGTCTCAAGATATCGTACATATTTCCCAACCGTTAAATTGATATCTCCATAAAACTGGCATCATCGAAATAATAAATATGACTATTTCATATTTAAATGTATAGTATTTTATTACGGAAAAAATCAAGTTCCCATTTATCATTGTTTGCCTGATATTTGAGAATATAAGTATTCCCGTCATCAGCAAGTAATTTAAAATAAGTATAATCTTCTCCATACCATGTATCAAGGATTTCCGATACTTTTAATGAATTTTCTCCTGTTTTAAAACTTACCGGCCTTTCATTAGCTTTATATCCTGAATAACATTGAACACTTATTTTTTGACGTTTTGACATTGCTATGAATTAATCCCTTTCCATAATTCAAGAGCAATACCATTTGACCTGAATCCGAACTGACGTAAAGTCTGTGTGTACGGACTGCTTACAGCGGAAGCATTATTAATTTTTTCAATAACAATTCTTCCGGCAGGATTGAATTCCCTTCCTAATAAATCTTTAAAGATTTCAAGATATTCATTTAACTTAGGATGGTCAGGTTCTACAAGTATTTCAATATTTTTCCCGTTCTTTTTTATTATAATGACAATCCTCTGTCCTTCGTAAACAAGAAAGCTGGACGAAATTCTTGAGGGCAGATATGATTTAAGACTTTCAAGCTGTACTCCGCATAAAGAAGCCGGATCTTTTGCGTTGATCCAGAATACAGAATCTTCAGCAAGAGGATTCTGTATCATTCTGTAGGCTTCATGCGACATGAATTGCAGTCCGGGAATACCCTTGAAAAAGTGTCCGCTTAAAATTTCACCTGAAAATTCCATTAGCCTTAAATTCCGGAAAATATTTTTCCACTGCATCGGCGGAAGTTCATGAGCTAAAAGTTCTCTGAAAATAATCCCATATCGTTTGAAAAGCTGGCGTATTCTGTCTTTTGTAAGTTCCTCCTGTTCAAGAATATCTTTTTTTTCTGAAGAGTATTCTATCCGGAACCAGTGCCCATCCATTGGCCTTGCGGATTTCCAGCGATTAATATTCTTCCTTTCGTAACTTGCCGTATTTTTTGATTCGGCAGAGAAATTATTCAGAATGCCTTTGCGAAGAGCCTGAAAAGTATCGTTTGAAATACCGCCTTTCCATGCGAGGTTCCATATTTTCTGAGCTGTGCCGTTCGTATCAAGACCAGTCAGTCTGGTTATATCAAAGAAATTGTATCTGCCGCTGTTAGCGAATATTTCATTTACTTCTGCGAATGTTTTAGCTTCAGGATTCCTGAATAATTCAATATCCTGTTCAAAAGACATGGATATTTTATCTTTACCGCATCCGAACCATATAAGGTCGCTTGTCTGCATAAGTGAATCCATCCATGCAGTGAAATACGGTTTTACGCGTGCAGGAAGCAGATACCCCTCCCAGTCCGCAGAAGAAGCAGGCCAGCCGAACAGCTGTTCAAGACGATGCTGAAGATCTTCCAGATTTGTTCCCTTTGGAGCAAGTCCCTGAAACTGTGCGATAAAAAGCTGAAGTTTCTCAACAGGAAGTGAGTCAAAAGCAGGCTGTCTGCTTTTGCGCAAAATACGAAGCAGTATTTCAAGATTATCGCTATAGCATATCTCCTCTTTCGTACTGTTTTCCCCGAATCTGTCCAGCACGATCTTTTGATCTTCAAGAAGTTCTTCAACTGCTGAAGACAATGCTCCTGAATCAAGAGCGAATAATTCCTGAATGTATTCAAGTTCAAGAGGCCCGTAATAAGACAGCCATTGAAATAAAAATTCAGATAATGACCAGCCTGCTTTTTGGGAAAATCCTGCCTGTTCCAATGCCTCGCCGGTTTCAATAACAGCTAACCCGGGAAAAATCTGATATAAACGCGGCAGGGTTTCAACAGCGGTAAGAAAATTTGTTTCCGAATTCTCTGTTTTTATCCAAAGGATTTTATTTTGAATTTCTGATATAAAAAATTTTGACTGATCAGGAGAGTCATATTCTACAGCATTGACAAGATCATTCCATTCGTTTTCCGGTATCAGAATCCTTTCTTTTATCCAGTCAAGGAGTTCAGGTGAAGATGCCGGAGTGTATCCCTGTGCTGTTCTTTTAAGCTTTAAATCCAGAGATTGAATTATTTCTTCGGGTATTTTAGGCCTTAAATGTGATGACTGCAGAAGCTGCTTAATAAGATCGTCTGAAAGGCTTGATTTTCCGGAAGATGGCAATTGATCATCCTCATACATATACTTATTTATCTGTTTATAAATAAGGTCACCTGTAAAAGGCGAGGGTGTAGTCGTAATTGATTCAGTTACAGTTATAATTCCTTCCTGAAGTTCATAAAGAAGGTTTTTTAAATTATCAAGGTCAAATTCGTCTCTCAGACATGATCTCCATGTTTCAATAATAACGGGAAATTCTTCATAACGTTTCACTGCCTGAAGAATCTTTTTAGATCTGAGTCTGTTCATCCATAGCGGCATTCGTTTGCGAAAAGATGTTTTGGGTAACAGCAAAGCGCATTCGGCATTTTCCCGGAAGCGGGCACCGAAAAGGCCGGTACTCTCAAGTCCTTTCTGCAGATATTTTTCAGAGTTTTCAGGTGTAATAAGAGACAGAATATCCTTTGCGGTAAATGAATGCGGAAGTATAAGCAGTATGGCGTCATTTGTATGAATTACTTCCAGCTTGTAATTAAATGTTTCCTGCCATACCGCAGAAATGGCAATTGCATAAGGGTGATTTATTTTTCCGCCCCAGAAAGTATGCAGAATTACCTGTTTCTTATTAGTCTGATTAAACGGATCATCAAAATGCTCAATAAGCAGATTATGCCTGTTCGGAAGAGAGGAATTTGTTGCTGCCTTCTGCCTGACAAGAAAATCAATCAGAGACTCTGCAGCAATATCGTCCATTTTATAAGTGGTTTTTAAATCATTAAAAAATTCCGGTTTCTTTAAGTTCTTATCCGCATTCTCAAGAAAAAGCCCGATTTTTTCAGCCAGGAAAAAATCTTTATTCTGCTGTTCAGCTTTCCAGAACGGAATTATGCCGGGCTGAGCTTTGGAAGGCGATACTTCCACGTCATTATGCGTTATTTTCTGTATCTGCCATACCTGTGTACCAAGAGAAAAAGTCTCACCAATCGTACGTTCCCACACAAATTCTTCGTCGAGTTCTCCGATTTTTGCTTTCGAATCCTGAAGACGCAGATCAAAATATCCCCGGTTTGCAATTGTACCGCCGGACATGTAAATTAGAAACGCGCTGTTCTCCCTTGCCTGAATTGTATTATCAATTCTGTCAATATAAACACGCGGCTTCAGTTCCCGAATGCGTGAGTTCTCGAATCTTCCCGCAAGCATTTCTATTACGAGTTCGAAATGATCCCTCTCCAGATTATGATAGGGATAGATTGATTTAAGGAAAACGTATAATTCATCTATATCCCATTTTTCAGCAATAGTCATTGACAGTACAATCTGCGCAAGAATATCGAGAGGATTTTGAATTATTTTAACAGGTTCTATTTCATGTCCAATGATTGCTTTCGCAATAACTGCGGAAACTAAAAAGTCACGTCCGTAAAGCGGGAAAAGTGCGCCTTTACTAATTTTTCCGACTTCGTGCCCAGATCTTCCTAACCTTTGAATTGCTGATGATATTGACTGCGGACTTTCAATAAGTACAACCTGGTCAAGATGGCCTATGTCGATACCAAGCTCAAGAGAGTTTGTCGCAACAATAGCTTTCAGTTCCCCGTTCTTGAGTTTCTGTTCCACTGTCAGTCTAATTTCGCGTGAAAGAGACCCATGATGCGCGTAAGCGAGTTCTTCAGGTTCATTTTCGTTCAGTAATCCTGTTATTTTTTCCGCATACCGTCTGGTATTCGTAAAAAAAAGTGTGGAATTATGAGATTTAATTATGTTTTTACATTCTGAAATTAATGCAGGCCATTGTGTATCGTCATTTTGTAATGAAGATTCATGAACAATCTTATCCGGCTTGATTACTTTAATTTCATACTTCTTCGTATCATCAGAAGTAACAATTGAAACTTCACGTGAATGATATGATCTGTCATTTTCCGAGTAAATATAACCGCCTGCAAAATCAGCAACGTCTTTCAGAGGCCGTACTGTTGCTGATAATGCTATTCTCTGGAATTCACCGCTCAGAAGAACCAGTCTGTCAACAGCTGTTATCATATGTGTTCCGCGTTTGTTTGCTATAACAGCATGTATTTCATCAAGTATTACAGTCGTTATTCCAGTAAACAAATTGCGGCCTGATTTTGAAGTCAGGAGAATGTTGAATGATTCTGGGGTTGTAATAAGAATTTCAGGCGGACGGCGCAGCATTTTCTGTCGTTCATCACCGGGCGTATCTCCGCTTCTGGTGAGAACACGTATTGCCGGAAATTTTACTCCTTTTCCGGAGAAATAATTTTCGAGTTCATATAGCGGTTTAATCAGGTTGCGCTGTATGTCGTTGTTAAGAGCTTTAAGCGGCGAGATATAAAGAATACGCACCTGTCCACACGGCCATGCTCCGGAAACGAGCTGATTTATACCCCATAAAAATGCTGTTAGTGTTTTTCCGCTTCCTGTCGGTGCTGTTACAAGCACATGCTTTTTGTCAGCTACTACAGGCCATGTCATGGATTGAATTCCGGTAGGCGTTCCAATGTTCTGCGTAAACCATTCCCTGATCAATGGATGGAACAATTCCAGTGCTTTTTTATTGTCATCGGATGCAGTCTTAATACTGTTTTTGTCGCGATTTGTCATTTTGTTTCATGATCAAAATTATTAATGTATCAGAAATCAGTATGGGGTTTATTTTATAAGTCAATTGAAATTTAGTGGAAGGATAAGAGATAGCAAAATATATATCCGGTATTTATTTTTCTAATGGAATATCACCAAGATTAATATCTTTCGCTGTATTTAAACCGGTAAAATTCTTTTTTGCAAATCCCTGAGCTTGAATTGTTACATCATAAGTTCCAGCTTCAAGATCATTAAACCAGAAATCGCCATAGGAATCTGTAAATGTTTCAACTGATTTCCCTTTTGAATAAAGAATACATTTTGCACCGATAATAACCTCTTTTTCTACAGGATCATATACAGTTCCTGCTATGAATTTACCGGGAATATTTTTATAGTAGACATTAGGGCTGCATCCGCTGTCAGGCTGAAGAACAACTGTGTCTTTGATCTGTTCCTTAAGTTTTTCTTTCTCTCCAAATGTAATTGCATCTGTAGGACAAACTTCAACGCAGCGCGGCAGTTTATTGCCGTTATCAAGAAGGTGAGCACATCCTGTACATTTCTGTGCCAAACCGAGTGATTCATTAAAATAAACTGCATTATAAGGGCATGCTGTTATACATGCTTTACAGCCGTTAGCTCCTTTGCATTTATCAGGTTCAATCAATATCAGGCCATCTTCTCTTCTTGTAATGGCTTTTTCAGGACAGGCTTCCATGCATACTGCATTTTCACAATGATTGCATAACATTGGAATATAATGCATTTTTACTTTTGGAATTGTGCCGCATACGTTTTCCTGAATTTTGATCCAGAACTGACCAGCTTCAGGCTGCGGTTTCGCATAAGGAGTCCAGTCGTTTTCAACATGTTCATCTTTGCATGCGAGCTGACAGTTGTAGCATCCGCAGCATTTTGATATATCAAAAATAAATACTTTGTTCATTTTAATTTCCTTCTTTTTCATCAGTAAGCCATCCGGATAGTGATACGCCTGTTACAGGATCGTAATTCCTGTTAAAAGCTTCAGGATAGTCTTTACGCCATGAGGCCATCTCTTCGTCAGTCACTTTTTCAACTTCAACAAGAAATCCGCTGACAACCATACCTGTTGCGTTTTTTGAGGTTATATTATGAGGAGTTATTGTGTTTATAGCTCCGCCTCTGTCCAGTTCTCCCGGAATAATCGGGTCCCATCTTGCTCCATGATCCATGTATGCTGTTTTTGGCACAAGCCTTTCGGTCACATAGGCTCCGCCAAGAACAGTTCCCCGTTCGTTGTATATTTTAACGATATCGCCGTGCTTTATTCCTCTGGCTTCAGCTTCAGCAGTATTGAGCCAGACAGGCTCGTACAAATATCCGTCCTGTCCTTTTATCTTCATAGTCGGAATTTCTCTTGTCCATATAATATCGTCTCCCTGAGCATGCATACGCCATCTTGGATGATTTGACATACAGATAAGAGGGTATTTTTCGGTTCTTTTACTGCTCAGCCTTTCATCATGACTTTCACTTTTTTCTATCCATCCGGCAACCGGCGGTCTCTCCTTGTCATCGGGAAAATGTTCTTTTAGTGCAGATGATGAATATTCGAGCAGTCCGGTCGGAGTTGTCAGCGGATTATTTTTCGGATCTTCAAAAAAAGTCCTTAATCCCGGAGGAACATCTTTTATGCCTGAATCACATGGAATTACAAAATATTTATTCTTCTTAAGATTTTTAAAAGAGATAAGTTTCTCTACACCTGAACCTTCAAAAGACATTTCCTGCTTTTCTTCATGTGTTTTCCCGCCTGTGTATTCTTCTTTCAGGCCGAGTTTTTCCGCTATTTTTACAACGGCATCAAAATCGCTGAGAGATTCTCCAACCGGGTCAATGCAGTGATCTTCAAGAAAAACAGACGTTAAAACTCCGCTTCCAATATCTGCTCCTATATCAAGCATCTCAAATCGTGTGGCAACTGGAAGAACAATGTCAGCCATCAGACAGTCGTTTTCCATCCATGGATGCTGTGCCACAATGCATTCAATTTTCTCTGACTGCAGTGCTTTAATATAACTGTTGGAATCATTCCAGCACGTTATCCAGCATGGCGAGTCTGTCCATATCATGTGAATTTCCGAACATCCTTCAGCAGGATAAGTATGTTTTTTAAACTGCTCTTTATCCGGCTCAAGAAAACCATACAGCCCCCACCAACTGACAGGAGGATTAAGTATCGCGTCATGTATAAGACACTTTGGAATTGACTGTTTCGGAGGATTCGGCATTAATTCAGTCAGTTTCAATAATTCAGGATGTTTACCCATATATAACGGTACCATTTCAGCCTGATTCATTGAGCCAGCAGGCCGTACCTGCTCTGAAAAATTTGGAATAGAGGGATTAACGACTCCCTGATACGGCAGCGGATAATATTCACGCCATATCCACCATTCTATCATTTTAGCCTGATGAACACCGGGCCTGCCAAGGCCCTGCATGCCAAGCAGCATTGCCTCAAGTCTGGCAGGTTCCGAGGAGTAGGGGCCTCTGATTGCAGGGCCTCCGTTTCCGTGTATAAGGCTTGTAACCTTCTTTGCCCAGTCACGTGCTAGCGCTTTTATTGTCCATTCCTGAACTCCGCATTTTTCAGAAGCCCATGCGGGAGTTTTAGGAATTCCATCTTCTTTACCGAGAACATAGTCCTCAAATTTTTCAAATCCGTATGAATGACTTGCAATATATTCTTTGTCATATGTACTCTCTGTGATCCACAGATAGGCAATCGCGAGATGCAGGGCAGCATCAGTATTGGGGAGGACAGGTATCCATTTATCCGCGTGAACAGCTGCACCGTAATTCAGATCAGGGCAAATATAAACGGATTTAAGTCCGAGTTCTGTCAGCCAGTAGCAAAGACGGCTTGACATCATACCCTGTATCGGATGAGGAGTTGTTTCAGGATCGCATCCCCAGAATAAAAGAAGTTCTCCATGTTCAGCAATATCCGGATAAAGATTGGCAGCAGGCATCATTTCACCAACAGGTTCACACCCCCATACATGTTTTGCTCCCCAGTTCTGCCCTTCCCAGCTGTCAAGATTTCTCATCTGTATTGTATAACCGCCCAGAAGTGAAAGAAGCCTGTTGGCACAACCGTGGCTGGGGCTGAGGTGCTTAGTCTCGCCATGCATATCTGCCTGTGAAAGGACTGCTTCCGGGCCGTATTTTTTCCCGACTCGTTTAAGCTCTGAAGCTACAATATCTGCAGCTTCATCCCATGATATGCGGACATAACCGCTTTTTCCCCTGTTTTGAGTGTTTCGTTCACCATTCGGATTCCAGTCAGCGCGTTTTAAAGGATATCTGACGCGGTTTTTTGAATAAACACGCTTTTTATACGTCAATCCGACAGGTCCAACAAGGCCTTTCATCGGGGGCTCGAGAGTTTTTCCTCTGGCTTCTATTTTCCAGGTATTGAAATCCTTCTTGTCATAGTTCATTTCATAATATAGTGGCCGTATTCTTATTATTTTCCCGTCCTTTACGTCAACAAGTGTCGGCACACCCGAGTCCATTGAACCGATTAGTCCGGAACCTCTGATTACCTGTTTATCTGCTTTAAAATTTTCTTTTAAGTTGTTGGCTGGCATGGACGCAAAATCTCCTTTTTTTATTTTTTAAAAAAACGGATTTTTACAGTCTGAAGAATTTACTATGGACAAATAATGATCACAGGTGAAGTATTTAATAAACTTTTATTACCGGCAATCATTAAAACGAGCTCTAATGGTATTACCATTAAGTCAAATTAAATTAAATGTCAAATGCATTTTGTTATATATTTAACAGAAATTAAAGTTATTTTTAAGTCAAAAATCATTAAGTTTGAATAATTAAATGAATTGCAATATATTTGATTTTAATTATTGTTTTTCTCAATTTTTGACTATTATAATTTACCAGAAAATTTATTATGAAAAAGCTGGCTAATTTTTTCCTGTTTATAATAATAACTTTAATTTCATACTTTTTGCTTAGCAATTTATTATTTAAGTTAGATGATACTCCTGCATGGTATGAAATAAAGCATCCTGAGCATGTTATTGCTGGAAAACCTGTTGAGGTTTTGGTGAAGTATCATGATATGAAAACCGGATACAGGCTAAGCGCAACACTGCATCTTTTCAATAAATCCGGGCAGTATCAGGGCTGCATAAAAGCAAATGAACCGTTAAGGATTATTCATGGTAATGGGGCAGCACCATTTAAATTTATTATAAAGAAAAGCGATTTAAAAAATAAAGATATCAGCTTTGTCAGAATAAACGTTAATAGATTTGAGCTGCCAATATCCTCAAAAAAGTCTATTTATAATGGCAGACGAATTGGCAATACAGTCAGCTCTGCCAGTATTCCGATTGTTAAACCAAATCCGGATGGATCAATTCCAGAGGTTAAAACATCTTCAATTCTGCAAATAGTAAAACATGCTGTTTTGGAGGGAACCTGGATTAAGTTTCATGGAGACAATACGTTTGAGGGATGGTTTATTACAGCTGTTTATTTTATAATTTTTATATTATATGTACAATATTTACTCAGGGTAAGAAAAAATCCGGAAAATATAGAAAAAAATTATATGAGATTTATTCTTATTACTGCCATATTAACTTTTATTCTTGGTATAAATAAGCAGCTGGATCTTCAAATGCTTTTGACTGATATCGGCCGTACTCATTCAAAGATATTCGGCTGGTATAATATCAGAAGGCCTGCTCAGGTACGTTTTATATCAATATTTGCGAGCCTTGCAACAGGAGTTGTTATACTGTCAGCGTATAATTTAAGAAAATTATGGAGAAAAATATTCCTTCAGACCACAGGATTATTTATTTTATTTGGCTTTATTATTATAAAGGGTAGTTCTCATCATAAATTAGACCACTTCTTTTCAAAAAAGATTCTGGGTATGAGTATGTTTGGAGTGTTCGAAATAATCGGACTTGCTTTAATTGGGATTTCAGCAATTACCGGTTTATTTAAGGATAAATCTGCTACGAATAATATATCTGACATAAATGATAAAGGTTTTTAATTCCTGCCAGTTTGTTAAACCTGAATTCAGGTAATAACCATTTAGTTTTTATATTCAATTTATGAAAAATGGCTTGTAATCTTATTTTGCAATCTGTATTATGTCGCTTTGCTCTGCAACAAGGATGTTCACTAATGAAAAAACGCTTCAGATTGCTTTTATTTGTAAAACTTAATGTTTTATTTTTATATTGCCGCTCTTGATAAGATTAAATATATATCGGGTAATGAAGAGCGCCGAAATTAATTTTATCTTTATTTATCATTATTATGCCGAACGGAGTAAAACTTAAATTGGATAAATTAGAGGAAACACAGGAAGGTTTTCACGTAACTTTATTTGATGATGATTTTATATCTTTTGATGAAATTGAAAGTGAAAATTCAGTATTAATCAGGAATGCAGATAAAATACGGTATTTGATTAAAAATAATCAAATACCGTTTGACGGCAGGCTTGATCTTAAAGTTGAAGCTTTTGTTCTTAGACAGGCTTATACCAACAACAAACTGCTCTCTCTCTCCAATTCGAGAACAAGAATACTCGCACATCAGGTTGAATCAACCCACAGAATAATTAATTCCCTTAATCAGAGATTTCTCATTGCTGATGAAGTAGGTCTCGGAAAAACAATTGAGGCCGGACTCGTTATCAAGGAATTGATTTTCAGATTTGAATATGATAAAATTCTGATTATATGCCCGGCCTCCCTGGTTCTTCAATGGCAGAATGAGCTTGAAAGCAAGTTTAATGAGTCCTTTGAAATTATTGACAGAAAATTTACCAGAAAATATCACAAAAACAATACCAATCCCTGGAATGCATTCCGCAGGGGAATCTGTTCAATAGATTTTATTAAAAGCGATTCCAACAGAGATGATCTTCTTAACGCAAAATGGGATGTTGTTGTAATAGATGAAGCTCACCGGCTGCGCAGGGATGATCTGAAAACAACGCTGGCGTATAATGTGGCAGAACTTCTTTCAGGAAGATCCAGATCATTTCTTCTGCTTACGGCAACACCTTTCAGAGGCAAGCTTGAAGAGCTTTATTTCCTGATCAGGCTTATTGATAAAAATCTGTTGGGCCCTTTTCAGACTTTTTACAATACATTCTGCCTTAATGACTCAAATTTATCCCGCCTGAGAGAAAAAATATCGTCAATAATTATAAGAAGAACCAAAAAAGAAATCGGCGGCTTTACGAAAAGGCATGCAAAGACAATAAGATTTGAATTCTTCCCTGAGGAAAGAGTCCTCTATGATGCTACAACAAGATATGTAGTGGAAGAGTATAATAAAGCTATGCAGACCGAAAACAGGGCGGTTGGTTTTGTAATGACTGTTTTTCAGAAACTGCTGGATTCGTCTACAGTAGCTCTTTTGTCCGCTTTGACTAAGAGGCGTAATCATTTGTCTTATTTAATTGACCGTAGTAATGAAGCTGTATTCAGAAACAAGCTTATTGAAAAAAAGCTTTCGGAATTTGCCGATATTGATGAATCCGAAGATATGGATGATCTGATAGAAGAAACTGTAAAGAAAACCCGCGCTGAAATCAAAGAGGAAATCCTGATATTAGACAATCTCATATCAATTGCGGAATCTGTCACGCGGAATAAGAAGGCTGAAAAGCTGATTGAGATTATACAAAAGCTGATACACGGGAAATGTAAAAAAATACTTATCTTTACTCAGTTCAGAACAACACAGGATTTTCTGAAAGTTCTATTGCATGAATTCAAGGTTGAAATATTCAACGGTTCAATGGATAAAGATCAGAAAGAAGTAGCCATAATAAATTTTAAGGAAAAGGCTGATATTCTGATCTGTACAGAGGCTGGAGGAGAGGGAAGGAACATGCAGTTCTGCAATGTTCTGATTAATTATGATCTTCCGTGGTCGCCGGTAAAAATTGAACAGCGAATCGGAAGAATACACCGTTTTGGACAGCCGTATGATGTGTATATATATAATTTTTCAACAAAGGACACAGTGGCTGAAAGAATTCTTAATGTTCTTATTAAGAAGCTGAAACTCTTTGAAGAATCAATTGGTACTCCGGATGTTCTTTTGGGACAGATTGAAGAGGAACTTAATCTTAATTCAATATTCATGAGAATGGCGCTGTCCGGAAACAGCAGAAAAGTGTATTCCGAAATTGATGAAAAGCTTGAAAACGCGCGAAAAAGTTACGAGAAGCTGAATGACCTGGCTATTGCTAAAAAAATGGATTTTAATTATAATGAATATTATGAAGTTACTCTTGAGGAAAGAAAATATTCAAATAAAAGAATTGAAAATTTTGTAAACAGACTTCGTGACAAAACTGATCTTGTAGATAAATACCTGAGTACGAAACATAAAATCACCCGGCTTTATACTTTGAAAGAACTGCCTGACGGCAGGCGTGTTTCAAAAAAGGGTACATTCAACAGTACTAAAGCTCTTGATAATGAGAGTCTTGAATTTCTTGCGTTTGGTAATCCAATTGTTGATGTTCTTGTGGAAAAATGTCACAATGAAGATTTTGGCGGTAATTCCGGAATTAAAGTAATAAAACATGAAAAGGAACTTTCCGGAATGATTTTTTACTATGTAATAAATTTTAAAACTTTAAATAAACATAGGGAATTTATTCCTGTTTTTATTCCTTCAAAAAATTCAGTAAAAGACGAGGAATGCGGAATTATTGAAACGAAATCCCTTGAAATGTATCCTGATATTAAATTTAAAATAAATAACTATAATACCGAAATTCAAAAAATTCAGAAAAATGCGGATAAGTATTTTGACTCAGCTTCTGTTAAGATAATTGAGAAAGCTGAGGAAGTGATCGGGAATTTCGGAAATGACATTGACAGTTCCATAAGCGATGAAAAAGAAAAGATAAAGGATTCTTATTCCAAGAAAATCAAGGAATATGAGGAGCAGCTTGAAAGACAGGTTTGTCAGATGAAGTGGTTTAAGAAAGATATGAAAAGCGCAATTACAAGAACTAAAAATAATATTGTAAAAGAATACTCGGAAATGGAAAGACTCCTGTCCGGTTACAGCAGATTAATGAATATAGATTATTCTGTTGAACTGGTTTGTGCCGGTATTATATTTTCTGTAAAGTAAAATTAACTGAAATAAATTATTTTTGTTTAATGATGATTTAAATCGCGTCAGAAGCCTGAAAAAAAATTATTTAATAGTTCAATTATCAAATAAATTTTTAATTTATTCAATAAATAATATTTTGACTTTTTTGAATAAAAAAATAAAAGTCGGTCTTAAAAAAGTATATGGAGGTATTTTAAATGAAAGAAGTTTATGATTTTATAAAAAAATGCGGTACTTATTATCTTGCAACTACAGATGATGATCAGCCGAGAGTACGTCCTTTCGGAACAGCTGCGATTTTCGAAGATAAGCTTTACATACAAACCGGTAAAGTAAAAGATGTTTCAAAGCAAATGGGCAAAAATCCAAAAGTTGAGATTTGCGCTTTTTCAGGAGACACATGGGTTCGTATAGCGGCAGAAGCTGTTGAAGATGACAGAACAGAAGCAAAACAGAAAATGCTTGATGACCATCCCCAGCTTAAATCAATGTATTCAGCTGATGACGGGAATTGCCAGGTTCTGTATCTTAAAAATGCAACTGCAACTTTTTCAAGTTTCGGCGGAGAGCCAAAAGTTATTAAATTTTAATTTTCTTTAAACCGGAATTAAGCAATTATTGCCGCTTGTACATTTAAAACCAGGCCACCTGATATTTATAATTTAATATTTGGAGACAGGATTCAATTAATTTACAAGCGGCATACCCGATAGATCTCTAAAAAAATTACCGCATTAAAATTTATTCATACTTATCTTAACAGGTCATGCTTTTTTAAATCCTGTATCTGCATTTGCTGCACAGTATATAAGCTATTTACACGTCATGTCTGATTGTATTACCAGGTAAAAGTATACAGACATAGTAGTATAGATAGGATAAATATAAACTGTAATCAGCTAAATATTTCTGACAAGGTTAATAATTTCCGACGGACGGAATTCATTATCTCCAAAGAAATGTATAAGCTGGGAATTATTCCATTTCACTAATGTGTGAACTTTCTTAACACCTAGCGTTTTTAAATGTTTAAAAAAATCATTAATAAGAAGCTTGCCGATGCCCTGGTGTCTGTAATCAGGATCAACAGCAATAGTGTCAAGCTTTGCTGTTTCCTGATAAATTCCAAATTCTCCAATGAACAGTGCTCCTATTATAAAACCAAGCACCTTTTTATTTTCGTCTTCTGCCACTAGTGAAGTAGGTACATAATCTCTTGATGTCACAAATTTTTCAAACTTTTCATTATAATAAGCTTTTCTGGATGTGTTGAGAATTTTTTCATCAATCTGCAATACTGCATCATAATCATCTTTTCTCATGAGTCTGATTTTAATCTTTTTAATATCCATTTTATCTCCCATTTCTTAATCAGCGTTTCTTATAAGAGAATTAAATTCATTTATGTTTTTTCACAATAATTAGTTAATATTTTATCAGATGTCAAGTTGAATATGAAATCAAAAAAAATCAGGTAATGGTGCTTTAATCTGAAAATCATAAAAAAAACGAAACTATAGCTGAATAGTTACAAAAAAACAAAGATATATGTTCAAGGTGGAACACTATAAGGAAATATTTTAAATATTCAAGTTCTGCTAATGAAAACGTCTAATATTTTCGAAGATATAATAACAGTCATTATTCAACTCATCGCAAACTTTAGCGCATTATTTCCTGAAATTTTAAAACAGAGGTTTACTCTCAATGAAAAGATATTTTAGAATTATTTTCACCTGTGTTTTTTTTATATGTATTTCATTAACGGTTCTATCCTGTTCATATTTTAAAATGGCTTTTAATAATGAGAAAGATGATATTCTTGATAAACTCTCCCCATTTCACAGACATGATAATCCCGGGCAGCAGGATTATTCAAATCTGGAACCCAGATATACCAGCGAATATAATAATCTTAATGATTCAATTTTTAAATCCAAATACGGTGAACAAGGACTTTTTCTGCCTGAAAAATTCTTAAAGAAAATAAAATACAACTTTTATTTACTGGATAAGGATTCAGAAGATAAAATGCCGGTTATATTCGTACACGGAGCGGGAGGTACGCCTGCGGACTGGAAATATTTTGTTAATAATATTGATAAAAATAAATTCGCCCCGATCGTTTTTTATTATCCAACCGGAATTCGTCTGAAAAACAGTGCCGGACTTCTCCATAAAGCGATTAAGGAAATATATAATTATCACGGGAAAATTATTCTTGTTGCACATAGTATGGGCGGACTGGTATGCCGGGGAGCTATCAGATGTTTGATTGAAGATAATCTTTGTAATCATATTTCATTATATGTTTCATTTTCAACTCCTTACGGCGGGTTGAAACAGGCTCAGGATGGAATTGAACATCTTCCGGATTATGCTGTAGTTCCTTCCTGGAAAGACGTTGCTACAAAAAGTGTATATCTTAAAGAATTATATTTTCCTGTAATTCCTTCCGAAACGGACTTCCGTTTATTTTTCGGTTACAGGAATCCGAAAAAGTTCCGTATAGGTCCAAATAGTGACGGGACTATTACTATGAACAGTCAGCTTGATTTCAGAGCTCAAAATGAAGCGAAAAGAATATACGGCTTTAATGATGATCATGAAAGTATTCTTAAGAAGAAGGACGTATTTAAAGCTTTAAATGAACTTCTGATACAGACATCGAATAGTATTAAAGAAAATGAAAAAGTATAAAATTATTTATAATAATTTTGCGGTACTGCCGGTCAGTTCATTCTGGCCGTTAAGTCCGGGTTCAGCGAAGTATGCGTAAAAACCGGCTATCCGGGATTATGATTCAATTCATCAACAGCTTTTTTCATTCTGGTCAAAGACTCTTTAAGGACAGCCATGGGGCAGGCGATGTTCATTCTTGCAAAACCGCTTCCGCTTTCTCCAAACAAAAAACCGTCATCCAGTCCCAACCCGGCTTTTCCTGTAAGAAAACTGCTTAAGTTCTGATTATTAAATTGAAGAGAACGAAAATCAAGCCAGATAAGATAAGTTCCCTGAGGTTCAATCATCTTTATCAGCGGAATATTTTTTTTAATATAATTTTTTATGAAGTTAAGATTCTCCTGAAGATATTCAAGTAACTGTTCCAGCCATTCGTCTCCGTCATTGTATGCTGCTTCAAGCGCAGTATAAGCGAAGAGATTAGGACCCGGCTGTATTCCTTCACGAATGTAATTGAATTCGTCTCGTATTTCTTTATTGGGAATTATGATTGTAGATATCTCAAGCCCTGCAAGGTTGAATGTTTTGCTTGGAGCCATGCATACAATACAGTTCTGTTCAAATTCGGAGGATATAGACGCGAAAGGCGTATGTTTATATCCTCTGTATAATAATTCGCAGTGAATTTCATCGGAAATAACAACAGCATTGTTTTTTAAAATTATTTCACCAAAGCGTATTAGCTCATTTCTGCTCCATACACGTCCTACCGGGTTATGAGGATTGCAGAGTACAGCAGCTTTTACCCGGTTAGGTTTCGAATTTATACCTTTTTTTGGCAAAAACTGATTTTTTAAATCAGTGAAATCCATTTCGTACTGATAATCAGTCAGCTTTAATTCATTGTTTCTTATTGTGCATCCGCTTAAGGTAACGGATGGGAAAAAAGGGTAATAAACCGGCTGCTGAAGAATAATTTCATCTCCCGGATGAGTCAGTGAGCGGATAGCTGTATGAAGAGCAGGAACTACTCCCGGTGTAAATATTATCCATTCAGGTCTGATCTTCCATTTGAATTTTTTATGTATTCTCTTAATAACCGCATCAACAACTTCATCTCCGGCTTTTGTATAACCGTAAAAAGGATGTTCTATTCGCTTTCGCAAAGCCTCTGTAACAGGTTCCGCAGCAGGAAAGTCCATATCTGCCACCCACATAGAGATAATGTCTTCACGTCCGAAAAGTCGTTTCAGCAGATCCCATTTGACGCTGTTAGTATTTTTACGGTTATGTACAATATCAAAATTATATTTCATGAGAATCCGGATTTTAATTTTTTAATTTTAAAATGAACGCAAGGCTGTAAACAAAAATATTTATAAAAAGAAACATCGGGTCAAGCATGATTTTTTTTAAGTAAATTCGCGTTAAAGTGATATATAGACAATCAATATAAGATTCATTGACATGATTATTATAAAGGAATTAAAATGAATACGAAACGGATTAACTTGATAAAAGGAAAATTGTCATGAAATATATTTTATCTTTTGCAGTATTGTTTTTTCTGAGTTCAGCATTAAATGCTTCGGAGCATGCTTATGGAGGAATCCCATCAAAAGGTGATTATATAAAACGCAAAGCTTATATAATTCAGTTTGACGCTATGCATAAGACTCCGCGATGGGTTGCTTATCATGTGAAACCGTCTAATGCTGAAAACCTGCCTGACAGAAAAATAAAAAAATGGGGGAAATTCCGTGATGATTCTGATATAAATAATGAAGCTACAGAAAAGGATTACAGTAATCAATTTAAAACATGGAGAAATTATGCTAAAGGACATCTCGCTCCTTACTATATTTCAGGCGGAGACAGGGATAATGACGGTATAACTGCAGCTGAAGGAGACAAAGACGATGCTGAAGCAGTTTATGAGATTATGTATATGAGTAATATGGCACCACAGCATCATAGTAATTTCAACGGACCAGGCGGTTTATGGTATAAGCTGGAATCATACGTAAGAGATGATTTACTTAAAAAGCAGAGGAAAGAAGTCTGGGTATTTGCAGGCTGCATATTCGGACCCAGGTCTTACGATAGAATCGGTGATGGAGTAGAGGTTCCTCCAATGTTTTTCAAAATTATAATTACAGAAGAGAAAAACAAGCCCAGGATTCTTGCATTTTTTTTTCCTCATCAGATAAATAAACACGGGGATATTGAGGATTTTCTTGTATCTGTTAATATTATTGAAGCAATGACAGGACTTGATTTTTTTCCTGAGATTAATGATGAAAAAATGGAAAGAGAATCTACCTGGGTAAACTGGATAAATAATAATATTTGATTATTAAATACTCTTCTTTATTATACTTACTTAAAGTTTTTTTAGGAAAATACTTATTTATTTAAACTGAATATAATTTCGCAATATAGTAAAACAGGTTGATATAATTCTGAACACAATTTCATATTTCAGAATAATGGCAGCCTAACATTTGCCGATAAGAAGAATGACTTTTTTTCCTCCGTTTACAAATGGAATTTTTTTGTCAGGTGAAATTCCAAATGCTTTTTCTGCAGCTGATCCGGGAACAATGACCGCAAAATGAGATCCTGAAAAATCTTTATTCAGTTTATTCCCGATGTTTTTATAGAATAAAGTCAAGTCCTGAATATCTATGCGTCCTCCATACGGAGGATTGGTAACGATTAAAAGATTTTCATCCGGAAATTGCTCACGTTTCAGAGAGAAAAAATCTTTACTGGTAACTTCAATTTTATTTACAAGTCCTGAAGCGTTTAAATTACGGCAGGTTAATTCAGCTGTTTCTTTATCAATATCATTCGCAAATATTTTAAAATTTACAGAAGGACTGCTATCCTGTTTTAATATAGAGTTTTTAAGAAATGTAAATGCTTTGTCTTTGTGTCCGGGCCAGTACTCAAAGGCGAATTTTCTTGTGATGCCGGCTGGAGTATTATTTAAAATGAAAGCAGCTTCCATTGGAAAAATACCTGAACCGCACATAGGATCAAGTATATTAGTAAAATTTAAAATATCAGCTTCATATAATATACATGATGCAAGAGTTTCCCTGATAGGAGCTTTTGAAATATGCGTTCTGAGCCCTCTTTTATATAATGGATCCCCGGTTGTATCAATGCTTAAAGTACAGATATCATCTTCAAGACGAATATAAACTGTCTGGCAGCTGGTATTTTTATTGTGAGTGCCATTTGAATAAACAGTCTTCATACGTTCTGTTATTCCATTCCTGCATTCATCTTCCAGCCGTCCTGTATGATACAATCTGGAATGTCTGCACTTTATACTGAATGCCGGAACACATTCCGGAGCGAGATACAGCTCCCATGGTATTGATGCTGTTTTAGACCGAAATTTATCGAAATATAGTACTTTAAACGTTGCAAGCCGCATTAATATCCGGGTAACGCATCTTGAAAGATAATTAAGAGCCCACATCTCCCTGATTCCCGCTGTAAATTCTATTCCGCCTTGAATGACACTAATATTTGACATTTCAATATTATTCCGGTATATTTCATATAACGCTGTATTTTCAAAACCGGGTTGAATCACCGCAAAAAAGGTATGTTTTTTTGCGTACACATGCTGTCGAATACGGCGTTCTATGTTTTTGGGAATCATTGTTTTTTCCTTTTTATGCTTAGCAGATAAATAAAAGTTTATTATCTATCAGTTATATAAATAATACAATACTAATTCGGACAATAGTTTATTATCTGTTGAGAGCTGAAAAAAATAAAATTCTGCTTTAAAAAAAACACTGCTAATTTTATTTTGTATTCTTCCGGGAAACTAAATTAAAAATTACATTTTAAATGCTTTTTATAGTTTCTTCAGAATTTGTAACCGCTCTTTCGGGCAGAGTGGTTTGCTGATAAGTATTGGATTATTCCCGAAGTCTCATAATATTTTTTAATCATGAAATTTTTATGGGATTTTAATTTATTTGCCTGAAATTTGATTTATTTAAAAAATACTATGAACTTTTTCCTTAATAAAATCCTTCCGGAAATACCAGCAAAAGATAAAAATGAATTTTCATTGTTTAAGTTCCGGAAAAATAATTTCATGATTCTTATACTTTCTATATTTCTTATTGCTGAACAGATGGTGTACGGCCTGTTTATGAGTGTACCTTATAGCAATCTTCAGAAAGTATATTTATTGTCTGCACTGATTATGTTAATTTTTGCTATTGTAAGTATTTATTTCCACAGGAATGTTCCGGTACATCTTAATATATTTCATGAAATTTATGAACTGAGTTTTGGCGCATACGGTATGGCAATTGCTCTTTTCCGTTTTCTTTTTATTGAAACAGATGCTAATGCATTCCGGATTCCAACTGTTTACATAGCTGTAATCTACGCAGTAGCCGTAATTTATGTTTTTCATTACTGGCAGAGTTTTATTTTATATCTGGTTTTATCTCTCGGGGTAATATTTCTTATGCCTGAAATTCATCCAGAGATAAAATCTGACAGATATGCAGCTGATATCTGCTCAAATGGAATAATCGCGTTTATGATTGCAGTCATACATTACAGGAATTTTTTAAAAGAATTTTTATTTAAAACTCAGATTGAATCTAAAAACAGGGATCTTATTGAAAAAAATCATCAGATTGAAAGAATCAATGCCGGATTAGAGGAATTATCAGTAAGAGATGATCTTACAGGCCTTTTTAACAGAAGGAAGCTTGATGATGATCTGAGATTCGCATTGAACAAGTCAAAAAGATATAATAAGGATTTTTCCGTCATTATTATGGATGTAGACCATTTTAAATCAATCAATGATACTTATGGTCATGTTGAAGGAGATATAGTATTATGTGAAATTGCAAATATCATACTTAATAATATCAGGGATGTTGATACATGCGGACGATGGGGAGGAGAGGAGTTTCTTGTAATATGCCCTGAAATTGATATTGTAAATGCTGTCCATTTTGCAGAAAGGCTGAGACAAATAATTTATTTAAATACATTTCATGAAAATCTGAAAGTTACTTCAAGTTTTGGAGTTGCTTCATATGCGGAATGCGGGAATGTTGATTCACTGCTTAGAAGAGCAGATGCAAGACTTTATGAGGCAAAAGCTAACGGACGCAACAGAGTAGAGCCGGTGCTTGCTGCAATAGATAACGGCTCAGATCATTAAAAATCAGTTTATGATAATTTTATTAATTTAAAAATAATAATTGCACACAAAAATATCTCTGCTTTTGTATGACAATGATTTCATTACGAAATCAGGATCTTTATTATCCTATTTTGGAATGATTGAATTTTCATTGTCACTTATCATGAAAGAATCAAACAAACCTGATTTTATTTTTTAAATATATTGTTTTATATGTGAAATTTTTGTATTTTTACAGTCAAGGGAACATTTAAATAAATATTTAATTTAAAATTACGGAGCAGGCGCATTTGTATAATGATATTTATTGTTAACGATTATCAGCTGTAAAAAAGTTGTTGCACGGAAAAAGTTATTTATTTTTTTATATTTTTTCGTTATAATATCAGGTATAATAAATTTATAAATAAGGAATTGAATGGTAAAAAAATGAAACTGTTTAATATCAAAGTAAGAACCAGGTTAATATTAAGTTTTATAGTAATTTTTATTCTGTTTGCCCTGGCTGGCGGTTTTTTAATTTATGAGTTAAGGCAGACGAGTAATCTTATGGAAGAATTATATAGTACTTCTCTTGTTTCAAATAACTCCCTCGAATCAGAAAATAATATTCGTATTTTTAATAATATTCTGGAAGAAATTGAAACTGCTTTGGGAAAAAAAGATGCTGTTGTTGCAAATATGTATATTGACAGCCGTGGTGGAGTACTTGATGAATCTTTGACAGAAAATTTAAAATTAATAAAGACCTGGACTACCGATGAAAAAGGCAAAAAGTTAAGCGCAGAGTTTGAAGATTTATTATCAGCCTGGAAAACAAAAATGAAGGAATTATCAAATAATGTTAAAGCTCTGGATTTTGATTCTTCTTTAAAATCCGTTGCTGAAGTTAAAGAAAACCTGCAGAGTTATTTGTCAAGACTCAGAGAATTCAATATTTATGCCATGAAAGCGTCAAACGTTTTTCATGAGAAGACAAGAATCATCGTTGCTGAAGTATTATTTATATCTATGATTATTGCGATTATTATTCTGGCTGTTGCTGTGATAATCGCTATATTAATATCAAGAAAAATTTTCGGATCATTATCAATTTTTAATAATGTATTTTCAGAGGGGGCTTCAGGAAATCTTAACGCAAGCTATCCAGTAAAGGACGGTGCAAAAGATGAAATAAATACTATGGGAGAACTATTTAATCAGTTTATCAATAAAGTTAAAATTGTTATCCGGGAAGTTACCGATGTAGCTGATGACCTCAGTGTTTCCTCTGAGGAATTATCAGCTACAACTACAAATTTTTCAGACAATTCTCAAAACCAGGCAGCTTCTTCAGAAGAGATAACTGCAACAATGGAAGAGGTTACTGCAGGTATAAATAATATTTCAAATAATACACAATTTCAGTATGACAAACTTAATGAAGTCATTGGCCTGATGAATGAACTGTCCAATGTTATTAATATTATGGCTGAAAGAATAACAGAGGCACAGAACCAGTCCAGAGAAATTACAGAACAGGCTAAATCCGGAAATGAATCGTTAAATTTAATGAATAACAGTATGGAAGAAATTACGGAAAGTTCAAATAAAGTAACTGAAATCGTTGAGATTATAAATGATATATCGGATAAAATTAACCTTTTGTCTTTGAATGCCGCCATAGAAGCAGCAAGGGCAGGTGAAGCCGGCCGGGGGTTTGCGGTTGTAGCAGATGAGATATCCAAACTCGCAGATCAGACAGCGTCAAGTATAAGCGACATCTCATCTTTAATAGACAAGAACAATAAGGAGATCAACAATGGCATGAAAAACGTCAGCAGTACAATCTCCAGTATCAGCAGTATAATAGGTGGTGTGGAAAAAATAGATGGAATGATGAAAAATATAATTGCTGACGTTAAAAAGCAGCAGAATACAAATAATTCGGTTAATAACAGCGTGGATGAATTAAAGATACGGTCTGATGAAGTTAAACGCGCGACTGAGGAGCAGGGAATTGCGGCCGGTGAGATCATGAAAACTATCAGCAATATAAACGAAATTGTCCAGGCCGGTGCTTCCGGAGCCGAAGAAATCGCTGCCAATGCAGATAAACTTAGTACAATGGCCGAGAATCTTAAGGATAAGATAACATTCTTTCAGATTGCAAAAAATTAAATACGGCTTTTTGTCCGGTATTTATTGATTGATAATTCCTGGATGTTAATTAAGATTAAAAATAAAGTAATTTTTTTCGAATAATACTTCGATCATCAGGGAATACTGTTGAATAATATTTTTTCCTAAAACAAAGGCTTGCGGAAATTTCCGTAAGCCTTTGTTTTATTCAATAGAATGATTTGATTTTAACGTTTATTCCATGGTACAATAGGTTCAATTTTATTATCCGTTAGGTTAAAAGGATAAACAAGAACGCGATTACCCTGTTTCCACTGAAAACCCGCAGGAGGAAAACTGGCAACACCTTTTTCGTCATAGTCGACAGGCCCGTTTACTGTCTGAAATTTGTTATCAAGTACCGCTTGCCTAATTTTAGCTCCGTTTAAGGTTCCGGCTTTTTCAATTGCCTGCCAGAGAGTTTGACAAAGAGCATAGAACATACCTGCGCTCACTGACCTGTAGCTGAATTCATTATAAAAACGGTCACCCAGTTCCTTCGCTCCTTCATAAGGATAGTCTTCAGACCACATTCCGTCATGTAAAATACCTTCAGCATCTTTGTCAAGATCATCCCAGAATGCCTGCGGCCATGATCCTTTAAAACCCTGAAAAGCTTTTACACTGAAATTATTTTCTTTCATCTGACGGACAAGTGTTGTTGTATCCGGTGAGGTTGCAAAAGATATAATTGCATCAACACCGGCTTTTTTACCTTCATTAATCTGTTCTGAATAATTTTTACTGCTGATAGGCATTGTAGTCCTCAATACAATTTTAAATTTTTTCATTTTGGCTACCTGTTCAAGCCCGTCACCCATAGCTTTTGCATCAATATTATCTTCAAGATACAGACCGATTTTTTGAGGTCTATCTGAGGAAGGTAAAGATTCAAAAATGTCAAAAGGTAAGACACCTAAATCCGGTATTTCTTCAAAATACATGGTACACCATTTAAAATTATTTTGCAGAAAAAGATGTTTCCATATAACCGTACCATGATAATAGGTTATTAATTTTTCAGCTGTTATCATTCCCGGAAGGACACCCTGATCTCCAACCTGTCCGCTTAATATTGCATGAACGAGTTCTTTTTTTATTAGAGTATCAACAGCGGCTGCTGCTTTTAAAGCATTCGTTTCATCGTCTAAAACAATAAGCCTGACAGGCAGTTTTTGATCAAATTCTTTAACAAAAATTCCTCCGGCTTTATTGATGTCTGCAACCGCCTGTTCATAAGCCCATTTTTGTTCCTTCCCGCTGCCGGCACCGGAACCGGTTAACGGAAGATGTGTGCCAATAATTATTTCCTGGCTGCCTTTTTTCCCGCATGACATAAAAATTGATGCAGCGGTTATTAAAAGAAAAAATGTAAGTATTATTTTGGGAATAGTTTTAATATTTAACATATAGTTTTGCATGTTACCTCTCCTTACTAATAATTTTTGTTCTTCAAGTTATGTTAGTTTATATTTAGCATTAATTTAACTATTTGTATGGTTCAATTGAACAATTGTCTATCGGGGAATATTTATTGAAGAACATTTTATTGATTTAAATTTTATTATAAATTTTAAAGAATGTCAAATTTTTTATAAAGTGACTAATTTTAAATTTTTTTGTTATAAATTATTTATAAAAAGGGGAATAAAAAGTAGAAACAAAATGTACTATATAAAAAATGTATTTTTTAAAATTTATTAAAAAAAATTGTAATTTATTTTAATCTAAGATATAATAAATAAAAATAGAAAATGTTCTTAATTATCAGATCATAAGATGTAATTCGGGGAGATAAACATGAGATTAATAAAAAAAATTATGAAAAAGTTACTTAATATTAATTTTAAAAATATTGTAAATTTACAAATCAGGACAAAACTTATATTAAGTTTTTTAATTATATTTGTTTTATCTCTTATTGTAAGTTTATATTTAAAATCCGAACTCGGGCGCTCAGGAATTATTATGGAGGAATTATATACAACTGCTATTGTATCAAATCATTCTCTTAACGCTCAGATCAGTATTTATATTTTTGAGAAAATTATTGAAGAAAGCATTTTAAAATTAAAGGAAAAGGATTTTAACTCAGTTAACGTTATTCTTCAGGGAAAACTTGTATCTCTTGAAATTTCCCTAAAAGATAATCTTGATTCCATACAAAAATGGATTAAAGATGAAAAAGGGAAACAGCTCATTGAAGATATAGGCGGATTATACATAAGATGGAAATATCAAATAAGCAACCTTACTCAAAATATAAAGAATGAAAATATTAATGAAAGTCTTAATACTATCAGTGAACTTAAAATACATATGCGTGAATATTTTGATAAACTTCAGGAACTTAATGTCCATACCGAAAAGATATCTAATCAAACTCATCTTGACAGTAAATCAAGAATTGACAACGCCCAGAAAAGTACTGCAGTAATACTTCTTATATCTCTCATTATTTCAATTTTCATTGCAGTATTAATATCAAGAAAAATTTTCGGATCACTTGCTTTCTTTAATAATATTTTTAAAAAAGGAAGTTCAGGAGATCTTGATGCCAGATACCCGGTTAAAAGTAATGTAAATGATGAAATAAGTTCTCTCGGACAGATGTTTAATAATTTTATTCAAAAAGTAAAAGAAGTTATTCAGGAGGTAGTTGATGTATCGGGTGATCTTAGTGTTTCTTCCGAGGAACTGTCCGCTACTACTACCATTTTTTCTGAAAACAGTCAGAACCAGGCTGCTTCTTCAGAGGAAATAACAGCTACAATGGAGGAAGTTTCCGCAGGAATAAACAATGTATCAAATAATGCGCAGTATCAGTATGAGAAACTGAATGAAGTAATTTCGCATGTCGACGAACTGTCAAAAATTATTAATTCAACAGCTGAACAGGTTTCAGAAGCTCAAAAACAGTCTGAACAGATAACTGAAGAGGCTAAAACAGGCAATGAGTCATTAAATCTTATGAATGAAAGTATGACTGAAATAACAAACAGTTCTGAAGAGGTATCTGATATAATTGAGATAATTGTAGGAATTTCAAATAAGATCAATCTGCTTTCACTAAACGCCGCTATAGAAGCCGCAAGAGCAGGTGACGCAGGCCGCGGGTTTGCTGTAGTATCAGATGAAATTTCAAAACTGGCTGACCAGACGGCAGCAAGTATCAATAATATCGCTGCTCTTATAGAAAAGAATAACACTGAAATAGAAAGCGGAATGAAAAATGTAACTTCAACAATCTCAAGTATTACCAAAATAATAAAAGGTGTTGAACTGATTGATACAATGATGAATACAATTATCACAAATGTTAAAAAACAGCAGAGCACGAATGATCTTGTTAATGCAAGCATTTATGAATTAAAAGATCGTTCAGATGAAGTTACGCGTGCGACAGAAGAACAGGGAGTCGCTTCAGGAGAAATAATGAAATCTATAAGCAATATCAATGATATTATACAGACCGGAGCTTCAGGTGCCGAGGAAATATCAGCTAACGTGGATAAACTCAGCCAGATGGCTGAAAATCTGAGAAATAAGATCAGCTTTTTTAAAGTATAGCGCTCTGATTTTCCGTAACTACATATCTTCCTCAATAATGGTTTTGTAATTATGGAAAGTCCTTGCTATTATTACATCAGATGATTTCAGTTCTCTTCCTTCCTGATTGATTCTTTCGAATATTTCGCATACAGAAGGTATGTCAAAACCTTTAATGTGGATAAGCGGGATTTTATAATTTGAAAACATATACTGAAGGCGGAGAATATTATTTCTGATTTTACTGTCAGCTTCAGGATGTCCGGCAAGTTTTTCTAAAAAATTTTCTTCATCATTATAAACGTCTTCTAATTTAATCAGAAAAGACCGGTTTATTGTTTCTTTTATGATGTTAAATTTGTCTTCAAAAAAAAATTTTTCTTCAACAGCATTAAAATAGACTTTATAATTAAGTTTTCTGTAATTTTTAACTTTATCTTCTCCGCCGAAAATTGAAATCAGCAATGACGTAGCGCGCTGCTGTCCGTCAAGAATATATGTCCATTGATTTAAATAATTACTATCTGATCTGTTATCAGGAAGTATATATCCGCCCGGCCTTCTGTGAACATTCAGGTGAATATCCGTAATCCAGCACAGAATACTTCCAATGGGATAGAAGCGGTATATGCTGTCCCAGAGCCTGATTATTTCATCCGGCTCCCATACAAATGCGCGCTGAAATGACGGGATCAGATATTTATTTTGAGCTAAAGATTTTACAAAGTCAGTTATTCTGTATTCTCTGGTATTTATAGATGGATTATTGTCAGTCATAAGAATATCCTTTTGATGCCTTAATTATGAGAGATGCGGATTAATATTTTTTTTTGTGTTATTTGTTGTCAAGTGTATTAATGTACTAATATTTATCCTATTCACCCAAATTCATGTTTATACTGAAAACCTTATTTTAAAATGTTATTTTAGCGATGATGTTTGCATAAAATTCAGTCAAAATGGATAATTTAATTGGAGTGCCTGGCAGTATACATATTCCGGGAAAGTAAATCAGCTTTTATATCTTAATACTTCGTTTACACTTCTGCGCGGACTGCGGTAAGTATTGATGATACTGTCAGGCTTTGGGTAACCAAGGGCAATTCCGATTTCAATGTTGTAATTTTCAGGAATTGCAAGTTCCTCTCTAAGTACATCCTGATTTGCAAGAAGCTGTCCCGCAATAAAGGAATCAACTCCGTAATGCTTTGCTGCAAGACATGCTGTTTGAACAAAAGTGCCTATATTAAGACTGCGGGCAGGCGGTACCGATTTATCCATACAGATGAAAAGAACAAGAGGGGCCCCGAAAAGATTTGCAGCCCATTTAAAAAATACATTGCCCGATGCAGGATCTTCCGGATCAAGCCCGAGCAGTTCAAAGCGTTCTTTTCTGATTACAGCCATGCGTTCAGTATGTTCTGCCGGCTGAGAGGAAGGCGGCGGGGTTTTTGGTCCGGACTGACGGCTTTTTGAACGATCCAGATATATTTTGCGGATTTTTTCAAGAGTTTCTCCTGCAGCTGCAAAGACCTCCCATGGCTGGCTGTTGCCGCCGGATGGGCTTTGTACGGCAGCTTCAATAATCTTATTCAGCGTTTCTCTTGAAACATGTTCAGAACTGAATTCACGAATACTGTGTCTTGAATTAATTGCTTCTATTACATCCATAATTCGAAATCCTATTTTTTGTTAGTAATGATGATTTAAAAGGATAAATAATTCTTTTTTTGAAGTCAATCAGATTTAAAATTATTTTCATTTTCCTTGACGGGTAAGAAAGCTTTATGATTAATAACAGACAGCTTAATTTAAAACAGGCGGATAAATACAATGATAAATAATATGACTGGAAAAACAGCACTTGTTACCGGATCCGGTTCCGGAATAGGCCGGAGTATTGCGATTGCTTTTGGGGAACAGGGTGCGAATGTAATTGTTTCCGATATATCAGAAAAAAATGCGAATGAAACAGTTGATATTATCAAGAAATCAGGCGGCAATGCTTTTTTCATAGAATGTGATGTTTCGGTTAAAGATGATGTTCAGGAACTAATTATTGGTATAGAAAAAGAATTCGGCACCCTGGACTACGCATGCAATAATGCTGGAATACATAACCCTGAACCTGAATATCTGCCTGATGCGGATGAGGACACCTGGGATAGAATTATATCGGTAAATCTGAAAGGTGTTTTTCTATGCATGAAATATGAAACTCAGTTAATGCTGAAACAGAGAAGCGGAGCTATTGTAAACATATCCTCGCTTTCCGGGCTTTTGGCTGAATCAGGATGTTACGCGTATACAGCATCAAAACACGGGATTCTCGGGCTTACAAAAACAGCGGCATATGATATTGCCGGATCCGGAATCCGTATCAATGCCGTGTGTCCGGGTGCAGTGCTGACGCCGGGCCTGGCTGCGGCGCCTGAAAAATTCAGGCAGGAGCTGAGAGAAAAGACTCCTGTAGGCAGACTTGGCAAACCTGAAGAAGTTGCTTCAGCAGTTCTGTGGCTGTGCTCTGACCTGGCAGGTTATGTAACAGGCACAGGAATAGTAATTGACGGCGGAGTAAGCACAGTATAATTTTCCGGTTATTCATATTTATTTGCTGAGAATACAATTTAAGGATATTTTTATGATAGCAGTAACAGGAGCGGCAGGGGAACTTGGAGCCAGAATAGCTGAACGTCTTTCAAAAAGGGGAACAGCTCAAAGACTGCTTGTGCGTAATGCCGTTAATGCGCCGGAACTTCCGTACACGGAAACCGCAGTTATAAAATCCTACGGCGACACCGCATCAATGACTAAAGCACTTGAAGGCATTAAAATATTGTTTCTTGTTTCCGCCAGAGACAGAATGGGAATTATTATAAATTCATTCGAAAATAATATCCCGGTACCTGAATATGACAGAGTCGAGGAACATAAAGCCGCCGTAAATTCAGCTAAAGCTGCAGGCGTAGAAAGAGTGGTGTATCTTTCTTTTCTTAATGCTTCAGAAAACTCCACTTTTCTTTTATCCCGGGATCATTTTCATACAGAAGAATTTATTAAGTCGAGCGGACTTAATTATACATTTCTGAGGCCTAATCTTTATATGGACAAGGTATCACAGCATATAGCGAAATCGGATATTATTCGCGCACCCGCAGGTGACGGAAGAATATCATGGGTTTCGAGAGATGATATTGCGGATGTAGCGGCTGAAGTACTTACAACTGACGGGCATGAGAAAAAAATATATGACGTAACCGGCCCTGAGGCACTTACAATGCAGGAAACAGCTGATCATTTATCCGCAGCAACCGGAAGAAAAATAAGTTATCAGGCACAGACACCTGAAGAGGTTCGTAAGACCCGTTCATCAAGCCGTATGGAGGAATTTGAGGCGCGCCGCCGTGAACTTACAGGAAGCGGGCTTACGGACTATGAAGTTGAAGTCTGGATATCCCATTATTATCAGATTGCTGCAGGAGAAACAGCTGAAGTAAGCAAGACAGTTCAGCTTCTGTGCGGACATCCTGCTGAAACACTCGCTCAGTACCTTAAAAAGCATCCTGTAGAATAATCAATAATATTCATATATGATATATTAACTGCTGAATGTAAATTCAGTCATTTTTTTAATTTTGACATGCATGGATCGGCTGATAAAAACCTCTCATAATAGATATTTTTCCTTATTTTTACATGAAAAAAATCAATTAATCCTCAAAAATAAATAAAAAAATTTTTTATTTTTTTTAGATAAAAATTTGTGCCTTTAAGTGATATTGTATCTAAATTATAGTTACAATATAGCTTAAACCGGTTTTCTTCAAAATAAAAATATTGACAGAATATAGGCGTCCTCACAATAGGGGAAAAAGTACTAATATTATGAATAATAGAAATAATTATTAAAAAACGGAGTATATGCCATGGAGTTTACCTTAAGTGAAGAACATCAAATGATTCGGGAAATGTGCAGAAAATTTGCCGACAATGATTTAAAACCGAAAGCAGCACAATTAGACAAAGATCATGAATTCCCGATGGAAGAGATTAAAAAGCTTGCTGAATTAGGAATAATGGGAGTTGTTTATCCCGAAGAATATAACGGAGCAGGAATGGATTATATATCCTATGCTATCGCAGTTGAAGAGATTTCAAGAGGCTGCGCTTCCACAGGTGTTACAGTTTCCGCTCATAACTCACTTTGTTTATCACCAATTTATTATTTTGGAAATGAAGAACAGAAGAAGAAATATCTTCCTAAACTCTGTTCAGGAGAACATATAGGCTGTTTTGGCATTACTGAAGCAGGAGCCGGTTCGGACGCGCAAGGTACAACAACAAAAGCTGTACTTAAAGACGGGAAATATATACTCAATGGATCAAAGACATTTATAACAAACGGCGGCGTTGCTGATGTGGCAGTTGTTCTGGCAAGATCAAATGACCAGCCGGGCTATAAAGGCTTAACAATGTTCATAATTGAAAAAGGTACACCCGGCTTTGCAGTAGGAAAAGTTGAAGAAAAAATGGGTATACGTGCTTCGTCAACAACAGAACTAATTTTCGATAACTGCGAAGTTCCGGCAGAGAACATGCTTGGAAGTGAAGGACAGGGATTTAAAATCGCAATGCACACACTCGACGGCGGACGCGTTGGTATTGCCGCACAGGCTTTAGGTATAGCACAGGCTGCAATGGAAGACGCAGTAGCATACGCAAAAGAAAGAAAACAGTTTAATCAGTCATTATCGCAATTTCAGGCTATTCAGTGGATGATCGCTGACATGGCTACAGATATAGAAGCAGCCAGATTACTCACTTATCAGGCAGCAGACATGATGAATAACAGTAACAGACAGCAATACTCCAAACAATGCGCTATGGCAAAACTGTTCGCATCGGAAGCAGCTCATCGCGTTACTCACAAAGCTTTACAGATATTCGGAGGATACGGATATGTAACGGAATATCCGCTGGAGAGATACTGCCGCGACGCAAGAATTACAGAGATTTATGAAGGTACATCAGAGGTTCAGAGACTGGTAATAGCTGCCAGTGTATTAAAATCTCTATAATTTTTTAAAGGAAAGGTATTCAGAATGAAAAACAAGATTGTTACCCTGGACGAGGTAATGGAGAAAATAACAGACGGAGCTACCATTATGGTCGGCGGATTTTTGTCTGTTGGATCTCCTCTTTCAATTATTGATGCCATTGTTGAGAAAGGGGTAAAGGATTTAACTATTATCTCAAACGATACCAGCATACCCGGCGTCGGAAACTCAAAACTTATAGCAGCAAAACTTGTAAAGAAAGTAATTACTTCTCATATTGGAACTAATCCGGAAACAGGCAAGCAGATGATGGAAGGGAGTCTTGATGTGCAGCTTGTTCCGCAGGGAAGTCTTGCCGAGATGATACGGGCAGCCGGGGCAGGACTTGGCGGTGTGCTTACTCCTACAGGTGTTGGAACTGAGGCTGCTGAAGGTAAGCAGACTATTGTAATAGGCAATAGAAAATACTTAATTGAATTACCTTTAAGGGCTGATATCGCAATTCTTCGCGGTACTATTGTTGATACATTTGGTAATATTTTTTATAATAAAACAACACAAAATTTTAATCCGGTTATGGCCACTGCTGCAGATCTGGTTATTGTTGAAGCTGAAAAAATTGTAAAAGAAGGTGACATAGATCCTAACAAAGTAAAAACACCGGGAATTTTTGTAGATTATATTATAAGGAGCAATTCAAATGAGTAATGAAAAAATAACAATTGCAAAAAGAATTGCAAAAGAGTTAAAAGACGGCGACGTTGTAAATCTTGGAATCGGACTGCCTACACTTGTGGCAAATTATCTGCCGGATGATGTTGATATTGTAATTCATTCCGAGAACGGAATACTCGGTGTAGATGCAGCGCCTGACAAAAGCCTGGTAGACAAAGACCTGGTAAATGCCGGCGGATCCCATGTTTCCACAAAACACGGCGCGTGCTTTTTCGACAGTTCAATATCCTTCGGTATTATCCGCGGCGGGCATGTCGACGTTGCTGTACTTGGAGCGCTTCAGGTTGACAAAAACGGAAATCTTGCAAGCCACAAAGTACCCGGAAAAATGATTCCGGGAATGGGCGGCGCAATGGATCTGGCAACAGGTGCGAAAAGAATAATCATTGCCACTCTGCACACGAATAACGGATCGCCGAAAATTCTTAATGAACTTACTCTTCCGGTAACAGCTATTAACGTAGTTAAAACAATTGTTACTGAAAAAGCAGTTATTGAAGTTACTCCTGAAGGACTTTTGCTGAAAGAAATTGCCGCTGATACGACTGTTGAAGAAGTTCAGTCATTAACAGAAGCTCCATTGATAGTAAGTCCGGATTTAAAATCGTTTGATGTTGCTGCCTAATTTTCTACATTCAGGCGTTTAATCATCTTTTTAAATATAAATATTGACCGTTCTTTAACTGGCGGTCAATATACAGAAAGCACTTCTCAAAACATGTTGTAATGCTTCTCGCAATCTTTGCCTTATGATTCAATTTTTGAGTCCTGCGTTAAATTACAGTATAACTTATTAAAGATTGTTTAAAATTTAAGAAGTTTCTCTCAGGAGTTCACTATGGAAAATAAAGCAATACAGGATTTATATTCTGACGATTACAGCCAGTGTTACGGCTGCGGAAGGCTTAACGAAGGCGGCCTTCAGATTAAAACCTACTGGAACGGCAAAGAGGGAATTTGTACTTTTAAGCCGCACAGCAATCATACATCACTTGCAGGATTCGCATACGGCGGACTGATCGCAAGTGTAATTGACTGCAACGGAACTGCAACAGCAGCTGCCGCAGCTTATGAAGCCGAAGGAAGAGAGTTCGGATCTGATCCGGAAATCAGGTTTGTTACTGCTTCTCTGCATGTTGACTATCTTAAACCTACACCTATTGAAGGGCCGCTTGAAGTAACATCTGTAATCAAGGAAATAAAAGGTAAAAAAGTTATAATAGAGACAGATTTAAAAGTCGGGGATGTCCTTTGCGCTAAAGGTGAAATGGTTGCTGTTAAGGTACCGGCAACAATGCTGCAGGGAAAATAACAGCTGCTCACTAAAAGAAATTTTAGTAAGCTTTCCCGTATAATTTTAATTACAGTCCTTTTTTCCTTTAAATCAATAAATATCCGTAAAACTCAGGCTATCCGGCCGTATTACTTTGAATATTGATCGGAGAAAAAGCAGTCTACTTTCTTAAAAAATCAAGTAATCCGTTTATAACTGTAAGCGGATGAACCGGGCATCCCGGTATATAAAGGTCAATATGATATTTATCCAGGAAACTGCGGTTAATTTCCAGGGAATCCTGAAATATGCCGGCGCTTATTGCGCAGCTTCCTGCAAGTATTACTACCTTTGGGTCCGGAGTTGAATGGTACGCGTCATCAAGTGCCGCTGCCATGTTTTTCGTAACAGGCCCGGTTATAATAATACCGTCCGCATGCCTCGGAGAAGCGACAATATCTATACCGAATCTTCCCATGTCAAAGTTAACATTTCCGCTTGCGTTTAATTCCCATTCGCATCCGTTACATCCTCCTGCGGAAACCAGCCTTAGTTTCAATGATTTTCCGAACAGCCGGTTTATTTCTTTTCTGACGGATATAGCTGAAGAATAGAATGAATCCGCGGTTGTTCCTTTCCTGATAATCAGTTTATTGCGGTCATCTGTTGATATTTTATGAAATTGTGTGAATGTTATCACTTTTTCAGGACAGGCGGTTTCGCAATCGCCGCAGAATATACATTTACCCATATCAATTGAAAGCGGATCAGTGGAAATGGCCATTGCCGGGCAAACTGACAAACAGCCTGAGCATTTTTTACATGATTCTTTACCAATAACAGGCAAACCTCTGAAAGGCTTCCGGATTTTTGCGGCCCTGATATCCGGGATAGCCTGATATCCCTGACTTTTACGGACTTTTAATACATTTATCATAAAATAACTCCTATAGATCATGGCCGCAATATGAAAGATTGAAGCTCTTGTTGCAAAGCGGAAAGTCAGAAATACCATTATTCCTGACAGCCTGGGCCAGTCCTAACCAGTTATGAAAAGACGGATCTTTGATTCTGTATTTGGTTAATGAGCCCGCGTGGCCTGTTATTACCGCATGGGCGGTCTCTCCGCGCCAGCCTTCGGTCATTGAGACTACAAATTTATTTTCCTGAAGCTTTTTTACGGGAGTGATAAGACTGCCTGCGGCCGGCAGATTATCGAGTTGTTCAGTAATGAATTTAATTGCTTTTTTAATTTCAACAAAACGCAGGTAGGAGCGCGCGAAAACATCACCGCTGTCCATTGTAACTTTGTGAACCGGGTAATACCGGTATATTCCAAAAGGATGGTCGCTTCTGACATCCAGTGATATTCCTGAAGCTCTGGCAGGAAGGCCCACAAGGCCTATCTCCATAGCCTTTTCCTTGTTTACAATACCTGTTTCTTCAAGACGGGAAAGAACACTTGCCGAAGAAAACATTTCATTGCCCATGCGTTCGACATCAGCCAGCACCTTTGTCAGGGTTTGCTTTATTTCAGTTTTTAACTCATCTGTTATATCGAATGCGACTCCGCCTGCGCGAATTAACCCGCGGCCGAATCTGCTTCCGCAAATTGTAAGAAGCGAGTTGATAACCAGAGTCCTTGTTGCTCCGAATACCGCATTTCCAAGCAGGTATGCTACATCGTTCGCGATTGCAGCCAGGTCGCCTATATGAATTCCGGCCCTTTCCATTTCAAGCGCAATTGCCCTGATAGCCTGCGCCCTGCGTGAAATTTCAACTCCCGCGAGCGCTTCCATTGCCTGGGCATAAGCTGTACAGTGCGCGATGACTGAATCTCCGGCAATTGATTCGGCAAGGTGTACAGGGAATTTTAAATTATTTTTAAGAATGAGTTTTTCAACACCCCTGTGCTGATAACCAAGCTGTATCTCAAGATGGTGGACATTCTCCCCCTGACACATAAAACGGAAATGACCCGGCTCTATGATTCCGGCGTGTATCGGGCCGACTGCCACTTCATGCACTTCTTCGCCTTGCATTTTGAAAAAAGGATATTGCTCCATTCTGGTCTGTATTGTATTCCCTGAAGAAAAACGTACAGGCCTGGGCCAGGGATGGCCTTCCGGAATAATTCCGGATTCTTCGTGTATTTCGTTTTCAAAATTCCAGAAACCGGGAATTTCCATGCTTATTGATTGATACTGCATTTTTGAACCAAGATCTCCAGAAGAAATATACAGTCCGGAATTATCGTCATCTGCCAGTACAATAAACAAGACATGGGTTTCGGCACGCTTTTCAGCGAAAAACAATACCGGCCTCATGCCTGATTTTACGTGTTTTATGATCTGGCCGCGAAAAGATTTAAATTCTAACAGAGGAATATCTTTCAGATTTACAGGCTTGTTGTTTTTTGTTGTTAACCATTTCATGTTATAATTCCCTGAAAATATTACTATAGAACAGCAGCGGCATTTTCTATTATTACGCGGATAAAATCCGGAAGAGCAATGCCTGTGATTAAAAGAATAAATAATAAAACTATCTGGGGGATGCATTCAGTTAATCCGGATTTTCCTGCTCCTTCAGGAGCGCTGTCTTCGCCAAAGCTCATTCTGAGCATATTTTTAAATATAGCAGCCATTATTACGGTAAGGAGCAGGAAAAAAATTGCAGCCGCTAAATATTGCCCGTTTTGAAAGAAAGCCTTTATAATATAGAATTCGGAAATGAACATTGGGAATGGAGGCAGCCCGGTAATGGCGATAAGAGAGAATATCCATATCCATCCTGTTCCTGAATCTCCTTTTAGAAGGCCACGTACCAGTCCGGAATCTTTTGTTCCGTACCTGTGAAGTATATTGCCTGAGGTAAGGAACAGGGAACCCTTTGTAAATGAATGAGCCGCGACATGCAGCATTGCCGCAAAAAGTCCCGGGCCTCCGGCTGCAAGTCCTATCGTAATTATTCCCATGTTCTCAATTGAAGAATATGCCAGTAATCTCTTATAGTTTTTCACTATCCTTATATAGACTGCGGCTACCAGAAGAGAAAGGAAACCGATTACAAAAAGAAGGATTTTTACATACCATCCCATATCCGCCAGTTCCATTATTTTATTCATTCTGATTATACCGAGAAGCGCAGTATTGAGCAAAGTTCCGGACAATAAGGCCGAGATCGGCGACGGGGATTCGGAATGGGCATCGGGAAGCCATGCGTGTACAGGAGCAAGCCCGGCTTTTGTGCCGAATCCTACAAGTATAAACGGAAATGACAGCTTAAGCCAGAAAGCATCTATAATTTTCGCGTTAGCCGCAAGGTCGCTGAAAAAAAATGAATTTACTTTTCCAAGCCCCATGGACAGCAGTGTAATTCCGATGAACGCTAAAGCAATTCCTATTGAGCATATAAACAGGTACTTCCACGCTGCTTCAATTGTTGTTCCGGTTCTGTAATAATAGATAAGGAAAGCGCTTGAGAGTGTGGTTGCTTCCACGAAAACCCACAGCATCGCAAGATGTGTAGCAAGTATTACCCCTGCCATTGAGCAGGTAAACATCAAAAGATAAATTGTATATAATGCCTGGTGAAGCCTGTCCTCTTTGTCATGCATCATAAAACCGATATTATACACTGCTGTGCAGAGAAATAAAACTGCAAGTATGAGAAGAAAATATATGTTAAGGTTGTCGGTGCGGAAATACGCTGTAAAAGATCCGGGATAAAAGTACAGGAATACCGCAGCAGCAGCAAATATAACCGCATACAGCAGCGTTACCGTAATGTTTAAAGCTTTAGATCTGAAAATAAATACAAGAATACAAAGCACTACAGGTGTAAAGAACAGAAATTCTATCATGAACATTAAATTAATCCTTTAATTTTTGCAGAGTATCAATATGAATTTCGTCATACCTGCCGTGTATTTTGTTTACAAGAAGTCCGAGCAGGTAAACAGCCATAAATACGTCAAGGAGCACACCAAGCGATACGATGAACGGCATTTCCTTTGCGGCAGCAAGTGAGAGAAGAAAAATTCCGTTCTCCATTAACATAAAGCCCATAACATGTGTTATTATCTTTTTTCTTGTCATTATAATAAACAATCCGGTAATTATTACTGATATGGAAATTCCGAAATAGAACGGCCTTACGGGAACCTGAGCTTTTGACACATGATAGGCGGCAAAAAAACCGAGAGCGAATATCAGGCTGGTGATAATTAAAGAAAAGAAATTAGGTATATACGGTTCAATTTCACGATGAATTCCGTTTTTTCTGACAGTAGTATTAAGGACTATTGGAATTATAACTGCTTTTACTGCTATCGTCTCAAAAGACAGAAAAAGGAGGTTTGCCGGGCGGCCGCCTTCATAATCAAAGATGATAAGAAGAAAAAGAAGAACACCCTGGACGGAAATTGCTTTTGTATATGCTTCAATCCTGCTGGCGGATGCGACATAGAACATTGTAAGCCCGAATAAAATAATAATGAACTGAGTCATTTTATACCTCCGGAAACTGAGAGAACAATAACAGCAAGGATTATGAGCCCTATGGAACTCATGAAAAAGATAAATTGCGGAACATGGCTCATTCTAAGGCGAGCAAAAAGCGATTCAATAGTACCTGTTATGGCGGCAATAATGAAATGTACGCATAAAAAAGCGGCTGCTGATGCGGCAGCAGGCATTTCCGGCAAAATTAAGTTTGCGATGAGCGAACCGATGAGTACCATTTTGAGAGCTGACGCATAAAGTATTAAACCGAAATCAGGACCTGAATTGTCCAGCACCATTACTTCATGGATCATTGTAAGCTCAAGATGTGTATTAGGGTCATCTACCGGCACGCGGGAACCTTCGGCCAGAAGCATAATAAACAGGATCACTGCCGATAAAACAGTTATAATAATACCTGTAGAAGTTGTTAAATCCGTAGCGGAAAAAATATTACTGAATGATGTGGAGTTTCCGGCCAATGCAAGCGAACCGATTACAAGAAAAAATGCAGGTTCCGCAATTGCGGAAAACGCGGCCTCCCTGCTTGCTCCCATGCCCTCAAAGCTTGACCCTGTATCCATGGCGCCCGTAATAGTGAAAAATTTTCCCAGAGCAAGAATATAAATAAAAAAAATAAAATCCAGGTCGAAGCTGAACAGCTGTTTTCCGGAAAACAGGGGAGTAACTGCTGCAGCAGAAATTACGGATGTGAAACTGACTGACGGGGCAATTTTAAATATAAATGAGGCAGTCGTGCTTATAACTTCGCCTTTTTTCATCAATTTGACAAAGTCATGGAAAGGCTGTATAACTGAAGGCCCCTCTCTGCCAGCCCAGAGCGATTTTACACGGTTTATGATTCCTGTGAACAGCAGGGGGAAAAAAATAATAAATAAAATATTTATAATGATATTGAACATGCTTATATCCCTGTTATCCATACGGATATTGCAATGAGAAAGACTATGCCGTACAATATATACTGCTGCATATTTCCGCTTTGTATCCATGTGAACAGGTTGAGGAAGCGGTCAATAAAGCGTATTACGGGATTTATTGAGGCCATTTCAAATTTATCTTCCGTCCCGCTTTTGTATGCCGCGTCTAAAGGAAATATTCCGGACGGCTTTGACAATTGTTCCTTTACATAAAGAAGAGGCCGTATAAGATTTAAAAAAGGGCCTGTATATGACGAAGCGGTGTACTGCATTCTTGTATTTCCGGCCTGATATCCGCAATCCCATGTTTTAAAATGTGTGACCCTGCCGCGCAGTAAAAAGCTGCGGACAATAAAAACAACAGCGAATATTCCCAGGAAGATCAGAAGTCCGCCCGAAAGCCTGCTTAAAATGTCAGACGTTTCAGCCGTATGTTCCGACAACATCCGCTGTCCCGCGAGTTCAGCTCCCGCAAGACTTATCAGGCTGAATACAGGCGCAGGTACAAGGCCTGTAAGTATAACAATCGCGCTTTGCAGAACCAGCGCGGCCTTCATTGTGAATGTAATATCGTGCAGAGGATGTGAAAGTTCTGTCCTCGGGCTGCCGAGGAAAACAATACTGAATACCTTTGTGAAACACAGCAATGCCATTGCTCCTATTAATGCGAGACCTGCAAACGAAAGAATAAGAGAAACAGCGGCAGGAATTGCGGAAGTCTGCATTCCGGACAGAAATCCCCGGTAAATTATGAATTCGCTTATAAAACCGTTAAAAGGCGGCAGGCCGGAAATTGCAATGGATCCGACAAGAAAGAACACTGCTGTCCACCTGATCTTTTTTATGAGTCCGCCGAGTTTATCAATTTCAAGAGTATGGGCCGCGTGAAGAACCCCTCCTGCCGCAAAAAACAGCATCGGTTTAAAAACAGAATGATTCAGTATATGCAGAAGGCTGCCTGTAAACCCGAAAAATGCAAGTGCTGGCATTTTATTTGTTATACCTAAAAGCCCGGCCCCGATACCAAGCCCTATGATACCGATGTTCTCGACGCTGGAATAAGCCAGCAGTTTTTTTATATTTCCCTGGGCTATGGCATAAGCAATGCCGAGAATTCCGGATATAAGCGAGATAAATAATACCAGATAAGCCATCATTGACGTAGGCTGGGGGATAATAGTTATTATCCTGAGTATGCCGTAAATACCTGTCTTTATCATAATGCCGGACATTAACCCTGAAATATGGCTTGGTGCAGCAGGATGAGCGCGGGGGAGCCATGTATGAAAAGGAACAAAGCCCGCTTTAGTACCGAAACCGGCAAAAAATAACAGGAACATGGTGTTAATAAGCCCGGGCTCGCTGTTAAAGACTTCAGTGAAAGAGCTGAAATCCATGCTGCCGGAGCGGTTAATCATAATAATAAAAGCTGTAATAAGAAATATTACCCCTATGTGCATTGATACAAGATAATTGACACCTGCTTTGAAAACTTCTTCTTTTTCATTTTCAAAGATCAGCAGAAAAAATGATGAAAGGGACATGATCTCCCATGCAATAAGGAACGCGAAAGCATTCTGTACAACAGTTACAATAAGCATTGAGACTATGAGCACGGAGAGAAAGAAAAAGTGCGAAGTGACGGTTCTGTTCTTATTTATGTAATGCTTCATATATCCCGCTGCGTAAAGTGCGCTTACTGCACTCATGAAGGATATCATGGCAGTGAAAAAAGCGGACAGGCGGTCCATCACGAATTTTACTTCACCTGCAGGCTGAGGCATATAGAATATTCCAACAGCAGCATCGCCTGAGAATAGAACGTTAAATGACGGGATTAACACAAAAACAGATGAAAGGGCAGCTGCAGAAAAAATCCATAATCCTTTAAAGCGCTCCGGGATCAGGAGAGATACCGCCCCTCCAAATAAAAGAATACCAATTCCGTAAAGAAAATAATCCATAAATTATCTTTCAGACCACTCCTTTTCATTTTTATTAATAAAAGATATTATCGAATCCTTATCCGCTTTTTTTTCAAGAAGACTGACCAGGCTTTCCTGCTGGCAGAGAAAAGATAATTTGGAAAGAATTTCCAGATGACGTTTGGAATTAGAGGAAATTATGACAAACAGTGTATGAACCGGAATACCGTCAATTGCCTGAAAATCAACCGGTTTTTCAAGCATGCATACCGATATCTGCTCGCTGTCCATATCCGCTATTACCGGATTTCGGGGATGAGGAAACGCAATACCTTTGCCGACTGCTGTAGTCATCATTGACTCCCGTTCAATGAGTGTGGATTCGATCTCATCTTTAGAAATATCCCTCGGAAGCGGAATTATGCGTATCGTGTTCTTGATTACATCAATAATATTGTTGCCGTTAATATTGTAGTGAAGGCCGCCTTTCTTTATCAGCTCTGTAATTAAAACAGGCTTCGCGGTCAGTCTGAGGTCGAGTATCTTATCGGAAACAGAAAGCTTGTTCCAGAGTATCCATTCATTGATTTCCGACTTGTTAAAGTAGTACTGATTCCTGACTTTATAGAACGGTATTTTTTTTTCATCTATCCATTGTTTGACAGTATTTTCCTGAACATTAAACAACGCCGCTATATCTTTGATCTTCATGTCCATAACAAAATCCAGTAAATCCGGGTATTGCTGCAAGTATAAATCAAACTTTGCAAAGTCCGCCGAATCTTTATGACCTGATTCAGGCGTATTTTAAAAATCGATTCAAGTAACGTCCGCGGCCTTTTTTTTGCAAGAATATTTTATAGGATGTAAATATAATCTGTAATGCCGGGACGGAATTTTTATCAGCATAATGATTTTTTTTAAGGGTTGGTGCTGACATTGAACAGCCAGCAGTCAAATTTTCAAATGAAGAGATTCTTTTTTGTGTTAATAAGCAGCGGCCTGACATCCGGACTCTGTATTAAATGCTATGCTATGAATCTTCTGCCGGTATTGAAGAAGGAGAGGAGGCAGGTTTTTCACCTGCCTCAATCGGACATTTATCCCTTTAAGGGATTTATAGCCGGTGTTTCCTCAGTTTCAACAACCCAGTCCCACGGACGTCCGCCTTTCCAGACTTCCGCGTTCATTTCATTTGAGTACATAATTAGACTTGATCCCGGAAAGCGTTTTATCATATTGTAGAAAAAGGAAGCTGCGTCTTTTGTACCTGCAAGTTCCTCTTCTGTAGCGATCAGGTAATCCTTTGTGTACTTGTATGCGCTTCCGTCAAAGAGACATCCTTCCTTCTGATGGCCCGGAATAACAACTTCAGCCCCGTATTTTTCCATCTTTTCTATATCTTCAATCCACTGTTTCCGCTGCGGTGCTGTAACTTCACATGTGAAAGGGTGCGCCTGATTGAACAGAACATCGCTTCCGTACATTGTTTTGATTGATGGTATCCATACAACGGAATTCCATCTGTAGTCGCCCATTACATGGTCAAATACTTCAAGACGTTCGCCTTCAAGTTCAAGATAGCCTGTTGTAAGCGGAATAATATTTTCAGCCTGCTTGCGGCAGAGATTGTTTTTTCCCATTACTGGCTCCCATTCATCAAGCTTTGCCTGATACTGGTCATTGTAGAGACGAAGATCTTCCGGCAGCATATAGCATTTGGCATTTGGAAAAGCCTGCTGCATAACTCCCATTCCCCAGTAATGGTCAGGATGAGAATGTGTAGCAAAGATTGCTTTAAGTTCAAGCTGTGTATCTATGATTTCAGCAATGACCCTGTGCGCGTTGGCAAGTGTCCACTGGCAGTCAATCACAATGCATTCTTTTTTACCCATAACAATGACTGAAGCAACGTTGAAACCGAATTCATCGCTGAATAATGTCTTTGTCGCGAGTTTATCCTCCCCATACCTGTTTATAATAACTTCCATTTAAACAGCCTCCTGATTATTCTTTTTTTGTTTTTGATTAAAGCAGTTACCTTTACCGTATTATATATTATAAATATAAATTCAAGAGATATTTTCTGCTTATTATCCGGTTTATTTCTTTCATGATAATAATTTTTCATGGTAACTACTCAGCTATTGGGAATTTATATACAAAAACCGCTCCTCAAGAAGGAATAATAAGACTTTTTATGATATATAAACACTGTATTCCAGCAGTATTATTTCATAATTTATTTTTAAAGAAATTAAATTTTTTATCTTTTTTTTATAAGACCTGAAGAAAATAATAAAGTTTTGACTATAATATCTTATTTTGATAGTATAAGCTTGACTATTAAAAATCATAACCTGAGCTGGGTATGACTTTAATTATAATATTATCAATCTCGGCGTTGCTTCAGTTTTCCGCGTCTTTTTTCGCCTTTCGTCTTATTAAAGTAACAGGAAAAACCTTCTCCTGGATATTTATATCTGCGGCTTTATGCCTTATGGGCATAAGACGCCTTATGCATTTACTGAAGCTGACTGTTATGCCCGGCATGTCTGCTTCCGGCTATGAGTATGAATTAATCGGACTGATTTTATCTTTATTTTTTTTTATAGGAATAATGGGGGTGCGCCCTCTGCTGTACTCCCGCATTCGTTTAGAGGATGAAATTCGAAAAAGTGAAATTCGTTTCAGGACAACTCTGGATAATATGCTGGAAGGTTGTCAGATAATAGGAACAGACTGGCGGTACATTTATCTTAATGACGCTGCTGCCAGGCACAGCCGTCTTTCAAAGCAGGAACTGATCGGCAATGTTTATATGGATATATGGCCCGGTGCCGGGAAGACAGAAGTTTTTAAAATTATCAGGCTGTGCATGGAAGAAAAGGTATACCGGCATATGGAAAATGAATTTATTTTCCCCGACGGCACTTCGGGCTGGTTTGAGCTTAGTATTCACCCAGTGCCGGAAGGAGTTTTTATTTTATCTATAGATATTACTGACCGTAAGCAAACGGAAGAAGAACTGCGTTTTGCTCTTATGCGCATGCGGTCTTTTGCAGACGCTGATATTGCGGGTATGATAATAGCCTCAGCAGACGGAAATATTATAGAAGCAAATGATTATTATCTTAATATGACAGGGTATTCACGGGAAGATTTTTACCTTGGTCTGGTTGACTGGCGGAAAATTACACCGCCTGAGTGGATTTCTGCTGATGAAAAGGCAATAGCAGAGCTGCGTGAAAAAGGGATTTGTGAACCTTATGAGAAAGAATACTTAAAGAGTGACGGTTCACGTATCTGGATTTATATTGCAGACGCATTGCTGCCCGGCCCTGAAGAACAGATTGCCGCTTTTGTTCTTGATATAACTTCCAGAAAATATGCTGAAGAAGCCCTTCAGAAAGTCAGCCGCCAGTTAAAACTGTTTATTGAACACGCTCCCGCGGCAATAGCTATGTTTGACACTGAAATGAAATATATTGCAGTGAGTAACCGGTTTCTATCCGATTACCATCTTGGTGAAGCGGATATAACGGGAAAATCGCATTATGAAGTCTTTCCGGAAATCCCGGTACAGATAAAAGAAGTACATCGCCGCTGTCTTGAAGGAGCAATAGAGAAAAGCGGAGAAGACTCTTTTCCCAGAAAAGACGGGACAGTGGACTGGGTAAGATGGGAAGTTCACCCATGGTTTGAATATAAGGACAAGATAGGCGGAATCCTGCTTTTCAGTGAAGTGATAACGGACCGCAAACTTGCGGAAGAGTCTCTACGGTTGAGCGAGGAAAAATTTTCTGTTCTATTCAGCAAATCATCTCTTCCTGCGGTGCTGAGCAGTATTCCTGATCATGCGTTCGTTGAAGCGAATGAAGCGTGGCTTGAGCTGTTCGGTTTTTCAAGGGAGGAAGTTATTGGAAAAACTTCCGTTGAATTAGGAATAAATCGTGATGTGAATGCACGCAAACTTGTCTTAGATGAGATTCATAAAAAAAATATTATCAGGAACATAGAGAGAGTTGTTTACACAAAATCCGGCACTCCGCTCACTATTCTTGCAAATATTGACACAGTTACTATTGGAAAAGAAAAGTTTGCACTTCATACTTTGAATGACATTACGGAACGAAAAAAGATTGAAGAAGAACTGAAAACATACCGGGATAATCTTGAGGACCTTGTAAAAGTACGGACAAAAGAACTGGACCGCAGCCGAAATCTGCTTCGTACATTAATTGACACCCTGCCTGATGAGATATATGCCAAGGATATGGAAAGCAGGTTTATTCTGGCAAATTACAGAATGCTTCGTACTTACGGTTTATCGGGTTTTAATGAAATACTGGGCAAGACAGATTTTGACCTTTTGTCTGAAGATCAAGCTTTAAAGGCTTATAAAAAAGATCACTCCGTATTAAGCAATAAAGGGAATATTGTAAATTATGAAGAAAAAGTTTTTAATGAAGACGGCAGCGCACGCTGGATTTTGATTACAAAAGTGCCTGTAAAAGACAGCGAAGGCAACATAACAGGGCTTGTTGGTACTAACCGTGATATTACATATTTAAAAGAATCTGAGGAAAATTTAAAAAAAGCTAAAGAAGAAGCGGAAACAGCCAGTATGGCAAAGAGTACTTTTCTTTCAAACATGTCCCATGAAATCAGAACTCCTATGAATGCGATACTCGGTTTCTCCGAAATACTGCAGGGAGCGGAAAACCTGACACAAGAGCAGAATGAATGGCTGGGAACAATACAAAAAAGCGGATCCCATCTGCTCACGCTCATAAATGACATACTTGAAATATCCAGAATTGAAGCAGGCCGTGTTACCTATAATCCTTCTTCATTTAATATCCTTTCTCTTCTTAAAGATATTGAAACAATGTTCCGCATTAAAACAGATAAAAACGGCGTTGTTCTTTTATTTGAATATCCTGAAATTATAAAAGGAAATTATATAACCGATGAAAGTAAATTTAAACAGATAATAATTAATCTGGTAGGCAACGCTGTTAAATTCACAAAGGAGGGAAGTGTTTCAGTAACAATAAGCTCTGAACAAACAGAGAGTAAAGTTCTTTTATCTATAAAAGTCGAAGATACAGGGCCCGGTATTGCAAAAAAAGATATCGGGAAGTTGTTCCAGAAATTCGGACAGGCAGAAGCAGGAATAAAAGAGGAAGGAACAGGCCTTGGGCTGGTCATAAGCAGGCAGTACGCGAATTTAATGGGCGGTGATATTACAGTCACAAGTGAAGAGGGCAGGGGGGCGTGCTTTACATTTACTGTTCCTGTTGAAAAAGATAAAAATGTACTAATCAGCGGGGATAATATAACGTCAAGAAAAGTAGCCGGCCTGCAGTCCGGCCAGAAATCTCCCCGCATTCTGGTTGTAGATGACAGGCAGGATAATCGAAATTTATTGAAAACAATCCTTGGTTCTGTTGATATAGTTACCTTTGAGGCACAGAACGGTGTTGAGGCAATCGAAAAATATAAGAATGAATCTCCGGATCTGATTCTGCTGGATATGCGTATGCCGGTTATGAACGGTTATGAAGTTATTCAAAAGATAAAGACAATGAAAGGAAAACGAATCCCCGTAATAGCGGTTACTGCCGGTGCTTTTCAGGAAGACATACAGAGAATAAAAGAAATGGGAGCAGACGGTTATATATGTAAGCCCTTCAGGGAAAATGAGCTGTTCGAAGTTTTGGCATCGACTCTGGGAATTAAATATATTTATAAGTAGAGACGTTGCACATTGTAAAGACGTTGCATTACAACGTCTCTACAATCGCAATAATTCGTAAACGCGTTCGCAATTTTTCACAATCGAGATATTTGACAGCCGCGGGATTCATTTGTAATTATGCCCAATCATATTCATGGCATTATTGTTATTGATGAAAAATGTAAACCTGATACGAAAATCCGTAGAGACGTCATTCATGGCGTCTCAAAATTGTGCGTCTCAAAAATGAATACTGGTGTCTTAAAAACTAATCAGGCTGCTGAATATTGTTAGATTATGAAACATCTCCTTTGCAAAAATAATGTAGTCCTTTAATCCTGTAAATCACAGTTCTGAAGAGAGTAAGCAGATCCAAATATTGCACGTACAAATAAATTCAATATCCATTTCGACTACCGGGGAATCCCTGATAATTCAACTGGACAAATAAAACTGGAGAGTTATCATAAATACGAAACAGGCTGACACCTGAAAAAGGAATTCTCACAATTTTCTCAACCCTGAAATAGATAGACAGCTCCTTGCTCATCTATATTGGAACAGGACGCGATTTCCCTTAATAGATGTTTCACAGGAAGTGCTATTGAGCTATTCTATCTCTCTACATTCTTTCACAAGTCAAATTACTATTGATATTGATATACTTATTAAAAGTAATTGAATTGTAATTACATTTTTATGTAATTGGAGGTTAATATAGCTACATTAATAAAAATAGGCAATTCACAAGGACTCCGGATTCCAAAAATGATTATTGATCAGGCACAACTTGAAAATAAAGAACTGGAATTTAAAGTAACAAATGAAGGTCTTTTAATACATCCCAAAAAGAAACCAAGGGAAGGGTGGGCTAAAGAGTTTGATAAAAAATCAGGTGAAAGTTTAAGTAGTGAAGAACAGGAATGGCTTGATGCTTTTTTAACAGAAGATGAGAAAATTGAATAGTAAAGAACAGCGTCCGAAGATTCGATATCTGGCTGGTTCAGCTTGATCCAACACAAGGATCGGAGATAAAGAAAAACAGGCCCTGCTCAGATGAGAGCTATTGATAAATCCAGATGAATTCAAAAGCTTGGAGAGGTTCCCCGTTCCGTAAAAAACAGCATTATTGAGTATTTGCAGGAATTGTTTGCTTATTAAAAATTGTATAAATTAACCGAATAAATTGAATAGAACGGCATTGAGAACTTATAGATGTTTTGCGGTGCAGCAATGTTTGTCATTATGCTTCTTGTAACAGTTGGCGATGCTTCCTGATCTAAATATATAGCACTATATAATCTGTGAAATTATTCGCGCCCAAAAGGCGCGCAATCGTTTAAATCCATGGTTCAGACAATATTTATCTGAACACAATTATGTGAAATTTATTTTGTTTTCCTTACTTGCCTTAATTCTCCTGCTATAGAGGTCATTAATAAAAATTCTCTACTAATAGGCTGTGATATAGAAATAATTATTCAGCAAATAAGATAAAAATATCTGAAATGCAGGCACGCCCGGCAGGATTTGAACCTGCGACGCACGGATTCGAAGTCCGACGCTCTATCCACTGAGCTACGGGCGCATTTTACAACAACAGCATTGGTCAGAGTAATACCGGTGTCAACTTAAAAACTGTGCTGATAAAAATATGCATAAATACAGTAAAAACAGCAAAAGTTTTAAAACAACGATAAATATTTGTTGAATTTTTTAAATATGAATTTTATTTATCAGGCGGAAAAATATTTTATACTGTAAAATCAGTATATATTTTTTTATACCGGAATGTGAAACATTCATTTATAATTTCATAAAAATACTGAGAACAATAATTTTACTGCAATAAATAATAATGAAATTCGTCTATATTATTAAACTGAAGAATACTATTAAAATAATACCTTTATATTCAACTTTTTTGATTAACAAAAATAAAAAGGAACAAATTTTTCCTGTATGGGGTTTAATATTTAAAGGATAAATACGGTTGTAAAGAATCTTTATAATAATTTTATTGCCTTAATCAATAATTGTTATTGATTTTATAACCCATCCATTAATTAAATATATACAATAATCAAAATAACACTAAAAAATAAACAAATTCGGGAATTATTAATGAGTAAATTAAAATTACTGGTAATTTGCGCAATTATTTTAACCTCAGCAGCATTATATGCTGAAGACGATGTTCTGACTTTAAAGAATGCGATAAACATTGCACTTGAGAATAACAATACTTACGCAATTTCACTTGAAAAAGTTCAGGAAAGCAGGTATAAAGTAAGAGAGTCGTGGGGAATGCTCTGGCCATCACTGTCTACTGATGTTTCTTATACACGGCAGGATGCAGAAGCCGGTTATTCAAGTTCAATTGAAAGCATAACATCCGTTACTTTTGTAAACGGTGAAGTTTTTGTCAATCCCGGAGTATTTTATAATACTCTTCAGGCTTCCAGAAAAGGACACATAATAGCTGAAAATGAAGTAAGAACAACTAAACTTAACACAACCATTCAGACTATTAAACTTTATTATCAGCTTCTTCTCGCTGAAGAAGGAATTAAGCTGAGAGAAGAATCAACAAAAGCACTTGAGGAAAATTTTAAAGTGGTAACAGTTGGTTATAATAAAGGTACTTTTTCAAAACTGGATTATCTTAGGGCAAAAGTCGCATTTTCAAATGAAAGAACACAGTTAATTACAGCTAAAAACAACTTCCTTGCAGCTAAGGCGGGATTAAACATTCATCTTGGCAGAGATATCAACTCACAGGCGAATCTTATGGATCTTTCAAACATTAAAATAAATGAAAATGATTTGGCAATGCTCAGGATTCCGGAAGATAAAGAAAATGAAATGCTGAATAATATGATTGCTGAATCTTTGAAAAATCGTCCTGAATTGCTACAGATAAAAAGCTCAAAGGAGGCTCTGGAATATGCAGCAGGAGCAGCTGAATCTGTTTACATATGGCCTACGTTATTTGCCAAAGGTAGTTACGGAATGAGTAAAAATACATATAAGGAATCAGATACTGTTCAGGCACCGCCATTGGGCACACTTGATGCGGGTGATTATTACATCCTGGGCATGCTTGCAGAATCAAGTGCGGCCGGCGCTCCGGAAGGCTGGAATAAAAGCTGGAGCGTAAGTGTAGGAGCCACTTATAAATGGGGAGCTTTGGCACCGATTGATTCAAGTCATGCGAAAGCAAAACAGGTCAGAAGCCAGGTAAAACAGACTGAGTATCAGCTTGAAGATTTCATAAAGAATGTACGGCTTGAAGTTCAATATAATTACCTGAAATATAAATCCGCGTCAAATTCCATAGAGTCGCAGCAGGGCAATGTTGACACAGCAGAAGAATCTTTAAAGGTCAGCATTACACAGTTCAGAAACGGTATAATTGATAATACAAAGTTATTAGACGCCAACGTACAGTTGACAACAGCAAAAACTCTGTATATACAGGCTCTGCATGATTTTCAGGTCGCAAAAGCGGAGCTTAATAAAGCAGTTGGTAAGGATATATTTACCCTTGAATAAACCGGAGGCTTAAGTGAAGAAAAAAATAGTAATCATCATAATCGCGGTAGTAGCATTGGTAGCTGTTTACCGTATTTATAATTTTATTACAACCAAAGCAAATAAGAATAACGGAGCGGTTCCGGAAGAACGGGAAATACCTGTGAAAGCTGTTGCTGTTAAACAGATCGATATGGTTGAAAGTATGAATTATACCGGAGATATTGTCGGAACTGAAGTTGTAAATGTATTCAGCCAGGTTCCAGGTAAAATTAAGCAGATAAACGCAACTGAAGGCCAGCATGTAAATAAAGGCCAGACATTATTCAAAATAGACCGCGATATTGTGGGCATGGATTATATGCCTGCGATTGTCGATTCGCCGATTACAGGCTACATAGGAAAGGTAATGGTAGATAAAGGCGTTACAGTGTCTCCTGCTTCTCCTCTGGCGCAGGTTGTTAACATGAATGATGTTGAAGCGGTAATTTTTATAATTGAAAGGAATATAAATAAAATCAAACTCGGTATGACCGCGGAGGTCAAAGTCGCAACTTTCCGGGACAGGGTTTTTTACGGAAAAGTCTACAAAAAAAGCGCTGTAGTTGATCCGGTAAACAGGACTCTTGAAGTTCATATTCTGCTGGATAATAAAAATCTTTTACTTAAACACGGAATGTTTGCGGACGTAAAAATAATAATTGATAAAAAGAATAATACTCTGGCTGTTCCTGTAGATTCTATCATGATGGATGAAAATAATAATTTTTATGTTATGCTTGCTAAAGATGGAAAAGCCGTTAAAAGAAACGTAAAAACCGGAATAGATTTTGAATCATACACGGAAATATTATCAGGTCTTACAGTAAATGATGTTGTTGTTACTCTTGGAAAGGAAAATGTCACAAACGGAAGCAGACTGCTGGTATATAGGGAAGATGTAGATAAAAATTCTAAAGAGAAGAAAACTGCTGGAGATTAATAATACATGAAACTCACAGAAATATCTGTTAACCGCGCCGTAACTTCAATAATGATCAGTGTAGCATTGATCATACTTGGCCTTGTAAGCGCGAATAAAATGCCTCTGGACCTGTATCCTGATATAGAATTCCCAATGGCAATGATACTTACAGAATATGAAGATGTAGGCCCAAAAGAAATTGAAAGTAATGTAACCCGGATCATAGAAGAGTCTGTCTCTGCTATTAATAATGTTGATGAGATAACTGCTGAATCCAGAGAGGGAATGTCCATCATCAGAATTCAGTTTATATGGGGAACGGATATGTCCCTTGCAATAGCGGATATACGTGAAAAGCTGGATATGCTTAAAAACTATCTTCCTGAAGGAGTTGAACAGCCTATAGTCTTTAAGTTCGATGTTTCAATGATGCCTATCATGATTCTAGGTATTGAAAGCCAGAGAAGCTTGAGTGAAATGCGCGAATACGCTGAGGATGATATCAAAAACCTGATTGAGCAGGTTGACGGTGTCGCTTCTTCCCAGATATGGGGAGGTTATGAAAACGAGATCAAGATAGAGCTGAACAAAAACAGGATGGACGCGTATAATCTTTCCATCAATACCATTGTCAATATTTTGAGAATGGAAAATATGAATGTCGCCGGAGGTGACATTAAAACGCCTACACGGGAGTATACGTTGCGTACGCTCGGTGAATTTACCAATCTGGATCAGATGCGCAATATTGTTGTAGCTGTAAAACCGGGCGCGCAGGCTACGCCTGTTTATCTGAAAGACATTGCAGTTGTAAGGGAAGCACCGGAAGAGGCAAAAGACCTCCAGCGTCTTAACGGCAGGAATTCCGTATCAATGGCTATTTATAAACAGTCTGACAAGAATACGGTTCTTGTAGCTGAAAACGTATTAAAAAAGATCAAACAGATAAATCCCACTCTGCCTCCGGGCATGAAAATAACTCCGTTATTTAATTCAGCTGACTATATAGAGAAATCAGTTGATTCTGTTACCGATAATGCCATACTCGGAGGAATAATAGTAGTATTTGTTGTTTTTATATTTCTGAGAAATTTTAAAGCATCCATTATTCTCGGCCTTGCCATTCCGATTTCCATTATTGCTACTTTTATCGCGATGTACTATTTCGGATTCACACTTAATATGATGTCAATGGGAGGGCTGACCCTTGGGGTCGGTATGCTTATTGACAATGCTATTGTTGTAATGGACAATATTTTCCGGTTCAGGGAACGGGGAGCCAGACCGAATGAAGCCGCTAAACTGGGCAGCGATGAAATGGCAATGGCTATAACCGCATCCACACTTACAACAATATGCGTGTATCTTCCGTTTCTTTTTACTGAGGGCCTGGCATCGCAGCTTTTCAGACAAATGGCATTGACAATATCATTTTCTCTGCTTATTTCGCTGATAATAGCTCTTACTTTGATTCCTACACTGACCAGCAAATTTGTAAAAAATATTCATGAGGACAGTTACAGAAATATTAAGCCAATCAATGCTGTTCTTAAATGGGCGCATGAAAAATTTGACAGGCTTGAAGTCTCTTACGGTAAAATAATTCGCTGGGCACTTGGGCACAGGAAGAGTGTTGTCATATATACGGTAATTGCTATCTTAATTGGACTGGTTCTGCTTCCTGTTACAGGTATGGAGTTTATTCCGGAAACAAGTGAAAACAGAATTATTTTTATGGCTGAGCTTCCGATCGGTACAAACCTTTACACCACTGAAAGTATGGTGGAAGATATTGAAAAGAAACTGGTTACCATTCTTGATAAAAGTGAATACAAAGCTATCAACGTAAGGGCAGGTTCGGGGGAAGGACTTGGCGGCGCGTTCAGCGGAACAAAGAATAATTCCGCGCGTTTTGAAGTTTATCTTAAACCGCAGGATCAACTGAAGATCAGATCTGTTATGGAAATCAAGAGCGCTATAAGAAACGGCCTGACCGGTTTTCCGGGTGTTACATTCAATTTCAATGTGCAGAGCGGTATGACTATGGGCGGTCCGGCAATCTCAATTGAAGTTTTCGGTTATGATCTTGACCAGGGCACAAAATTTACAAAAGAAATCAGCGAAGCCATTAAAGATGTTGAAGGTCTTGTTGATATTGAAATATCTAGAAAAGAAGGATATCCTGAAAAGGTTATCGCGGTAAACAGGGACAAAGCTTCCAAAATGGGCCTTAATGTTATGGCTGTAGCTAACATCCTGAAGAACAATGTTGCCGGTATTACAGCAACAAGATACAGAAAACTCGGAAGGGAGCTCGACGTAGTAGTAAGATTGAGGGATGAAGACAGACAGACTGTTGATGATATTATGAATATTTCCATTGATACTCCTGCCGGACAATCCGTTCCGTTAGGCAATATTGTGGATATTCAGACAAGAACAGGCCCGCTTACTATAGAACGTAAAAATCAGGAACGTGTAGTTTACATTAACTGTAAAGCGGAAGGCAGGCCGTTGAACGCGGTTGTTGCTGACATTCAGAACCGCATCGACAAGCTCGTTAAACCGACCAACTTTTCGGTAAATATTACTGGCGCGTTTGAAGACATGCAGGAAACTTTCGTTGATCTTGCAATGGCGCTGACTCTTGCTCTGCTGTTAATTTATATCATTATGGCATCTCAGTTTGAATCTTTATGGTCGCCGTTTATAATTATGTTTACTGCTCCAACAATGGTATTTGGAGTTATGCTGTTCCTCTTCCTGACAGGTACAACTTTTAATGTTGTTTCGTTTATGGGAGTTCTTATGTTATCAGGGATTGTAGTAAACAATGGTATTGTATTAATTGATTATACAAATATCCTTAGAGCGAGAGGCTATTCACTGCATGACGCATTGATAGAATCCGGAACAAAAAGGCTGCGTCCTATCATGATGACTACTTTTACCACAGTGTTCGGCCTTATACCCATGGCCATGGCCACAGGTGAAGGGTCTGAGTTGTCAACGCCTCTGGGAAGGTCTGTACTTGGAGGAATGGCTTCATCTTTTATCTTTACTCTGGTTTTTCTGCCGGTAGTATATTCTCTGCTGGAGCAGTTTAGAAATAAAATCACAGGAAAGAAAAACAGGAACGCAGTCGTAAACTCATAAAATAAAGAATAATTTTCAAAGGAAAATATATGTTATTATTATTTATAGTCTACAGCAATGCAGTTGATGACGAAATGGTTGAACTGCTTCGGAAATATTCAAGCGGCTACACGAAATTTACGGATGTTCAGGGTGAGGGGAATAAAGACCCTCACCTTGGAACTCATATCTGGCCTGATATAAATAACTGTATAATCACCGCTGTTGATAATAAAAAAAAGGATGCAATTGAAAAAGCTGTAAAGGAACTGAAGGAGAAATTCCCTTCAGTTGGAATCAGTATTTTTGTCAATCAGCTTAAGGAAATGATATAGGTTATTTTTTTATTTTTTCTGCGGTTTCAATGTTTAACGGTTTAAATTTTCTGTTAAGCACTTTTAAATCCTTCGGGCTGTCAATGTCATTTTCCCAGCGTGAAGCGTTTCTTTTTATGTGATAAAATTTCCCGCCGAATTTACTGAGATCAATTTTGAATACCTTTGCCCATACATCAACTGCCGTATTGATAAATTCGGCTTCATTTATGCACCTGTTCTTTATCTGCCAGATCATCTTAAAATTTTTAGTTTTCCATAAGTGATAAATTATTCTGGAAATTATCGTCGGCGAAAGAGCCTTGCGAAGATTGTAAAAAAAGTTAATTGCTCTGCATCTTACCAGATCATCAAGAATACTGTTTTTTATGAACGCGGCTGAGTTACCAACTCTGGCCTGAAAGCTATCAAAGCCTGCGAAGCTTTTGAGTTTTCCTTTATTTTTTCCAACTTTAATAAATTTCAATCTGTGCGTCAGCCAGTTATCGTTAAGATCTCCTGATTCAACAATCCCGTAAACCATCAGAATCTGATTACCTTTACGGTTTTTCTCAATACCGAGTATTCCGGAATATTCATCGTGTATCCATTCAACATCTTCGCTTGTAATTCTGGGTGTGTCTCCGTAAAAAATATCCACTCTCTGGCCGTACTCAATGAAATTCTCATAGAAGTGCTGTAAGTGGGCTCCTACTGAGTCTTTCATCTGATGAACAGTAATGTTGGAATATTTAGCAAGATCTACAGATTTTCGAATAGTCTTTATATCATTATAAATATATATTCTGTTATAGAGTTTCTGGCCGGAAGAGCCTTTTTTCCTGGCATTATAAACAGCGTCAATCACGTACTGTATTACAGGTTTTCCCGCAAGGTCATGAAGAAATTTATTCTGGCCCATATATATAATATCGCCGTCATATGCTTCATTTAATTCCTGGATAGCTTTTTTCTTCGTTTCCGGATCAACTTTATTATAGCCTGCAAGTATCAGCGCAACAGGTTCCTTTGCTTTAATATACTCTTTGCCGTCTAACGTTTCCTGGGATTTTGTTGCATTCATATAGGATTATTTCAATGTAAGTAGTTTATTTTTATATTGTACCCGGACAACATTTTTATTTTTGTACCTGTTTATACTTTTACACCTGTACAATCAATCTTTTTTTTAGTTGATTAATAATGACTGTTACTTATTTTATGTGATTAATAAATACGGAGCAAATTGCAATGATTATTGAACAGATGCTTGTTACAGGAATGGCGGTATTCTGCTATCTGATTGCTGATGAGAAAACCGGGGAAGGAGTACTGATCGATCCTGCCGGTGATTTTGACAAAATATTTAAACTCGTTGATAAACATAAGGTTAACATAAAATATATAATCAATACACACGGTCATTTTGACCACACTTCTGGAAACGAGCATGTTATGAACAAAACCGGAGCTCCGCTTCTTATTCATGAAAATGATGTTCCGATGCTCGGAAAAATCAGCAGCGAATTAATATCAGGATTCGAAGGCGGAACAGGATCAACAAGGCCTGTTGCAACGCTTAAAGACGGTGATATTATTGAATTCGGTTCAGTAAGACTGAAAGTAATTCATACTCCGGGTCATTCTCCGGGATGTATCTGTCTGTATACGGATGGTAATATTTTTACAGGCGATACTTTATTTACAGAGGGAATGGGCAGGACGGATTTTCAAGGCGGGTCCTATCAGGTGATCATGGACTCTATCAGGAACAGGATTCTTAAATTTCCTGATGATACTGTTGTCTGGCCCGGACATCATTACGGCAGATTTCCAAGGTCTACTGTTCGGGAGCAGAAGCAGTACTATCTGTAGTTTTTTTACCGGAAATGAACGACAAACAAAAACTTTTAGCGCTTAAGAACAAAATTACCGGTGTCGGCAGTGTTCCTCATACAAACATAGATTTGATATGCGGCCTGATTATTCAGAAATGCACTATTCCGTACTGGCCTCAGCTGAATAATGTTGATCAGCGCGAAAGAATGATATTACAATACACCGAAAATCTTCCCTGCATAAAATTGGGGATGAATCATGAGCAGGTTATCTATAATTCAGCCAACAGACAGAATGATCTTAACAATTTTAATGAAAAAATAAACTCAAATAATTTTGAGTATTTCGGAATCAGCAGTAATTATTCAAGAGGATTTAATGCATTTCTCGGCATGGCGGAAAGTATCCCGTCTGAATTTATAAAAGGGCAGGTTGTAGGCCCTGTAACACTGCTAAGTTCAATAACAGCTGAAAACGGTTTACCGCTTTTAAATGATAAGGAACTCAGGGAATCTTTTATACTCGGGCTTGCGATGAAAGGAGTCTGGCAGGTTAAAAAAATCAGACAAGCCGGTAAGATACCCGTCCTTTTTTTTGATGAACCGGTAATGGCGGGTTTTGGATCCGATTATCTTTCTCTTGAGAGAGATGAGGCTCTGGAAATATTTGACAAGTTAATAAGTACTGTCCGTAAATATGAGGAGGCTTTACTCGGAATTCACATTTGCGGAAATTCCGACTGGGGACTTGTTCTCCAGGCAGGTTTTGATATTGTTAATTTTGATTCCTTTTCCTATGGGAAAAAGTTTGTTTCCTACCCGGACAATATTAAACAATTTCTGGATAAAGACGGAATCATCGCATGGGGAACGGTCCCGACATCGAGTATTGACAGGAACCCCGATCTTGAGATTGTACAGACTAAATTTAATGAAGCTATCAATGAGCTGATCAGGCAGGGAATAGACAGAAATTTTATTCTTGAAAGATCCATGTTCACTCCTGCCTGCGGCACAGGTACATTACGGGAGGTAACAGCGGAAAGACTCATCAATCTGACCTGGGAGTTTGCGCATTCAGTATAATTCTGAAATACCTGCAGATTCTTCTTTACTGATGTTATTTTATATCTTCAAACACGGTCATTAGTGTATCGACCAGTCCGGCAAAGTAATTGACTGCATCTTCTATTGCTTCCGGTTTTGTCATATCCACTCCTGCAAGTTTTAATTCATCAAGCGGAAACATGCTTCCGCCAAGCTTTAGAAAATCAGTATAATTTTCAACTGCTCCCTTTACATTCTTAATAACTCTGTCAGCAAGGGCAATTGAGGCTGAAATTCCGGTAGCATATTTGTAAACATAAAATGAAGAATAAAAATGCGGTATCCTTAGGCATTCAAGTTTAAGAGCATCATCTATAATTACACTGTCTCCGAAATATATCTTTAAAAGCCTGTAATATTCTCCGGTAATTGAGTCAAGAGTCAGCGAAATATTCTTCTCAGACATTTCGTGAATTACTTTCTCAAATTCGGCAAACATAGTCTGTCTGAAAAGTGTTGCCCTTATATTATCAATCTCCCTGTTAAGTATATAGGCTTTCATCCTCGGATCGTTTTCATAATATTTCATCAGGTAATTGCTTAAAAGCGCTTCGTTGAAAGTGGATGCAACTTCGGCAACAAAGATAGTATACTGATGATACGCATATGGCTGATTTTTATTTGAATAATAGGTATGCATGGAATGGCCGGCTTCATGTATCAGAGTGTACAGGCTGTTAATATTGCTGTTTTCAAAATTCATCAGAATATATGGAGGTGAATCATAGCATCCTGATGAATATGCACCGCTTCTTTTCCCTTTGTTCTCATACCTGTCCACCCATGTTTTTTCAAGTCCGGCTTTAAGAATATCTGTATATTCCTGTCCAAGGCATGAAAGCGCTTTGATACAGATATCTGCAGCTTCTTCATAATTCGTATTAAAGTTAATATTTTTAACAATAGGAACATATGTATCGTAAAAATGCAGTTCAGACAGTCCTAAAATTTTCTTCCTGAAATCGAAATATTTAAATAGCGGATCAAGTTTCTTTTTAACAGTATCAATTAGATTGTCATATACAGCATCCGGAATATTATCAGGAAAAAGAGAACTCTCTCTGCAGCTGCAGTATTTTCTTACATCAGAATAAAAACAGTCTTTCTTTACAGAGTAGGCAAGTGCAGTAGAAATTGACTGCTGATGGTTTTCATATGTTTTATAATACTGAAAAAACGCCTTTTTCCTAAGCGCACGGTCAGGATGCATTAAAAAAGTAATGAAATTTCCGTGACTCAACTCAACGGTTTCCCCGTCACGTTCAATTGTTCCAAAGCTGAGATCAGCATTGTCAAGCATGCTGAAAAACTGATTAGGTGCGTTTGATATTTCCCCTGTTTTTGCAAGTATTTCCTCAATATCAGTTGAAAGTGTATGGGGTTTGTACCGTATGATCTTGTCAATATAAAACCTGAGACCTTCCAGCCTTTTGTCTTCAAGATATGTTTTGATTACATCATCAGGTATAGCCTGTATTTCCGGGATAATAAAGCTTGTTATTCCCGATATTTTCGTATAAAGGCTGAGTGCTTTCTGATAAATACCGGTGTAGTTCTGATTAGTCTTATCTTCATCGCTCTTAAGATGAGCATATGCGTATAATTTATCAAATTCTCTTGATATCTCAAGATCTTTAGTAATAATTTCTATAAATGAATCAATGGATTCTCCTGCATTGCCTTTATATTTACTGAAAATTTGAATTTCCGATTCAATTTTTTTATAAGAGGATTCCCATGCCTCATCATTTTCAAACAGCAGCTTGAGATTCCATTTATCTTTTGAATTGATTTCATCTCTTTTGGGTAATGTTTTAATATTACTCATACTCAGCTCCGTCAGTTATTTAATTGATAAAAAAGTGATCTATAAGATGATTTAATTTATGAATTAAAAATAATTATACATTAGACAGTATTTATATTTTTTTTTTGCGAATGTCCTGTTGATCCAGGAATAATTCATCTTAATTTAAATTTTTGCGGTAATTTGTAAAGTTTTAAAGAATATAGATCAAGATAAAAGGGTATCTTTCCAATAAATATTAATAACTGCTAAGTCCCCTGAACTGATGATCGTTTAATCCGGTTTTCATCAATGCTTATGTACTAAAAAATTATAAAAATAATATTAATTTATTGATTATTATCTTCATTCTAACGTAAAAAGTACGTCATGTTGACTAAATTACTTGACTTCATTATGCATTTTCAACAATTTGATGATGCAATAAATTATATATATTATAGGAGATTTTAAGTGGCAGAAATAACAAGTGAATTGATTAAAGAACTGCGCGAGAGAACGCAGGTAGGCATGCTGGACTGCAAAAAAGCCCTGGTTGAATGCGACGGAGATATTGAGAAAGCCATTGATTATTTACGTAAGAAAGGGATTGCTTCGGCCAGTAAAAAAGCCGAAAGAGCTACAAAAGAAGGTATTATTGCTACCTATATTCACAGCAATTCCAAAATAGGTGTTATGCTCGAACTGAACTGCGAAACCGATTTTGTAGCGAAAAATGAAGATTTTAAAGAACTCGGCAAGGAACTCTGTATGCAGGTTGCAGCTACAATGCCTTCATATGTGGATGTGGAAAATATTCCTGAAGAAGAACTTGAGCGTGAAAAGGCTATTTATAAAGATCAGATGAAAGATTCCGGTAAACCTGAGAATGTCATCGATAAAATTATTGAAGGCAAAATGAAAAAATACTACTCCCAGGTTTGTCTTATGGAGCAGGAATATATAAGGGAATCAAAACAGATTATCAGAGATATCGTTAAAGAAAAGATTTCAAAATACGGAGAAAATATTTCTATTGGTAAATTTGTCAGATACCAGATCGGACAATAATTACCGAACCTCATCTGCTAATATATGGAAAAACTGCAATATAAAAGGATATTGTTAAAACTCAGCGGTGAAGTCCTTGCCGGCGGTGAAAAAGCCGGCATTGATGTTAAAACTGTTCAAAGCCTTGCAGAAGATGTTTATAATATATATAAACTCGGTGTACAGATCGCGATAGTTATAGGCGGAGGCAATATCTTCAGAGGTGAAACAGGTAAGGGGCTCGGTATTGATAGAACCACAGGAGACAGCATGGGAATGCTGGCTACTGTTATCAATGCGCTGGCTTTTCAGGATGTTCTTGAAAAGCTTGGAGCTCCTGCGAGAGTAATGACCGCAATAGAAATGCGGGCTATTGCTGAATATTATATCAGAAAAAGAGCGATCCGTCATCTGGAGAAAAACAGGATTATACTGTTAGCTGCCGGAACAGGAAGCCCGTTCTTTACAACCGATTCTGCCGCGAGCCTGCGTGCTATTGAAATCGAAGCGGATATTCTGATGAAGGCAACAAAAGTTGACGGCGTATATACAAAAGATCCCCGGAAAGAAAGTGACGCGGTCAAAATTGAAGCATTAAGTTACCTTGAAGTTTTACAGAATAAATATATGGTAATGGATATGACCGCAATTTCAATGTGCAGGGACAATAATTTACCCATACAGGTGTTTAATCTTTTTGAAAAAGGGTCACTGAAAAAAGCTGTTATGGGCGAAAAAATCGGCACAATAATACATAATGATTAGAGAGGAATTATGATAAACGATATTATTTCGGATGTTGAAGAAAGAATGAATAAAAGCGTCAAGAATCTTCAAAAAGAATTCGGGATGATCAGAACAGGAAGGGCCACCCCTTCAATTCTTGACGGCGTGAAAGTTGAAGTTTATGGTACTCAAATGCCTCTGAATCAGGTAGCAACTGTTTCCTGCCCGGAACCGAAATTAATTGTTATTCAGCCGTGGGATAAAGAAAATTTATCTTCCATTGAAAAGGCAATTCAGAAATCAGATCTTTCAATGAATCCTTCAAGTGACGGTAATCTGATAAGAATTCAGATTCCTGATTTAACTGAAGAAAGAAGAAAAGAATACGTAAAACTTGCCAGGCAGAAAGCTGAAGAATGCAGAGTTGCTGTAAGAAATATCAGAAGAGACGGCAATGACATGATCAAGGATCTGGAAAAAGATAAGGAAATATCTGAAGATGAATCAAAATCAGGTATTGCCGGAATTCAGAAAATTACTGATAAATGTATCGATGAAATTCAGACTATTACAGACAATAAAGAAAAAGAAATTTTAAGTGTTTAAATCTGCATGAAAGATTATAAAAGCCTGATTGACCCTGATAGAATTCCAAAACATATTGCACTTATAATGGACGGCAACAGACGCTGGGCAGAGAAACATTCTCTGCCTAAGATAGAGGGCCATAGAAAGGGTACGGAAGTAATTGAGCCTTTAACTGAAGCAGCTTATGAGCTTGGCGTTAAAGTTTTATCTTTATATACTCTGTCACCTGAGAACTGGATCAAAAGAGACAGGATGGAAATTCAGGGATTGATGGAACTTCTGAGGTTTTATATTGAATCACGAAAAGATTATCTGAATGAAAGAGGCGTCAGGATCAGGCTTTGCGGGTTTGAAGATCAGGTTCCCAAATCAGTAATGAAGTCGATTCATAATGTTATTGATTCCACAAAAAACAATAAAAATATTATTTTGAATATGTGTTTTAACTACGGCGGAAGACAGGATGTGGTTAACGCAGTTAATTTATGGCTTCATGAAAAGAAAGCGAATGAAAAATTTTCTGAAATGAAAATGGGGAAATACCTATTAACTTCCGGCCTTCCGGATGTTGATTTAATGATTCGTACAAGCGGTGAATTCAGAATCAGTAATTTTTTGATCTGGCAAATAGCTTATTCGGAATTAATCTTTTTAAAAGTATTATGGCCGGATTTCAAGCCATATCATTTATACAAATGTATTTATGAATATCAAAATCGCGATAGGAGATATGGCGGATAATGAGTAAGTTAAAAAATTCAATTCACAGAATTTTGACTGCTGTTGTTGCACTTCCGGTTTATTTATTTGCTATAGGAACGGATCTGATTTATTCCATTCCGCTTTTAATAGCATCACTTGTAATAACTCTGCTGTCTTTATATGAATTTTATAAAATAAGCGACAGGGGTGAAGAAGGAAAACCTTTCATATTACCTGGATTATTAAGCGGTGCAGTTTTAAATATTATTATGTACATTCATGCTTTTGGACTTTTCGGCATAAAAATAAGCGGAAGCTATGAAGCAAAAATGATATTTTTTGTTCTGGTTTTATTGCTGGCAGTTGTAATAATATTACAGCTGTTTACAAGACCGATAAAAGGCGCTGTATATTCAATTGCAGTAACAGGATTCGGAATATTTTTTATAGTATTTTTTTTCGCACACATCTTTTTCATGAAAACTCTTGAGAACGGATTTCTTTATATTCTTCTTATAAATATTGTTGTTATAATCAATGATTCTGCTGCTTATTTTGCCGGTATTTCAATCGGAAAGCATAAAATGAATTTTGCTGTTTCGCCTAACAAATCCTGGGAAGGATATATTTTCGGCATGATATTCAGTATAATAGCCGTAATTGCGACAAATGCCGTTTATTCATCCTGTCTTGATGTTAATCTATTTTCAATAACGGAAACAGTTTTAATAGGTATATTTTTAAGCATATTCGGCAATATCGGTGATTTAACAGAATCTCTCATAAAAAGAGACGGATCAAAAAAGGATTCCGGTTCCCTGCTTCCCGGCCACGGCGGTATGTGGGATGTTTTTGATGCCATGATTTTTACTATTCCTCTTTTTTACTATTACTTGCTTATTAAAGGTGTAAGTTAAAGTAATAAAATTATGTCCTCTAAAATTATAATTCTCGGTTCAACCGGATCAATCGGAACTTCAGCTTTGAGAGTGCTGAGATTCCTCAAAAATGATTTTGAAGTGTACGGTCTTACCTGCTATGGTAATCTTGAATTGTTTGAAGAACAATTGAATGAATTTCGTCCTTCGCTTGCAGCAGTAGCATCAAATGATCTGATTGATAAGGATGAATATAAAAAAATTACAAATAAATTTCCGGAAATTAAATTTTTTGAAGGTAATGAAGGTGTAGTTGAACTTGTAAGGAACAAAGCAGATGTACTGATTTCATCAATTGTCGGTGCTGCCGGACTGCTGCCTACGTTAGAATCTCTGCCGTTCATCAAACGTCTTGCTCTGGCTAATAAAGAAACGCTGGTAATGGCCGGAGATATTGTAAAGAAAAAAGTAAATGAATTCGATGTAGAACTGATTCCTGTAGACAGTGAACATAGCGCCATATTCTCTTTAATACAAAACGCAGATAAAGGCAGTATCAAAAAAATAATTCTCACAGCTTCCGGAGGAAGCCTCAGAGACCGGACTCTTGAAGAAATGGCATCCATTACTCCTGAAGATGCACTTGCACATCCGACCTGGGATATGGGGAACAAAATAACAATTGATTCCGCAACCATGATGAATAAAGGCCTTGAGGTAATAGAGGCCCATCATTTATTTGATATTGATTACGGCAGTATTGATGTTATTGTACATCCTGAAAGTATTATTCACTCAATGGTTGAGATGAATGACGGTGCAATACATGCATATCTGAGTATTGCGGATATGGCTCTTCCAATTATTAATGCGCTTACATTTCCGGATAGTAAAGCAAACCCGTTTGAAACACTCGATCTCACAAAAGTCGGAAAACTTGAATTTCTTGCGTATGATAATATCAGATTCCCGGCTCTTGAATTATGTTATAACGCAGGCAGAATAGGAGGCACAATGCCTGCAGTATTAAATGCCGCGAATGAGATTGCTGTTCACGCGTTTCTTGGAAAAAAGATTGCTTTTACTGACATAGTAAAAATAGTTGAAAAAACTATAAATGATCATAAAGTTATTGATAATCCTGATCTATCTGACATCTTTGCCGCCGATGAATGGGCACGAGATGTATCAATGAGTTTTATCGATATCTGATTGTGAAAATACTTTAAACTTAAGAAATAAGGAAAGAAAATGATAATTGTAACCTATATATTAGCTGCAGCAATTCTGCTGGGATTATGTATATTTATCCATGAGCTTGGTCACCTTCTTGGCGGGAAAATGGTCGGGATTAAAGCTGAAATTTTTTCAATCGGTTACGGCAGTAAAGCGATTGTTAAAAAAAAGTACGGTGATACAACATATCAGATAACTCCGATACCTTTTGGCGGTTATTGTAAATTTTACGGTGATGACCCTTCAGAGAAAAGAGAGGGAAAGGAATATGAATTTCTTTCAGCCAGTCCTTTGAGAAGAGTTGTTGTTGTTTTAATGGGCCCTCTTTTTAATCTTTTTTTCGGTATAATTCTTTTCTTTATCATGAATCTTGTGGGTTACTCAACAGAAACAAACAGGATTATTATTCCGGATAATTTTAAAGCAGGTGAGTATATTTCACCAGCATATAGTGCCGGAATGAGAGACGGTGACAAAATTATTGAAATAAATGGTAATGAGGTTACAAGTTTTTCAGAAATTCAAAGCAATGTTTTGTTTTCTGAAGGAGAAAAGATAACTATTAATGCAGAAAGAGACAATCAGGTTAAGATTTTCAATGTAATGCCTGAAAAATTATCAGATAAAGGACATTATACAATTGGAGTAATGCCTTATGGAGAAAAAATTCTTCTGGTTACAATACTGGAAGGTGATGTCGCGGATGAAGCAGGATTCAGGGAATATGATGAAATTAAATCAATAAATGGAAAAGCCGTAAAAATTCCGGAAGACTTCACGGAAATTGTAAGGAATAATTCCGGCAAAAAGCTTGATTTCTCCGTGCTGCGTGCCGGCAATGAAATGACAATAACTGCAGTTCCAAGGACAAGAGAAGTACTGGAAATAGAACAATTTGAAAATGCAGCTTTTAAAGGCGAACATTATAATATCCTGATTGATAAAATTGACCTTGTAAAAAACTCAATTAAAAAAGGTAAATTGCAGATCAATAATATTACTGTCAGGTCATTTGATCATTTTAAAAGGATTCTTGAAGAAAATAAAAACAATAATATAACATTAACCAATAGCGGCGGAAAATACTACGGAAAAATCAGGTATCAGGAGTACGGCTTTCTCGGCGTCGGAACAGCCATATCCCCTGAGATGATTCATGTAAGACATGGAATTTTGAATAGTATGTCACGGTCAGTTGTCGAGCCGTATAATTTTATTGTAATGAATCTGAAAGGTATGGGAATGCTTTTCTCGGGAAAACTTGATGTAAGAGAAAATCTGCGCGGTCCGATTATGATAGCAAAAATTGCAGGTGATGTTGCTTATTACAAAGGAATTTCCGCCTTTATCTTATTGATGGCTAAAATATCTATTATATTGATGGTTATGAATTTACTGCCGATTCCTGTAGTAGACGGAAGTTTTATACTGTTTTTTCTTTTTGAGGCAATAAGAGGCAAGCCGATAAACCAGAAGGTGCTTGAAAAAATTCAATTCGTCGGCATAATACTTCTTATCGGTGTAGGAATTTTTGTAATATTTAACGATCTGTCGGTATTCCCGTTTTTTCAGAAATTATTTAATTAAATTTAGTTGAGTAATTATTTATCCAGGGCCGCAATGGCCGGCAGAGTCTTTCCTTCAAGCATTTCAAGGAATGCACCTCCGCCGGTTGATATATAGGACATTTTATCGGCCAGACCTGAACTGTTAATTGCGGTAACGCTGTCGCCGCCGCCAATTACGCTCAGACTGCCTGATTCCGCAATCGCTTTTGCTATCATATTAGTACCATTGGCAAAAGAAGGCATCTCAAATGCTCCCATTGGTCCGTTCCATACAATAGTTTTCATTGTTTTTATAAGATTGCCGAATTCTTTTACTGATTCAGGTCCTATATCAAGTCCCATAGTATTATCAGGAATTTTATCGGCGTCTACTATCTGTGCCGGAGAGTTGTTTTCAAATTTTTCAGCTACAATAATATCTATCGGCAGTATAATTTTTTCTTTGTTTTTTTCAAGTATATCTTTTGCTGTTTCAATCAGATTTTCTTCAAGCAGTGAATTACCAACGTTTAATCCTTTTGCCTTTAAAAAAGTAAAGACCATCCCTCCGCCTATAATCAGATGATCAACATTTTTTGTCAGATTTTTTAAAACCTCAAGTTTTGAGGATACTTTAGCTCCTCCGATTATGGCAAGTAAAGGCCTTTCCGGATTTGACATGGCTTTTTTGAAATATTCAATTTCATTCTTCATTAAAAAGCCGGCACTGCATTCTTTAATGTATCTGGTAATTGACTCGTTTGAGGCATGTCCTCTGTGAGCGGTAGCGAATGCATCATTGACATATACATCTCCCAATCCGGCAAGCTGTCTGCCGAATTCTTCATCATTCTTTTCCTCTTCAGGATAAAACCTGATATTCTCTAAAAGAGCAATATTTCCCGGGCTCATATTATCTATAGCATTTTTAGCTTCTTTTCCGATTTTATCTTTAATAAAAACGACTTCTTTTTTTATTAAAGATGAAAGCCGTTCAGCAACAGGTTCAAGGCTCATTTCAGGAACAATTTTTCCTTTCGGTCGTCCAAGATGTGATATCAGAATAACTTTGGCATTATTATCCATGCAGTATTTAATAGTTTTCAGTGTAGCTTTGATTCTTGTGTCATCGGTAATATTCATGTTCTTATCATAAGGCACATTATAATCAACTCTGCATAAAACTGTCTTGTTTTTAAGTTCAATCTGGTCAATATACTTAACTGTCATATTATCCTACCTCGTATATTTTTTTAGCTTTTCGTTTAATTATTATTTTAGATATTATAATGGATATTTCATAAAGTAACATAACCGGTATTGCAAGCATTGTTTGCGTTAATACGTCAGGGGGGGTAATAATTGCAGCTACTATCCAAATAAGCACAAGCGCATATTTTCTTTTTGAAATTAAAAGCTGAGGTGTAATTAGTCCTATTCTTGTTAAAATCATTATTATAATCGGGAGTTCAAACATGACTCCCATAGCCAGACAGAAAAGCAGTACAAAGCTTAAATATTTACTGGCTCCTACTGTACTTGTCATGTCTGCAGGAGTGAAACTCATAAGCATTTTAATAGCAAACGGGAGTATAAAAAAGAAAGTAAAAAATATCCCTGAATATAAGAGAAATACAGCGGCTATAACGGACAGTTTTATGAATTTCCTGTCCCTTGTTTCAACTGCAGGTAATATATATTTCCAGATTTCATACACAATTACAGGAAGAGCTATTATTATTCCGGTAATAAGAGAAGCTTTAACTCTAAGTATAAAACCTTCAGTGAGATTAAACACATTTAATTTTAATCCGGTTTCCAGATAAGGCCTGTTTAAAAAATTTAATATGTATTCGGACAAAAAGAAACTTGCTAACATTACAACGACGATTGTCGCGAGTGAGACTATCAGTCTGCTTCGAAGTTCATTAAGATGGCCTACTATGCTCATTGGCACATCGCCTCTTAGAAGAGCATCCGGATCTGTTTCATTAATAGTGGCGATTTCCTTTTCTTTTTTGTTGTTAATGGTTTTCTGTTTAAACTGTTTCTGCTTCTTTGAGGTTTTAACTCCGGTCTTTTTAGAATTATCCGGAGCAGTTTTTTTTACTGCGGCTTTTGTTGTTTTTTTTGTATTATCAGTTTGCTTTTTGATGCTTTTTGTCTCTTTTATATTTTTGCCGACCACTAATAATACTCCTGAATATTTTCTTTAATAGAATTAAATCAAATAAGCTGAGTTAGTTATAAATAAATTTTGATTGTATTAGTCTGAACAGATAATTGAATAAACAGGCAGATTTATCCGAACCGGAAACAATCTGCCTGCAATTTTTACATGAAAAAACAAAATCTGAATATTTGATGAATTTTATAATTAATATCTGTAATGATCAGGTTTATACGGCCCATTTACGGAAATACCAAGGTATTCAGCCTGCTCTTCAGTTAAAGTAGTCATTTTTACTCTTAGCCTACCAAGATGAAGCCTTGCAACTTCTTCGTCAAGCTCTTTAGGAAGTGTGTATACCTTCTTTTCAAGATTTTCCTGCGCGAGTTTCATCTGTGCAAGACACTGATTGGTAAAACTGTTACTCATAACAAAACTTGCGTGCCCGGTAGCACAACCGAGATTAACAAGGCGTCCTTCTGCAAGGACAATAATAGAATTGCCGGACTTAAGAGTCCATTTATCAACCTGAGGTTTTATATTCTCCTTTTTGCAATCTTTATTGTCATCAAGGTAGGACATTTCAATTTCATTGTCAAAATGTCCGATGTTGCAGATAATTGCTTCATTTTTCATCATTTCCATATGCTTGCCGGTGATTACTTTGCAGCATCCTGTTGATGTTACAAAAATATCACCAATAGGAGCAGCATCCTCCATAGTCGTAACTTCATAGCCTTCCATGGAAGCCTGTAATGCACATATCGGATCAATTTCAGTTATAAGAACCTGTGCTCCAAAACCGCGCATTGACTGGGCACAGCCTTTACCTACATCACCGTACCCGCATACAACAACAATTTTTCCTGCTATCATTATATCAGTAGCTCGCTTAATTCCGTCTGCAAGAGATTCCCGGCATCCGTAAAGATTATCAAATTTAGATTTAGTTACTGAGTCATTTACATTAATTGCAGGGAAAAGAAGTTCACCTTTTTCCATTAACTGGTATAAGCGGTGAACTCCGGTTGTTGTCTCTTCCGAAACACCTTTCATTTTTGAAGCTACTTTTGTCCATTTTTGAGGATCTTTTTTAACACTTTCTTTTAATCTATTAATTATAAGCTGAAATTCTTTATTTGAATATTTTTGATCTAAAAGCGAATTATCTTTTTCAACTTTTTCACCCTGATGAATGAAAAGAGTGGCGTCCCCTCCGTCATCAACTATCATATCCGGACCTGAACCGTCAGGCCAGGTAAGGGCCTGTTCTGTACACCACCAGTATTCTTCAAGTGTTTCACCTTTCCATGCGAAAACTGCTGCCGATCCGGACTTGGCGATTGCTGCTGCAGCATGATCCTGAGTCGAATAAATGTTGCATGATGCCCATCTTAAATCAGCACCAAGTTCTTTAAGAGTTTCAATAAGCATAGCAGTCTGAATTGTCATATGAAGACTTCCCATAATCTTCATGCCTTGAAGCGGTTTTTCTTTCCCGTATTTTTTCCGAAGTGCCATCAGCCCGGGCATTTCAATTTCAGACATCTGCATTTCTTTTCTGCCCCAGTCTGCAAGTGAAATATCCGCCACTTTGTATTTCAGATTTTTATCGAGTTCCTGCATTTTTTCCTCCGTTTGTTTTATTACTTTTTATTAGTATTAATTTTTAGCTCTTTAATTATATGCCGTTTTTATTCAAAATATTAAATAATACTATTTCTTCTCAGATAGAAACAGCATAATTTTTAAATTTTCCTGAACTTCATACTCCGATTTTTCCTTTATAAAAAAACCGGCTTGTATAAGCCATTCACTGATATCTTTATCATTAAAACCAAGCCATCTGTCCCCGTATTTTGTTCTCATCAATTCATTGGTGTGTTTTGCAAGATCAATCAGAATGAAATTTCCATTCTGCCTGAGTATCCTGTGAATTTCAATAATAGCATCGCCGGGAACTGAAAGATGATGCAGAACCATATTTGCAATTGCAGTATCTGCTTCATTATCTTTTAACGGCAAATGTTCTATTTCACCGAGCCTGAGGTTAACTCTGTCAGCTTGTTTACTTAATATTTTTTTTGCCTGATCCAGCATCTTCCCCGACCTGTCAACGCCGATTACATTGTCTGCGTGTTTAAGAAGTTGAGGAATAAGGTCGCCGTTTCCGCATCCAACATCTACAGCGAGATCACAGTCATACATATATCTGTCAATTAAGCTGTTGAAGTCAAGAGAACCTATAATATTATCCTTTAACTCAGTCCAGTTGTCTGCTATTGAGTCAAAAAACCTGATTGTTTCCTCTTTTCTGCTTTCAAAGACTGCTTTGCCTCTATCAATATCCTTATTAGAACTATTGTTGTCATTTAAAAACGGTTTTATTGATTTTATGAATTTGCTTCCATTCCCGCCGGTAACAGCTGAGTAAAAAATCCAGAGTCCGTCACGTCTGGAATTGAGCAGGCCTGAATCCAGCAGTATTTTTAAATGGCGCGATATTCTGGGTTGCCCCATTCCCATTACAGAAACGATTTCATTAACATTAAGTTCAAAATGAATAAGAAGATTAAGCAGTCTTAATCTAGTTATATCAGCTAATGCTTTAAAATAATTAAGTATATCCATTGTTTGTATTAATATATCAATATATATTTATATAGTAATACAAACAATTACTTTTGTCAAGAATTAAATTGATTTTATTCAGCTCATAATTATCCGATAATTAAAGTATATTAGAGATTAAACTAATTATCCAGGTTTAAAGGAAAATCCAATGAAAGAGAATAAGATGAGAGCATTTATGTATAAATGTAAATGCGGATATACTATTAGTGTTTTTATTGATTATGGAATTCCTCAGGAATTTGTGAAATGCAGAAAATGCAGTACAATGATTAAGCGCTTAAATGATTAACTTGATTATAAATAAAGCCGCTTCTTTTCAGTAATCAGAGGCGGCTGAACGTTGTTCCATTATTTTTTTAAAGATTGAACCTCATAATTTATATTCCAAGTTTATATATTTTACTGCTTATTTCCTGTACTATAATCCTGATTATTAAAAATATAAAATTAAATTTTT
>JAFGDQ010000098.1 GCA_016932015.1 Spirochaetota bacterium | reverse complement strand
GGTCACCTCTTTCATCGGTCGTTTTGCCTTTTTTTATTTGTCCTTTTCTTCTCTCCTATAATAAAAAGTCAGTCAAAATGAGTAAATAAGAAAATATTTTTTTATTTATTTTTACTAATATTTATTTTTATGGCTAAGATAGCCAAAAAAAATCTTTTATTCATAAATGATTTTTCCACTATGCAAAATAAAAATGAATAAATTTACTTGACTTTGAATTAAATTAGGTTTTTAAAATAATAAAAAATAATAAGTATAGGAGGAAAGTACTATGGCTTACATGCCACTTAACAAGGACAGAATGTACCTTGACAGAAATAAAATGACAAAGATCTATGACCTTTCACAGCCCTGGGGCACAGATACTCCATTATGGCCTTTTCCCGGCCCACGTCAGGACCTTCTTTTCCCGCGCGGTCAGTATCTGGGCCGTTTCCATAAACGTACCATGACTTATACAGGAACTCTTCATGCCGGAACACATATGGACGCACCAAACCATGTTCTTCACGAAGAAGAAGTTGACCGTGAACGCAACGGTTACTCATTAAACGAGATTCCGCTTGAATACTGCGTAGGCACAGGCGTTATTCTCGATATGCGTCATCTAAAAGAAGAATTCGAAAAAGAATGGAAAACAGGATTTGAGCCCGGCCTCTGGAAAATCCTGATGCCTGAAGATTTCGAAAAAGCTGCCAAAAAAGACGGCCTCGAAATTCGTGAAAACGACTGGGTAGTTGTTAATACAGGTTTCCAGCATTACTGGAGAAAAAATAATGACAAGTATTACAACTATTATCCCGGAATGGGCCCTGAAGTAGCTGAATGGCTTGTTCACGAAAAGAAAATCAAAGGTATTACTGGAACATGGGGAGCAACAGACTCACCATTATGGCACGCACCTTTAAGCGGCCAGATGCCATGGTTAGACACAGCTTATCGTAAAGCAACAGGAAAAAATCCCGATGTAGAATTCCCGGATTACGAACCATGTCACAGAATGTTCATGCAGGCAGGCGTTATCACTGTTGAGAACGCAGGCGGCGACGTTGACGAAGTTACAGGAAAACGCATGATCATTGCAGCATTCCCGTTCCGCTGCGAAATGGCAGACGGAGGTTTCGTAAGACTGGTGGCATGGGAAAAAGGTTCTTTCTAGAAAATTTTTTTCATTCCAGCAAAACTGATATTTCATCGCCCTGCAGAATCCCCGCAGGGCGATTTATTTATATCACTGAATTTTTTTATCACCTCTACCCTTTATTTCCAAACACTGTTTGACACAATAATCCTGTTGTCTCCATTATTGATTAATATTATAGCATTGTACGGAACGATTAACAAATCTCAGCACATCTAATTTTTATTAAAAATATTTCATGTACTATCACAATTTTAAGATGCTATAATTACTGTAAAATACCGGAAAAACACCGGATTATAAAACATTCAGGATGATTTTTAAAAGGCAGTAAACATGGATACAAATAAAAACAAAAAACTCTTAAAAGAATTTTATGAAGTCATTTTTCAGGAACATGATCTGGATGCAATTGACAGATTTATGCATGACGATTATATTCAGCACAATCCGGATGCGGATCAGGGAAAAGCAGGCTTTCTTGAATTTCATGTTAATTTCTTCAAAGCCATTCCCGACCACCGCGCTGACATCAATATGATAACAGCAGACGGCAACCTTGTCTTTGTATATAACACAATAACAGGGACACATACCGGAGAAGGCTTTTTGAATTATCCGGCCACAGGAAACAAAATAAAATATGATGTCGTTGACATGTTCCGCGTCGAAAAAGGAAAACTCGCAGAGCACTGGGACGTAGCTGACACAAGGGCACTTTTTACCCAGGTGGGCGGACTTAAGGAAATAAAATTTTAAAAATCCGGACAGCCGGCAATACGCTGCATTTTTAAGCATCCGGTTTTCTCTAAAAAAAATTAACCCGCAGGAAACATTATAAATTAAAATACTATTGCCATTTTCAGTAATCCATTTATTATTTTTTCAATATTAATCTTAATTCACATATAAACTTATGCGTATACATTACTTACAGCACGTTTCTTTTGAAGGCCCCGGATATATTGCCGACTGGGCAAACGATCACGGGCACAGTATTTCATGTACACGCATATTCGAATCGGAAAAGCTGCCGGATCACGATATGATCGATCTTCTTGTTATAATGGGCGGCCCTATGAGTGTCAATGATGAAAATAAATTCCCATGGTTGGCATCCGAGAAAAAATTTATCAGGGAAGCTATTAACGCCGGAAAATCCGTGCTCGGCATTTGTCTCGGTGCCCAGTTAATTGCAAGCGCAATGGGCTCGTCTGTTTATAAAAATGACCAGAAAGAAATCGGCTGGTTTCCTGTTTACCGGAGTTTACAGGCATACGATTCCTCATTCGAATTCCCTGAATCAATCAGCGTTTTTCACTGGCACGGAGAAACTTTCGACCTTCCCCGGGGAGCAGTTCATCTTGCTGTGAGCCGGGCATGCATAAATCAGGCATTCAGTATCGGCAGATCCGTAATAGGGCTTCAGTTTCATCTTGAAACTACTCCTGAATCAATGCGTAGCATTGTCCTGAGCTGCCGGAACGATCTTATTCCTTCAGAGTATGTTCAGACTGAACAGAAAATACTTTCAGTAAAATCAGAAGATATGAAAAGTATAAATTATCTCATGGGACAAATTCTTTCTTTTCTTTTGTATCAAAAATAAATTTCAATCGAAAACCATTTGCGCGCGCGGAAGCACTTATGTGCAGCGGCATTAACGCAGGTAAGGTGCAAATTATTGTTATTGATAATAAACGAACCCTTTATTATCATTGCACCAAACGTCTTAAAATAAACTGGAGATAAAGTTACATGGAACGCGAACAATTAATAAATCATATACTTGATCTTGAGTGGGATATGTTTACAAATGCATCAAGTGCCGGAGGACGTGCGGCATGTCAGGACGACAAAAATACATTTACAATAATGAGAAAATCACAGGCCGCGGTATGGAGTACGGATACTCTCGCCGGTTATTTGTACGACCTTGAAGCCGCCGCCCAGAATAATATTAATCTGATGACAATAAAATACGCACACATGATGAAAATAACATTCCCGGATGAATATGAGAAAATAAAGGATAAACTACCGCCGGTATCATACGAAGCTCAGGAACTTGCGCAGGAGATTATGAAGTATCATTCAAAATGGTCAAGGGATGCCGCGAAGAAATATCCCGCGCTGTTTTCTCTTGGACGTCCGGTTACCAGTTCCGAAAGCAGGGGAAATCGTTGGGCTGCCATAGACAATTATCTGTACAGCGAATTACTTACATACTCGGAAGCGACATTAAAGCACTGTCTCTATGACACACTCAAGGCTGAAAAAGAAGGAAAAAATCTGTCTATTGAAATTTTAAAGAACACAGCCCGAAGCTACAAATTTGATTCTCTTGAGGCACTGGAGGAAGTATTGTCAAAAAAGAAAAATAATTCATAATTTTTTAAGTAATATGATCAAACCTCCTGATCAATTATATCTGCTTTTCTTTCCGTATGTTTCAATTAATCAGGATATTTCTCCTGATCAGACAAACCTGCTCCGCACTTGTTAATAAATTTAAATATACCGGCAGTATTATTTATAAATATGCCTTATTGTGAAACACCAGAAAAGAGGAACAAAGACAGAATCTATCTTACTGGCTGCAGTTATATACCCGCTTTAAAAAAAGTCTTGCTTATCTTTTAATTGAAATTATTCTTTTATTCTGAAAACCGGTACAGCAGAATCAGAGATCTCCGGAGAATAAATGAAAACAAACAGCATCAAATCCGGAAAACAAAATTCCGGTTCAGTAAATATCACAATCAATGGAAGAGAATACTGCTTCAGGATAGGAAATAATTTCGGCGAAATAAAGCCGTCGAGTACCCTTGCCCATACTTTAAGGGAGACTCTCGCTTTAACCGGAACAAAAATTTCTTGTGACAGGGGAGCATGCGGAACATGTTCAGTTATTATGGATGGGAACCCGGTACTAAGCTGCTCCATACTTACAGCGGAATGTGACGGCAGCAATATTCTGACAATTGAAGGCCTTATTGATCCTGATACAGGGGCGCTTGATCCGCTGCAGCAGGCTTTTATTGATCACAATGCTTTTCAATGCGGTTTCTGCACGCCGGGAATTATCATGACAGTTAAAGCATTACTGAATAAAAATAAAAATCCGGATGAGAACGAGGTAATGGAGGCATTATCCGGAAATTTCTGCAGATGCATCAGCCATTACCATGTGATCCGTGCTGTCATGTCAGTAATTGATGATACGAAAGAACAGAATGAATAATTCATACAAAATAATCGGCAAGCCCCTCCCGCGCAAAGACGGAAAAGAAATTGTAACAGGAGCAGTTAATTTTCTGAATGATTTAAAATTCGGCAACCTGCTATTCGGTAAAGTTTTGAGAAGCCCCTTCCCTCATGCCAATATTAAAAATATTGACAAGACTGAAGCTGAAAAGATTCCGGGTGTGCATGCTGTACTTACGTGGAAAGACGTTCCCGACTGGAAAGGCGGAACACCGCGTCATGTGCGTGTGCTCGATAAAAAAGTCAGATACGCGGGTGATGCGGCAGCTTTAATAGCAGCGGAAAGTGAAGATATCGCAGAAGAGGCGGCAGAACACATACATGTGGAGTATGAAGAGCTCCCGGCTGTATATGATGTTGAAGAAGCACTTAAGCCCGGCGCACCGCAGCTGTACGATGAATTTCCCAGTAATATACTCACGCCAGGTACACCTATTTTCGGGCCTGAATGCCTTTATAATATCAATAAAGGAGATATTCAAAAAGGATTTGAAGAAGCGGATTATACAGCGGAAGGCACATTCGGTTATGAGAACATTCCGAACCCGGTTCCGCCTGAGCCTCCGGGAGCAATAGCCTTGTGGGAGGATCCGGACAAGGTAACATTATGGGTCTCAAACCAGGCTCCTTATATGGACAAGATTACCCTGTTCCATGTTTTTAACAGAGAGGTTGAAGTACGCACAATTGGCAATCCATGCGGCGGGAGTTTCGGCACAAAGGTAGTTTCATGGCAGATACAGGCATATGCGACATTATTAAGCAGGGCGACCGGCAGGCCTGTAAAACTGATCTATTCAAAAGAGGAACATCTTTCTTCTTTTACTTTACGCCCGGGTTCACGCATGCATGCCAGGATCGGCCTTAAAAAAGACGGAAGCATTTCAGCAATATCCGGGCGGTGGCTGGTAAATACAGGCTACTATTCCATGACAACACAGGCACAGGTCGCGGTCGGATGCGGAGAAATAATGATCATGTCGCAATGCCTCAACTGGGATTTAAAATCAACCGTTGTGTGCACAAACCGCAATGCCTCAGGGTGCGTCAGGGGTTTCGGAGGCCAGGAACTGAAATCCGCGTTCATCCCACTGCTGAGTCTTGCGATGCAGCAGGGGGGCCTTGATCCCTTTTATGTATTGAAAAAAAATTTTGTAAAACCGGGACAGGGATATTTCTGGCGTGACGGGAAATGGTATACATACAGGGGAATTAATTTCTCGAACGCAATGGATAAAGGTGCTGAAGTATTCGGTTGGAAGGAAAAATGGAAAGGATGGATGAAGCCATCAGCAGAATCAGGACCGCTAAAACGCGGTATTGGAGTTGGAATACATGGAAACGCGGATATCGGAGAGGATTCATCTGAAGCATATGTAAAACTTCTGCCTGACGGTACTGCTACACTGTATTTATGCGTGGCTGAACATGGAACAGGCCAGCGAAGCAATTACATTAAAATGGTCGCTGAAGTACTTAATCTTCCGTATGAAAAAGTCAACATCACTCCTCCGGATTCACTTATCAATCCTTTTGAGTTCGGTCCTGTAGGCTCAAGAGGAACATACGCGATCGGGGGAGCTGCCATAAATGCCGCAGAGGATGCCAAAATGAAATTGTTTGAACTCTTTGCTAAGAAACTGAATACAAGTCCTCAAAATCTTGCGACTGAAAACGGAATTGTTTTTGTAAGGGGCAATACGCAGAAAAAATTGAAATGGAATAAAATGGGAGGGGACAGGACCATAATCGGATACGGACGTTTTGAAGAGGATTTTACTCTTTCCAACTGCGTTATGAGCTTTGTTGAGGTTGAAGTTGACACGGAAACTGGCAAAACGGATCTGATTCGCGTTGTCAACGCAACAGATGTCGGAAAAATAATAGATCCTCCGGGCCTTGAAGGCCAGTTGAACGGCTGTCTCGGATCAGGCGGAATAGACAGCGCGCTTTTTGAAGAAACAGTTATAGATATAAAAAACGGCAATATGCTGAACTCCAATATGACAGATTACAGATGGAGAACATTTTCCGAGCTTCCGGCTATGGACAATGTAATATTTGAAACACCGGCTCCCAGTCATCAGTTCCATGCGATAGGCGTGGGGGAAATCAGTACAGCTCCCGGACCGCCAGCTGTACTGATGGCTGTATCGAACGCAATAGGTAAATGGATTCACAGTTATCCTGTCAATCCTGAAAAAATACTGAGGACAATTGGCATGATACATTAATAAATCAACCTGACTTTATTTTTTCTCTTTTTTGCGTCACTAAAGATAGTAACTAATTTTCAAAACAGGTTGACTATATAAAGTGCTAATTTAAAATTAGACCATATTTTGTTTAACTGTATAACAAAATTTATTATAATATATTTTTTTGTTTTTAAGCAAAGAAAACAGATATTTTTCAGCAGTGCTGACATTATTAAAATCAAATAACTATAATTACTGATACTTTTTAACAAACAGGAAAAAGCCAATGGTCAAGTCAGCAGGCAGAGTGATACAGATTCTGAAAATAGTCGGTTCAGTCAGCAGTGGAATGAAGCATTGCGAAATTGCAAAAAAACTGGATATTCCCAAAGGAAGCCTTTCATTTCTTCTGGCAGACCTCGTATCCGGAGAATTTTTAAGACTGGATGATGAAGGACGCTATAAAATCGGATCTCAAATACTCATTTTAGCCAACAGTTATCTTGCGGATCTTGATATTATTAAAATAAGTGAAGGTGTTTTGAAGGAAATCGTTGAAGCGACAAATGAATCAGTCGGACTTGCACTTCCCAAAGGCAATGAAGTTGTAATCGTTGCGAAATTAAACGCCATTCAGCAATTAAAAATAGAATTCGAAATCGGTCAGTTATTCCGTATGTATTCTTCAGCTGCAGGTAAATCCATACTTGCTCATCTGGATAGTGAAGCTTTGAGTAATTATTTATCAACAGTGGAACTTGTACCTGTAACATCAAAAACGATAGTTGATCCAGATAAACTTATTACTGAAATACAAGAAATACGTGAAACTCATATAGCATATTCACTTGAAGAAAACATCGATGGAAGAATAGCTATAGCGGCTCCTGTCTTTAATAACACTGCCGAAATAATAGCTTCAATCGTTCAGGCTGTTCCAACTGTTCGTTATAATATTGAAAAAAAAGAAAAAATTAAACAGGCATTAATATCCGCTTCAAAAAAATTATCAACCGCTTTCGGCTATATCCCGCCCATACAGTGAAAAAAGTAAGGTTGTTATTGATTATTGACACAAGGTACAACCCTGTTATATAATGCGGTAGAAATTAATCTGGAATTGAAAATTCAATTGACACTATCACAAAGATAATTCAGTAAATTCTTTAAAATTTAATTATGAATGATAAAGCACCACGCAATACAAACAACGAAAAAAAAATAATCAGAGGCCTTGGATTCATGTCCACGACCGCAGACAGCAACAGTGTTCAGGTTGAGTCTGAAGGTGGAAAAATAATCCGTATAAGGCCTTTGCATTATGACTGGGAATACAAGGATCTGAAGCCCTGGGAAATGCATGCCAGGGAAAAGACTCTTACTCCTGCAATGAAATCTCTTATTCCCCCTTTCAGCCTTGGATACAAAAACCGGGTTTATTCCCCGAACAGAATACCTTATCCGATGAAGAGGGCTGACTGGAATCCTGAAGGCGAAAGGAATCCGCAAAACAGGGGAAAAAGCAGATATCTACGCATTTCATGGGACGAAGCTGTTGATATAATAGTAAATGAAATCAGACGCATAAAAGATAAATACGGCATGGAGGCTGTTCTTTCGCAGTCAGACGGACACGGAGAAACAAAGTGCGTTCATGCCGCGCATGGTGTGAGCCGGAGACTTCTGAGTCTGCTCGGAGGCTATACTCTGCAAACCAGAAACACGGACTCATGGGAAGGATGGTACTGGGGAGCAAAACACGTCTGGGGATGCGAGACTAACGGTTTTATGGACCCTGTAACAAATGTTGTATGGGATGTATCAAAGCATTCGGACGCTGTATTTTTCTGGGGATGCGATCCTGAAACAACTCCATGGGCTTTTGACGGCCAGTTCGCAAGCCGTATCTGCTACTGGTTCACAGACCTTGGAATAAAATCCCTGTATGTATGCCCGGACCTTAATTACGGCGCTGCGATTCACGCTGACAAGTGGATACCAATTCTGCCGAATACTGACGCAGCGCTTTATTTAAGCATAGCATATGTATGGATAACAGAAGGACTGTACGATACAGAATACGTTAAAACACATTCCGTAGGTTTTGAAAAATTCGAGGAATATGTTCTCGGCAGAGAGGACGGAATACCCAAGACACCCAAATGGGCCTCGGGAAAAACCGGCATTAAATCATACACAATAAAAGCTCTCGCAAGATACTGGGGCAGACACAAGGTAAGCATAGCAATAGGAAACGGAGGCCCCGGAATAAGAGGCCCTTATTCAACAGAACCGGCGAGACTGCAGGTTCTTATGCTTGCGATGCAGGGATTAGGAGGTCTGGGAGTACATCAGTTCAGAATGATCGAATGGGGCATTTACAATGACAGAAGAAAAAATCCCCTTCCATGGCCTGAATACATTCCGGATATTTATCATGTTCAGCGCGGCTGGAAATATACTGATACTCCAAGACAGTTTATACCCAAAAACATGATACACGACGCGATACTAAGGCCGCCGATAACCTGGTACGGCACAACACTGTCGCGCGATTCCGTTGACCAGCAGTTCATTCAGTACAAGTATCCTCTTGACGATGCGCCTGAAATACACATGATATGGACGGACAGCCCGTCATGGATAACCTGCTGGAATGATACTAATGACTATATTGACGCGTACAGAGACGAAAAGATTGAATTTATTCTTGCTGAACATCCATGGCTTGAGAATGACTGTCAGTTAGCGGATCTTATTCTGCCTTCAACTACAATTATGGAATGTGATGATTTCGGTGTTGAATCCGTAAGCGGACAGTTTTGCACTGTTTTCCCCGAACCGAGAGCGATTGATCCGAAAGGCGAAGCAAAAAGCCATTTTGAAATTGCATGCATTATTGCTGAAAAATTCGGAATTCTTGAAGAATTCTCGGAAGGAAAAAATACGGAAGAATGGATAGAGACAGCTTATAAAGCAAGCGGAGTTTCCGGGAGAATCAGCTGGGAAGAGCTTAAAGAAAAAGGTTATTTTGTTATACCTAATGATGAAAACTGGGAGGAGCGCGAAGCAGGTCTTCATCCGTTTTTCCGTGATCCTGACAACAATCCGCTCAGCACGCCCAGCGGAAAAATTGAATTCTATTCGGAAAGGCTGGCGAAACATTTTCCCGAAGACAGGGAAAGGCCCCCTGTACCGAAATGGATTCCGGAAGGGGAATCCCATCAGGAATCGCTTGAATCCCGAAGAGCAAAAAAATATCCGTTTCTTGTGATCACAAATCATCCCAGATGGAGAACACATTCACAGCATGACGATATGCCCTGGCTGAGAGAAATACACACATGCAAAGTAAAAGGCCCTGACGGGTATCAGTACGAGCCGGTCTGGATCAATCCGGCGGAAGCAAAAGCGAAAAATATCGGTGACGGTGACGTTGTAAGAATATACAATGAAAAAGGTTCTGTACTGGCAGGAGCATGGGTAACAGAAAGAGTCAGGCCCGGAATTATTTATATTGATCACGGAGCAAGATGGGACCCTATTGTTGTTGGCGAACTTGACAGGGGCGGCGCCATAAATACATTGACACCGCATAAAACAACATCAAAAAATGCTTCAGGAATGAGCACTAGCGGATTTCTGGTTAATATCGAAAAAGCGGATATGAATGAATTAAGAAGAAAATATCCGGAAGTATTCGCAGTCAGACATGATCCTGGTGCCGGATTGAGAATAGACAGGATAATTGAAAAAGAGTAATAAAAAACCATGGGAAAAGTATTAATAATCGATATATCAAAATGCAATGGATGCCATAACTGCCAGATAGCGTGCAAAGATGAACATGTCGGCAATGACTGGTCTCCGGTCGCGAAACCGCAGCCTATGACAGGGCAGTTCTGGACAAAGGTGTATGACAAAGTAAGGGGCTCTGTACCGAAAGTCAAAGTTTCATATCTGCATTCAATCTGCAGGCACTGTGATGAAGCGCCATGCATAAAAGCATGTTCTAATAAGGCTATATACAAACGTCCTGACGGCATTGTTATAATTGATCCTGAAAAATGTCAGGGCAGCAAAGACTGCATACGAGAATGTCCGTTCGACGATGTTATTTATTTTAATGAAGAGCTGAATATTGCCCAGAAATGCACATTCTGCGCGCATCTGATTGATAAAGGCTGGGACGAAACAAGATGTTCCGATGCATGCCCTACCGGCGCTTTTACATTCGGCGATGAGGAGAAGCTGCAGGATCTTATTGCCAAAGCTGATCAGCTCACGCTGAAATCCGGAGAACCGGAAAGCAGCCTAAGGCCAAGGGTATATTTTATCGGAATTCCGAAAAGATTTATAGGAGCCACAATATTTGATCCGGAAGAGGATGAAGTAATTATCGGAGCTGATGTAAACATTATTTCCGTATCCGGCGGAAATACAGTATCAGTCAAGACAGATGATTTCGGGGATTTCTGGGTTGACGGCCTGCTGCCTGATAAATATGAAGTCGAGATTAAAAAATCCGGATATAAAACAATTAAAATGCAAACAGATACAAATGAAGCTGATATAAATCTCGGGGATATTCCCATGCAGGCTGGAAACGGATGAGAGTGATCGTAAATATTCATTCCCCGGAAATAGCTGAACAGGCAGGCTGGAGAGCAAAAGCAGTTCAAATCAATGACACGAATCAAAGTAATCTGAAAGAAGTTCTCAATACTGTTATTTTTGAAAATGCATCAACAATGCATGAATTTATCATTGAAAATAACAATATAAAAAGCAATTTTGTATTATACGTAAACGGAATTAAAATGCCGGAAAATCCGGATTTTGATCTTACTATACGAGATAATGTTCAGATACATTTAATGTCGAAACACTAATACGAAATATACAGGAAGACAGCAGATAAAATGAAAATCGGAAAATATAAAGCAGATGAATATCTTGAACTGATAAAAGAATTTCACGGAAGCACTGCCCCGGGTATGATAGCAGGCGGTTTCATGGTGGACCTCGGGCTTAGGAATCTGCCGGAAGGAGAATTTTTTGATGTTATTTGCGAGACAAGCCATTGTCTTATGGATGCTGTTCAGCTTCTTACCCCTTGTACAATCGGAAACGGATGGCTGAAATCCTTCTATACCAGCCGCTTTGCAATTATTATATATAATAAATACACAGGTGACGGCGTACGTGTCTATATTGATACTGAAAAACTTGAGAAATGGAAAGATATTAAAGTATGGTATATGAAGGAAATTGATAAAACGAAACAGGATACCGGAAAAATAATCAGCCAGCTTATAGAAGCAGGCAGTGAATACATGTCTGTAATGAAAGTCAAGGTCAAAGAAGAATACCTGGCAAAGAAGAAAAAAAAATCACAGCCCGTTGCAGTATGCCCTTCCTGCAAAGAAGTATACTATCTGAAATTCGGAGATAAATGCCCTGCTTGCAGCGGAAATATTCCATACGATGCAGTATAATTAAAAAAGGATACGGTGTTCCGTACCCTTTTTCATATATAGCGTTAAAATAAAATTAACTGATTCCTTCCATTTCCTTCCAGGCTTTAAGAATTTTGATCATTTTAAGATCGCGCTCTTCATTTACCTGTGCAATGGTTTTTCCTGTATAGTCATAGAAACCCTTAAGGGTTTTTACTCCGTAATGGCCCGCGTCAACAAGTTCTTTGAGTTTCTTTGGCTGATAATCAATTGGAGTTATACGTTCAAGAACCTTAGGATTGGACATATTTTTAAAGCTGAGGTCAAGTCCGCCGTAATCCATACGTTTAACAACGCCGAGTACCATCTGTCTGATTGTAAGGCCTGTTATAACAGCCTGGTCAAGCTGCTCAGGTGTTACAATTTCCTCATCAAGCAGGTACATTATCTCGCGAAGCAGTGCTATCTGCATTCTTGATACTACATAACCAGCGACGAATTTTTTCAGAACAAGAGGATACTGGCCTATATTCCTGATCATCTGTTCAACAGTATTTATTGTTTCTTCGCTTGTCTCAGGCCCTTTAACCACGTCAACAAGCGGTATAAGAATGGGAGGCGTGTACCAGTGCGCGATACAGACTTTGTCCTGTCTTGATGTTTTAATAAAATCAAAAATATTCAATGCTGTTGTATTACTCGCAAGAATTGTCTTAGGGGGACAAAGTTCATCAAACTGTTTAAATATTTCTTCTTTAACTTCCTGCTTTTCAACAACCGTTTCAATAGCAAGATCTGCATCAGCGCAGGCTTCTTCCATGGAAAGAGTAAATGCAATCCTGCCGTATATTTCAGGAACATCCTTCTCAGCAATAAGTCCGCCCTTTACCAGAGTCGCAAGACTGGACTGGATCAGCTCTTTTGCCTGATCAAGTGTTTCCTGTCTTCTTGTCCACTGAGCCACCTGATATCCGCCCATGGCAAAAACAGTTGATATGCCATGGCCCATAATACCGGCGCCACATACCATTACTTTTTGGTTTCTTTCAGTCATAATAATTACCCTTTAGCCTATTGCCGTTAATCCGCCGTCAACATAATGAATCAGGCCTGTAATATTCTTTGCTTCATCAGATGCGAGATAAACGCAAGCAACTCCAACGTCTTCAGGATCAAGGAATCTTTTGAATAGAGTCTTTGACTTAAGAAGCTCCAGTCTTTCCGGCGCTACCGCTTTTTTGAAGTTTTCAGTTAATGCGACAGAAGGGCCTACCGCGTTCACATTGATGCCATACTGAGCCCACTCGGCGGCAAGCATACGCGTAATCATATCAACAGCACCTTTTGTAGCTCCGTATAGTACGTTACCGCCGTCAGTGCCTCTTATTCCTCTTACGGAAGAGAAGTTGATGATTCGGCCCTGCTTCCTCTCAATCATTTTCTCCCCGATAACTTTACATGGAATCATTACGCCCCTTACATTAACAGCGAAGACTGTGTCCCATGCACCAAAATCCATTTCCAGAGCAAGCATCTTTCTGTTTATGCCGTGAGCATTTACAAGAATATCGATTGTGCCGAATTCTTTAATTACAGAGTCTGCCAGTTCCTTTACGCTTTCCTCTTTGGTTACATCAACAGCATAAGCCTTCCCGTTAACACTATCAGCTACTTTTTTAGCCATGTCGATGTTTACATCAGCGACGGCAACCTTAGCTCCCTGCTCTGAATAAGCTTTAACCACTGCCTCTCCCAAACCGCCGGCTCCGCCTATAACGATTGCAACTTTATCATCAAGTCTAAACATAATTTCCTCCTGAATTTAATTTATTTTGTGTTAGAACTATATGAATGTTTTGATTTGCTTAAGGACATAATACAAAAAAATTTAACGATTAATTTTTCAGTCCGTATTTTTAAAATACAGACTGAAAAAAATCAGGATACAGATTAAGCCTGTTGATTTACAGACACTTTCTGGTAATTCCCAGAAGGCCACGTGCCTGCTGTGCAGTCGCGATTTCACGGCCTGCAATCTTTGCGACTTCTGCGGCACGTTTTACGAACTCTTCATTTGTTCCTATCTTTTTGTTACCGTCTTTATCTCTGCTGTAAATAATATTGTCTTCAAGTCCTACACGCACTCCGTCAGCACCCATTGCAATAGCAGCAAAAATCATAGGAAGGTGACTGTGGCCTATACCTGTAACGGACCATGTTGATCCTTCCGGTATCATATCAAGAAGAAAGGAAAGATTCTTTACCGTACCATCCATACCGCCCGGTACATCCATTACAAACTGAAAATGTGTAGGAACTTTCAAACCGTGTTTTTTAATATAAAACATAGTATTGCCAATGAAACCTGAATCGAAAACTTCAACTTCAGGTTTAATGTCATATTCAAGAACAGCTTTTGTGAGTTTTTCCAGAAAACGCGGATGATTTTCAAAAACAAAGCTATTGGACCAGTTTATTGTACCGCTGTCATAAGAGCACATTTCAGGACGAAGTTTTTCAAGATGCTGAATTCTCTCAACATCATCATAAGACCCGCCTGATGTTGTAAGATTTATGACAACATCGACATTTTCTTTCTTACATGCTTCGCGTGTTAATTCAATTGTTTCGGTAAATTTATCAAGAGACATTGATTTAACATCGTTATCATCACGTACATGTATGTGAACAATAGCAGCTCCTGCTTTTGCACATTTAACAACATCTGCAGCAATCTCAGCAGGCTGACAAGGAACAGCCGGAGCCACTTCCCTTTTAGTACCTGCGCCTGTTAGAGCACATGAAATTATCAACGGATTTGTATTTCTTTTTTCTAACATTACTACTACTCCTTATAATTTATAATATTTACAAACTTTATCTTAATCTGAAAAACAGATAATTCAGTTCCGGAATCAGTCATACTATCATCTATAAAAGAAAAAGGCAATTCCATAATTATGAATTTCAGCTGTTTTTTAAGATCTTTTGCCATTTTAAACAGTATTACAATCCAAACTTTATTAAAAGAACAGATTAATCAGGAATTATTCTCGCATCAACAGCTACAGCGCCGTCTTTGTAAGCAATAACAGGATTTATATCAATCTCCTTTATTTCAGGATTCTCTTTAATGAGCTCCGAAAATTTCAATAACATTTTTTCAAGATTTTCAATATCTGCACCCGGCCGGCCTCTGTAACCTTCGAGCAGACGGTACGACTTGACCTGTTTAATCATACTTTTAGCATCCTCACCGGATAAAGGAACAATTCTGAAGGAAACATCCTTCAAGACTTCCACCAGAGTGCCTCCAAGCCCGAACATCAGCATCGGCCCGAACTGAGGATCCCGTGTCATTCCGATAACAAGCTCTATTCCCGGTTCCGCCATCTTCTGAATCGACACGCCTTCAATAAACGCACCGGCAGCCTTCTCTTTGACTGCTTTCATGATCCCGTTATAAGCATTTTTCACCTGTTCACTGCCCTGAAGATCTGTTTTAACACCGCCAATATCGCTTTTATGCGTTATTTGCGGAGAAACGATCTTCATTACAACAGGATAACCGAGTTTTTCAGCAGCAGACAAAGCTTCATTTTCCGATTTTGCAAGCATCGGTTCAGTTACATTTATGCCGTATTTTTTCAATATTGTTTTGCTTTGTATTTCATTGAAAATTTTGCTTCCGGTATTCTTCAGTATTTCAATAAAAACTTCTCTGCCTTCCGACGGTTTATCTTTCCCGGTAATTGCAGGAATATTCCCAGCTCCTGCACGCTGTCTGAATCTTGCGAGATTTGAAAGTGCCCTGAAAGCCCTCTGCTCTGAAAGAAAAACCGGAATACCGTTTGAGAAAAAATAATCCCGGATTTCTCTTCTTTCTTTTTCAAGCTCCAGTGATTTAACATCAGTCAGATCTTCCGAAAGTATAATGGCAACAGGCTTTTTATATTTATTTTTTATTCTGACAGGAACTTCAAGCAAAGTCTGCTGCTGTTCTTCAGGAGGTGCAGTCGATCCGCTGAATATTCTGCTTAACTTCACTGAAAACAGCACTCTTCTTACAACAATGATATCAACATTTTCATCAGCAGACATGAGCTCAAGAAGAGCTTCCAGAAGTTCAATGGAGGGATGAGGGTTGCCTATATCAACCGGGTTTCTTAATGATGTGCCTGTTCCAGGGAATAATTCCCGCAGCCTTTCTTCCGTTTCAGGACTGAAAGCCGGCATCTGCATACCTGAAATCTCACAAGCATCCGCGCCAATTACAGCCCCTGCCCCGCCGCCGCTTACATATGCTGCTCTTGAACCGCACCCTTCCGGGATACAGTTAAAAGCGGCTGTCGTGTCAGTCATCTCATCAAGATCAGTAACTTTGATCGCGCTTGTCTGGCTGAAAAAAGCATTCCAGGCATCATTTGTACCGGCAATCGAACCGGTATGTGAAGAAGATGCGACAGCACCTATTCCTGTCAATCCTGCCTTCCATATTATCACAGGTTTTTTACCGGAATTATTGCGGGCTATTTCAAAGAACCTTGATCCGTCTTTAACACCTTCCATATATGATGTGATTATTCTGGTCTCATCATCCTGCATTAAAAAATCAAGAAGATCAGCCTCATTTATATCGATTGCGTTTCCATAACTTGCAAATTTTGAATACCTTACGCCCTCACCTAAAGCACGCCCTATTATGCATTCAGCCAGCTGCCCGCTTTGAGCGATCAAAGCGGTTGAACCCGGCTCACAGGAAAAAGATGAACCTGTTACAAAAGTAATACCTCCGCCCGGACAGTAAGGGCCGAAACAGTTCGGGCCCATCAATCTGATTTTACCCGCTGCTATCCCCATAATTTCCTTCTCAAGAGCACAGCCATGCTCCCCCGTTTCGGAGAATCCGGCTGTAAAAACAACCGCAGCTTTAATATCCTTTTCAATACATTCCCTGATAATATCCGCAATGAATCCGGCCGGGATGGAAACAAAAGCCAGATCAATTTTATCAGGAACATCGGATAATTTCCGGAATATTTTATATCCCAGAATATTATCACCATTATGGTTAATCGCGTACAGCTTCCCTTTGTATCCGAAATCAATTAATGCCTGAATGTAACGTGCACCATATGAAAGAGAATTCTCCGATGCACCTACCACTGCGATTGACTCCGGATGAAAAAAATGATCAAGATACATACTGGAATCAGGCATAATATTTCTCTCTTGTTATATTTCCCTGCAATTCCTGCTGAATTATATCAAAATCTATTCTTTTAAATTAATCAATGTACGCTTTAATCTGTCCCGGCAGCAAGCCGTGATATTTTTTCCCCGGCTTCTGCAACTAACGGACCGTACTCTTTTGCTTTTTCAGCGTCAAACAGCCCGAGAAGTGCGACATATCCAATAGGATATGAATTCAATCCAATTACAGGAGCCGCGATACTGTTAAGCCCGGGTGTAACTTCCCCCAGGTCCAGTGCATAACCGTCAATTCTGCATTGCGCGAGCTCTTTTTCGAGCCTTTTAAGATCAACTTCATCACATTTTCCGTGAAAATACAAATGTTCTTCCTTTAATATATTATCAAGTTTATCTTCAGGTAAAAATGCGGCAATTGCTTTCCCGTGAGATCCGTAAGTTATTGGAAAACTGCGGCCTGTTCTGATTGTAATTCCAATTTCAGCGGAAAATTCATACTTTGCGACCACCGTCACCCTGTTCTCGGCAATCAAACCGAGAGTCACTGTGCCGCCTGTATTCTTACTAAGCTCCTCAAGCAGAGGCCCTGAGTATTTCAGAATATCAAAATCATCGAGTACTTTTCTGGAAAGAGAAATCAGGCTTAAGCCGAGGGCATACCCTTTTCCGGCTTCATTTCTCCGTACAATACCATATTTTTGAAATGTACAAAGAATCGAATAGGCTTTACTTTTATGAATACCTACTTTTTTACAAATTTCATTCAGGCTCATATGTGTTGAATCATGGCTTGCGAGGCAAAATAGTATTTGAGAAGCCTGATCTACTGCAGGAACAAGGTATCTGGTTTCTGATTTATCTTCTTTCATTAAATTCCGATTAAAACCTGAGTTCTATATATAATACCAGTAAAATATTGAAAAAATTGTCAAGAATAAAATAATAATTTTCATTAATTTAAGAATGAACATATTAAATAAATTTTACAGGGAGAGAATAATAAACAAAAAGTATAAAAATATGATAATATACGGCTGATAACAAAAAAATGCATGTTATATCAGAGGTATCATTTATCCTCCTGCAATAGTCATGCTTAGATGAATTTCATCACCATCCTTAATTTTATGAGCAGGTTAATTGGGGATTACCGCTTTTTTATTCACATATATTTCGATAAAACTTTGCAGGGTTCCGTCTTTATAATAAAAAATATCATGAAGATCAGGATACTTGTATTCAGATTATCCAGGGCGTTAATAATAAGGTCAAAACCTGAAACCAGACCGGAAAAATTATCTTCCGTAATCATTTTATCGACCGGATCAATATCAACCAAGGGATTAAGGCTTTTCAATCTCCTTGATGCAGCATGGGTTTTCTTTTACCAATATCCTCAGTATTATAAAGAAATTGCCGGTTAAGATTTCCGGATTTCACTTTATCGCAGTCAATAATACGTATTGTACCGATACCTGCGGCAGCGATACAGTTTGACGCAGCAGAGCCAAGCGAGCCTGCAATAAAAATATTCGCTGATTCATTAAAAACAGAAATATTTCAGGAGCAGGCTTAATTTATTTTTTATATACGGTCAAGATCAGGAACTAAATCTTCCAGCCCGACTTTTTTCAGAGTGTCAGGCAGAGGTTTGCATGTTTCAGGATCCCAGCCAACCAGATTGTAATAATTATTACGCAAATTTTCCCAGTGAGGCATGATTGACTTTCCGGCATTAGGGCCGTCTACAGGAACGGAACCATAACGTTCGGAAGGAGCTTCCATCTCCTTTTTCAGTCCGTGACGTACGTTGAACATACGCAGCAAATTTACGGCGCGTTTTCCAACTTCAAGAGCTTCTTCTATAGTATAATCAAATCCTGTGGCAGCATTAAGCGCCTCAACTTCCAACTTAAAATCCTGACTTGTCAGAAAACAGATAACCAGAGAATCTTCAAACACGCGGCGTCCGCTGACTTTAGCATTTAATGTTGAAACTTCAATAGGATCAAAAGGGTCTTTAGGCGGCTCATGCCCGAGTTCTTTAATAGCCGGCATCCCCGGGCCGATCTCAATTGTAGCGGTATTTGACAGACATGTGTCTATCATTTCCATCCAGCGTCCCCTGTGATCATGTCCTCTGGGTGTTGCGCCTTTCTTTGTATAAATAGCGCATTTCTGGGCTTCTCCACCGAATTTTTCAGCTGAGCGCATAACACCTTCTGCGAATATTTTGCCGCACCCTTCTCGGTAGGTAATCTTTTTCAGTATTGCAAGCGCGGCTTCAGGATCACCCCATTTCATTTCGATACCGTCAAGATCCTCTTTTTTCATTAGTCCTCTGTCATAACACTCCATTATCCATGCAAGCATATATCCGGATTCATTTACATCAATTCCGAGCTTATCTGTCATATCGCCAAGCATAACAGCTGCACCGGGATCTGTCTGCCATATCAGAGAACTCATAGCAGCCATTCCTTCATATTCAGGTTCCTCTCCTTTATACCCCTTGTACGGCCCTTCAGTTACTTCCGTTTCCCTGCAATGATTAAAACGGCATGCCCAGCAGGTAGTTCTGGTAGTATTGAATACAGTACGCACATGGTCAGGTCCGAACTTTTCATATTCCGGAAAAATATTTGTTAAATAGTTCTTCACCGGCAATTGCCCTATTCTGTGAAGAATCGGATATCCGTCCAGAGTTCCGTTTTCACCCAATGTAGGCATTGCTTTCAGCGCGATATCATAAATTGCTTTGGAAAGCTCCCACAAACGATCAGGATCGTGAACTTCTATGGAACCCGGAACGCGCTCCGCAACAATTGCTTTTAATTTTTTGGAACCCATAACAGCGCCAATGCCGTTGTGAGCAGCGACATGCCCGTGATCTCCCACTATGTTAGCAAAACGGACAAGATTCTCTCCGCCTGGCCCGATGCAGTAGACACTACTTTTGCGGTCAATTCCCTCTTTGATAGCATCTTCCGTTTCCCATGTATTTTTCCCGACAAGATGTTCCGCATTTTTTATTTCAGCTTTTCCGTCATGCAGATGAATATAACTCCATTCTTTTGCCCGGCCCTGAACAATAATGCCGTCATAACCGGAAAATTTCATATAAGCTCCGAAGAACCCGTTTGCCTGTGAAGTCCCGGCCATATTCGTAGCCGGTCCTTTGGTTATAATCGAAAAAATTCCCGTACCGCCTACTTTCGTACCTCCCAACGGGCCTGAGAAAAACATCATTCTGTTTTCAGGATCATCCCATTCAACTCCTGCCGGAACTTCCTCATAAAGGTATTTCGCGCCCAGTGAAGTACCGCCCACATATTTTCTAAGAGTATCATTATCAGGATACTCATCTGTCACCGTTCCCTTTGAAAGATCAACGCGCAGAATTTTTCCCGCGTACCCTTTCGGTTTATCTGTTGATGGCATTATTTTTTCCTCCATAATATTTAGGTAACAAAATTTTAGCTTTATGATTTTTTAAGAATATTTGCCGGATTAAATTATTGATAATCATTTATCAGCTTCCGGAATATAAAAAAACACATAGAAGGTTTAAATTCCGGAATAAAAAACCATGATTATAAACTCTATTAATTAAAATTCATTTTGTACTTATTAAAAGTCAAATGAATTTCAGCAGCTCTCCTGAGGCGGATTAGACGGGACATTGATTTATTGAAACATTTTGTAGGATTAAGTAATATTATATAATTTTTAGTAAAATATTTAAAAACCGGAAATAAAAAAAATTTATTTTTTTAAAGAAATGGTGATATAAAACAAAGCCCATAGATTTCTCCATGGGCGTAAATTACTTGGATTTACTGTAACTATTCAGCTACCGCTTCACAAGAAGGAATAATTTTAATCTGTATTAATGCATTTATTTCTTAGCCAGCTCAGCATACCTTCCCTTATTAAACTTATTTACTTCGTCAGTAAAAAGTTCATCAACTGCAGGATAAATGCTGCCCGGAGCTCCATATGTCAGGCAGGGTATAAAGTTTCCGCCCGGTGTGTATTCTTCGAGTGCCCTTCTGACCTCTGCACGGATTTCCTCTTCAGTTGCGTCAGCCCTGTCAACTATTGCAGCATCAATACCGCCCATAATTGCCATACGCCCGTCAAGCTGCTTCTGTACTTTGGGAATATCATTCTGGGGAAGCACGCCCTGCCATATATCAATACCAAGCTCAACCATATCCTCAACTATAGGCTCCAGAAAAGAGTCTGCGTGATGCAGAATTATTACACCGTGTTCTTTCATATAACCGTAGGTTTTAACATACTGGGGTTTTATAAATTTCCTCCATACATCCGGGCTCATAAAAAGGCTGTTTTTACTGCCCCAGTCATCGTGCGTCAGCATAATATCAGGCTTAAGATTATCCACTATCAGCTTCATATAATTATACCGGTATTCTCCGACATACTCACAAAGCCCCATCATATCTTCCGGTTCTTCCAGAAAATTCAATAGAGTATCCTCGAATCCCATTAGAAAATGCAGCTGCTCGAATACTCCGGTAGGCATGAATGTCATCAGAAGATTGTTTTCACGGTCAATTTTCGCAACCGCTTCCTGTGCGTTTTTCCACACCGCGGGATCGGAACAATTGCCAACTATATCCGGGGCAATTGCCGTTTTTTTCCATTCAGTAATATCCGGAACAACCTTGTCAGTAGCCGTAACATGAGGCATGGCTGCAATCTGATCTTCAGGCCATAAAACGAGAGTTCCCCATTTATCCCTTATAGGTTCCATTCCCTTGAATCTTTTTCCTCTGGCATAAGCAGCTACAGGATCCGCCGGGAAAAACACCATATTCTCATATTGATTTACAAGCCGGTCCGGTTTTCCGTCTCTTTTAATAGTCTCGAGAAAATTTTGTTTTACAGAAAGCATATGATTATCTCCTTTAATCAGCAAGTAATTTGAATAAATATATAATTTATTCAAATCTTCAATATCGGCTTTCTAATTTACTAAACAGTAATGATAGTAATTTCTATTTATTTTTTATATTACAGGCAGTATTGTTTAATTAGTTATCTAAAAAAATATTGCAAACAAACTATATGGCCTGTTCAGTACGCTTTATAAAATCATCCTGCGTAAATTTATCCAGTGAAACAAAGTAAGTGGAAAAACCGGCAATCCGGACCACCAGATCCTTATGTTCATCAGGTTTTTCCTGTGCTTCATGCAAAGCCGCGGTACTCACAACATTGAACTGCACCTGCATTCCGTTAAGCGCGAAATAAGCTTTAATAAGCTGTTTGAGTTTCTCGGCGCCTTCATCTCCTTCAACTGTTGAAGGTGTAAACCGTATATTCAGCTGGTCACCGTTTGAAAGTCTGCGATGCGGCAGTTTGGCAGCACTCCTCAGGTAAGCCGTAGGCCCGTTCCTGTCAAAGCCCTGCCGCGGAGAAATCGCGTCCGCAATAGGCTCGCCCGCTTTTCTGCCGTCAGGTGTAGCACCAAGCATTGCTCCCAGATAAATATGCGCTGTCATTGTAAATGTACCGCCTGAATATTTGCCCCTTGCGCCTTCAGAATCAGCCAGCATATCGGCAAAAAGTCCCAGTGCCCATGAAGCAAGTTCATCCACTTCGTCATTGTCATTGCCGTAATGAGGCACTTCATTAATAACAGTCTGGCGAAGCTGTTCATAGCCTTCCCAGTTATTCTGTAATGCATCATATAATTCTTTCAAAGATACAGTCTTGTCATCAAAGCAAAGCTTTTTGATAGCCATAAGGCTGTCGCCTACATTTGCTGTTCCGCATGCTGTCATACCTGTACGATTATACTTCGCACCGCCTTCAGTAACATCCATGCCGTTTTCAAGGCATCCCTCTATCATTGTGGAAGCAACAATGCACGGGAAATAATGGGAGTAAACCACTTCAAATATATTTGCATATGATACGCTCCAGTCCAGAATATACTGCATTTCAGCTTTAAAGACTTCCTTAAGTTCCTCAAAACTCTCATATTCATACAGCTTTTTGCATGGAAGAGCGGTTACACCTGTTCTCGGATTTACTCCCCCGTTTATTACAAGCTGAATAATTTCCATCATGTTCCAGATGGATTCGCGTCCTGTTGTACCGCAGGCAGGCCATTCATTTCCTGTTCCCGCGGGTTCCACGCAACCGACAATGCTGTAATTGCAGGCGTCTTCATGCGCCATTCCTCTGTCTGTGAGCGCTTTAATTATAATATCATCGTTCTGCAGCTGGGGTATTCCCCCGCATACTTTGCTTGACTCAATACCGAGTCTCCAGATCTCATCAGGAGTGTTTTTATGCACCCTTAATGCGACAGTAGGATCCGCAAACTTCATCCTGCCGTATGTCTGAAGCAGACTGTAGGTAGCAGGAGTTGAGTCATCCGAGCCATCCGGCTTCTGCCCTCCAAGAGTAAGAGCGATTCCTGCAGTTGCGGTAAGGCCGTTGTATATGGAAGAATAAAGGCTCATTCCTTTTGAGTTTAATTCAATCAGCCTCTGATTATCGACAACAAATCCGGGCAATACAATAATATCGCTTATTCTTAAAATAAAAGCATCGGAATACTCCTGGGCTTTTTCCATGGTGATACTGCCTTCGTCCAGCTGCTTTTGCAGAAGATGCCCCGTATATTTATCGACTCTTCCCATCGACTGACCGTGCTGCTGCGCGTCTGTTGACAGCATAAGCTGATACAGTATGATTGCCTGCAATCCTTCCCAGTATGTACGTGCCGGATTCTCCATGATCCATTCAAGTGAATCAGCCATCTGAAGCAGTTCCTTCTTGCGCTCTCCCGACTCGCCGTTTGCCTTTTCACGGCAGGCTTCCGCGAATCTTTTTGAAAGCAGTATCGCGCCGTCACAAATACGGACAACTGCGTGGCAGAATATATGCGATTTTGCGGATTTTCCGAAAACCTTGCCTTTGCGCTCTTCAATTTTTTCAAGAGCCTGTCTGCGGACTTCTCCAAAGCCTGTATTTACAACTTTATTAAAATTTGCAATATAATGCCCCTGAGGCAGGCCGGAAACACCGGAAAATTTCGGATTGTTATTGTCATTCAGAATTGAACCGTTTCCCATAGCATCACGCAGATCAGGAGTCAGAGCACCTTCAACCATCTTTGAAAGATTCCTGTCTTTCCAGAATTCATATGCATCACGGAAAACTTCCCTCTGCTCATCGCTCATATAAAGCGAATTGGAAGACTGCCATGCTTTTTTAAAATTTTCATCCGTATCATTAACAACGTCATAAATCCATGAACAATTCCACTCAACATAAGGACTCATGGAACGTTCATCAGGCCCCGGAGTTCCTACAAAAATATCATCGTCAAAAACATTTATCTGCCTGCCGGCGCACCAGTTGTATAAAGCGCCTGCGCGCTTCAAAAGCGGATACTCATTTTCATGCTCTTTATAATAATCTGTGTATAGTTTAGTACGTTCTGAATTTATAGTCATATTGCGTCCGCTTGTGAAAACATCGCGCTTTTCACGAATGCGTTTGATACGGTCAGACATGGGAACAAACTTAAACATAATAATTCCTCCTTGGTTGGCATTCCATCCCGCACTCTTAATGGAAAACAATCAGCATGAAACAAAATCACAAAAAAATACGAGTACGTAAATTCATTTCATAAAATCTGATATAAACATAAAAAATTATTCTGTTATACGTCAATAGTAATTTTAACGCGGCTTTCAATAAAAGTATATCTAATTTTTGCAGACTTTATCAAAGCTTCACATAAAAACAATATATGTATAAGACTTTACAGAAAACCGGATTTATTTCATTATGGAGTACCGGTTTTATAAGCGGTAAGGGAATATTACTTATCAGAAAATACAGTAATAATCCTTTTTCTGCTGCAGAATATATATTATTAAACCTGATACAAAATTATAATTCAAAAAGTGTAACATGGCTAAAGAAATTAAAGCAAAAATTTATGATATACAGGGCTTCAGCGTACACGACGGGCCGGGCATCAGAACCACTGTATTCCTGAAAGGATGCCCGCTTCGCTGCGCATGGTGCCACAGTCCGGAATCACAGGAATTTCATACAGAGCTGAACTGGATGAGCATTCGCTGCCTCGGGCTTGATGCGTGCGGCAGCTGCCTAAGCGTATGCCCCAATGATGCCGTTACAAGAGGCCCCGTCACAAAATCAGCATCAGGGGAAGACATAGCATATCCCCGGATTGACAAGTCAAAATGCAATGACTGCGGAGCCTGCGCTGAAGTGTGCAAGGCTGATGCCCTTTATATGTGCGGAACTGACTATACAGTTGATGAAGTTATGTATCGAATACTGCGGGACAAACCTTTCTTTGAAGAATCCGGAGGCGGCGTTACTGTATCAGGAGGGGAATGCCTTTATCAGGCGGACTTCACTCTTGAACTTCTTAAACGATGCAGGGAAAACGGAATACATACTGCTGTTGATACTACAGGCTATGTCAAATGGGAAATAATTGAAAAAGTTATCCCGTATACCGATGTCTTTCTTTATGATCTTAAATGCATGGACAGCGATCTTCACAAACAGGTCACGGGCGTTCCCAATGAACTCATACTTGAAAATGCAGTAAAAATTGCGGAAGCAGGCGGCCGTTTCTGGATGCGCATTCCTGTTATTCCTCTTCTTAATGATTCGGAAGAGCATTTTCAAAAATACTGTGATTTTCTTGTTAAGATAAAGGATTCGCTGGATATTGTCCAGCTGCTGCCGTATCACAAAATGGGAGTTTCCAAACATGACCGGCTGCTTAAAAACGAAAAGATATTTGTAGCTGAGCCGCCAAAAGAAGAACTTATGCAGGCGCGTAAAAAGCAGCTTGAAGCCTGCGGGCTGAATGTAAGGATACACTAAATATGTAATCCCGTCATATTTTGTCTGATCCGTTTCTTTACTTATACAAATTCAATACTTATATCATTGGTAGATTAATTAGTGTTCATATCATCCCTTGAGATATTGCCATTATTAGTGGTGTATAATCCTTCAAAAGTGAACAAAAAAGGAATATATCTAATAATTAATCAGCCGGTCATTAAACACACAGTGAAGGTTCTGTAACTGCATTTCCTGTATACATTTATTACATGAAATGCATGATGATTTATCAGTAGCCCCCTCCTGAAACTTTCTGACAATATGCTGATCATTTATAAAAGGCCGGCACATTGAAACTGCATCAGCTGTATCGCTGTCAACAACGTTCATGATTTCCGGAAGATATCTCATTCCGCCTACAAGAATCAAAGGTTTGCTTATTGCTTTCCTTGCTTCTCCGCACTCATCAAGATAATAAGGGCTTGCAGCATCAGGCCTTATATGATGAAAAGGTATTTCCTCAACTCCCTCACTCACCTCAATCGCGTCAAGTCCTGCAGCAATAAACATCTTTGCAGTTCTTATACCTTCCTCAACGCTTTTGCCTTCAGGATGATATTCTTTAAGCCCGAGCTTGATAAGAACAGGATAATCCGGGCCAACCTCTTTTCTTATTCCTTCAACAGCCTTTACAACAAAGCTTGCCCTGTTTTCCGCTGAACCGCCCCATTTGTCCTGCCTCTTATTTGTTACCGGAGATAAAATCGCGCTTACAAGCCAGCCGTGCGCGGCATGAATCTGTACTGCGTCAAAGCCCGCTTCCCGGGCTCTGGCACCCGCGCTTATGAGCTCATTTACTTTCTCTTCCATCTCGTCCGAGGAAAGCTCCCTTACGCTCAGATTGTTTGCGGGATTGACCATAGCAGTAGGGCCCACAGTCTGAAATCCGCAGAGTCCGGGATTGCCGAACCATCCGGCGTGCATAAGCTGCGCGCAAATTTTTCCGCCGTTATTATGTACTGTATCAGTAATCTTTTTCAGTGAAGGAAGCATATCATCGCTGTGTATTCCAAGCTGCCCGGGAGCAGCCCATCCGTCAAGACTCGGAAACAGGCCGCTCGAAACAATAAGGCCGACCTGCCCTTTTGCAAGCTCCCTGTAGAAATCCAGCTGAGCTTCACTGACAATCTGATCCTTTCCAAGATTATCAACCGTAGCTGAACGCACAAACCGGTTTTTTATTTCCATTTTATTTATAAACAATGGTTCGAACAGTTTTGACATTTATTCATCCCCCCTGAATGTTGAAGAAAATAATTATTAAAACAATATCCTGAATTATACATCTCTGCGCATAAACTATATTTACTATAGATTTATATGTGCACGTTATTTTCAAGTGATTTATTATTATAATTTATATCATCTTTTATACAGATATAACTTACTTGATTTTTCAGTGTGCAAATAAACAATGACAGAATGATATAATATAAATTTAATTCACAATTAACTATACTTGCAGTACCGCATAACGGGACCTGTTTATTAAATGTATAATTTATAAATAATTTTCAAAGCTCCCCTTATATCAAGGAGAAATACAACTTGGAAGACAAAATAACCAAAAGAATTACACTGTTTATAGTTACATTATCATCATTTCTTGCTCCATTTGACGGATCTTCCGTAAATATAGCACTGCCTTCAATCGGCAGGGAATTTGCAATGGACGCGGTTTCGCTGGGCTGGGTTGCCACTGCCTATCTTTTAAGCTCCGCAATGTTTCTTGTTCCGTTCGGCAGAATCGCGGACATACACGGCAGAAAGAAAATATATATAGCCGGTATATTCGTATTTGCCGTATCTTCATTATTTCTGGCTTTAAGTACAACTGCTGCAATGCTTATTTCTCTCAGGATTCTGCAGGGAATAGGATCTGCCATGATATTCGGCACAGGTATAGCAATTCTCAGTTCGGTTTTTCCTCCTCAGGAAAGAGGAAAAGCTCTCGGCATCGCGGTTTCTGCCACTTATCTCGGCCTTACATTAGGCCCCTTCCTTGGCGGATTTCTTACAGAGCATTTAAGCTGGAGAAGCATTTTTCTGGTAAATGTACCTTTAGGCATAATAATTATCACACTTGCCCTTTTGAAATTAAAGGGAGACTGGTCCGAAGCTAAGGGAGAAAAATTTGATTTATCAGGATCTATTATTTATTCACTTGGAGTAATTGCGTTAATGCTCGGTTTTTCAGGAATGTCACGGTTCGGGAAGATGGCGGGAACAGGCCTTATTCTTGCAGGCGTATTGACTCTGTTTATATTTGTAAGATGGGAAATGCGTCAGGAAAGCCCTGTTGTTGACATACGTCTCTTTATTAAAAATAAAGCTTTCGCTTTCTCAAACCTTGCCGCGCTTATCAACTACAGCGCGACTTTCGCAATCACATTTTTTCTGAGTCTGTACCTGCAGTATATAAAAGGCATGGACCCTTCCGCGGCAGGCGCAATACTTATTGCCCAGCCTGTCATAATGACAATTGCTTCTCCTTTCGCAGGCAGGCTTTCGGACAGAATTGAACCAGCCAAAGTTGCGTCAATCGGTATGGCTATACTCGCCGCAGGTCTTTTCATGCTTGTATTTGTCGGAACAGATACATCAATGTTATACCTTGTTCCGGTGCTCATTCTTATAGGCTTTGGATTCGCTCTTTTCTCTTCCCCCAATTCAAATGCGATAATGTCTTCTGTTGAAAAAAAATATTACGGTATTGCTTCAGGAATGCTCGGGACCATGCGGCTGACAGGACAAATGCTCAGTATGGGGCTGGCGGTTCTTATCTTCGCCATATATATTGGACATAATCAGATAACACCTGAGTACCACCCTGCATTTCTTATAAGCATAAAAACAGGATTTATAATATTCGGAGTCCTTAGCTGCTTCGGAATAGTTGCTTCACTTGCACGCGGGAAAATACGATAAAGCGATTATTCATTTATAAATATTTGTATCGGGAGATTATCTCCTTATATCTGAAGCATGACTGCAAATGATCGTTCACCATACCGGTTGCCTGCATGTGCGCGTAAACAATCGTTGAACCGACAAACCTGAACCCTCTTTTCTTGAGGTCTTTACTTATTGCATCCGAAAGCTCTGTTCTTGCTGGAAGGTCGGAAAGCGACTTAAATTTGTTTACGATCGGTTTTCCGTTAACAAATCCCCAGATATATTTATCAAATGTTCCGAATTCTTTTCTTACCTGCAGAAATGCTTTCGCATTCCCGATTGCTCCGGTTATTTTAAGCCTGTTTCTTATAATCCCGGCATCATTCAGCAGAGAATTTATCTTTCGCGTATCATACTTTGCGATTTTATTATAATCAAAATTATCGAATGCCTTTCTGAAGTTCTCCCTTTTCTTTAAAATAGTCATCCAGCTTAACCCTGCCTGGGCCCCTTCAAGAACAAGAAACTCGAACAGTTTCCTGTCATTATGAACAGGTACTCCCCATTCTTTATCATGATATTTCTTCATAAGGGCATCACCTGCCGCCCAACCGCAGGTTTGCTTAACTGCTTTATTATCATCTGGACTCATACTTTAATCCTTTTTTACAAGAGATATGTAATACATTGATAATGCTTTTTTATTTCTGAACCATGATTATTATGAATTGAGTTCATTTGAACTCAATTCATAATAATCATGGTTCAGAAATCCTGCAAACAAAAAATTAATTCATATTTTTTAAAACATCATGGACAAACGTCAATTCGCGGCAGTACGCAATTTAAAAAAATTACAGAAATACTTCCTGAAATGCCGGAAAATGTAAGGTGTTTTTGTATATAATATAGAGAGGAAAAAAATAATAACAAATATTGACGGAGCACTTTTATGGCAACAGCAGCACTTAACCCGATAATACAATCCATAAGCGGACGATTTGGAAACGCGGTGTTTTACAGAAGGGGAAACACTCAATGCGTACGCACATATGTTGTGCCCAGAAACCCGGACACAGCATTACAAAGAGAAATTCGCAAGAGCTTTGCTTCAGCAGTGAAATCATGGCAGGCTATGACGCAGGAGGAGAAGTATGCTTACACAAGAAAAGCCCGTAATCTCGGAATGACCGGGTATAATCTTTTTATATCTGTTTATATTACAGGCAATTGCGTCAGATATAAAAAATATAAAACAGGACATGATATTGTATCCTCTTCTCAATATCCTCTATATCTGAACCGTATCCACTCCGTTTCAGAACCGTTCCTGTTGAAAGACAGTAAAAGAACCCGGCCTGAATACGGCTGAAATACAAAATCCGGCGGGCAATAACCCGCCGGAAAAGCCTTAACTGTTACGGCACGCTGAATTCGGCGTCAAAATACCACGGATCATCAAACGATATACCGGCTGCAGTTCCTGAATACAAATACGCCCTGCCGAAAAAATCGCCTGTATCAGATCCTTCATAGATATAGCCTTCCGCGAGTGAATACAGGTCAATGAATCCGTCTCCGGTAATATCTGAAAAATATACTAAAGTACCAAGATAGTCCATCTCCTCCGCCGCTTCAAAAAATCTTGTAGAATATGGAGTTTCTATGCCGGCTGAACTGCCTTTGTAAACGTAAACTGCACCGTATTCCTGGTCTCCTGAACTGCTGTTTTGAAAATTACGTGCACCTATAGCCAGGTCTCCGTAACCATCTTTGTCGGTATCAGCGATAGAAAGTGAAGTTCCGAAATGATCCGAAGTAAATTCACCTGTCAGTGTAATTTCAGGATCAGCCGTATCTGAAATTCCGGAAGCCCTTCCATGAAAAACATATACTCTGCCTGTGGATGAAACATAAGACACAGCTCCGACAGCAAGATCGTCATAGGCATCGCCGTTAACATTGCCTGACGCGAGACACCCGGGAGAAGTATCGGTTTGCAGAGACGACGACCTTCTGATCGAATACGAAGCCGGAAGTCCGGTATTGCTGCCGTTATAAATTTCTACATAACCGCCATCACCGGCTAGTGCGGCTAGATCAGCATATTCATCACCGTTAAAATCGCCCGCTATCACTGAAGAACCGAGAGTCTCTGACCCAATGCTACCGATGCTAGCGGCATAAGAGCGATCGGCCGTCCCTCCTGCGCTTAAATCGCAGTCTGCAAAATTTGAGGAGCTGCCGTAAAACACATGAACAGCTCCATCATCATAAGGCGCACCGATTGCAATATCGGTAAAATTGTCTCCGTTAAAATCTCCTGAACAAAGCGACCAGCCGAAATTACTGTTTGATGCGCCCGTAAGAGTGGTGCCTGCGGTTGAGGCAAGCCCTGAACTGCTCCCATAAAAAATATACACATGGCCGTTGTAACTGTTGTAATCATGATCAGCCGCAGCCATATCGCCATATCCGTCACCATTAAAGTCATCCAGTACAATATATTTGCCAAAGCCGGCAATATTGTCAGGATCAGGCGACTCTATTATTTGTGACGGAGAGCTGCCCGGGCCTGCAGAGCTGCCGTTGAACAGATAAACACGTCCTTCATTATTCGGATCCGGATCGCCTTCTATATACCCGTAATGATACGCGCCGAGAGCAAGTTCCGGATACCCGTCTCCATTAACATCGCGGTTAGGGCCTTTGCGTACTGTTACTGTAAGCTCATCTGTTGTACCACCACCACTGTAGACTCCTCGTACACTTATCTCGTGAACAGAGCCTGTCTTCCACGAAACAGCTCCCGCGGGAAGTGGAAAAGTCCATTCTGTAGTGCCTGTTGCGGCTGCGTAATCTCCACCATCGAAAGACACTTCAACTGAGGCAATTGTACTGACAGCATGGCCTCTTAAAAAACCTGATTCCATAAGGAAGGTTTCACCTTCATATGGCAAAGAAATGGGGCTTTTCTTTGAATCACTATCTTCACACAAACACCCTGAAAACATAAACAAAATTCCTGCAGCAATACCGGTAAAAATTTTCAGATAGCATACTTTCATAAAATACTCCTTAATATTATTAAGCGCGCTTTTGATAGTATTTCACGGAAACCCGGTTTTCAAATTATTATCCGTAAGCTCCTATAACTGCGCAAAAAAGAAAATCTGTTGAAACAGATATGTAATGTTATTTGACCAATTTGAAATCAGGGGCAAACGGACAACGATACAGGGGAAATAATTTTTTAGTCAATCAGATTTCATACAATGGAGCACTGAACATTGTAAGTGATTTTTATTGAAGTTAAATAAATCTAATATTATTTCAAAAGGAGCGGCACTATTAATATCAGCACCCGGGGTGGATTCATTCATCATAGAACATAAGCATCTGGCGAAAAAGCAGAGCCTGCAGAACTCTCAAAGTCATTAAGTTAAGAATATTTCTTTCATACTTGAGAAAAGAATTCAAATCCCAGTCTTGTTCTGCTGCTTAAAACTGTAAACAATCAGCGCTATCCCCAAAACAACAAAAGGAATACTCAACAGCTGCCCCACATTCAGAAACATGCTGTTCTCAAATGATACCTGATTTTCCTTAATAAATTCCAATAAAGAACCTGGCTGTAAAAACAAGAATGAGGCATATTCCGGTAAAAGCGCCTGTACCGGTTTTATTCCATTTTTTACAATAAAGAGAGATCATAATTATAAATATCAGCAGGTAAGTAAGAGCCTCATACAGCTGAGCCGGATGCCTCGGTATATTATCAACCCTTCTGAAAATGAAAGCCCACGGCATGTCTGTGGGCATTCCTATAATTTCGGAATTCATCAGGTTCGCTGTCCTGATAAAGAATCCCTGCAATGGAGCAGCAAGTGCAATAAAATCAAGCGTCCGTATAAGGGACTGCCCGGTCTTCACATAATGCAGGATTAAAGCAGTAAACATTCCCAGAACTCCGCCATGGCTTGCGAGTCCCTGATATCCGGTAAATTCAAAACCGCCCTGAGGAAGAACGCGCACAGGCAGAAACATCTCAACAGGATTAGCCAGAAAATATGCAGGTTCATAGAACAGACAATGTCCCAGCCTTGCTCCGATAAAAACACCAAGGACAGTATAAACAGTAAGCATGTCCAGATTTTTCCCCGGAATATTTTCACGCCTGAAAATCCGCCTGAGAAGAAAATAACAGACAACCAGGCCGGTTACAAAAAGCAGGCCGTAATAGCGAAGCGATATTCCGAAAACATTTATTATTTCCGGATCAAAGTTCCAGTTTATATAATTCGTATTCATTCTTTATTCCTGATTAGATTTATATTTTTTACAATCAAACGCTATTATGGCAAATAGTAACGCAACATTAAAAATATATCAATAAAGCTGCAGATAAAAAGTGAAGAAAAAATCAAAATTTTAAAAATTCCAATATTAATATTATCAGCTTTGTACCGCATATCAGAAACAGATTTCAAATACAGCCGCCCTGTATGAAATTAATACCATTTAGACATGAATAGCGTTTGACAGTTGCCGGAATGACTTTCAATATTTTGTTTCTTGAGTTATTTTTGTCTATTAAGAATATTAAAAATTTCCTGAATATTCAAATAATATGCCGGGAATAAAAGAATACAAAACTATATCTGATTTAAGAGGGAAAATGGATAATATACTTGATATTGAACCGTTGACAATGGACAAATCCGGAATAGATAAAGGTTCGATGAAAGGTGAAGTCGCGCTTGTTACAGGCGGCGGCAGCAACATTGGACTGGGAATTGCACGAAGCCTTGCATGGGCCGGATGCAAAGTAATAATTGCGGATATCAATTCAGAAGCCGGATGCGCGGCAGAAAAGCTCATCAATGATGAGAATGAGCCGGGTACAGCACTGTTTGTTATGACGGATGTCAGCGATGAGCTCAGCATGAAGCGGATGGCCGAAAAAGCTTTCCGCTCATTCGCCAAAGTCGATATTCTTGTGAACAATGCCATGAACATGAAGCTTTCCAATACGATAATGAGGTCTGCAATATATGAAATGGACCAGTCATACGCAATCTCGGCACGCGGTGTTATGCTAGCCATAAAGGAATTTGTTCCGGGTATGCTCAGAAGAAAACACGGTGTTGTGACTTATTCTTCAACAGCATTCAATCATCCGATGGGGCCGGGTATATACAGCGCAGGTAAAGCCGCAGCCACATCCATGATGATGTCGCTCGCGAATGAACTGGGTCCCGCGGATCAGTCAGGAGTAGGAGTTTTCACATTTATTCCCGCAGGGGTCGGACGGCTCAATCCGGAAAAGCTGAAGGAAATGCCGCCAAAACGACCGGGCGACGCAATGGCGGATATGCCGCTGGAAATGCCGGGTTATCCGGGCTTCGTCCCTCCGGAAGACTGCGGAGCGGCAATGGTATATTCAATTCAGCACGCGAAAGAGCTGCACGGATCAGGTGTCATAATCCAGCAGGCGCTTAAAGCAATGAACTGGGATTTTCCAAAACCGGAAACAGTCATTCAGGAGGAAATGGAAAGAATCAGCGATTTCGCGCTCCCGCTGATATTCTCTCTTATGGGGCCGGGCTTTCAGAATCTTAAAGGCCCGTTCAAATCAATCAACAGGTCGGATCAGCCGGAGATGCCGCCCTTTCCGCCGAAAAAATAATACATGCTGTCAATAAAAAACGGATATGTTCTTCATATCCGTTTTTTATTGTATTATCAAACCTGATCCTGTATTCAGAAATTTATACTTGCTTTCTTTTCGGAAAAAACAGCACAAGCGCATTAATTACAAATGCTGCAATAATAATGACATTTCCAATTGTTACATGACTGGCAATTCCAGCTTTCATTGATATCAGTTTGCCGGTTAAAGCAATAATGCCTCCTGCCAGAATGGCTGTTACAATTCTGAGTTTACTTGTTCTGAAGTTCAGCAGTCCGGCAGCAGTGGGAATTATGAAAGCTCCCGAAAATATAGTGAGCGCGATCAGAAGCGACCCTATAATTGAGGTAACATATAAAGAGAAAAGAATGCTTAAAACTCCAAGTATTAAAATCATGACCCTTGTCATTAAAATAGATCTGCTTTTTTCCATATCCGTAAAAAGTTCGCTGAATATCGCTGATGCGGTAAGCAGAGTAGTATCAGCAGAGGACATTACAGCTGAAAGAAGCGCGGCTGCCATTAAACCAAGTGCCCATTCAGGCAGCACATTGAACGCGACATTTATCAATGCCGCTGAATTCTGCATTTCCCCGGAAAAATTCGCTTTTGCGAAAACGCCGAGATAGGGAAGAAAAACAGCAAATGGAATCAAAACTATGATCGTAACAAGAACGCTTCTCTGCGCAGTCTTTTCATCCTTCGCGCAAAACAGCCTGGAATAAATATCCGGGCCCACAAAATATGTAGTAGAAAATGTGAGCAGTAATACAACAAGGTCAAAAATTCCGAACTTCTCATTAAAAGGAAATCCAAGGTCTGTCAGACTACTTGTCTGAAAATCTGCGGAACTTCCCGCAAAAAGAAATGTAATGAAAACACCGGAAAGAATCAGAAATATCTGTATAAGGTCTGTCTTGATAATGGACATTTGTCCGCCGAGTATTGTATAGGCAATAAAAATAAATCCGACTATAATAACCCCGGTTGTGTACTCTATGCTTAAAAAGCTGACGAGTATTTTTGAAGCGCCTATTATCTGAGCTGCGACAACTCCCACCCACGCAACCGGTATCATAATCGATGAAATGACTTCCGCCTCTTTCCCGTAAAAATCTCCTATAAGCTGGGGCAGAGTATATCTCCCGAATTTCCTTACCTTTTTCGCAAGCGGCAGCAGTACAGCCAGACCAACGATTCCGCAGATTATCCACCACGCGGAAGCCCATCCCTTTGAGGAAGCCAGATTAACAGTACCCAGTATTGCGGATCCTCCCAGAATTGTCGCGAGCATGCTGCCGGAGACGGAAAGAACACCGTTTGATTTTCCTGCTGTATAGAAATCATTGCTGTTTTTTATTCTGAAAAAAGAATATAATCCGAGTATTACTATAATCAGAAAATAAATTATCAAAAAAATTATCTCAGTTCCCATGAAAATACCTTTATTTATAATAGAATTAATTTGCTTAAAATTTTAGGGGCTGACTCGGATTAAATACCGGGAAATTTATGCTAAAGACGAATTATCATTATACGATTAGAAGCATCAGTACAAGGAATTAACATTTTTATTTTTCGGCAGTTTAAAAATCAATTAAAAATCATAATATCATTTAAAAAATCAAATGCAGTTCTTTGCTGCAGTTATATTCATAATTGTGAATTACATTCGATTACTTTAAATAGAAACCGGAAGTCAGATAAAATTATTATGCGCTGATAAATGGAACATAGAAATAGTCTGATGTCTTTGATTGAGTATGAAATTCTATGAACCTGCTAAAACGAATTTCGGGCCCCAATTTAATCACAAAATGCTATTATAGTTAAAAATCCTCTCAATACGTAAATAATCAAATAATATTTTTACCCTTCGATGTATCCAAGTGAAGCAAAAAAATCATCCATAATTTTATACACTTCTGTGCCGTCGGGATAATTGGAAAAGAAATGATCAGTTCCGTCAAAGGGATGCAGATCACATCGGTTTCCAGCTTCCTTCATTTTCTTTGTGAATTCTTCAGCAGTATAAAAGGGGACAATCTCATCCGCAGTTCCATGCACAAGGCACACCGGAGGCAGGCCGGGCCTTATGTGATGAAAAGGCGAATATTTTTCAGGGTCAGCGCCATGAAGCAGATTAACAAACTCCTGTCCCAAAGCTACAGGATTTACAACAGCTGACTGCAAAGCAACGGCTTTAACCGCGGAGCTGCAGCCTTTACTATCCGGATCCTCAATAAAAGCAGCACTTGCGGCTACATGAGCACCTGCAGAAATTCCGCCTGCCACAATTCGGTCAGGATCAATGTTCAGTTCAGCTGCATTTTCCATTGTCCAGGCAATTGCCGACCCGGCATCCGAAATCGCGTCAGCAGGAGTATAGCCTTCAGGTGAAGACAGTCTGTATTCAAAGGATATTGCAGTCATTCCTCTGGAAGCGAAATGTCTGCATACATCATAGCCCCATAAAGGCTCTCCCTCTGTCCATCCTCCGGGATGGAAAAAAATAAAACATGAATTTTTATCGGAACCTACCATGTTTACCGGATAAAAAACATGGGCTTCAAGTTCAGCAAGATCAACCCGCTTATAAACTTTTATTTCCGGACCGCGAACTTTACTGTTATCTGACATATTTCAACCTTCGTAATTTAATAAAAAATATTAACTGATATCACTTATTTGAACTTCTTTATTATTTTCCGATTTTCTGCAAGCATAAAGAAAATTCAATTGATTTTTCAAAAAATATAAATTGTAATTTTTATATATAATTAAACTGTTTAAAAATAATTTTAATACTCTGTCTATTTATTAAATCAGTAAATATATTTTAAAATTTTTTCATTTTAGGCAACTTAAATAACCAATTTTTATACGGAAAAAAGATGAAACCGGAATCTGATAAAATCGAAAATTATCTTACTGCTGATTCAATTATAAACTGGAAAGATCCCGCGATTATTGAAACAGCATATGAACTAATCGCAGGCATTCGGAATGAGACAGCAAAAGCGCGGGTATTGTTCGAATGGGTAAGAGATAAAATTTCGCATTCAAATGATGCAGGAATTAAAATTGTTACCTGTGTGGCAAGTGATGTTCTTAAGCATAAAACCGGCAGCTGCTATGCCAAAAGCCATCTGCTTGCAGCATTGCTGCGTGCAGCCAGAATACCGTCCGGATTCTGCTACCAGGTTTTAAGACGTGACCCGCCTTTTGAAAATGAACTGATCCTGCACGGACTTAACGGGATTTATCTTGCGTCAATAGAAAAATGGATCAGGGTTGATGCTCGCGGCAATAAACCAGGGGTAAATGCGCAGTTCTCCATTGAAAAAGAGCAGCTAGCATTTCACATGGACATATCTGCAGGTGAATTTATTTATGATACCATTTTCACAGCGCCGGTAAAGAATGTTACTGATAAATTATTAAAATACAAAACAGTACCTGAGCTCTGGAGAGATCTTCCGGATAAACTTATCTGAATTTTTTCTTCAATATAAGAATTACTTTCCGATTAAAATCCGGACAAAAGCTCTATAAAAAAAATAAAATTATTAAAATGTCCGGCAAAATAGTAATAGTAATTCTTTTTCATTCTCTGTAATCAGAGCAGCGTTCCCGGAGCATGCTTTTTGATTTGACATTTCCAGCTAACAAAAGATATAAATCCATATTTTAAATTTAATACTGCTTTCCGGCTTTAATTTCTTCTTCCTTTTATCCGGAACGCCAATAATCATACAATGGAAAATGAAGACCCTGCAAATACTTCAGCAGGAGTAAAAAATCTTCTTGGCACTCCCAAAAAGGCTCTAATCAGACTTGCTATACCTAACTCATTCACTCTGCTCATAACTGTTATTTACCAGATAACCGACCTTTTCTGGATATCAGGACTTGGTGCTGATGCTCTTGCCTCAATAGGATTTCTGCTTCCTTTTGTTTTTTTCCTGTATGCCGTAGCTCAGGGACTCAGTACAGGAGGGGGAACCAGAATTGCCCAGTTTATTGGAGCTCATAATAAGGAACAGGCTGACAGGACAGCAGCCCATACATTTATTTTTGCTCTTATAATTTCAATACCTGTTATTGTAATATTTGCTCTTTTCATGAAATCAATAATGCTGTTTATGGGAGCAGGCAGACTTATTAACACTGTTTATAATCTCGGACTTTTATATCTGCCTGTCATATTATTACTTGTTTTTAATCATACCTCATCCGGTATGCTCATGAATGAAGGAGATGCAAAACGCGCCATGATTGCATCTTTGTCCGGAACAGTATTAAATATTTTTCTGGATCCATTATTCATTTATTATTTCAAATTCGGCATTTACGGAACTGTTCTGGCAACGCTTGTTTCATTGTCAGTATCATGCTCGGTTTTTTTCTACTGGTACTTCCTGAAAAAAAATACATACGTTTCTGTAAAATTTAAAAATTTTAAATTCGATAAGCAGCTTTCCCTCTCAATAATAAAGTTAGGACTGCCTGTTACACTTTCACAAGCATCCACTTCATTTATGGTTTTTGTGCTTACTTCCATAATTTCAATCGCTGCAGGTACAGACGGTGTAGCAGTTTACACAACAGGATTCAGGAATATTACGTATTTATTATTACCTACATACGGAGTCCCTTATGCCATAGGACCTATTGCTGCGGCAGCATTGGGTAACAGGGATTATCATAAGATGAAAACCATATATTATTTCGGATTTAAAATAAGCTTCTTCATTACATTGATAATGGCTGCCGCCATGTATTATTTCGCCACGGAACTGGCTTCGGTTTTTACACGCGCCAGTGATTCATCCAGAATAACGGGAGATTTAATAGTCTTTTTCCGGATATTCGCGTGGTATCTCCCCGGAATTTCAATCTGGATGTCAACAATCTGTTTTTTCGTTGGAATAGGTTACAGCATTTTTGATGTTCTCTTTAACAGTGGAAAACATTTTCTGTACACAATTCCGCTGGTTTACGTATTCGGAATAATTTTTAATGCCGGACTTCCAAGCATCTGGGCAGTTGTTACAATTGGAATGTGGGTTCACGGTATTTCAGCACATATTCTGCTCAGAACATTTCTGAGCAGGTATAAAAAAACAGGATCATTTGCTTTTACAAAAAAGACTGCTGATTTATCAATCCAAAACTGATCAACTGCAAGCTAACCACTGCGCGATAAATTTATTCACCAAATTTAATAGAGCATAAAAAGAAAAAAATCCTGTGGAACTCCACTGGATTTCCTGTATCAGCTTACCCGGCTTAGTTTATTTTTAAATACTAAAATGCCGGATAGTGCAATTATTTAATAATAATTATTTTCTTACACTCTCCAGCAGATGTTTAACGTTCTCAAGAAAATGCTTTGAAGAGAAATCAATATTCATATATTTTTCCGGACTGGCTGTTATATCAGCTATTACCAGGCCAACAGCCAAAGCTGCTGTAAATCCGGGACTGCCGGGATTGATATCGGTAATGCCTCTTAATTCTCCGAGAATCATATGTTTTTCCAGACCAAAGTCATTGCTTATTACTCCTTTTAAAGAAATATGCTGTCCGCGTATTCCTCTTTTGTAGAATTTCAAGGCAGACGGATCAATTTTAAATCTGGATTCATTAAGCATTCCCTGACAGGCTTTTGCGAAAATTTTATTACTGTAATGACGTCCTGTTTCCCGCGGCATATTCTTAAGATTTTTCATATAAAAAAACCATGTACCTGGATTGAAATGAGCCTTTATCATATCTCCCAAATGCGGTAAAAAATTGCCTGAATAATGTTCACGCATACCGAATTTTACCATGGCTGTAGGCCCGAAATGAATACCGCCGTGACTTTCAATTGCGTGAGGATCCAGGAAGGGTATTTCCGGATCTGACGGGACCTGATAAATCATATGGCTTATAGGCATGTCAGTTGTATTCTTTATATCCTTGTATACACCGACAACCGGGCATATAAACCATGACTTTGCTCCGCCAGCCATCTTTGCAATCCGGTCAACCTGAGCGCCTGCGGCATTTACAATAAAATCCGCTTTTATATCACCCTTGCTGGTTTTAACTGTCCACTGCCTGTCCTTATCTCCTGAGGAAATGCCTTTTACTTTTGTATTATGTTTGATAACACCGCCGCGGCCGGTAACATCCTTTTCAAGGCTTTTTAAAATTGAATTCGCGTCAAAAAGATACGGATCATCAACTTCCAGAGCAGACGTTATATTTTTTGAAAGCAGCGGCTCCTTTTCCCTGAGAGCATCTCCATCAAGCATTCGGACTTTATTCGCCGGCCGTCCGTTACCCAGCGCGTTTTTATAATATTTATCGAGAAGATTATTATCTTTTTCAGAGCCGTAACCCACGACAACTTTCCCGCATGGATTATACGGCAGTTTATTGTTTATGATATAATCCCTCAGCAGTTCAAAACCATGCTGATTTAATATTGCTTTCAGTGTACCGGGAGTGTAATACAATCCCGAATGGCCGCATTGAGTATTATGACTGCTGTCAGACATATGATAGACACCTTGAGGCTCCTTATCAACCACGGTAACAGCTGCGTCTTTATTTTTTGAAAGTATCTGATACGCAATTGACAAGCCCTTTATTCCAGCGCCTATAATCAATATGTTTCTGTTTTTCATCCTTCCACCTTTGATAGAATAATAATTATCCGTATTATAATTTATCTGTTTCACTATTTAATTCTTTATCAGTAAGAAATTGCCCGTTATAAAAGCAATTTTTACATCCGCCAGATAATTGGAGGCTTCCTGCGCAATGGCAGTCTGTAATATTTATACTTCGGGTAACCGGCCATCATAGCTCCATTGCACACATGTCCCTCAGGCAGTCCTATAGCATCGATCATAGGCTGGTAACTCACAGCAGCATACTGAAAATACCCGGCCCAGCAGCATCCAAGCCCCATGCCTGTTGCAGCCAGCTCAAGATAAGCCAGTGCTATTGTTCCGGATACGAAAGCTCTGCCGTCCGCCTCAGGAGCATGCGCAATTACTACAGCAGGTGCGTTGCGGAAGATAACATCTTTCCCGGTTTCCCATCCCTTTATCGTTTTCTCCAGATTCATAACAGCTGCTGCTTCAGGTTTGTTCTCCATGATCCAGTGCATCCAGTCAATTGTAATACCTGCCAGTTTTTTTAGCTCGTTCCTGCTGCCAAGAACAAGCCATTCAACTGTCTGTGAATTTGCCCCTGTAGGCGCGTACCTTGCCAGTTCAATCAGTTTGCACAGCTCATCTACAGATACAGATTTATCTTTATATACCCTGACGGATCTACGGCTGCGCAGAAATTGTTCAGCCTGTTCGTATGACAACAGCAGCTCATTCCTGACTGGCGGACATTCATCTGCCGGCATTTCACTGTGAGACAGACTGCCTGTCGGACAGGCTGCAACACAATGCCCGCATCTTATGCATATTTCCTCAGCTCCACGAATCGGAGACGGAAATTCCCCTGCCTTAAACTTAATTATATGAGCAGGGCAGACTTCCGCGCAAATACCGTCCTTAACGCAGGTTTGCTCATTTACATGAAATAATGCCATTACATACTCCGACAGAATTAATATTTAACTGTTTTATTTTCCTCTCTAAGCAAAGGTTAATCAGGTATACAGGAACCTCTTTATTTTTTTTGAAGGAGTCTTCTCAAATTCCTCCTTAACCAGCTCTACTTTCGAGACGGAAGAATAGGCAGATACCATTGAATTCACAAGTTTTCTGTTTTCCTCCATCTTTAACTCAAGTTCTGAATTATCAATTCCATTTCTTTTTACTGCTTCCATATCAGGATAGACAAGTGCGACCAGTTTGCCGTTTCTCTGAACTACAACAGATTCAGCAATAAATGGAAGAGTGTCCATCTTAGCCTCAACTTCCTCAGGATAAATATTCTGTCCGGACGGGCCGAGAAGCATATTCTTTTTTCTTCCGCGGATAAAGATATTACCTGAGACATCTATTGTTCCAAGGTCCCCCGTACCAAGCCAGCCGTCCTCTGACAGGCATAGAGAAGTGTCCTTTTTGTTTTTGTAATATCCCTCCATTACATTTAGTCCTTTAACCATAATTTCCCCCGCCTCATGAGCCGGGTCCGGAGAATCGATTTTTATATCAAGAAAATTTATTATTCTGCCAACGGAATGCTGCACATAATCCTTCCAGCCTGCATAACTGATTAAAGGCCCGCATTCGGTCATTCCGTAGCCAACTGTATATCTGAACTTTATATCGCGCAGAAAATCTTCAACTTCAGGATTTATTGAAGCTCCTCCGATTATTATTTCCACAAAATTGCCGCCAAAAACATCCTCCAGTTTTTTACGGATTACATTTTTTACAAGCCTGCTGACAAGGGGAATCTTTAAAGGAATTCTCATTTTGCCTTCAAGAATGTTCTTTACATTGTTATTATATAACTTTTCAATAATAAGCGGTACAGACAAAATCAGTCTTGGTTTTATTTCCGAGAACGCTTTTAAAAGAATTGTCGGAGAAGGAATACGGTCCAGAAACGTTATATGGCATCCCAGACTGAATGGAAATAAAAACTCATAAGCGCATCCGAATGAATGGGCAAGAGGAAGAAAGGAAAGAATTTTATCACCTGAAGTGAGAGGCATATTATCCTGACCGTATATGATATTTGCTCTAAGACTTCTCTGCGGCAGCATTACTCCTTTGGAAAAACCGGTTGTTCCTGAAGTATAAACGAGTGAAACCAGCTCATCATCCGATTTTTTTGTCTGTTTAACATATCTTTTAAACAACCCGGTATCAATAACCGGATTTTCATTTTTCAATGACCGGATTCTGCTGCCTGCCTCATTTAATGTTTTATTTTTTCCGCCGGACAAAACATTGAAGCTATTTAAAGAAAAGATGGTCTTTACTTTTTTAATTTTTGAAACGGACAGTGTTTTGAAAATATCATCATTACAAAACATCATCACAGTGTCAGAATGATTTAATATATTTTGTATTTCTTGAGGGCTGAATTCAGGCAAAATCGGGACTATAACTGCACCATAAAGAATTACCGATAAATAAACAGTTGCCCAGTTAGTGCTGTTTTTTCCCAGTACGGCAATTTTATTTCCGGGTTTAATTCCACTGCTGTAAAAAATCTCATGTAATTCAAAAATTCTTAATGCAATGTCACGAAACTTTACGGAATCATCTTTTCCGGCATAATCGGTAAATGCCGTTAAATCCCAGTTTTTGGTAATACTTTCCTTAAATAAATCCATCAAGTATGTTCTTTCCATGATGTTCCCCGTATTATCATTTAATATATAATATCTTTATTTTTTAGCTTAACTGTTAATCGTTATTACTGAAGGCAGGATTAAAAAAAGTATAACAGGGCGCTAAATTTAAAATGTCAGTATAAAAAACTGCATTTATTTTTCAAGCTATAATACTGGCATTGATGAAATCTGAATCGATTTTTTGTTCTAAAACCAGCAGATAATCTTAAAACTGATGGAGTATAAAAAAACGGTTAGCAAAATTACAGGAAGATCTGTACAGCAGGATTCAGCAGGTACCGGTATTCAGGACAAAAACAGTTTGTCAGAATTAATAATTCCCGTCAATAACTGCATAAATGCTGACGAGAATCATTCAATGTTAAAAAAATATGGCTGAATTGGATTAAAGATTAAATTATTGCTCCATATCCGTATGATAAACAACTGTCTGATTTCTGCCGTTTTTTTTGGCGCTATAAAGTGCCTTATCAGCATAATTCAGGGCGATTTTGATGTTATTTACTGTCCTGGGGAAAAAAGCCAGTCCTATACTTACGGAATATTTAATCTGCCTGCCGTTACATTCCACAACACTTTCACTAATTGCTTTATGAATTCGTTCTGCAAGAATTCTGGCATTTTCTTCACTTGTAACAGGAAGAAACAAAGCGAATTCCTCCCCGCCTATTCTTCCGGCCAGATCGCTTTCACGGGAAACCTGTTTCAGGACTCTGCCGAATTCCTCAAGGACTCTGTCTCCGGCTGCGTGCCCGTACTCATCATTAATTCTTTTAAAATGATCCAGATCAATTATAAGAAGTGTAAAATCCAGCCCCTGTCTTTCCGAGAAACGGCATATATAATTTGTCTGCTCCATAAAAGCCCGCCTTCCGAGAATCCCGGTAAGTGAGTCATAAGTGGCAAGCAGCCTCATTTTTAATTCAAGTTCATGAATTTCAAAAATCATCCCTGTCAGTAAAAATGTTATCGAAGGGGCCACAATAACAGGGGCGCATATCGCTATAGTAAGGCCTATAGAAACATTCAGGTAAACGGAAAAAATCCTGAAAACAATAATTGCAAGCAAAGTAATAAAAACAGAAATAAATACACAAACAGTTGTAACAAGAAAAACAGTCTTCATTCTTCCTATATTTATTATCAATTCTCTCATGAGTTTTTTGCCTTATAAAATATAAAAAAATAGTATAAAAATTTTAAAATATCCCGGTCTTTTTAAAAATTAATGAAAGGATTTGTTATGT
>JAFGDQ010000097.1 GCA_016932015.1 Spirochaetota bacterium | reverse complement strand
ATTTGATTATTAATTAAAACATTGCTGAATCCGGAAACAGTATGAAAGCTTTATTAAGAGCGCTTAACTATTATTACTATTATTATTATTACTATCTAAATAGTTGAGGACTGCTCATGGATTAATATGTTTCCTGACATAATAATAAAAAAAGCCGTGGGCAGCAAAACCCACGGCTTTTTTTATTAATTTCTTAAAATAAAAAATAATCAACTATAGTTAATAAAAATATTACAAAATAAACGGAGAGGATTATATGCCTGAAGAAAAAAAAGTGGCAAGACGGCCTATTCAGACAAGTAAAGATATGGGAAAATTCATGGCGGATTATTATTATGAACTTGATAATGCGTCAAAATCAGGGGAAAAGAAAATTGCATGGTGTACGAGCGTCGGCCCTGCTGAGATTTTAAGAGCAATGGGATATCTTGTTTATTTTCCTGAAACACACGCGGCGATGCTTGGAACAACTCGTATGGCAACAGATATGATTCCGGATGCAGTAGCTGTAGGATATTCTCCTGAAGTTTGTTCTTACATGACTGCTGACATCGGAGCATTTATAAATAATGCTACACCTTTATCAAAAGCATATGAAGGAATACAGAGCGTTCCGAAACCTGATATTCTGGTTTATAATACTAATCAGTGCCGTGACGTAAAAGACTGGTTTGACTATTACGCGGATCATTTTGGTGTTCCGAATATAGGTGTTAACGGTCATGTGGGTGTTAACAAAATAACAGATGCTCATATTCAGGATATTTCAACTCAGATGCAGGCATTGATTGAGCCTCTTGAAAAAGTCGCGGGAATTAAATTTGATATTGATAAATTAAAAGAAGTTGTCGGTTTATCCAGGGAATGTTCTGATCTATGGAAAGAAGTTCTTGAAACAGCTGCCGCTGTTCCTGCTCCATTAACATTCTTCGACGGATGTACACTGATGGGACCTGCTGTTGTAGGAAGAGGAACACAGGCTGCTAATGAAATATACAAACAGCTTCTTGCTGAAATGAAAGAGAGAGTAATCAAAAAAGAAGGCGCGGTTGAAGACGAGAAATTCAGACTTTACTGGGACGGAATGCCTGTATGGGGAAGACTAAGCAATCATTTTAAACTTTTTGCAGGACTTCAGGCTAACGTTCTGGCATCAACATACTGCAGTTCATGGATTTTTACAGCACTTGATTCAAGTAACCCGTTCGAAAGTATGGCAAGGGCATATACAGAACTTTTCATAGTCCGTTCTGATGAATATAAAGAAGATTATATTAAGGACAAACTTGATTTTTACAAGATTGACGGTATAATCTATCACGATGCAAAAACCTGTCCTAATAATACAAACTGCCGTTACGGTTTATCTAACAGACTTGCAAAGGAAACAGGAATTCCGTGTCTTACTATTAACGGCGATTTAAACGACCTGAGAATGCTTTCTGATGAGCAGACAAATACAAATGTTGAAGCATTTATTGAGCAGCTTGCTGAAAACAAATAAATTTTTTTATGATGTATTAAAGGAGAAAAAAATAAAAATGGAAAAAACAATGGAAAAAATAAAACCGGTTAAAATAACTGAAAATTTTTACCAACTCGGTACACCTTTCTTCCCGGTATATTTATCAATAGGTGATGACGCTATGCTTATGGAAGGAGGAACCGGCGGAGCTTTTAATTTAGTGCTGGATCAATTGAAAGAGATCGGTGTGGAGGAGGAACGGATAAAATATATTGCTCTTACGCATTCACATTCAGACCATATAGGACTTGTTCCGCATTTAATGCCGAGATGGGAGCATACAAAACTTGTAGGTACTGAAAAAGCTGCTGAATTGTTAAGAAACGAAAAGGTGCTTGAAGGATTTTACGATATGGATGCGTTTATTTCTCAACGATTGAAAGAAATTGGTGAAACAAACGACCTTGCTCCAAAATCAGAAGGCTTTCAATTCGAAATTGATATGATAGTTGATGAAGGAGATAAAATTGACCTTGGTAAAGGAATATTCTGGAATATCTATAGGATCGGCGGACACTCACCATGTCAGATCGCATTTTTTGAAGACAGTGAAGACAATCTGGTTGTTGGAGATGCTGCAGGACTTTATTTCCCGAAGGTTGATAAGTTCTGGCCAGAGTATTTCGTATCACTAGAACAGTACTGCACTAGCCTTAAAAGGATGTCTGAGCTTCCCGGTAAAAGAACCGCTCTCAGCCATTTTGGCGTAATTGACGGAGATTCAAAAACATTTCTGCAGAATTCGTTAAAAGCAACTGAAGCATATCATAATGAAATGCTTGAGAGAACCAAAAATGGTGAAGATCCGGATATAATAGCAAATGAAAAAGCCAGGTGGATTCTTACAAATCATAATTATATGACATTTGAAATAACAGAACAGATGTGTAAATTGCTGATAAAACGCTCTCAGAAGGACGCTGACAAAGAAGGTCTGTTCGCGTAGAAGCTTTTAAGGTTGAAAAATATTAACATTGTTAACAAGTAGCAATAATGAAACTGAATAATAACATAATTAGCGATCTTAAGAAAATAGTCGGAGATGACGGTATTTTACTGTCATCTGCCGATCTTGCTTCTTATTCATATGATGGTTCATGCAACTGGCAGTCAATGCCTGATGTAGTTGTTTTTCCGCAGACAACTGAGCAGGTTTCTGATATAATGAAGCTTGCTTACGAAAATACTATTCCAATTACTCCGCGCGGAGCGGGTACAAGCCTTAGCGGAGGGCCTGTGCCGTCATCCGGAGGTATTGTATTATGTACTGCCAGAATGAACAGGATTCTGGAAATAGATGAGGAGAATTTTGCAGTTACAGCTGAAGCGGGTGTTGTTCTGAATAATATGAATATGGAACTTGCAAAGAGAAATTTGTTCTTTCCCCCGGACCCGCAGAGTTTTCTTGCTGCAACAATCGGAGGCTGTATTGCTGTAGGAGCAGGCGGGCCGTATGCAGTAAAATACGGAGTTTTTAAACACTATATTCTTGGAATGACAATCGTACTTGCCAACGGCAGCATCATAGATATTGGCGGCAATACAATGAAAAATGTCACGGGATACGATCTTCCACAGCTCGTTTGCGGATCTGAAGGAACGCTTTGTACTGTAACAAAGATCAAACTGAGACTTGTTCCGAAACCGAAAGCAAGTCAGACAATAACTGCCGTGTTCAATGATGTAACCAACGCTGGTAATGCTGTCCATATGATCAAGTCAAAAGGTGTAATACCTGCAAAGATTGAGCTGATTGACAACTGGGTAATAAACAGAGTTAATGAAATAACCGGAATGGGATTTCCATCTGATGCTGATGCCATTCTTTTTTTTGAAGTTGACGGATCTCCTGAGTCTATAAAAAAAGAAGAAGAGGACGTTGTAGCTCTTTGTAAAGAGGCGGGCGCTGAAGATGTCTGGGCAGCAAAAGACGCTGAAGATGCGATGAAGGTATGGGGAGCCCGCAGGTCCGGTTTTCTTGCGATATATGGAAATGCTCCGACCGCACTGGCAGAGGATGTTACTGTGCCAACGAACAAAATTTCCGAATTTCTTGAACGCGTTAAAGACATAAGAAAGAAATATGATGTTGAGGTTGTAATAATAGGACATGCAGGAGACGGGAACCTTCATCCTACTGTACTTACGGATAAGAAAGATACAGAACATTACGAAAGAGCAGATAAGGCTGTTCAGGAACTGTTCAAAACAGCATTAAATCTAGGCGGAGCTATTTCAGGGGAACATGGAATCGGACTTGAAAAGCAGAGATTTCTGAAAGATGCGATTTCCGGAGACGAGATTAATCTTCTGAAAGGTATTAAAAAGATCTTTGATCCAAAGGGTATACTGAATCCCGGCAAAATCTGGGAGCAATAATATGGCATTTCCTGTTTTAAAAGATAATCCCGAAACCTGTATGAAATGCGGCTTCTGTATGTCAGGATGCCCTGTTTATAATATTGACTTTTCCGAAAGCCACGTGGCGCGCGGAAGAAACATGCTTATACAGATGCTTAAGGATAATAAAATCAAAGCTGATAAATCCTATGAATCCGCACTTTATTACTGCCTTTTATGCGGGCGCTGCGAGTCCGTATGTATGGCGAATATTGCTACAAATGCCATTACGCTGAATGCGAGAAAAGAATACGCTGACTTAAAAGGCCTTCCTTTACTCAAGCGTATTATCTTCAGATTATTACTGAAGCATAGATCCTTCTTTGCCAGGTTCGGACGTTTATTATCATTCATTCCGGGACTTACAGTAAAAGAAGGTAAACCCGTACGTCATTTTCCTGATATAATTTCAGCAATGGTAAAGGGCATTTCATCTCCAAGATTTTCAGTGCCTTTTCTTGCAAAACGAATTAAGAAAATACAGAAAAACAGTAATTCAGATACTGAAACAGATAAACCGCGTATTGCTTTTTTTGCAGGATGTTTGTTTGAGTTTATTTTTGCTGAAGCCGGAGCGGATATTTTTTCCTTATTCAAAGATGCGGGATATAGAATTGAGTATCCTGAACAGACATGCTGTGCTTTGCCTGTTTATGCTTCAGGTGATTTTAAAACAGCCAAATATATGGCAAAGTGTAATATTGAATCATTCTCAGGTTATGATTATATAGTAACAGGATGCGCGAGCTGCGGTTCAACACTTAAATCATATGTCAACTGGTTTGATGATGAAGAAACTAAGACAAAAGCCTCTGAGCTCGCAGGTAAAGTAAAGGATGTCGGTGAATTCCTTGTTCAACAGGATTATCAGTCAAATATTGAGGGTAATGAAAAACTGAAAGTAACATATCATGATCCATGCCACTTAAAATGGAAGCAGGGGATCAGCTCTGAACCGCGTAAATTATTAAAAAGCCTGCCGGGTATTGAGTTTATTGAGATGGAAAATCCGGACGCCTGCTGCGGACTTGGCGGATCATTCGCGTTAACAAATCCTGAGGCAAGCAGCGCCATACAGGCAAAGAAAATAGAGTCGATTAAGAAGACCGGAGCCGATGTTGTTGCAACATCATGCCCGGGATGTATGATACAGCTTATGGACGGTATAAAGAAAAATAACCTTCCGGTAAAAGTAATGCATATCAGTCAGCTCGCTCATCAGAAAGAAAAAAGAGGTTTATAATGTCAGAACAGTCATACTATGCCGGTGTTGATATCGGGTCATCAAGAACAAAAGTCGTAATATTAAACAACGAAAAAGAAATTGTAGGGTTTGATGTAAGGCATTCAGGAACAGATTTTACCAATACTGCTGATCTATGCCTTAAGGCTGCAGTCGAAATGGAGGAAATTTCCAAAGAGGATATAAAGAGGACAGTCTCTACCGGATACGGCAGGAAGAATGTATCATATACTAATGACACTAAAACAGAAATCGGATGTCATGCAAAAGGCTGCTATTATTATTTTCCTCAGGAAATTACAATTATTGATATAGGCGGACAGGATAACAAGATAATCAAGCTCAATAAAGAAGGCAAACGGGTAAATTTCAAAATGAACCGTAAATGCGCCGCGGGTACAGGTGCATTTCTGGAGGAAATGTCCATGCGTCTTGATATTCCCATTGAGCAGATGAATGAGCTTGCAAGCCAGTCGGAAGATATGGTAAAAGTCGGAAGTTTCTGTACGGTCTTTGCCGCTACAGAGGTTCTGGAAAATATCAGGCATGGTAAAAAAGTAACGGATATTGTTAAAGGATTGTTTTTCTCCGTAATTCAGAGAGTTCTTGAAATGGATAATCTTACGGAAAATGTAGTCATGACAGGCGGCGTTGTTGCTCACAATCTGTATCTTGTTAAAATGGCTGAAGAAAAACTCGGCAGGAAAATTCTTGTTCCCGAGTATCCCCAGTTAACAGGAGCTATTGGCGCTGCGCTTTTTGCTATGGAAGGAGAAAATGCGGCTGAGTAAAGCCGGCTTAATTAGTAATATTGAAATGGAATTATGACATAAGAAATCAAGGATTTGATTCTATTTTTACGTATTATTTACCTTTTTCTATTTATATGGAATTTGATACAGCCAATTTCTTCAGCAATATTATTGTTTAATATAAGTACTTCTTCTCCATAGTCTTAACAAGATTAGTCATTACTGCAGTATAAGGAGTCGGAATTCCTTTATGTACTCCGTAATCCACAACTTTTTGTCCCAGGAAGTCAATCTCGGTTGGAAGTTTGTTCTCGACATCATAACACATGGAATCTTTATGCGAACCGACTTTATCAAGATAGGCAAGTGCATTGTCAAGAAAATCGCTGCCGAGATCGTAGCCTGAAGCTGCTGCAACTGCAATAGCTTCATTAAAACAGCCAAGCGCGATTTCCCTGGTAGGAGGATATTCCATGACATCTTTAATTGTCATATCAGTAACTGCACAGATAGCGGCAAGGCTTGATTTTGTGATCATCTTTCTCCAGACATAATGTTTGATATCGTCTACGTATTCTGTGTCTACTCCGCTTTTTGTAAACATGTCTGCTATGATGAGCCCGGTTTCATTGTTCTGGATGTTTAATGCTCCGAGATAATTAGGTTTGTTGAAAAATGCTACTTCAATATTGTTGGAATCTTTAATTGAAGCACCCATATTGAGAGACATTCTGAAAGCTGATTCAGGCCCGAATTTTTCAGCAATTACATCTTCGGTTCCGAATCCGTTATGAGTGCTTATGATCTTTATACCCGGAACATATATTTCTTCTATTTCTTTCAGAATAATATTAAGGTGATAAGTTTTTGTAGAAATAAAAATAAGGTCAGGAGAGTATTTTTTTAAGTCTTTGATTGAAGGGGAAAAGTTCTTTACCTGAGTCTGAATTGAAATAGCACCGCTGATATTAATTCCGTCCTGAGCCAGAGCTTCATCCAGTCCGGGTTTAGTGTCTATGCACATTACATCAGGATTTTGCTTCAGAAGCGCTGCCGCAAGTACAGCTCCGGTTGCGCCTATGCCTATTATGCTGATTCTTTTTTTGTCCATTATAAGGTAACCTTTGTCTTGATATACAAATAAGAAAATAGATAGACTCAATTTTTCAAGTAAAAATCAGGATTAAGTCTGAAAATAAAGTTTCTCAGTTTATTTATACTAACACTCTGAATATAAATTTTCTTATTTACGGTTAAAATTGTTTTAAATGTTCAGCTATTCTGATTTCTATATTCGAATTTTTAACTGCCAATAAGCAATTCTAAGACATTAAGTGTTAACTTTTATAAAATTAGAGTATATAATAAGTAGGGTTTAAATAGTATATGCCTGTATTTTATAGGGAAATAATGCATAAATAAGACAAATATTTAAATATTTATTCAGTTTCTATTCATAAACTCATGTGTTTTTTACTTCCAAAAAATTCTTGTAATTTATTATATATTGAAACATGTTTGAAGTGGTTATTTTATGTCTCATTACGAACAACATAATTTTTTTTGTTTTTAACATATTATTGAATTCCTTTAATAATATGTTAAAAACAACAGTTATTATTAAAGAAATTTATGGAATTATAAAATTTAAAGATCAAAATGAAAAATAAAAAAATTTCAGCTTTAATCCTGTCTGCTGGATTTTCTTCCAGAATGGGAGCTTTTAAGCCTCTTCTAAAGTTCGGGAATCTGACAATAATTGAATTTGTAATTAACCTGTTTTTAAACTCAGGTATTGAAGACATAACCGTCGTAACAGGCCACAGAAGTGATGAATTATCTGAAAGATTAAGTAAATTAAAAGTTAATAAAGTATATAATGCTGATTATGAAACGGGGATGTTCTCTTCAGTATTAGCCGGAGTAAGATCATTGTCAGAATGTGATGCTTTTTTTCTGCTTCCTGTTGATATTCCTCTTATAAGGAAGTATACAATTACGGGTTTGATGGATGCTTTCTCAAATAATAATTCAGATGTAGTTTATCCTGTTTTTCAGAACAGGCGTGGGCATCCTCCTCTTCTTTCCAGTAATATTGTGCATGATATTCTGGGGTATAACGGAGAAGGCGGTCTTGCCGGATTATTAAGTCAGTATACAAATATAACTGAACATAGGGTCGCGGATAACGGTATTCTGCTTGACTGCGATACTCCTGATGATTATTTCAATCTGTCAAAACTTTATGAAAGTTCCGGTATTCCTTCAGTTGATGAATGCAGGGAAATAATCAGTATATATAATGTAGAGAGTCATATAGTAGATCATTGTGAGGCTGTTACAAGGCTTGCGGTTTTTCTGGCAAAAAAGGCTGATTTCTCTCAGAAGAATCTGAAATTGATAACTGCTGCCGGTCTTTTGCATGATCTGGCAAGAAAAGAGAAAAATCATGCTGCTTTAGGTGCATCGATTGTAGGGAAAATGGGGTTTCCTGAAGTCGCAAAAATTATTGAAACTCACATGAATATTCAGATTGACAAAGCTGAAACAGTAATTGATGCATCTCAGATTATATATCTTGCAGATAAACTGACAGATGAAACAAAAATTATTGATCTTGAGTCAAGATTTAATGATAAAATAAAATCAGTTGATAATATCGAAGTTAAAAACGCAATTCGTGACAGGCTTAACAGTGCTTTAACAATAAAAGAACGTATAGAGAATATTTCCGGGAAGAAGCTAGATATTTTACTGAATGAGTATAGAGAAGAAAATAAAAAATGATCTATTTACTCAGACATGGAGAGATCGATTCAGGCGGGAAAAAGCGTTTTACAGGCCAGCTTGACCTTTCGTTAACCGAAAAAGGCAGGCTGCAGGCTGAGAGCTGGAAAAAGGAATTATCCTGTATAAAGTTTGATTATGTTTATTCTTCCGACCTGACCAGATGTGTTGAAACTGTAAGGATTATAACAGGATCGGAAAATTCTGTACTTATAAAAGAACTTAGAGAGATTTATCTCGGTGAATGGGAAGGCCTTTCATTTGATGAAGTTAAGGCCGAAAGAAAACAGCAGTGGGAAGAAAGAGGACAGAATATTACCGGTTACAGGCCTCCTGCAGGGGAAAGCTTTAATGATTTAAAAAAGAGAGTAATACCGGCTTTTTCTAAAATAGCTGAAGAAAATAAGGGTAATATACTGATTGTTACTCATGCGGGTGTTATCCGTACAATTATATGTCATCTTCTGGAAATACCTTTTAGAAGATTGTTCAGTTTAGGGCTCGGTTATTCCGGAATGTATATTGTTGATAATAATGCTGATCCCGTGCAGCTGATAGCTGCCAATAAGTTAATTTGAAACTATTTATCAGACATACCGGTATATTTTACTGTACCGGAATGTTCTGATAAAGTATAAGATGGAGATAATTTTTGCCTCGTAAAAAGCTAATAAAAAGAACCCGAAGAATTGTTGTAAAAATAGGATCCTCCATAATTACTGAGAACGGCAAAATTTCAAGGCGGAGACTTGCAGATATAGCATCCGATATAACTTTGCTTTTGAAATCCGGTTTTTCTGTCGTGATTGTATCATCCGGAGCAATAAGCTCCGGAGCAGGTGCATTACAAATATCCAGGGAGAATATTACAATCCCAAAGAAACAGGCCCTTGCATCTGTCGGACAGATTGTTTTAATGAATGAGTGGAGAAAATGTTTTCTTAAGCATGGATATGAAGTTGGTCAGATACTCCTTACGGAAGATGATGTAAAAAACCGCAGGCGTTTTATAAACGCAAGGCATACATTTAATTCATTGCTTGATATGAATATAGTTCCTATAGTTAATGAAAATGATTCGGTTGTAGTTAAAGAAATTAAACTTGGAGAATTCGGGGAAAACGATATACTTTCTGCTCATGTAGCCAATATTGTTGAAGCAGATCTTCTTATTCTTTTGTCGGATGTAAGCGGTTTTTATAATGATTTGAATGATTTGAAGCCTGTTGAAGAGATATTTGAAATAAATCAGGAAGTTATTAATAAGGCCGGAGGTTCAGGTTCGATTCACGGTACAGGAGGGATGCTTTCCAAAGTAAAAGCTGCTGAAATGATCATGAAATGCGGTGAAATGATGATTATCGCGAACGGCAGGGAGGAGAAGATTTTATCCAGGATAATGGCCGGAGAGAATATCGGTACTATTTTTGTAGGCTGCGATAAATCTCTTTCCAGCAGGAAAAGATGGATAGCATTTAATATGAAATCTTCAGGAAAAATATGGATTGATGAGGGGGCCTTAAAAGCGCTCAGGCATAGAAAAAAATCTTTGCTTTCTTCAGGTGTAACAAAGTCTGAGGGACAATTTGATCTTGGTGATGCAGTGGATATTTTAAACAGTAATGATGAGGTAATCGGGAAAGGTATTGTAAATTATAATTTTGATGAACTTAAAATGATAACCGGCAAGAAGACCAGTGAAATAAAAGATATTTTATTAGGTACTTATTTTGATGAAGTTGTAAACAGAAACGATTTAATTTTATATTAACGGGGAGAAATAATGTTCGATAAGATTTTAAGCCTGTTTTTCGGCACAAAACATGAGAGAGATATAAAGAGGCTTCGTCCGATTGTTAATAAAATAAATTCTCTTGAGGACGCAATAAAGAATTTATCCAGTCAGGAACTGGCAGCGAAAACCAGTGAATTCAGGGGCAGACTGGAGAAAGGTGAGACTCTTGACGATATACTGTCTGAAGCTTTTGCGGTTGTAAGAGAAGCATCAGTGCGAACGCTCGGAATGAGGCATTTTGACGTTCAGATGATGGGCGGAATAGTGCTTCACGAAGGCAGAATTTCCGAGATGAAGACAGGTGAAGGAAAGACGCTTGTAGCTACGCTGCCTATGTATTTGAACGCTTTATCCGGCAAAGGCGCTTTTTTGATTACAGTAAACGACTACCTGGCCAGAAGGGACGCGGAATGGATGAGCCCTATATATCAGTTTCTCGGATTGACCGTAGGTATTATTCAGCATGATATGGACCCGTTTGAAAGGCAGAAAGCCTATGCCTGTGATATTACATATGGAACCAACAATGAGTTTGGTTTTGATTATCTCCGTGATAATATGGTGGATCATAAGAGTTTAAAAGTTCAGAAAATTCTGAATTATGCCATAGTGGATGAGGTCGACTCAATTCTTATTGATGAAGCCAGAACCCCTTTGATCATTTCCGGATCAACAGATGAATCCACCAAGAAGTACTATCTTGTAAATAAAATAATTCCAGGCCTAAGAGAGGGCGAGGATTATGAAGTTAACGAGAAAGACCGCAATGCCTTATTAACTGAAGAAGGCGTAAAGAGAGTTGAGAAGCTGTTAAAAATTGATAACCTTTATGATAACAATAATATCGAGCTTGTCCATCATGTTACCCAGGCATTAAAAGCACATGCTATTTTTCACAAGGATATAGATTATGTTGTAAAAGACGGCCAGGTAATAATTGTAGATGAATTTACCGGAAGAATAATGCCCGGAAGAAGGTATTCTGACGGACTTCATCAGGCACTGGAAGCAAAAGAGAATGTTACAATTGCAAGGGAGAGCCAGACACTCGCTACAATTACATTTCAGAATTATTTTCGAATGTTCAAAAAACTTGCGGGTATGACAGGTACAGCTGATACAGAGGCGATTGAATTTAAGAAAATTTATAATTTGGACGTTGTTGTTGTTCCTACAAACAGACCTTTGGCAAGGAAAGACAATGCGGATAAGATATACAGAACGGAAAGAGAAAAATTCTCTGCAATTGTTGATGAGATAGAAGAGCTTAGCGGTAATGGACAGCCGATACTTGTAGGTACAATATCAATTGAAAAATCTGAAACTCTTTCCAGCCTGCTCAAACGAAAAGGTATCCCTCATAATGTCCTGAACGCAAAATATCATGAAAGGGAAGCAAATATTGTAGCTGAAGCGGGCAGGCCCGGTGCTGTTACTATTGCTACAAACATGGCCGGCCGCGGTACGGATATAGTACTGGGCGGACGTAAAATGTATATTGATGAACTCGCGAATCATGTCCCTTTGCATGATACGGCATTATGGGAGGATTTTAATCTTACTGTTCTTAAAGGTGATTTTTTTACAGCCGGGGAACTGGCTGAGGCAATGTCCGGGCAGGACAAGCTAAAAGCCAAAGATATTGTCAGAATGGGCAGCGAATGGACGAAGGATCATGAGAAAGTAGTAAATGCCGGCGGACTGCATATCCTTGGTACAGAAAGACATGAAGCAAGACGTATTGACAACCAGCTGAGAGGACGTTCCGGAAGGCAGGGGGATCCCGGATCTTCACGTTTCTTCCTTTCTCTTGAAGACGATCTTATGCGGGTTTTCGGATCAGAGAGAATTTCCGGAGTTATGCAGAGGCTGGGCATGGAGGAAGGCCAGGAAATTGAAAGCAAGATGGTGAGTAAAGCTATTGCCAATGCTCAGAAACGTGTTGAAAGCAGAAATTTTGAAATAAGGAAACATCTTCTTGAATATGACGATGTAATGAATTCACAGAGAGAATTCATTTACAGGGAAAGAAATGAGATACTGGAAGGGGAGGATATTTCAGAGAAAATAAAGAACTATATTGAAGAAATTGTTGAGGCTCTTATAGATATTTATACTGAAGGCCGCAGACATCCCGAGGATTGGGATCTCGACGGTTTTAAAGTCTTTATTAAAACTAAATTTATGCTGGATATTGACTATGATGTTATAAATCCTTATTCTCTTTCTTTTAAGGAATTTCAGGATGCTATCTCTGAAGAACTCTATAAGCAGTATGAATCAAAAGAAAAAGAAATTTCCTATGATGAGATGAGAGTGCTTGAGCGTTTAATATCTCTTCAGGCTATTGACAGTAAATGGCGCGAGCATCTGCTGACAATGGATGAGCTTCGCGATGGTATATGGACAGCCGGATACAGTGAAAGAAATCCGCTTGTTGAATACAAGATACAGGGAATGGAACTGTTCAGGGAAATGATGCATGCGCTCAAAATGGATATTCTTGAATACTTATTCAAGGTACAGGTAAGAGAAGTTATCCAGGAAAAAGAGAAAGAGGAAATAGATTTCACTCCTATTGGTGATGAATATCATGCCGAATTTGAACAGTTCGGCGGTGGCGGCGGTATTCCGCTTTCATCTTCTCCTCAGCAGACAGCTAAAAGAAAGCGTATTGACAATGATGAAGAACCCGGATATGATACTCACGCAGGAGTAAAAAGAAAAAAAACAAGAAGAAGCAGAAGGAGATAATTATTATGTCTCAGCTAATGAAAAGTGTTTCCGGGATCAGAGGAATTGTCGGTGAAACGTTTACACCGGAACTTATTATAAGAGTCGCCTCGGCTTTTTCAAGATATACAAAAAAGGGAACTATAGTAATAGGCAGAGATACACGCCCGACCGGTGAAACAATCTCAAAGATGCTTGAGTCTGCGCTTGTGTATTCAGGATGCAATGTAATAAACATCGGTATTGTTCCCACTCCTACTACTGAACTAATGGTAAAGGAGCTGAAAGCTGACGGCGGAATAATGATTTCAGCTTCGCATAATCCGGTTGAGTGGAATGCTTTCAAGCTTATAAACCGCACAGGTACTTTTCTAAACGCAAAAGAAATACAGAAGTTTTTTGAACTTATGGAAAAAGATTCTTCATATGTTCTGTGGAATAAATTCGGAAAAACATCATTTAATGACAGTTCATTTGCCGTTCACATAAAAAAAGTGCTGAAAGCCGTCAATGCAGATGTAATACAGAAGAAAAAGTATAAGGTTGTCCTTGATTCTGTAAACGGCGCTGGATCAGAAATAACCCAGGCTCTTCTTTCAGAATTAAACTGCGAAGTTGTTCCGTTATATTGTGATATAAATTCCACCTTTCCCAGAGGGGCTGAACCCACACCTGAAAATCTGAAAGTTCTTGCAAGGACTGTTAAAAAATACAGTGCTGATGTCGGATTTGCCCAGGATCCGGATGCAGACAGACTTGCTGTTGTTGACGAGAACGGTAAACCTATCGGTGAAGAAAATACCCTGGCACTTGTAACAGAACATCTGCTTTCAAAGAAGAAGGGCAAGGTTGTAATTAATCTTTCCACTACAAAAGCAATTGAAGATATTGCTGTTAAGTACGGATCTGTTGCCAAACGTACAAAAGTCGGTGAAATAAACGTAACAGAGGAAATGCGTAAAAGCAGTGCAAGAATAGGAGGAGAGGGGAACGGAGGCGTTATTTCCCCCCAGATAAATATGGGCAGGGACAGTCTTGCAGGTATAGGATATATTCTTGAGATGATGGCTGAGAACAGAAAAACTGTATCAGATCTTGTTAAAAGTATTCCTCAGTACGTTATGAAAAAAGGCAAGATCGATTTGAAGAAAGGTAAGGATAACAGTCAGATTTTGAAGGATATCAGCGGGCAGTTCGGTAATGAAAAAATATCGTCAATTGACGGCCTGCGAATCGATTTTAAAAATCATCCTGAATTCAAAGGCGGATGGGTCCATTTGCGTCCTTCAAATACAGAGCCTGTTTTCCGTATTATATCTGAAGGTATAAACGAAAATCAGGCTGCTGCTATATACCATTATTTCGCTGGTTTATTTTAATTCTTATATCACCGTACGGTTTAAGGAATTGTTTATAAGGCTGATTATGTAATATTGCCTGCTTCTTCCGGCTTATCCCGGGAAGCGGCTTGTATATCCGCCGAGCGTTGTCTAGGCGAAAAACAGTAAATCAAATTATCTTTATCCGCATAAAAACATGGCAAAACAAATTCCTGATGAATGTATACTCTCGATTGACGCAGGTACTCAGTCTGTACGTGCAGTTATTATTGATCCTCTGGGAAATATCGTTGATATTGTCAAAACTCCTATTGAACCGTATTACTCCAGTAATCCCGGATGGGCGGAACAGGAACCTGAATATTTCTGGAAAATGCTCTGCCTTACATGCAGAAACTTATTCAGGAATACAAAAGTCCCTAAAAAAGCTGTCAAAGGTGTTACTTTAACAACCCAGCGCTGCACAATGATAAATATTGATAAAGACGGGAAACCGTTAAGGCCTGCTATTGTATGGCTGGATCAGAGAAAAGCGGCGAATAATGTAAGCTGGCCGCCTTTTTATCTTAAACCTGTTCTTGCAGCAATAAATCTTCTCGATGCAGTCAATTATTCAATTACAGAAGCTGAAGCAAACTGGCTTATGCAGAATCAGCCTGATATTTGGGATAAAACGTATAAATATCTTTTCCTGTCAGGGTATTTAACTTTCAAACTGACAGGAGAACTGGTAGATTCAGCAGCCAATCAGGTAGGATTTGTACCTTTTGATTATAAGAATCAGGTGTGGACTCCCACATCTCACAATTATTATAAAAGGATACCTGTACCGCGGGACAAGCTTCCGGACCTGGTTAAGCCGACTGAGATGCTGGGACATATTTCCGATGCTGCAGCAAAGGAAACCGGAATTCCAAAGGGCCTGCCTTTAATTGCTGCTGCCACGGACCAGGCATGCGAGCTTTTAGGAACCGGCTGTCTTACCCCTGAAACAGCCTGCGTCAGCTACGGTACAACTGCCACAGTTAAGACCAATAATGAAAAATATGTTGAAGTTATACCTTTCATACCTCCATATCCGAGCGCGATCACAGGATTGTATTATTCGGAAATTATGATTTACAGAGGATACTGGATGGTAAGCTGGTTCAAAAGGGAATTCGGTTTAAGAGAAGTTCAAATAGCCAAAAAAAGAAAGATTCCTCCTGAAGTACTGTTTGATGAATTGATAAAAGATATCCCGCCCGGATCTATGGGACTGACTTTGCAGCCTTACTGGACTCCTGGAGTAAAGATGCCGGGTTCAGAAGCAAAAGGAGCAATAATCGGTTTCGGTGATGTACATACGCGCGCGCATATTTACAGGGCAATTCTTGAAGGACTTGCCTATGCATTGAAGGAGGGTGCAATCAGAACAGCCAGGAGGAATAAAATTAAGATTAAAAAGCTCAGGGTATCAGGTGGCGGTTCTCAGAGTTCAGTAGCGATGCAGATAACTGCTGATATTTTTGATATGCCGGCAGAAAGGCCGCATACATATGAAACATCAGCATTGGGGGCTGCTATTGATGCTGCAGTCGGGTTGAAATACCATTCGGATTTTCAATCCGCAATCAGGAGTATGACACACGTGAAAGATACATTCATTCCGCAATCAGACACCCGCGATATTTACAGGGAATTATTTGAGAAAGTATATCTGAAAATTTATAAAAAACTGCAGCCTCTGTATAATGATATAAGGAATATAACCAAATATCCTGAAAAGATATAATTAATCTTCTTCTATTGCAGTTTGATTTGTTTGGATCAGAGGAATCGACTGCAGTTCCGTATAAATCGCGCCGTCCTGATTCAATTTTGATTCAAAAAGGACTATGTTTTTGAAAGTTGATTCACAATAGAATGTCTCTTTATTTTCTACTATATATTGTCTTAAACTTTCATTAAGCGACATTCCCTTGCGGACTCTTGCAAGTGTCAGATGTGGTACGAATTTTCTTTTTTCTTTCTTGAATCCCAGGTCTGAAGCAAAAAAATCAATATCATTAAGAAGTTTGGTTATTACTGATTCATCAGTTTTCAGCCCTGCCCAGATAACATCAGCTTTTTTCAGGTTCGGGAATACACCAACACCTGCCAGTGAATAAGTTAATTTCCTTTTTAATGCTTTAATATTCTGAAAATTATCCATTATTTTTCCGGCTGTTTTGTCGTTGCATTCACCAAAAAATTTTAAAGTAATATGGAAGTTTTCAGGGGTAACTACTTTTAATTCTTTATTAAATTTTTTTAAGTAGGTATGTGCGTGCTGCAGAGTTCCAGGCTCTGTATATCCTTCTTCTTTAAATTCAGCTTCATCAAACGGAAGCGCTATAAAAAGCCTTGGCATCCTAATCCTCCGATAAGTTGATCAGTCATTATTATTTTTCGGCTTTACGAAATGATGACCGGAATGCCTATACTCGAACCTTATGAATTTGAAATCAACAATTTTTTGAATTATGTCTGATTTAACTTTGACGTTGATTTTAAAGTTTCTGAATTGTGCAGGGATTCTATTAAACGCAATTAAACGAATCACTTTGTCTCCGGGTTTTATGGATTTTCCGTCAAATGCGGTAATTTTTTCCGAAAAACCGGTATCCTTTAAACACATATCCTTTGTTTTTATGCTATAATACCCGAAAAGAGCATCATTAAATGATTGCCTGTTTTTACTTAACTGTTCTGCATTTAATGTCTCTAATGTAATATTCGCATAATTAATGTAAATATTACTGATTTCAAACGGGTGTCTGCCTGTATTTGAAATTAGTAATATTAACAATAATTCTTTATGATTAGCTGTGTCATATTTGATATTTACATTTCTGAAAACAGTGCTATTAAAAAAGTCGTCAAGAAAACCTTCCCTGGCTTCCTGGATTGAGATTTCAAAATTTCTGTCAATATACATTGCGCATTTATTGTCAATACTTCTGGTATGGAACGTATCAGGAGATAGTATCTCTCTTTCAAGTGTATTGGCTGATTTACATTGAAGGAACAGGCAGCTCAGGAGTAAAAGTATAAATATTCGCAGTAATGCTTTCATTATAATCTTATGATATAAAAATTTAAAAATTCTTTATTTAATTTTTGCAGATATTACTTTCAGATTAGTTATATTTTTATTATTTTCTTAAAAAGAAAACTGAACAGGTAAACAATTCCTGCAAGAGCTACAGTTACCGAGCCTGTTGGAAGTTTCAGATTATAGCTAACAAAAATGCCGCCAATAATGAACATTGCGCATAGAATAACTGATAAGACTGCCATGCTTTTCACTTTTTTTGCAAATAATCCTGCTATAGCAGGCGGAATTGTCAGAAGTGCTATTACCATAACTATACCGACAATTGTTATCATTAATAATACAGTCATTGATATTATTATGATAATTATTATCTGATAAAAAGCAACATTAAGGCCTCTTATTTTCGCGAATTCTTCATCAAAAGCAATTGATAAAAACTGATTAAAAAATAAAAGGCTTAAAATAATAATTACCAGATTTAATAAACCGATCATCAGCAAATCACTTTTACTAATGAGAAGAATATTACCGAATAAATAACTCATAGGATCCGTGTATCCCGGAGTAATTGCCATAAAGAGAAGTCCTATGGACATTCCTGTTGCCCAGATTGTCCCGATTATTGTATCAGGCCTTTCCCTTCCGTTTATAAGAGTTATGGCAATGATAATACCGGAAAAAACAGTAAAAACAAATGCACCTGTCATTGGACTTATAAAGGTTAATTTAATTACAGTGGCAAGATATAAAGCAATGCCAATACCTCCAAGTGCCGCATGGCTCAGTGCTCCGGCAATGTATGTCATTCTTTTAACAACAACAAATGACCCTATAAGGCCAAAGGGAATGCTCGACATAATTCCGGCTATTAAAGCGTAGCGTATAAAGGGTACCTGAGGATCAAATAGAGCTGCAAAAAAATCATTCATTGCCGGTATCCTTTTCTGATGATGGATCAGTCAGATGGCTGTCATGTCTGACTATCATGGATTGTCCGCTGTAAGAGGAAGCAATAATATTGCTGAATTGTTCATCTATCGGATGTTCAACAACAGTTTTATTTATGCAGAGCACTCTTTGCGTAATATTTGCAACAAAACCGGTATCATGGCTTACAAGCACTATTGTAAGTCTGTCATTTAATCTCTTCAGGAGTGAGTTCATGTTCCTGCCGGTAGAGGGATCAACATTGGATGTAGGTTCATCCAGAAGAAGCAAATCAGTATCAGTTGACAAAGCCCTGGCTATCAATACTCTCTGCTGCTGTCCTCCGGAAAGACTGAAGAACGGCTTGGTTTCTATTCCCGAAAGGCCTACTTCTTCAAGAGATTCGGTAGCTTTTGCCTTATCCTTTTTTGAATAATACCCGAAAGTTTTAATTCTTCCTGAAAGCACTACATCAGAAACAGTTATCGGGAATTTTTTATCAAATGAACTCTGTTGTGGAACATAACCTATATTTTTCTGGGCGGAGCGGGGAGGTTTCCCGTCTATAAATATTGTACCTGTATCCGGTTTTAGCAGCCCGAGAATAAGACGAAGTAGCGTGGTTTTCCCACCTCCGTTCGGCCCGATTATCGTTACTATTTCTTTTTCCTTTATTTGTAAATTTATATCTTTCAGTACAGGCTGATTTAAATTATATCCGAATGAAAGATTATTTATTACGATTTTGTTTCGTTTGCTTTTCATAATTTTTAATTATATGCTTTTTTTATCTCTGAAGCAATATTCTTCAGATTATTAATATAGTCCGGATTCAAAGGATTAAGTATAATTACCGTACCGTTTATTGCTTCCGCAATAGCTTTGCCGCTTCTTTGTGAGAATTCAGGCTGCATAAAGATTATTTTGACATTTTGTTTTTTCGCGTGATTAATAATCTCCTCAAGTACTGAAGGGGCAGGTTCTTTACCTCCGGTTTCAATTGCCACCTGTTTAAGCCCGTATTCATCTGCAAAATAGCCGAATGAAGGATGAAATACAAAAAGTGTCATTCCCTTGAAAGGAGCCATTATTTTCCGTAATTCCATGTTAACCGCGTCAAGTTCATGAATAAAAACGTCGTAATTTTTTTTATATAATGGTTCACCTTCTGAATCTTTCGCTGATAATGCCCGATAAATATTACTGGCCTGTATTTTTACAAGTGATGGGGACAGCCAGATATGCGGATCCGGTACAGATATGTGTGAGTGATGATTATCTTCGCCTTCATGATAATGAGATTCAAGCATCCTTTTCTTTACTCCTTTTGATGTATCAATAATTGTTAATGTTTTCAGTGAGTCTCTGATCTTGGGCAGAAAAGCCTGTTCAAAAGGTACACCAATTGTAAAAAGAATATCCGCTTTACTAAGTGCGATAACCTGGTCAGGAAGAGGCTCGTACGTTGCAGGATTTTTCCCCGGGCCTACGAGAACATCTACATTTATGCGGTCACCGCCGATTTTCTTGGCAAAGTATTGCTGCGGTAAAATACTGGTAAACACATTGAGAGTTTTTTTATCTTCTGCGGGTTTATCAGTACATTTCGAAAAAAATAAAAGATTTGAAATAATAAGAATTGTTAAAAAAATTTTAAATTTTTTCATATTTTATGCTCCAATTTTTCATCGCTTACTGATTGAGAATTATTTGCATTCAGGAATAATAAATTATTCTCTGCATGACCCGCAGATTCCTGTTAAATACAGCACATGTCTGTTTACAGAACAGTTATTATATTTTTCAAAGAGCTCCAGTTCCTTATTCAATGAACATGACAGGAACGGCAGAAATTTATGACACAATTCACAGTGAAAAAAATGTCTGTGAGGTAATTCCTTTCCATGATAATAGCGAACTGTTCCTTCTCTGGAGCAGGCAATCGTAAATGCTTCAATATAATTATTATCTTCCAGATACTGAAGCCCCCTGTAAACAGTTGCCAGGTTTATTTTTTTTTTAACGGATTCATAAACGTCTCTGGCGCTTACAGGCAGTGGTGTCTTGTTTACAGTATCAAGAATTTTTTTACGGCGTGATGTTAAATTTGTGCTCATCTTAACTCCAAAATGCGAATCATTCGCATTTTTAATAATCATAATAATTTAGATGCATCTAAGTCAATATCTTTTTTACAATTCTTTATTTTTATAATTAAAATTATTTTTCGTTTGAATTATTTTCATACTATTATAATTTGTATTTGTTTTCAAAATATAAATTAAATTTTATATTATCCGCCGATATGAAAAGACTGTATTTAATTTAATAGTTTTTAAAATGAACACTTTTACCCATTATCTTAATAATTTTATAGGCTTTCTTGACTGGCGTATTTTTTTTGATATTCCAATAATTGCTTTTATAATACTTTTACTATACCGGACATTAAAAAGCTCTGGTTCATGGAGAATCGGACTTGGCATTCTGATCATTCTTATTCTTTATCCGCTTGCTCATGTATTAAAATTCAGCGGAATATCATGGATATTCGATAACCTGAGTCAGATAGCTTTAATAGGGCTTATCATTATTTTTCAGCCGGAAATCAGGAAAATACTTGAGAGAGCTGTTTCAACTCTGAGGATTAGAAAAATAGTTAATGACAGCGGGAATATTTCATGGATTATTTCTGATGCCGTATTCAGGCTTGCTGAGGTCAGATGGGGGGCTATAATAATTCTGCCCGGCAAGGAACCTCTGGAATCAAGAGTAACCGGAGGCGTTGAATTAAAAGCTAAGTTAAGTATTCCATTAATACTCAGTATTTTCGACCGCCATTCACCAGGCCACGATGGCGCGATTATCATTGAAAACGGAGAGATCACAAAATTCGGGGTACGCCTTCCTTTGTCAATTTCCGGAAGATTCGGCAATGAATTCGGAACAAGGCATTTTGCCTCTCTTGGTTTGTCAGAAGTGAATGATTCTCTTGTTATAGCAGTGTCAGAAGAACGCGGTTCTGTTTCGATTTTTCATCACGGTAACTGCGATATTATAAGCAGCAGAAATATTCTGCAGTACAGAATAGATGATCACTGGAAAGACAACAGCAGAATTTCCCCTTTAAACGGATTATCTCAGAAAAAAGGCTTTTTTATCAGACAGGCCGGAATCAGCCTTTTTCTGGCATTTGTTTTGTGGCTGTCAATTATATCCAGTACAAGTCAGCAGAAACAGCTGACTGTGACAGTTCCAATTGAATATAAAATTAATGAAAAAATGATTATTGTTGGAGATTCTCCCTCTATAGCGAGAATTACAGTTTCCGGTTCCGTTTCACAAATGAATTCACTGAAACCGGAGGAATTTATAGCAACTATTGATTTGAAACACGTTCTGCCAGGAGAAATCAATGTTTCGTTAACAAAAGGAGTGATAAATCTGCCTGCAGGAATCAGCCTGGTAGATGTTAATCCGGCAAATTATATTCTTACAATACATTCTTTTAAGCAGCAGCGGTTCTTTATAAAACCTCAATTTATCGGCAGCCTGCCTGAGAATTTTGAAATTGAATCAGTTGTAACAACACCTGACGAATTGAGTGTATGGATTACATCAGATCAGCCCTCTTCTGAAGATATTTATCTTACAACAACACCTATCTATCTTCAGACAATTTCGCAGGATACAAAGCTGATATGCAATATTATCGCCCCGCCCGGCATCATACCAATAAACAATAAACAGTGGCCCGAGGTTTATGTCAGTATCAATGTCAGGAAGGTTGATGAATAGACCAGATTTTGAAATTCTGTGATTGAAGATGAATACAACTTAAACATGTTCATTCCAGGAATAATAATATTTTTAATATTATTGTTCCTGAAAATAAAAAATACCTGTTTCTTTATTTTAATTCATTGTTTATATATTATTGGCAAAATAATATAAGCGACTAAATTATTCAGGAAATGAAATAACATACACGGATAAATACTGTCGAATTTGATAAATAAATAACATGACATGAATGCCCATGGAATTATCCATACTGTTACTCCGGGACCGAAGTACAGATGAATTACTGCAAAAATCAGTACTGAGAGTATAACACTCCATTTCAGGTCAATACGCTCTCTGAACATTGATAATAAATATCCGCGAAAAATTGTATCCTCCCCGATAATTCCCAGAAAAGTAGCCCCGATAAAAGTGAAGATAATATCTGATGAAGTAGAGATACTAACCGCTAAATTGCTGTTCCACATCATAGGTATATTCAGCAAACTCATGAGAGAACTTATAAAAGAATAAAGTATCAAACCAATGATGAATGCAATTACAGAATAAATTATCATTTTAATTGAAATTTTATTTTTATATCCAAGTTCTTTTAATGAGAGTCCTTTCTTTTTTAAAAAAAGAGTTAAAATAATTGCAGCAACAAAAGCTGCTGTTCCGTAAATAAAAAGTGCTAACGGCTTTACGTTTGATATATTTGCTGCATTTAGAAAATTGTCAATATTACCCATATTTAATGAATAAAGTATTGCAAAAATAACACTTGTAACAACGCTTCCAAACGGGACTAAAATAAACAGCCACCAGGCAGAAAGTTTATGTTTTTTTATTTTTTTATTCTTCATTAGAATTTCTCCTCAATTCAATTGTTTATCATATTTACTATACGATCGCCAATAATACTTTCACAGTTCAGTAAAACAGAAAGGTGCTTTGAATCACTTATACTGATAAACTCGGATTTATTTTGTATTTCATCCGGCAGCAGTCCTATATATCGTTTCACTTTTTCCGGATCAATTACCTCATCGTTTTCGCCAATCATCATTAACACCGGTTTATCGATTTTGCTGAACTGTTTTTCGGGATTATCCGGAGTGCAGGCATAAGACATGTTTGTTGTGTATGCATTTACAATAAGCTTGTCATTATTTAATACTTCGGGAGGATAATTAAAGAAAACAGCTTTTGTATGTTTGAATAATTTTTTTCCTGACATGGAGGATGCTATAAAAATACTTATTTTTGCCTTTGCGAAAGGTTCTTTAATATTATCCCGTTTTGTATTTGATTTATAGCCGAGCTCCGGTGAAATAAAGACCAGACCATTTATACTATCATAGTTCAGATATGTCAGATAATTTAAAATTATTCCTGCACCCGAGGAGTGGCCGCATAAAAAGACAGGTTTATCTGATTTTGTTTTTACTATCTCTATAAGCTTCTGAATGTCTTTATATACATACTCAACTTCAATAGCATCACCGCGTTCATCTCCTGATAAACCGTGTCCTCTTAAGTCCATAAGATAAGTTGAAATACTGTAATTCCTGCTTAGTCCTTCAGCTATATGCTGATAACCTGCGTTTGAGTGGGCTCCGCCTCCGTGGATAACGATCATATTTGCTTTTTCATTTTTAGATAAATATGGAAAATATGCAATTTTAGTATTTTCTTCGGATGAGAAGAAGGCGGGTTCTTTGGTAGTTTCATTTTCTGCCTGCTCCAGCTCGTTTGTTGAAAAGGATTCTGCTCCGAAAGATAATCCGGTACAAATTGTTAAAATTGAAATTATAAATGTTGAAAGTAATGATATTTTGGAATTCATTTTATACTCCTTTGTAGTTGTACTATTTTACTTTTTTAATAATTGATTCAAGCTGTGTAAGATGTTCTTTAAAAGCTTTACAGCCGTTATCTGTAATTTTATATGTTGTTTTTGGCCGCCGGTTGACAAATGACTTATCCACTTCAATATAGCCGGCTTTCTCAAGGACATTCATATGTGCTCCAAGATTGCCGTCACTAACGTCCAGCTGTTTTTTCAGGCTTGTAAAATCGGATTCATCGTTTATTGACAGTATTGTCATTACTCCAAGCCTGATCTTTGCGCTGAAGATTTCGTTGATTTCTTTTATTATACTGTCACTCAATTTTACCCTCTGATTTTTCTGATTTGATTTCTGAAAATAATGCCAGTAACAATCATTCCTCCGCCGCATGATATTCCAAGCCAGAAATTCTGCAAAGGGGCAGGCATGAATACAGAAGCAATAGCAGCTGCTGCAAGCCAGAGACCGATTGTAAACAAGTCTTTGCCTATATGCACACTTGCAATGAGGTATATTGTTCCGACATGGAAAGGCCAGAAGGCTGCCCTTATGTTCAAATCACTACTTCCTGAAATTACATAAAAAATTATAAAACCAGTAATTAATAAGATTATACTTTGGATTCCGATTTTTTTCAGCAAAGCACTTGTCTTTTCTTTACCTCTTTCTTGCAGAATAAATATTAATGTAAGTAAAAATCCGGTTGCATCTATGATTAGCCATATGAGCCATGGAGTGAGATAAACAGATGTAAAAAATCCGATTATAAGTAATATTCCCCATAGAATATAAAATTTATATCCATATGCGGCAATAAGCCGGCTTTTCTCTGCCAGTTTCTTTAAATAGGCAATTTGTTCAAGTGCTTCATCGGATTTCATTACTATATTCTCCTTTGTAATATTTATTTCTTTTTATAATAGATAACTCTATTATACAGAGTGAAATAATAGCCGTCAATAGAATTTTGATTTTTTTAATTATTTTTTATAGAGATCTGTTAGAAATCAGGATAAGATCATATTTAAAAATTGCTGGACATGACATTGTGATATTATTATATTAAAATATAACGTGTTAATTGAATGGAGGAAATCGATAAAATGTCAGATAAAATTACAAAGGATATGACTTTTGGCGAAGTGTTACAGGCTTATCCTAAAGCAGCACCAATAATGGCTCAGTACGGACTTCATTGTATTGGATGTCATATTGCTGTAACTGAGAAAATCAGTGAAGGAGCTGCCGCACATGGATTTAATGATGAAACACTTGACAAGATGCTGAGTGATCTGAATGAACAGGCTGTTGATGCTAAGAGATAGTATTTGATTGTTTGGATAAAAAGACATTTACTATAATAAAAACGAAAACCGCGCTTGATTGCGCGGTTTTTTATATGGTGAGGGGAGGATTCGAACCTCCGAAGGCTTCGCCGACAGATTTACAGTCTGTTCCCTTTGGCCGCTCGGGAACCTCACCGATTAGCTGGCGAGAGGAATTGAACCCCCAACATGCTGATTACAAGTCAGCTGCTCTACCGGTTGAGCTACGCCAGCAATAATTAGTAGATACATCTTTTCTGAAAAATTGCGTTTAATGTCAATAATTTTTTTCAATATAGTTTAAAAAATCATTACAGAAACTGATAAATTTTAATCCTAACAGTCAATACTATATGTTTACAGTGAATAATTTTTGAATTTAGTTTATTTAATTCTGTGTGCTGATAAACCGAAAATTAAAAATAAGTAGTAAGATCTTTGCACACACTTTATAATCAAATGCGTCTCTTTATATTTTGTCATATCATTAAAAATGAAACTTAAAATTTTAATACCGGGGTTTACTAAGAGAATTAAGATGCATAATCTTATCAATTATATTACTATGACAGGACTTTTAAAGAGAAATTAAAAGCAATTTTATTGACATAAAAATAAAAATGTTTGACTCACTATTTATTAAGTTAAATTATCCAATCAAACTTTTTTGTATTTAATAATTTTCTTATTTTGTAATGTACTTTTCTTATTTCGGAAATTTAATGAAAAAAAATACTTTAATACTGTTTCTGTTTCTTTTCTTCCAGTTGAATAATAGTCTTTATTCGGAATTAAGAAAAGTTTCACTGAATGAATGCATAAATATTGCGATTCAGAATCATCCGGAGATTAAGGCTGCAGATGAAGACAGCAATTACGCGCGTTCAAATTATAAAGTTGCAAAAGCAAGAAACAGCCCGATTATCAATTTCGAAATAAAAACCGTTGAAAATAAAATTGTTGATGAAAATGGAAACAGAATAGAACCCTCCAATGGAGTAATTGATATTCCCGGAAAAGATACAATGATCGGTCTTTATGCAGGGCCTACACTTGTATATAATCTGGTTGATCCTCAGGCATCAAGCATTATAGATTCTGCGAAATTGTCGATTGACCTGGCAAAGATGAAGGGTTTGAAAGCGAGATACGATACTGTTTTAAATGTAAAAAAGAATTATTATGAATATTTATTTGCGAGCGAAAACAGGTCAAAGAGAGAACAGCTTGTACAGAAATTTCAGACTAAACTGGAAAAAGCCAACTTATTATTTAAAAGCGGCCAGAGACCGATACTGGATGTAACTAAAGCGGAAGTGGATTTAGCAGATGCAAGGCTTGAATTTGAAAAAGCCAGAAATTATGAAAGTATAATTAAGACAGAACTATTGTCATCAATGGGAATAATGGATGACAATATTGAGTTTTCGCCCATTAAAATAGAGAAACTTCCCAAATTAAGGTTTCCTCTGGGAAAAATATATAAACTTGCTGAAATTTATAATGCAGACTTAAAGATAGCTATATTAGCAAAGGAAATAAACAGATTAAATATTGATGTTGCTAATGCAGCACATTATCCGGTTGTTGATCTGCTTGGTGCAATAGGAGTTGAAAATACAACGATCTTTCGTAACTGGGAGAATCCTTTTAATGACCGGGATGAATTTCAGGAAAAGGTAAGTTCCGATAAATGGGGTAAAACTATCGGCCTTGGAATTACTGCTAAATTTAATTTATGGGCAGGCGGAGGGATTAAAGCAAAGGCTGATGCGAAACTTGCCGAGTATAATAAGTCAAAATATTTTGAACAGCAGTTATTAATTAAGATGAAATCTATGATTAAAAAATATTTTCAGTCAATTAATGAATTTGAAAAACAATTTGAGCTTTCAGAGCTTGTAATTAAAAATTCACAAAAACACTTAACTCTGGCACGGAAAAGTTACGAAAATGGTATTAGTACACAGCTTGAGATGCAGGATGCTGAATTGACTTTGCTTAAATCTGAATTAGGCTTTATTAACGCCGGTTATGAATATCTGATATTACTTGCTAAACTGGCAAATGTCGTAGGACTTGGTGAAGAATATATATGTTTAGAATAAATAATAAGAAATTACTGCCTGTTATAATTATAATTATTGCAGTTATTACCTATTTTTTTTTAAGAGGGTGCAATAAGAATATTGGTCTTGTTTACAGATACGATAAAGCCAGCAAAGGTGAAGTACAGAAAACAATTTCAGTTTCAGGAACACTCGAGGTTTTAAAATCGCATGCAGTGCTCAGTAAGATCAGCGGTATTGTTACAGATGTCTATGTAGATTATAATTCAAAAGTTGAAAAAAATCAGCTTCTTGCAAAACTTGATGCCACTGGAATTGAACAGGAAATACAAAGAATTGACGTTAAGAGAAAACAAATAAGTCTTGAATTGCTCAAGGCCAAAAGTGATCGTGATGCAAAATTAGATTTATTAAAAGAGAATTTAATCTCCAAAAAGGGACTTGAAAATGCTGAACTGCAGTATAAACAAGTTGCAAACGAATGGAATGCAATTCAGAATGAATATGAGATAGCGAAAAATTCAAAATCTTATACCCGAATTACATCACCAAGCAGCGGTATGGTTATTTCAAAGGATGTAGAACCCAATATCCCTATAACACAAAATAAAGTATTGTTTGTTATTGCTGAAGATCTGAAGAAAATGCAGCTTATTATTCAGGTTGATGAATCGGATATTGGATATATTAAAAATAATCAAAATGTTCATTTCTCTGTCAGTGCTTTTCCGGAAAAGGTATTTGAAGGCAGAATAACACAGGTAAGATTTGAACCGATCAGAAAGGGCCAGTTAGTTTCATATCAGGCACTCGTGACATGTGACAACAGTGAACTGCAGCTTAAACCCGGAATGACTGCAACTGCAACTGTTGATGTCGCGTATAAGAAGAATGTCCTGCGTATTCCGACAGAAGCATTCATTGTTTCCCCGGTGGAGATTCCTGAAGACGACAACGGAAAGAAGTTTGTCTGGAAAAAAAGAATTATTGCTATTAAAGAACTGCCGGTTGAAAGAGTAGAGGTTAAAACTGGCCTAACCGGTGATTATTTTACAGAAATAATTTCAGATAAAATAAAAGAAGGAGATGAAATCTTAGTTGGTATAAATAAAGGTGTAGAAGTAAAGGAATCAATAAGAAGATAAATTTCTTGTGTATGATTTCTTCAAATATATAGCTTAAGATTGCAGGATGTAATTTCTTCTGAGTTATGTTTTATCTTACCCTGATTTAAAAACCGTTTTTTGGGAAACTAAGCCTGTCTTAAATGAAACGAAATATTATAGAAATAAAAAATCTTTATAAGATTTACGGTGACGGTGAAGAAGTCAACGTAACTGCTTTGAATAATGTATCGCTTAATATTAAAGAGGGTGAATTCATAGCAATTATGGGGTCTTCCGGATCAGGTAAATCTACTCTGATGAATATTCTTGGATTTCTGGACCTTCCTACATCAGGTACATATATCCTTGATAATACTGAAGCAAGCAGCATGGGGCATGATGAAATGGCGGAGATCAGAAATAAAAAGATCGGATTTGTATTTCAGGGATTTAATCTTTTATCCAGAACTTCCGCTCTTGAGAATGTAGAACTGCCTTTATTTTACAGGGGGCATGTCTCTTCTCATGAAATGAGGGAAAAGGCAGCCGAGCTTCTTGGCCTCGTCGGACTTTCCGGGAGAGAACATCATCATCCGAATAAACTTTCCGGCGGCCAGCAGCAGAGAGTGGCTATTGCAAGAGCATTAGTCAATGATCCTTCAATTATACTTGCCGATGAGCCCACAGGTAATCTTGATACTGTTAATACTGAAGATGTTATGAATATGTTCTCAAGGCTTAACAAAGAGCTGGGAATAACTATAATTCTTGTAACTCATGAACCTGATGTTGCAGAGTTTACAGACAGAAAGATCATATTCAGAGATGGTGAGATTGTTGAAGATTCCCCTGTCCGGAAAAAGAAAAAGAAAAGTTAATAGTCCAGATGAATTTAAGAAATGCATTTATAACAGCTCTTAGAGCTTTAAGCCGTAACAAGATGCGGTCTGCTCTTACCAGTATTGGAATTATTATAGGGATTTCATCTGTCATTATTATGGTCGGTATTGGCAACAGCGCAAGAATTGCCGTTAAAAAGAGAATATATACTGCAGGTGCAAATGCAATTACTATATATGATTCTCAAAAACCTCTTACAATGAGAAACCTGGAAGATATTAAACGGATGTTTACTCAGATACAGTATATTACTCCCCAAATTTATAAATCGAAACTATTAGTAAAGTATAAAAAAAGAGAAATAGTCAGCAGAATATATGGGGTAAATAATGACTTTTTTAAGCTTAAAGACTGGGATGTAATATATGGAAGATATTTTTCCGACCTCGATATTGCTTCAGGTAATAGAGTTGTTGTTATTGGAGAAACAGTCAGAACTGAGATTTTTGGCTATGTGAATCCTGTTGGTGAAATTATACAGATAGATAGTATTCCGTTTAAGGTTATTGGCTCATTAACAGAATTAGGCCAGGCATTCTCAGGAAGGGATTTTGATAATCTTCTGGTTATCCCCTATACTACTGCCCAGGTTAGAATTATAGGCGAAAAAAAATTTGATGAGATAATTACATCTACGTTTTCAACTGAGGAGGTGGACAGTACAACAACATCAATCAGAGATTATCTCCGGATAAAGCATTCTATCCCACCCGGAAAGCCTGATGATTTTAGAATGGAAACTAGCAAGGATAAATTAAAACAGGCTGATTATATTGCGAATGTACTCAGAATTCTTCTGGCATTCATCGCCTCCATATCGCTTATTGTTGGCGGCATTGGAATAATGAATATAATGCTTGTTTCCGTAAGCGAGCGTACCAGGGAGATCGGAATCAGAATGGCAATAGGAGCAAAAAGAAAGGATATTTTAACTCAGTTTCTGATTGAATCTATTACATTAAGCTCGGCAGGAGGAATTATAGGAATCACTCTTGGTCTTTTAATTTATTTTTTAATTGTGTTTTTTGTTAACTGGCCGTTTCTTTTTTCTCCTTTATGGGTACTTATTTCATTTCTTTTCGCTAGTTCAGTTGGAATTTTTTTCGGATATTATCCTGCAAAGAAAGCTTCACAGTTGAAACCTATCGATGCTCTGAGGTTTGAATAATTTTATAAAATTATTCGTAATTATTCCTTCTTTAGAAATAATAGCTGAATAGTTTCAATTATTGTTTAAATTCTCTCTCAATATTTGTTCCAAAAATAAAAAAAATATTATACTCTATTAAGTCATAATTCCTTTTAAACCGATATATATAAGGAAATAAGAAAAATAAAATCTCTAAATATTGAAAATCTATAATACTTTTATATAATAAAAATACCGGTAATCTGAAATTACTCAAATAGATATTTTATAGTTTGTATTCAATTACGGGAATCATAAGGAGACTGAAATTGAAAGAGACTCTGGCAATAAAAAGATTTAAAAAGTTTTTACAAATTGAAAAGGGATTATCTGATAATTCCATTTACGCATATACTTATGATTTAAAAAAATTCGGTGATTTCCTTTCATCTCTGGATAAGGACATAATGTCTGCTACAAAAGATGATATTAAGCAGTTCCTGAAATTTGAAAAGAATAAAAAACATAATTCATCCAGAACGCTTGCAAGGTCACTTGCTGCAATACGGCAGTTCTACAATTTTATATCCGATACTATGGGGGATATTGAGAATCCCACAAGTAAAATTGAAACTCCTCAGATTAAAAAGACTTTGCCCGATTTTCTTACTATAAAAGAGATAAATAAATTAAACAGTACTATCTCAGAAGATGATTTATTTGAGTTACGGGATAAAGCTCTTTTTGAACTGTTATATTCATGCGGTCTTAGAATTTCCGAAGCGGTAGAATTATTCATACATAATATTGATTTTGAAAACAGGTATATTAAGGTCATTGGTAAGGGAAATAAAGAAAGACTTGTACCTATGGGGAAAGAAGCTGTCAGACTTCTGCATAAGTATATCAAGGAATCCCGTCCTGTAATTCTTGGAAATAACAGAACAAGTGAATATGCTTTTATCAGCAAGAAAGGCCCGTCTTTAAACAGAAAATCTGTCTGGCGTCTTTTAAAAGGATATGTTGAAAGAGCGGAAATTAAAAAAAATATTACACCACATACATTAAGGCATTCCTTTGCAACTCACCTGATTGAGAACGGAGCGGATTTGCGTTCAGTGCAGGAACTGCTTGGCCATATGGATATATCAACAACTCAGATTTATACCCATATGGCAAGAAGGACATTAAAAGATATACATAAGAAATATCATCCGAATGGATCGTAAATTCATTTCATGATTTAATGTTTTACCTGAAAATACTAAAATGCCTACGGTTATTAATGAGCTTCTCAATATCAAAAGCTGCATTTTTTTGCGCTGCACTTATTCTCGCGGGTTTTTCATCATGCACTCCATCTGAAAAGTTTCTGATTAAACAGAACATACATTCTGCAGGCAGCAAAATATACATTAGAGTACTTTTGGAAGTAACCGATTCCCGCGTATTAATTTCCTCAGAAAGCAGAATGAAAATAACTGATCAAAAGAGTCAGGAGATTCTTTATAACGGGAAAGGCAAGAGTATTTACTTTCAGCCTGATAAAGTCAGCTCTCCTGTACAAATAGAGTCATGGGGCAGCCCGTTAAGTGTAGATAAGGTTCCTTACCGAGGAATGATTGAGGTTCATAATATTCTAGGCAAAATAAACATCATAAATGTTATTAAAATTAATGAATATTTATACAGCGTTGTTGCTGGTGAAATAATAAGTACATGGCCTGATGAGGCTTTAAAAGCTCAGGCTGTTGCTGCAAGAACATATACTTATCATCATTTGCTAAAAAGAAACGGAGCTATATATGATCTTGATAATACAAACAATTTTCAGGTTTACAAAGGTATTTCTGTTGAAAAAGAATCTACTACAAATGCGGTTAATGCTACAGTAGATAAAATTGCCTGTGAAAATAATAAACCAATTGTAGCGTTTTTCCATTCAGCATGCGGCGGAATTACTGCGGATGATAAAGATGTATGGACTGGTGATAATAAATGTTATCTAAGACCGGTAAAATGTAATTATTGCAGGGAATCTCCATATTACAGCTGGGAAGAGAATCTGAGCCTTTATGAAATAAGAGAATGCCTGAATAAGGAATACAGAGGAATTGGAAGAATAACGGGAATCAGGTTTCAAAGAAAAGACAATAGAGTTTCAGCTGCAGTTATAAGCCATACAAACGGTGTATTAAATCTGACAGGAAATGAATTTCGGCTTTTATTTCCGGTAAAAAAAATTAAAAGCATGTTTTTTCTTGCAAAAAAAACAAATAATGGACTTAAACTTAAAGGACACGGATGGGGTCATGGAGTAGGTATGTGTCAGTGGGGAGCCAAAGGCATGGCTGAAAAAGGAGCGGATTATATTGAAATTTTGAAATATTACTATAAGGGAATTCAGATTATTAATGCCGGACCTGAGGAATATGCCGGGAAATAGAAAATATACTTTAGATGATTTCAATTTCGAACTGCCTGAAGACCTGATTGCTCAACATCCGGCTGGATTAAGGGAACAATCAAGACTGCTTGTTTTTGACAGAAATACGGGAAAAATTGATCACTCTTTTTTTTATAAAATAGGTGAGTATTTAAAACCGGGTGATATACTTATTTTAAATAATGCAAGGGTAATACCTGCAAGACTGTACTTTAAAAGGCAATCCGGAGGGCTTGTCGAAATTCTTCTTAACAGAAAGCTTTCTGAAAACAAATGGCTCGCTATAAGTAACAGGACTAAACGCTTGAAATCCGGAGAAGTTCTTGAATCTAACGCTGATTCTGATATTGCCTTTAAAGTTATTAGCAGAGTTGGTGATAACCTGGAAATTGAGTCAAATACAGAATTATCAGAAGAAGTACTGTTAAGAATCGGTGAAGTACCTTTACCTCCGTATATTAAAAGAGAAAGCGGTAAAACAGATATAGAGAGATATCAGACAGTATATTCAGAGACAGGAATTGCTGCTGCAGCACCGACAGCAGGACTTCATTTCACAGATGATTTGCTGAATCAGCTTGAACAAACAGGGATTGTAATTGTCAGATTAACTCTTAACGTTTCATGGGGCACTTTTAAACCTGTAAGAGATAATGAACTTGAGAAACATCAGATGCATATTGAGGACTTTAATTTACCTAAAAAAACAGCGGATATAATCAATACTGCAAGAGATGAAGGCAGAAGAATTATTGCTGTTGGTACAACATCATTAAGGGTACTTGAAAGTACTTTTAAAAACGGCAGGAATGTTGCAGGAACTGGTGAAACCGATATTTTTATTTATCCACCATATAATATAAAATCAATTGATGCAATGATAACTAATTTTCATACACCTCGTTCTACACTGCTTATGCTGGTTTCAGCATTTGCCGGTTATGAAAAAATAATGAAATTGTATAAAACCGCAGTTGAAGAAAAATACAGATTCTTCTCATATGGAGATGCAATGTTTATCAGCTGATACGGGGAAATAATCCTCTTCATTTAAAAGCAAGACATTATCGTTCTTGCAGTCTTTTTGATTAATAATTACTGTTCCTGTTAATTATAATTATTACTTTACAAGAAATATTTCATCAGATTTTAATCCTGTTATACTGGATGTAAAATAATATGCTATATAAATTTGATAACAATAAGCCGGTCATTGGCAAAAATACTTATGTTAGCCAACTAGCACATGTAATTGGAAATGTGGAAATTGCAGATAACTGCTATATAGGCCACGGTGTAATTTTAAGAGGGGATTACGGTAGAATTGAAATAAAAAGCGGTACAGCAGTTGAAGAGGGTGTAATTATGCATGCGCCTCCTGATGAGCTTTGTTCTATCGGTGAAAAAGTTACTATTGGCCACGGTGCCGTGATTCATTCACGAAGAATCGATAATTTTGCTGTTATAGGTATGGGTGCTGTGCTAAGTCTGCGTTCAGAAGTTGGAGTGTGGGCTATTATTGGTGAAGGCGGAATTGTAAAATCAAATCAGTTGATACCTGATGAAGTAGTAGCTGTTGGTAATCCGGTAAAGATTGTCAGGAAAGTTGAGAGCAGGGATAAAGATCACTGGAATAAAGGGAAACAGGTATATATTGATCTGGCTAAAAAATATCTTGAAACAGGAATGAAAACTGTTTAAAGGAAAATTGAATGTATATTGATACACATGCTCACTTTGATATTTGTTTTGAAGAGAACTCCCTGACTAAGACAAATTTTATATCTGATTTAAGCAATAATGAAATAAAATACGCTGTACAGGTTTCAATTGAGGTTGAAGGTTTTGACTGGTCATACTCTTTCGCTAAAGAGAACAGAAATATTTTTTTTACTCTTGGTATTCATCCTTCTTCAAAAGCAACGGATGATAATTTAAAAATACTTTCTGATTATGTTCACAAGGTTATCGGCAATAATGACCGCGGCATTCTTTTCGGAATTGGTGAATGCGGGCTGGATTACTACAGAATGAGACAGCCAAAGAATATACAGAAAAATTCGTTTGAATATCAGCTTGATGTTGCCGAGAAAAATAATCTGCCTGTGATAATTCATTCCAGAGATGCAGAAAAAGATACACTTGAAATTCTCAGAAATAAAAAACCAGGCATAGGAATAATGCATTGTTTTTCAGGAGACAGCAAGTCTGCCAAAAAATTCCTTGATCTCGGATTTTTTATTTCATTTGCCGGTAACCTGACTTACAAAAATGCTGCGAATCTGCATGACGCAGCTTCTTTTATCCCATTAGACAGACTTCTTCTTGAAACTGACGCACCATTTCTTACTCCTGTACCATTCAGGGGAAAAAGTAACAGGCCGGATTATGTAATTAATACATATAATTTTATTGCTGAACTCAGAAATGATAATATTGAAAAAATAAAAACTGAAATTTATAACAACTTTATGAATATATGTTCTAATTATGACTGATAAAAAATAATAAAGCTCCAATCCGGAAAATTAAGTTTTTTTTTAATTAACAAATTTTTATTGATTTTATTTCTTATTGCTAATAGGTTTGTTTTTATACAAAACATCATATCAACGGCCCGTTGTTTAATAATTAACAATAATGTGCCGGGAAGGACGACTTCTTAAACTTAAGGATATTGCGGACAAATCCTTCAACTTAGATTATTTATCCTTGCGGTATTTGTATTGCTGCGAGTAATTAAAGTTTAATTCTGTTAATATACTGCATTGTACTGTGTTTCTTTGCTGATATCTGCAGGAAAGACCCTAATGAAACTAATAAGGAGAATGATATGTCAAAAGTTATTGTCCATGTTGATGATGATTTTGAAATTCGTGAATCAGTCAAATTGATACTTGAAAGGGAAAATTTTACCTGCCTTTCCTTTGAAACTGTAGAAGAAGCAGAAGAAACAATAAGTAAAAATAAACCTGACCTCGTAATTCTTGATATCATGGTAGAAGAAATAAATTCAGGTTTGACTTCATATCAAAAATTGAAAAAACTTTATCCTGATTTACCGGTAATATTTCTTACATCACTGGGTGATGAAATACAGCCGTATTTTGATATGAGAGGCGAATGGGCCTATATTATTGAAAAACCTGTCGACCCGGCAAAAATTCTTTCTGCGGTTAATTCTAAAATTAACGAATAACGTTTAACGTTATTTTTGGCTGAAATGGCTACTTTTCATCTTGAATCGGACACAATAAGTCATCAGGAAAATAAGAAAAAAATAACTGCGTATTCCAGCCAGCTAAGTGATTTTCTATTAAATAAAAACATTTACTGGTTTATAAAATTACGTTTCATCGTAATAATTGCATTAACTATAGCAGGATTTTTCGCATATTTTTTCCCTAAATTGTTATATGGCCTGGGGCTTACTTCCTGGAATTACTGGTTTTTTATTATAGCGTTTGTATTGTTTCTGGCTAATTGCGGATACTGGTTAATAAGTGTTAAAAAATATGTCGTGTCTCCTTCTGCCATCATCTGGCTGCAGATTTTTATTGATTTGTTAACATTAACAGCTGTAATCCATTTTACCGGCAGTATAGGATCACCTGCCGCGTTTCTTTATGTAATACATATAGCTCTTTCCTGCATATTTTTTAAATCGCGTTCCAGTCTGATGGTCACACTTCTCGCATCAGCTTTTTATATAGGCTGTCTTTTACTTGAATTCACGGGCCTGCTTCCTCCTGTTACTATAATACATTATACACCGAAAACATACTTATATTATAAATATACTGTTTACTGGGTTTTTGCTATTATAATTATTTTTTTTATTATATGGTTTATCGTTTCAAGACTTTCATCCATTATACGCATGAGAGAGATTCAGCTCTTATCAATTGAGGATGATTTAAAAGAAACTCAGAGGATGAAGGATCATTATGCGATACAGATGACTCATCAGTTAAAATCTCCCCTTGATGCACTGCGAAGTTCTATTATGCTTATAATGGAAGGTTATTACGGTAATATTGACGGCGAATTAAAGACTGTAATGGAAAGAATTGACCTGAGAGCGAAAGCTATGGGCGACCTGATACTGGATGTTTTAAGGCTTGCCAGGCTTCTTGATCCTAATAAAAATAAGCAGTCTTTTGAAAAGATTGAGCTTTCTGAAATGCTGAATAAGTTAATAGATTATTTTAAGACTTCTGCAGGAAACAGGGGCATTTCATTTATAACGGATATCATTCCCGTTGAAATTAACGGAGTACCTGATCAGATTCAGATACTGCTTTCAAATTTAATCTCAAATGCTGTAAATTATTCATATGATAACGGAATTGTCACGATAAAATTATATAAGGGAAATGAAAATAATCCTGTTATTTTAATCGCGGATAATGGTATAGGTATTCCGGAGGACAAACTTCCGAATATATTTAACGAATATTTTAAAACTAAAGAAGCAATGAAACACAATATTACCTCTACAGGTATCGGACTTTCAATGGTAAAACGTGTTGCCGAGGTATATCACATCAGGATATCTGTTACAAGCAAGCTTGGAAAAGGAACCAGCTTCAGATTATACTTCCCGCCTCTTTAATTTTAACTTTAATAATATCTGAATAAAGAAGAGTAATTTTGAACGGACAAAAAATATTTAAGTCAGATTATCTGGTAATAGGCAGCGGAATAGCCGGACTCGCTTTTGCTATTAAAGCATCGGATTTTGGTACTGTAAGTATAGTAACCAAAAAAAAGAATTTTGATTCAAGCACCAATTATGCTCAGGGCGGTATAGCATCTGTCCTGTCTCCTGATGATTCTTTTGAAAATCATATCAGTGATACTCTGAAATCCGGTGCCGGATTGTGCAGAGAGGAAGCTGTAAGAATACTGGTTCAGGAGGGGCCGGAAAGAATAAACGAACTTATTAAGTGGGGAGCCAAGTTCAGTTATACAAAAGATAAGGACGGGAAAATTATTCTGGATCTGGGAAAGGAAGGAGGGCATTCGCATAACAGGATTGTCCATTCAACTGATTTAACCGGGAAAGAAATCGAGACTTCGCTTCTCTATAAAATATCGCTTATTGATAATATTCAGGTATTTGAGAATCATACGGCAATCGATTTACTAACCGAACATCAGCTGGAATTCTCGCAGTTGCTGAAAAGAAAAAAAAATAAATCACATACATGTTACGGGGCATATATCCTGGAAAATGCAACAGGAACAGTACATATTTTTAATTCTGCTATAACGCTTCTTGCCACCGGAGGTGCCGGACAGGTGTATCTGCATACCACTAATCCGCAGATTGCCACAGGAGACGGAATAGCAATGGCTTACCGTGCAGGAGCTTTTGTGTCTGATATGGAGTTTTTCCAGTTTCATCCTACAGCATTATATTCAGAAAATCCGGGAGAGCGTTCTTTTCTGATTTCCGAGGCTGTAAGGGGAGAGGGCGGAGTTCTTATCAACTCAAAAGGCAAACTTTTTATGGAGGGAGTTCATCCTTTGAAGGATCTGGCTCCCAGGGATATTGTTGCAAGGTCAATTGACAAGGAACTGAAAAAATCCGGTGAAAAATGTGTTTATGTGGACATCACTTTCAAAGACAGGGATTTTCTTATAAAAAGATTTCCAAATATTTATGAATATTGTCTCAAATCCGGAATAGATATTACAAAAGAGCCTATTCCGGTTGTTCCGGCTGCGCATTATATGTGCGGAGGTATTGTTACGGATCTTAACGGCAGAAGTTCAATTAATAATCTTTACGTCTCAGGAGAATCAGCCTGTACAGGGGTCCACGGGGCAAACAGACTTGCAAGCAACTCACTGCTTGAAGCAATAGTTTTTTCCCACAGGTCATTTGAACAATCTGTTAATCTGATTAGTTTAAATTCAAAAAACAAAGAGAAAATTTTTCCTGAATGGAATAAAGAAGGTACCTTTGACCTTGAAGAATGGGTATTAATTCAGCATAACCTGGAAGAGGTTAAACGTCTGATGTGGGATTATGTGGGAATAGTCAGGTCAGATCTTAGGCTGCAGCGTGCGTATTCAAGAATTATTTTTCTGGAACAGGAAATTCAGGACTATTACAAAAGAAGTACTGTTTCTTCCAAATTAGTTGAATTAAGAAATCTCGCAACAGTAGCAAAACTCATTATAAAAGGAGCACTTGTCAGAAAGGAAAGCCGGGGCCTGCACTATAACACAGATTATCCCGGGCAAAAGGACAATCAGAAAAAAAATATTGCTCTGCGGTCTGAACATGAACCGGAAATTAAACTGTTGAAAGAAATTTTAATTAAATAAAAATTTATAAACCGGTTATTTTCATTCGTTCATCATTTCTGACGGACTTACAGAAGGGGAAATAGGCTTGCTTATTACAGGCCTGCTGTTGATTTCAGTTTCCTTGTCTTCCGTAACAATAGTGATTTGTTCCGGTTTCTTTACTATAACGGTCTGTTTTACGGGAGACTTTGCTTCAGATCGGGATTTTTCAATTATAAAGGATTTTTTGGCAATTACAGTATCATTTATAATAAAAATCAGCATAAAATGTCCCCAGCCATGTTTTCTGACAATATCTTTAATATTTATGATATCACGTATCTGTGTTGTATCAGGAGTGATTTCCAGATCAATACTTTCTCTGTTAACAAGGTCTCTGTATACCTGGCCTTTGTAAATACGTCTTGTTATCTTACTGGTATTAAACGGAATTTCTGTTGTCAAAATATATGCCAGATTATCATTGATCATAAAATTTTCAGTCTCTTTGGTTATAGTTATACTTTCATTATCAGAGGTTTTTCCTATTATTAATACAGGTTCCTTGTTATCTGAACATGATATAAGAAAAACAATAATAAAAACTAAAAGTATTCCCTTGTTAAACATTTTGACTCCTTGACTCCTTGATTTTTTTACTTAATGCTATTTATTTTTATCAAAAAAAGGCATTATTTAATTATTCAAGAATATTTTAATGCAGATTTTCAATGATGAATTTATGAATAACTTCTTTAGAAGCATCTGTAATATCTTTAAACTTTAGTGTATAATAATTTAAATTACTGTCTTTAAGGGTTTTTTTTGCCATTACAACTGTAACAATTTTAACTTTAAAACCGTCAAGTTCAAAATTCAGGAAGTATTCATAATCATATAAAAGCTCCTGGTCAATCATTATTAAAGCTTCATCTATGTTTAACTTTATTACTGAAGCTTCAATCTCGTCATATTTGATGTTTTTTTTCTGTTCTTCTTCTGTATCTGTATCATCTTCTGCCAAATGAGGATTGAATGATATTATACATGGAAGGTCAACTCCAATACTCGGAGGCCTTACTTCTTCCCCGCGCGTGTAAGTTTCGGGTACAGTAATAGCAATTGTGTTTTTACTAGCTGCGGTAATGCTGGAGATGAAAGTGTATTCCGCATCACCTGTTCTCCATAAATATACCTGAATTTCATTGTTTTCCGCAATATCTTTATTGGATCTTTCAATGTTGAAGAGTTTTATCCGTATATAATTATTTTCAATTTTTGTTATTTTTCCCAAATAGTAATTAGTCTTCCTGATCGAGAAATACAATATTTGACCGGCTTCAAGTTCGGCAATATTTTCAAGAGGTTTTTTAAATTTGGATGGATGATATAATTTTTCGTAAATCACCATTATATCTTTATATATCCGGTTAAGGGATTCTACCTGTTCATTCTGTGTATTTAAAAATACCAGGAATTTTCCGATTGAGGACTCAAAAAAAAGAGGGTTGCTGTAAATAGCGTTAGGATTTTTATTCTTAGATAATCCGGCAATGCTGTTTAGTATCTTAATCTGATAATTTGTAAGGCCGAGCTGATTTGCTTTAAAAAGAAGAAGCTGATAAAGATGTGCCTGCTTTTCCCTGCTTTTCATGTAATACTTTAATATAACAAGGATAAATACTAATATTAGAACAATTAAAATTATCAGGGAAATATCATATAACGTTGGTATCCGCCACTTGACACCGAAAACAGTTTCAATCTCCATACAATATCTCCAGGTTATATTATATTAGATATTTATACTAAGATTCATTAACCATCAAAAAGGTGATTGAACTACTAATTAAGAAGAAGATGCAAAAACTATTTATTCCAATAATTTCAAAGATAGTTTTATTCTGATTATTTTTTTTAATCTATGTTAATTACATAGATTAAAAAAATCAGAATGTCAATAACAATAAAAGTTTACATTATTTTGAAAAAATTTTAGATAACGTTCAAACGAACATCAATATGTTTCAGGTCTGTCTTTTATCGGAATGAAAGGTTTCTGATTGTTACCAATGTAGATTTGCCTGGGCCTTCCGATTTTTAAAGGTACCGTATCATGCATTTCCTTCCATTGCGCTATCCATCCGGGAAGCCTTCCCATGGCAAACATAACAGTAAACATATTTGTGGGTATTCCTATCATCCTGTATAGAATTCCGCTGTAAAAGTCTACATTAGGATAAAGTTTACGTTCTTTGAAATAATCATCTGCCAGTACAGCTTCTTCAAGTTCCAGTGCAATTGAAATAAGAGGTTCATCGTAATGATATTTTTTAAAAAGAGCTTCACAGTGTTTTTTCAGTATCTTGGCTCTCGGATCATAATTCTTATAAACCCTGTGCCCGAATCCGTATATTTTAAATCTGCTGTTTTTGTCCTTTGCTTCTTCAATGCATTGTTTTATTGTCATGCCGTGCATATATATATTTTCCAGCATTTCAATAACTCGCTGATTAGCTCCGCCATGCAGAGGCCCCCATAAAGCGCAAATGCCTGCGCATATTGAGGCGTAAAGGTTTACCATACTGCTGCCTACAAGTCTCACTGTGGAGGTGCTGCAGTTCTGCTCATGATCTGCATGAAGAATGAGAAGTGTGTTTAATGCTTTTTCAATATCAGGATCGATTTCGTAAGGTTTTACCGGGCTGTCAAACATCATATATAGAAAATTTGAACAATACTTTAAGTCATGTTTTGGATATACGCAAGGCTCTCCTATGGAGTGTTTATATGAGTAGGCAGCCATAGTCCTTACTTTTGATATAAGGGAGACTGCCATTGTATCAAAAGTAGATGCCTGAAAATCGGCTGTAAAATAGTTTGAATAGTATACCGACGATGCGTTTATCATTGTATTTAGAATTGCCATTGGATGCGCAGAAGGTGGGAAGCTGTCAAAAAAATGAAGCATTTCTTCATGAAGCATTGATGCTTCAGTAAGCCGTGTGGAAATTATTTTTCTCTCTTTTTCTGATGGTAATTCACCGTAAATCAGCAAGTATGCTACATCTGTAAAGGAAGCTTCTTCAGCGAGTATTTCTATAGGTATGCCTCTGTAACGTAATATTCCATTTTCTCCATCGACGAATGTTATTGCAGACAAACAGGATCCTGTGTTCTGATATCCGACGTCGAGTGTTATTAAATTTGTTTTTTCTCTTAAAGTTGATATATCAATGGCTTTTTCACCCTCAGTTCCTTCAATTACAGGAAACTCATATTCCATGTTATTGTATGTAAATTTTGCTTTTGTACTATTCATTTATTTACTCCTGAAAATGAGAAATATTTTCATGATATAAAACCATAATACGATACCTCTAAAAAAACTGTCAATTTACTTTCTTTTTCGAATTATACCATTTTTTCTGTAATTTGGAACAAATATTTCTGTTTGATAAAACAAATTCTTTGAATAGCCGGAATAACTTAAAAAATAGATTAAATGATTTTAAATTATATTGACGTAAGCTTTAACTTTGTCTAAAAGGAATCAATTTAGTTCCCTGCGGAGTGTAAAATGAAAAATGATAAAAATTTTAAAACAATAACCGAGTCCGCCAGAGAAATTGATGTCTGTTATGAAGCTGACGTGGTAGTAATTGGCGGGGGACCGGGAGGAATAGGTTCTGCTCTTTCTGCGGCCAGAAATGGAGCAAAAACCGTATTAGTTGAGAGGTATGGTCATCTTGGCGGTATGGCTACAGGGGGGCTGGTTACTATCATACCGAATCTTTCTGATATAGCCGGTAATCAAAAGATAGCGGGTATAGTTCAGGAAATCATAGACAGGCTGGATGAATCCGGAGCGACTCATTATCCGAAAAAAGAAGACTGGGGTACTACAGACGAGGATCTTGTAAATTACTATATTGATTCCAATCTTGCATTTTTCTATATACGCAATGATATCAATATCGGAAAACAACGTGTTCTTTATACAGCATTGATAGATCCGGAAATAATGAAGTGCGAACTAAATAATATGATGGAGGAAGCCGGAGTACAGGTCTATTTCCATTCATGGGGTACGCGTCCAATTATGCATGGTGATTCTGTTAAGGGCGTTTATATTGAAAATAAGTCTGGCAGACAGGCAATACTTGCTAAAGTCGTGATCGATTGTACGGGAGACGGGGATCTGCTTGAGCCTGCCGGCGCTGAGCGTGACCGAAGAATGATACCTGGACTCAGGATCGCAGCTTTTGCGCATCCATACTGGATGGGCAATGTAGATTTGAAAAAATTTGATGAATTCAGATCATCAAAGCCGGAGGAATTCGGTAAGCTGATGCAGGATATTCATAGCCAGGGCGGTGCTCCGCATTTCTTAAAAGACCTTGTAAAAAACCATGAAGGTATTGTCTGGTTCCATCCGTTTTTTCCGTGTATGGATCAGGACCGTATTGATGAAATAAACAAGGTAGAACTTGAAGGCAGGAAGAAAATTCAGCTTACATACAATTTTTATAGAGACAAAGTACCGGGGTTTGAAAATTCATATATTGCATTAAGCGCGCCTCAGCTTGGTATTCAGGGAGGCCAGCGTGTTGTAGGAGAATATGTTCTGGGACAGAAGGATATTACTTCAGATGAAATTTTTGACGATACAATTGCGATATTCCCTGATAATGATAACGGAGAAATTTCTGCGAATCATCCGAATGTATGTATTCCATACAGGGCGCTTGTGCCTAAACGGATAAACGGTCTGCTTGTAGCGTGCCGGGCATACTCTTCTGAATGGGAGCATAATGAGTATTTTAATCTGATACCGCATTGTATGGCATTTGGTCAAGCTGCCGGTACTGCAGCTGCAATAGCGGTAAAAGAAGGTATTGAGCCGAGAAATATAAATATTAGAGTTTTACAGGAAAAACTTATCAGTCAGGGAGTAATATTGCCTGATGAAATAAAGAATGAAATAAGCAGTAAAAGTATGGCAAGCTGATTTTTTTTTAAGCGCTTTTGTCCTGATCTTTCTACTGTTTTATAAGCATATTTATTCAGTATTGCATAATCAGTGAGTGTTTCGAAAGCTGTTTATGCAATGCCTGGAGAAAAAGCAGAAGAATATGCGGCGAATTTGTTATTTATTTTTTTTTATAGTGAGTTTTTTTAAACCCTTTATCTGTCTATAATTGGCTCCCTGACTTATGCATTTCAAGGCAATTTCAGGTTCAGCTACAAGCGTGCCTGATACTGCATCAATTCCTCTGTCAAAAAAGATTGGCGATAAGGGAGCGCTGTCTCCCAGTATAAGCACAAAAGCTTTCGGATCGCAGAGCCTGATGAGTTCTTCAAAAGTATGGTTTGTTATTGAAGTTCCGGTAATTGCAACTACATCCGCCCGGGGAATTTTATCTGCGGCTTTATCTTCAGTTAAATCACCTTCAACCGGATTCTTCTCGATCACCCATAATTCTTTTGCCAGTTCGCGGACTTTCGGAATGAAAGGGAAATGTCCTACTATTGCAACCCGTTTGTTTTCACCTTTTTCAAATATCAGATTTCCGGCATTAAGTTCAGTACATATACCTTCATCAACATCAATCAGCGAATTGATAGCAGCCATCCCAATGGCAGCTTCCATTATAGAATCGGAATAAGCAAGTGAAGCAAGCTCCTTTGCGCTTTTATCTGTAAGAAATCCGGGTTCTTTAATCATTGGGGGTTCCTGCTTCATCGCGTCTCTGGGTAGAGTAGATGCAAGTCCGCAGTTGCGGGTAACAACTCCTGTATGAAATACTCCCTGGCGGATATCCTTTACTTCAGCATTAAAGTTTAATTCTGCGAACAAATCATCTAATATTTTCATTAAGATTTAATCCTGTAAAAATTATAATTATAGCAATTCTGTTTTTTTATTTAGTTTGCATATAGTAACTTTTATTCTTAATAATTTTTATATCTGTCAATAAGATTTATTATTTTTTATGTTTAACACCAGTTAAAGAAATAATTTTGTTTATGAAATAAAAAGAAATAAAAAATCTTGTATTAATATTTTTAATATTTTAAAATCATTCTATATT
>JAFGDQ010000096.1 GCA_016932015.1 Spirochaetota bacterium | reverse complement strand
GCCGGGTGCAGAGGAGTTTTTGTCGGTTTCGAATCACCGGATCCGGAAGGGCTTTTTGAGTTAGGCAAGAAATATAATCGGATGAACGCCCGCGACTTCCGGGCATCAGTACGACGCCTGCACCTTCACAACATTATGGTTATGGGTTCTTTTATCATAGGACTGGATATAGACCAGCAGGGAATCGGCAGACGTATCGCCATGGCTGCCTCCCGTTACAATGTGGACAATCTCAATACTCTTTTCCTGACCCCGTTGCCCGGAACGAAACTGTGGGAACAAATGAAATCAGAGAAACGCATTCCGCTCAATAACTTCCCTGAGGACTGGAAATATTACACGCTGACATATCCCGTGGCAAAGTATAAGCATTTGACTACGGATAGTATAATTGAAGAAATGATTTCATGCGACCGTTACTTCTACTCACTGCCGCGTATCCTGCGCAGAGTGTGGGACAGTGTATGGCAGAAACGTTCGCCCTTGATTACTTTTGTGAGTAGCCTGTCGTACAGAAACAATATCAATGTGAACATAAAGTCCTATGAAAAATTCAAGCGTCAATATGGCAATGTCAGTTAAATAGTAGTCATTTTAAGACAATAGATTATTTATCTTTTTATAACTTACACAGAGTATGCAGAGTTTAAAAGAGAATTAAAGGAAAATATAAACGGAATATTATACGTTTATGTATAATTGTTTTAAATAGAGGGCGTCAGTTTTTTTCCCGGGCTTTTTTGCTTAGAACATCTCCCGGTACTTTTTGCTTCACAGCAGATTTACTGCGGTGTTGCAAATGACTGCTCTTCTGCTTCAGTATCAGATTCATCCGGCTCGGGAGCATCCTCAAGTCTCTCCCGGTTATGCATCCGTTCGACTATAGTCCCGATCATTCCCGCTAATTTATCCGAGGTGCCTTTGACAGCTTTCTCCAGACCTGCTGCCTGGTGCGTAACCGCGATTGGATGACGGCCTTCAAGATGAGCTTCAATCATGCATCGCATAACATCATGACCGGCCATCCTTTTACTGTTCTCATCTCTCAGGTGAACATTCACGCGGGTAATATGGCTGCTGAACCGGCTCAGGGAATTTCTTATTATTCCGCTAACCTTATCAATCAGCGTATTGTGGATCTTTATGTTATGACCGGTGTTTATTTGAATATGCATGACTATCTCCTTATTATAAACAAGACTGGTTTATTGATAGTAAATTGCAACTAGTCGCATTTCATCCTGCAACTTGATACGTGTTTCGCCGTTTTTTTGCTACTTTCCAAGAACACTCTTGACCTGGCCGGTCTTCTCCTGAACTTTCCCGGCTCTTTTTTCATCTTTCCCGCTGGCTTCCAGTCCGGAATTCATGCTGATTTTTTCTGCAAACTCTCTGAGCCTGCCCTTTACTTTATGGAACCTGCCTTCTGTCTGGTCTTGCGTACCGGATTTCAAAGTTTTCTTTGCTTTCATAATATTCCTTCCTTTTATTTAATTTTTGAAGCTTTTGATTTTCGCTTCTGAAAGATTTTTACTAGTAACACAATAATTGCGATAACAAGTAGAACATGGATGAATCCGCTAAATACGTAACCACTGACTACTCCCAGCAGCCAAAGCGCCAATAGTAATATAAAAATAATCCAGATCATATAAACCTCCTTTTAATTTTTTTAGATTCAATACAGTTCTGAGTATTCCAGCATCAAACGAAGACGGATCCGGCAGTCTTATCAATCATAAATACGAATCTCAACAATAATGATGATAGATACAATATATTCTTTTTATGGAGCAATTTTTTCACTCATCCAGGTGCGCACTTGCCCGAAGGATTCCATAAATTCACTATAAGACTTGTTGAAGTCGTTTTTTACTCCGTCCCATGTGGATTCGGTAGCATTTTTTGCTTTGACAATCTGCTTGTTTAATTTATCAGTTTGGTCCCGCAGCGCCTGAATTTTTTGTTTTGATTCCGATAAGGCTTCTTCTTTCAGGTTTTTGGCATTCGTTTCAAGTTCCTTAACTTCCAGATTAATCCTGTTCAGTTCGCTCTGCATTGTTTTAATAAATTCATTTTTTTGAGAATAGGCAAAATCCTGAAGCGTGACAACGTCATCCTGTTTAGCCGTTGATTTATCTTCTTTTGATCCGCATGCCAGGAAAACCCCAAGAAAAAATAACGCAATAATTACTGTTTTGTATCTCATAATGATACCTCCTTTGTTTGATTTTTGATTTTGTTCCAAATTATAATGCAATATATTCTAATTGAACAATGACAATATTTTGTGCCAAAAGAATAGAATTGTCAATTCACGATCTGTGTGGTTTTAAAGTAATGGATGACGTTATATGTAATTTTTTTAAAAAAGTTTCATTTTTTTTGAAACTTTTTTACATATTTACATACAGCACAGGCTGTTCCCTGAACTTATCGCTATACTGCATTCTGATTGCAGCAAAAGCTGTGTTAAGAAATTCTTCCACATAAAGTTTTACATTTTCTGAAGGCTTAACTTCGACTTAGTCAGTATAAATTAAGCAAAAGAATCCGATATAAAATTTTGAATAAAGCAGGCCTCGTTGTTTAAAATTGTTTATCACGGTATGTAGTATCAAAAAATCATAAATATCATGAATTGACATTAACGTGTATTTCAGAGTATAAATGATTTGTTTGTGCAAACTGTAATTAAAAAGGCGAACATAACGTGAAACTATTATCTTCCATACTTTTAATAACATTATGCCCTGCTGTGGTTCAGTGCGCCTGCTCCGGATAGTAAAATTGATGAATAAATTGAATCGTTTTTTAAAAAGTCTTATGTATTCAGTAAATGCCTTAAAGATGATGATATTAATATCCGGTCGGTGAACGGCGACATCATAATAATGGGAATGCTATAAGAGGAAAATCACAAATTACTGGCTCAGGAAACGATGGAGGCTGCCCCTGGAGTTAATAGTCTCGACAACAGGCTGGAAGTCAAAAATGTGCCCCCTGCCATGAACTTGGATTCATAGCTTGAAAAGAGGGTGAAAATTGCGCTTATGTTTCACCGCAGCGTGAACGCCGGTAAGACCGGTATTGACGTTAGAGACGGTATCGTAACTCTGCAAGGTTATGCCGCAACCTATGCGCAAAAGGACTTATCAGCTGAATACACCAGAGATGTCGAAAGAGTCAAAGACGTTAATAATGAGATGATTGTGTCTAAAACATCTAAAAGCAGGGTTCAGGTAGCGGGTGAAAAGATCAACGACACTTCCATTGCCGTTCGGGTCAGAATGGCTCTGCTTCTCCTTTGTTCGACCAGCGCGCTCAATACTACCTTAGAGGCTGAGCGCGGTGTGGTCACATTACGCGGCAACGCGGGGAATGCCGCAAAAAAGGACCTTGTGACCAGACTCGTTATAGTCATAAACGGCGTGAAGAGCGTAAAGAACCAGATGACTGTCAGATAATCAAATTCAGGTAGCTGTTGCGGTGGTGCAGGGAAGCATCAATAAAAATTCGAGATAAAGAGGCGTTAAAATGATTCAAAAAGAATTGAACGAAGAAAATAAGGAAAGAATGAACAAAGCGTATGAGCTCTATGAGAAACATGGTTTTAAGGACGGCAATGATTTTGTTGACTGGCTTGAAGCGGAAAAGCAGACGGGAAAAAATTCAGATACGAAGCTGAAGAGAAGAAGCACAGAGGCCGGTCAGTTTCCCCTTAAAGCTGACAACGATAAGCCTGTAACGAGAGTTGAGATTTTTAGAAAGGTCCGGGCCTGGCGCAGAGAAAACAGGATGAAGGAAAGAGATACAGAGGCCGGATCTGTTTAATCTTAAAGCAGACAATTCTAAGGCCGGAACGTAACATTAAAGTCTCAAAAGGAAAAACAAATGAAAAAATATGCGTATTTAGTTATTGCTCTTGTCGTATTTCTTTTCGCCTGCAGCGGCAGGTATATAGGAGAGTATAAGAATAATGTAAAAAACGGCAAAGGAACATGCATTTATTTTAATGGCGATATCTATAAAGGCGAGTGGAAAAATGATAAACAAGACGGTTACGGCATATTTATTCTCGGAAAAAAATCGCAATGGGCCGGTAATGTGTATTCCGGTTACTGGAAACGCGGGAAGAAATACGGGAAGGGGACATACGCATACATCAACGGCAATCAGTATGTGGGCTATTGGAATAACGGATCTCCGGATGGGGAAGGCGTTATTAATTATTACAACGGGAATAAATTTGAAGGCACATGGAAAAACGGATGGAAGATATTCGGGACTTTTACAATTTCACCGGATTCAAAATGGGCCGGAAACAGGTATTCCGGGCAATGGGTAAATAATACTATGCAAGGCCGGGGGACTTATATTTTTTCCAACGGAAATAAATACACAGGACAGTGGGAAAACGGTAAAATGCATGGACTGGGTACAATGACCTTTTCCAACAAAGAAAAATATGAAGGCCGGTGGACAGATGATAAAATTGAAGGCCAGGGAACTTATTACTTTTCAAATGGGAATTTATACACAGGCGAATGGAAGAATAATGAAATGCACGGTAAAGGAATTATTAACTATGCGAACGGTCAAATATATAAAGGAGTGTGGAAAGATGGAGAAATAGCGCGGCCGGACGGTGAGATCATCGCGAAAATAAAGAATAAATCCGGAGAATGGAAGGGCATTACCTATATATATCCCTCTAAAGACAGTTATACAGGAGAATGGAAAGACGGCAAAAGACACGGCAGCGGTATATTTGTATACGGGAAAAAATCGAGATGGGCAGGCAGCAAATACGAAGGCCAATGGAATCTTGACAAGATGCAGGGTAATGGTAAATATATTTTTTCTAACGGTAATGTATATACAGGCGAGTGGCACAATAGCGAACAACATGGTAATGGTACTATGTTTTACGCTAATGGCGATAAATACATTGGTAAATGGAAAAACGGGCTAAGACACGGAGAAGGAAAATATTATTATTTCTTAGATGGTAATGTTGACAGAGGAGTATGGAAAAACGATATCTATGCCAGAAACTAATATATTTACCGGATTTGTCTCCATGTCAGGGATGGTAAATTATCGCATACGTATTTATCGGGAATTGTTTCTCCCAATATGCGTTATTGAAAATTCAAGGATATCATCGATTGATATTTTTATTATCGATTGTGAGGTAATATCACGAGTTAAAATGATAATGAAGCAACACGGCCATGCTCAGCTTCAGCAAGCAGATGGGTTTTACTGAAAATGGCAGTCCTGATGATCCGTCAAAGATTCTGATCACAAAGCGTCTGGAATAGCCCTTGGCTGTCCTGTTTTGAAAAACAGGTAAAATATGTTAAATAAGTTATAAAAAAATAAAACTTAATCAGGAGAATTCAAAAATATTGCTAAAGCCAAATTTCGAGGTTTGACAAAATGCTCGGAGAAAAAACAGAAAACATCAGCAACCAGTTATTTGAAATAATGAACAATACCGTCTTTACCCGTGATTTTATTTCAGGAATCGCCGGGGATGCTGTTCTTTCCGGAGACGACAAAAATAAATATGAGAAATTGCTTAAAGACTCCGGCGACGATTTGTATGTAAAAATATTATTTTATATAACCCACCAGGCATTTTTACCGGAGGACGCGAAAAAAATATGGGAAGAAATATTAGCTCATAAGTATGTTCTTTCAAAAATACTGGGAAGAAATGTTGAAATTACAGTCGCGACCCTGGACTATTTAACACACGTTAAATCAAGGATCGAAAATCCGAAATTGATCGGCGAAGCGTTTATGGGAAAGATCGCTGAATTATCATCTAGCGACGGGCTGACAAAGTTATACAACAGATCATATTTGTTCGAAAAAGCCAAAGATGAGCTGGAAAGATATCAGAGATATAACACAACTTTTTCACTTATAATACTGGACATAGATGATTTTAAAAAAATAAACGATCAATATGGCCATCAAAAAGGAGATGAGATATTACAGAAATTAGGCATTATTCTTGATGGGGCAAGGCGCGACCTTGATATTTGCGCGCGATACGGCGGAGAGGAATTTGCCATTATTCTGCCGCACACAAGCAGCAGCGAAGCCGGAATGATCGCGGAAAGAATAAGAAAAAATGTTGAAGATCATTTCCGGATCGATATTGGCATAACAATCAGCATAGGGATTTCCACTTGCCCGGACAGCTCAATAGTATTAGAGGAACTTATCAAAATAGCGGATGACGCTTTGTATGAATCAAAAAGAAGCGGGAAAAATAAGGTTACAATAAAATAGACTGCGCTTCATCGGCCATATCCGCGTAATATTTTTTTAACTTCAGTTTTTTTCTGTTTAAAAACGGATGGTGATTATTCCGCGCCACCGATAGGAGAAAAAATGCCGCTTATCCTTATTTTAACAGCTTCAGTTGTGCTTCAGTTTTCAGCTGTTTTTTTTGCGTTTCGCGTCGTTCGTGTAGCTGGAAAAAAATATTTCTGGATAATGATTTCCGCGGCTCTTTTGCTCACTGGAATCAGAAGCATTCTGGCGTTGTATAATGTGATTTTTGTTCCGGAAACAAATTTGCCTGATCCTGAAAGTGAGATTGTTTTGCTGTTTTTTTCATTTTT
>JAFGDQ010000095.1 GCA_016932015.1 Spirochaetota bacterium | reverse complement strand
GCGTTATAAAATTCTTCTAATGTCTCTTCCATGTGACTAATAATCCATTATACCTCTTACTTTTCCACCTTATTTCCTGAAGAGCCACTTATACTTAAGGATTCCGGAAATTATTCAGCTGGATTATATATTACTCCTGATTCTTCATACTGGTATAAACGGCATTTTATAAGGGATAATGAAATTCAGGATATCATCCGGGATTCACGTTATGCGCAAAAGGCAAGCGGTAGCGCTATTAAGGGAACTGTCACAACTGTATCCGGGATACTGGCCGGGGTTGCTGTCTTTACCGGAGGTCTTGCTCTTGGAGGCGGCCTGATTGTTCTCGGAGCTTATGTAGGCAGCGCTGAACTGATGCTGTGTTCTATTCCGGTCATCGGATTAGGAGGCGCATGGGGATATGATATTGCCAGTGATTCATACAGATACAGTAAAAGAAAATTCAAAGAGGAAATGGATTCTGCTGAAACTTACAGATTTGTAAGGTTCCTCCCTGAATACGCGTGGGTGGGATGGAGCAATCGTAAATTAACCGAACCCTTGACAGTTTACAATAAAGGAAAATCTGTTTTGACCTCAAAAGGCACTGATATTCCCGCGACTGTCAATATTGTTACACTTGGATTTTACGCGGATACAGTAAATGCCGCAGAAGTAAATAAAGCAAGATATTCTTTCGGCAGGGCAGGCGATTCGTTTTTCAGAAATGAACAGGGTGATTCCGGACTTCATTTAGCTGTAAAGAACAATAATATTGAAGACGTAAAAAAACTCATAGCAATGGGTGCAGATCTTGATATAAAAGATTCCGGGCAGTCTCCATTTTATAAAGCAGTAATGAAGAACAGACTTGAGATTGCAGAGCTTCTGTTGAAGAACGGTGCGGATATTAATGCAAAGGATAACAGCGGTTATACAGCGCTTAATGCTGCAGTGGTATATGAAAAAGTTTCACTCGTGAAACAGCTGGTCAAATGGAAAGCTGATGTTAATATTAAAACCGATTCAGGGTGGGCACCTTTGCATAATGCCGTACTGTATAATAATGCTGAAATAACAGACCTGCTGTTAAAAAATGGAGCTGATACAAGTTCAGTCATTGAAAAGAAGTACAAACAGTATCCCGCAGGATCAACTGCTTTACAGATCGCAGACATAAATAATAATTCAGAAATCAGGACGCTTCTTAAAAAATACGGAGCCAAATAACAGTATTTTGTGACAGTAAATACTTATTTCTTTCCGATCTCAAATCCTCTGCCGAGATAACTGCCTTTGGCGAAATATCTCCTTAATACGGGAGCAAATGTAACCGGATGTATTTTTTCCGGATCGATCTGATCATTCTCATCAAGAATGCTTTCATCAGCTTTAATATCTATTATTTCTCCAATGAATTGTGTATGTGAACCAATCTTATAAGAGTGAATTACTTTACATTCTATAATAAGCGGGAATTCATCCACATACGGCGCGTCCACAATTTCCGATCTTACCGGAGTAAGGCCTGTCTCCTTGAACTTGTCCGTATCTTTTCCGGATACAATTCCGAAATAATCGGCCTCTTTTATGTGATTTCCGGATGGTATGCTTACTGTGTATGCCTCTCTTTCCATGATATTATGATAACTGTAGGTTGCTTCCCGAATAGAGATCGTAACACATGGCGGACTGGAACAGCATACACCTCCCCATGCTACTGTCATGACATTGGGCCTGTTTTCAGAATCATAGGACCCGACGCACCAGACGGGTGCGGATAATACAATAATTTTAGCACCGAATGACTTTTTCATCAGTCAGCCTCCGCATACACGTTTTATATTGTAATTTCTGTAATAATTTCATCGCCTGAAACGGCAATTGTCAAGAAGTTTAAATTGACAATACAGACGCGAAATATACTCTTTAGTGCGTAATCATATTAGAATATATATTCAAAAGGGAAAAACATCATGACAAGAATAATGATAGCACCAAACAGATATATTCAGGGGCCGGATATTATTAAAGACACGGCTGAATATATATCTCATCTCGGGAAAAAGATATTTCTGATTTGCGGATCGCGTGCAATGTCTGTCGTAAAAGACCTGATGATACCCGGATTTAACGCGCATTCAATTGACTATAAATTTGAAATTTTCACAGGTGAATGCAACAGGGCTGCGGCAGCAGGTCTGTCACAGAAAGCTAAGGAATTCGGTGCTGACATTATTGCAGGAGTAGGAGGAGGCAGGGCAATTGATACGGCAAAGGCTGTATTTCATGAACTCGATTCGACTCTTGTCATTATTCCCACTATCGCGTCAAATGACGCGCCCTGCAGTGCTTTATCCGTACAGTATGCGGATAATCACATCATTGACAGATTCCTGATTCTGAAAAGGAATCCTGATGTGGTTCTGGTAGACTCCGCTATTATCGCGGATTCTCCGGCCAGATTCTTCTCAGCCGGAATGGGAGATGCGCTTGCTACTTGGTTTGAGGCGTACAGCTGCTCAAAGTCCGGTACAAAAAATCATCCCGGAGGAATGCCGCCCGCTGCTGCGCTGAGCATCGCAAGACTGTGCTATGATACTCTTATGGAATTCGGCTATGAAGCTTTTCAGTCTGTTGAGCAAAAAGAAGTAACTCCCGCACTTGAGAATGTTATTGAAGCGAATATTCTGCTAAGCGGGCTTGGTTTTGAAAGCGGCGGTGTGGCTGTAGCGCATGGAATGCAGGACGGCATCAATGCACTGGACGGAACGGAATCATTCCTGCATGGTGAGCTTGTTGCTTTCGGCACAATTACACAGCTGGTTCTGGAGAAATATCCGGAGGATGAGATTGAACGGGTAATTGCTTTCTGCAATTCAGTGGGCCTGCCTGTTACACTCGGGCAGCTTGGAGTTACTGATTTATCGGAAAAGAATCTCATGAAGGCTGCAGAAATATCATGCGGAGAAGGAATGCCTACTCATAATACCCATGTTGAAGTAAATCCTGAAATTATTCTGAAAGCAATGATTGAAGCAAACATGATGGGTGAGGCGAGTCTGAAGTAGGGCTGTATTATAATTTTCTGCTATTAATATGAAAGATAACTTTAAGCAGTAACTGTTCAATATTTTATTTGTAGTTAGTAATTGAAATTACTCAATTTCTATTTAGCATAATTTTTTTATCCGTGTTCCTGTATTAAAACAGGCGATCCGGCGTTAGTCGCAAGCTGGAACGGTATTGAAACGGAGTGGATACGGACCGGAAATGTGTTAATGCTTAAAGAAAGTCTTTTTTTGCAGGCAGATTTGTATTCCTTCACAACTATAAGCTTACCTTTCATATATATAGATATAAACAGATTATATCCGCTCATGGCGAGATTGCGTGCTTTTCTTGTATATGCGTATTTTCCGTCAGGGGACATCCGCTGCCATGACTGTACAGCTTTGGCAAAGCTGCTGCGTACAATTCTCTGCAAAGCTGTGTCCGGGTTGCGCGGTATTACATACGTACGAGCACACTGCTTTTTATTTCTGCAATAGAACACAACATTATCCAGTCTTCCGCTTATTGATTTAATTATTGGACTTAATTTTACTTCTGCCATGATATTTCTCCGTAAATTTATATTTTTTATTCCTTATAGTTATATACAAAAATACCTTACAATAATTACTCTATTTTGAATATTCCCTGAGAAAAAATTAATTTTTTCAGCAATTATTACAGATTTAATAATCCGGCTTTAAAAGGAAAGTGTCTGAAAAACCCGGCTGAAAAGAGACAGGATAAAATGGAGGGATACTTTCATGTATAGCTGGAAATATCGCGGATTTTGTGTTTACTGAATTATAATGTTAAGGCAGTAATTATCAGATGATTATAAAATAATATGCTGGTTTCCTGAGGATTTCTCAATTACAGTCCTGCTATTCCACATAAATCCTTGGTACTCTGGAGCTGATACTGCAAAGCAGTTCATATGTAATTGTTCCGACTTTTTCGCACAAAGTTTCAAGCGGAATATTGCAGCCGTCCATTTCCCCGAAAAGAAGTACGTCATCACCGTTATATGCTGTTCCTTCCGGGCCTATGTCTATCATTACCTGGTCCATGCAGATGGTTCCCGCGACAGGATACTGCTTTCCGCGTATTACTACACTTCCTTTGTTGGATAAAAGCCGGCTGTAGCCGTCGCCGTATCCTACAGGCAGAGTCACTATTCTGGTCTGAGCTTTGGTCGAGTATGTATGACCGTAACTGATCCCTGTACCTGGAGGGCATACTTTAAAAAAGGAAACTTTTGTTTTGAGAGACATTACAGGCATCAGCTTCTTACCCGCGTACTCTTTCTCAGGATCGAAACCGAGCGGATTATAGCCGTAAAGCATGATGCCCGGCCTGACCATATTGAAATAAGCTTTCTCATTTGAAAGAATAGCAGGAGAATTGGCAAGATGAACAAGCGGCGGCAAAGTATTCTTTCTGTCCATATACTCGACTGTTTCTGTGAAACGGATGATCTGGGAATCGGTAAATTTTTTGTCTGTGTCCGCTTTGGCTAAATGAGAAAAAATTCCCCGTACTTCTATGCCCGGTAATTCCATCGTATGATTAATGAATTTTTCAGCATTATACCAGTGGACTCCTATCCTTTCCATGCCTGTGTCTATCTTGAGATGAATCTTTGCCGTTTTGCCTGCGGAAACTGCAGCCTGCGATATTGCGGCTGATTTATCAATTGATGAGCTTGTTATATCAATATCATATTCAAGAAAATCAGGTATCTGTCCTGTGTTTATGGCGCCGCATACGAGAATCGGAGCGTTAATTCCTGATTTGCGAAGATAAACAGCTTCCTCAAGATATGCGACGCCGAGATAATGAGCTCCGGCTTTCAGCAGCTCCTCTGAAATTTTTCTTATACCGTGGCCATAGGCATTGCATTTTACCATTGCCATTATTTTTACATTATCTCCCGTGAGAGCCTTAACTATATCAAAATTATTCCTGAGCCTGCTCAGGGAAATTTCAGCTCTTGTAGGCCTGTTCTTGTAAGTTTCAATGTGCAGCTGCATAAAAATATCCAGTCAGGTTTTGTCGGTTAATAATGCTTTTACTCACATGGATTGTAAATTTATCACAGGAGAGAACGTTTGAATTACTTTTTATCTTTATCAAAAAATGGTTCTCTTGTCCCGCCTTCGCCTATGAACATCATTTCAATCTGAATGATCGGGCTGTCAACTCTTGTGATCTCAAGAGGACAGTGCGGCATGTCTTTCGGAAGAGAAACAACGGTCGGTTTTGTAAAGACATATTTTACCAGCTCTTCTCCTATATAAAGAACAATTTCAGCACCGAAGTCTTCAGGGTCTTCCGGATTTCCCCCGTACCATGCAAGTATTTCGTGAAAGTTATGCGTATGTGTAGGATTGTTGGATACAAAAGGTTTTGTTACAAATTGATGACCAAATGTAAAATCGTATCCGATTTGATTATAGTTAGTCCACAGTCCGTCAAAAACAATTCTTCCGTCATCCTGCGCGCATATCTGCCTGCGGGGAGGATTGAATATATACTGATCATATTTCCCGGCCATTCTTTTCTCCTTTTTTGTGATAGACAATACGTTTTGTTATTTTTATTTAAATTTAAAAAAGTATTTCCATGATTAAGGGCAATTTATATTAATAACCATCATATAAAGCAGTATAGTCTTTAATTGAGATAACCTAAAGCTCAATCTGCAGGAAGTCAACAGGATTTTACGGATTAATTATAAAACTAAAATTCTGTTTTTATGGATTATAAGAACTGTTTAAATTAAATACCGGATTTTATTGAATATATTCGGATAAAATATAAATCAAAGAGTAAATACCATGTATCTGGAAGATTTAAAGGATTGTCTTAAGCCAACATTTTTTATAGACAGTGATTCTCCAACTGTTCTGAAATTTGTAAATGCCGAAATTGAAGAAGATATGTCCGATATTGATAAAGCTGTTGCTGTTTATTACGCGGTCCGTGATGGAATAATCTACGATCCGTACAGAATAGATTTAACCAGGGAAGGGATGAAGGCAAGTTCAATAATTCTCAGAAAGAAAGGTTTTTGCGTTTCCAAGGCGGTTGTACTTGCAGCCTGTTCGCGTGCAGCCGGTATTCCTGCCAGGCTGCATTTCGCGGATGTAAAAAATCATCTTACAAGTGATCGTTTGTATGAACTCATGGAAACAAATGTATTTATATTTCATGCATATACAGAGCTTTTCCTTGAGGGGAAATGGGTAAAAGCAACACCGGCGTTTAATATTTCTTTATGTACTTTCGTCGGGGTAATGCCTCTTGATTTTGACGGCAGAAATGATTCGTTATTTCAGCAGTCTGATGCAAAGGGGAACAGGTTTATGGAATATGTGGCTGACAGAGGCGCATATAATGATCTTCCGTATGATTATTTAATAAAGGAATTTAACGAATATTACCCGAAATTTATGTCTATGGATCTTGCAAAAATTGAAGGAGATTTTGAGAAAGAGGCAGGGGAAAACTGAACTCAATGATTATTTATCGTTTTTTTATACTGAAGTATCGTATGACTCCATCTGCTGCCTATAAACTGAAATTTTATTTTTTCCGGTATTTTTGGAATGATAGAGAGCTTTATCAGCCATATCTATGAATTCTTCATGGTCTTTTGTTGTAATATCAGGAATTGAAGCAATTCCGCCTGATACGGTTGATTTAAGGTATGAATCATTATATTCAATACTCATTTGTTCAATTTTTTCCCGTATTCTTTCAACAACGATTAACGCTTCCTGAAGCGAAGTTTCCGGCAGGACAATTGTAAATTCCTCACCTCCGTATCTGCATGGTATGTCAATTGATCTGAAGCCGGATTTTACTATTTTCGCGACTTCCTTTATTACGCGGTCACCGGCCTGATGGCCGTAAGTGTCATTAAAATTTTTAAAATCATCAATATCAAGCATAACAAGCGAAAGATGATGCTTATACCTTATTGACCTTTCCCATTCTTCAGATAATCTTTCCCTGAAATATTTATTGGTATAAAGTTTAGTCATTCCGTCTGTATTTGCCATGTTATAAAGTTCGGCATTTTTAATTGCAATTGCGGACTGGGTGGAAATATACTGCATCATCTCAAGATCAAATGAATTGAAACTGCCGTTTTTTTTGTTTATAGCTTCAAGTACACCTATAACTTTACCTTTAACTGTAAGAGGTACTGCAATAACGGAATTTGTCTGTGTATTGGATTTTTTGTCAACTTTATTGGAAAACCGGGGATCATTCTGCGCATCGTTAATCAGGATAGGTGTGCCGTTACTCCACACTGTGCCGGCAATTCCTTCTCCTATTTTTAAATTGACATCAGTTAATGTATCATCTTCTTCATCTTTGCTCAGATAGGCAAATTTCAGCCTGCTTAATTCATTGTCAACAAGAAGCACGCTGCTCGCTTCACAGTTGAGAAGCCTTTTTAACTGATGAAGAATTCTTTTCTGTACTTCCTCTCCTTCGAGAGATTTTGTTATATAGGAATTTATTTCTATAACCAGTTTAAGTTTTCTGATTATATCTTCAGCATTTTTCTGGCTGTTTATTTCAGGAAATCCGGTTATATTGTATGCCTGATTGTTATTTATATACTTATTTTCCATTTTAATATGCTGGAAATGATTTTAGAATTTCATATTATATGTATGTTCATCGTAAAATATATCTCTAAATAGTAATATAAAACATGGAAAGTGTCAAAAAAAGAATGGATTTTTAAAAATTAATTGTTTATTTTACAGATAATTTGTCAAGTTACATTTAGTAATAATTGTATATAAAAGCAGGATTTAATTTATTTAAATAATTTAATTATTTTTTTATAAAAGAAAAATCAATGGCATAAAATTTGTTTAAATTATATAAAAAATTATTCCTTCAGAAATTAAATACATCGCTTTTAGTAATATATTAAAATTAATATTTTAATTCTTGATTTCCGTAATCCGGATTTGTTATTGTTAAAATTGTTCAGAATAAACAGAATTAAGGATTTAGCGTTTTTACAATGTCTTTATACATTTGTTATCTGCAGAATTGATGCAAGCCAAGCCCGGAAATATTATTTTTAAGGGGTGAACTGCTGATGAAAAATATTACTTTTTTCCTGATAAGATAAAAAATATGCCCGGAAAAAATAAAGAAAATACTGGCGGAAGCAGCTCAATCCGGAATTCAGCAGAAAAGAAGAGAAGCCTGCCTGTAAGAATATTTATTAAATTCATAAAAATTTTATTTATATGGATCCCTTTATCTGTAATATCCCTTATTGCGGTACTCCTTATTTTTCTGAAACTGTATTTAACTCCCGGAAGAGTCGAGGGGCTTGCTGTTTCGAATTTCAGTAAGCTTTCAAACGGGTCATTAGCTCTAAAAGTCAATGATTTCAGTATTTACAGCGGATTCGAAATACAGAATATTGTTATAAGGAATGGAGAAGAGTTTAATAGAACCGGATTTGTTGAAATAGAGAGAATTGTTTTAAGGTATAATTTATTTTCCATGCTTACAGGCAATTTACATCTTAAAGAGATCGGAATTTATAAGCCGAAAATTTTTCTTAAAGAAAAGAACGGAATCTGGAATTTCGCGCGGCTCATGAAGCCGGGAAGCGGGAAAGTTGAAGAAGCAAAACCGGAAGAAAAGGCATCGTCTTCTGATGAAATTAATCTGCCGATATCTGTAGATTTTTTTCTGAATTTCATGCTTGAGAATCTGCAGGTCTTTGTAGATGGTGAAAGCTTTGATACTTCAATGAAAGGGCTTACCTATAATATGAATGTGTATATACCTCCGTTTAGGCGGGTCCCTTTGTCTATGGAGGCTGTTTCTCTTCTGGAACAAATGAGAATAGAGCTCAATCCGCAAGGAGAAATGGATGTATCTTTTTCCAATAAAGACGCCGGTTTAATAACCCCGCTTACACTTACATGGAAACTGATATTTGATAAAAGCAACAAGACTCCGCTGTTCGGGTCCGGGTTCAGATTCGGCACGCATAAAGCCCCTGTAAGGTTCCGTCAGAGTTATCTTGCACCCCTTGATTTTATGGTGTCATATGATATTGTCTATTTCCCTAAAGAAGATTTTTTAAAAGTCAATGACTTCGGCCTTTCTTTTCACGGGAATAAATGGTTTAATATAACGGGAGGTGTTCAGGACGTTACAAAGGATCAGAAATTTAATATACGAATGACTGAGAGCAGAATCGTTCTGTCAGATCTGTACCCCTATTTTGTAAATTTTACAGGAAACAGAAGCATCAAATTCGGCGGAGTCATTTCACTGTTCCCTCTGATGCTGAAAGGCGATTTGTCATCAGCTGATATTAATGGAATGGTAAATCTGAAAAATATCACTTTTAAAAATCCGGATGTAGATGTAAATATTCCGGAATTAAATTTTTTATACAAAGTCAGAAAGCGGAATGATGACATGAAGATTTCAGCTTCAATTGACAGCCGGCATATAATTGCGGCCATTGGCAGGGATAAGCTGGGTGATAACGGAATATCACTGGATCTTGATGTTTACGCTAAAAAGAATTTCAGCTATATTGGTATCAATAATTTAGCATTCAAATTGTTTAATCCGCTGACTAACAGGAATGCGCTTAATCTTAAGCTTGCCGGAAATACTGATTTAAAGAATCTGGCAGGCAAAATAAGGATCAGCAGACTTACCTTTGTTAAGGAAAATTTATCAGGCGGTATTAAGAATAAATTTCTCGCAGACGTACCTTTATCAAAGCCTGTTGATGTTAGTCTTGACCTGGGTTTCTCACTCGGTAAGGATATTGCCAGGGCAACGATAGGAATGCTCGTAAAAGTTCAGGATTATGATATTAAAGATCTGCTGATAAATGCGGACATTCTGCAGAATTATCCTGAGCGGAGGATTCAGATAAATCAGTTCGATATTGCTGCGAAATCTTTCGGCCTTTCTTTTGCTGCCGGCGGTTTTCTTGAAACTAAATCATCGCCTTTTTCAGATTCCGACCTGAAGCTTTCACTGCGGCTGGACAGGCCTGAACTTAAGCCGGTATACGGACCCTGGGAAATTTCCGGTTCAGTTCAGCTTGATGCTGATATGAAAGGAGGCCCGGAGAGCGGCCGGGCGTCCGGTAATTTTATGACAAACGATCTTTTTGTGCATAATGCTGAGTCCATGCTTGCTGTTGAAGATATGAATATGAATTTTCCCTTTGAATACAGTTTTGCTTCAGGCCCGGTGGAATCAAGAATTGCCGTGAACAAGGCTCAGTTAATTGATAATGAAAACTTCATGGTAATGGAAAATTTTACAATTAAAAGCATTAAGGCAAAACATCCGGCCAGAAATATTCAGTATGAATATGTGAGTGATTTTGCCTCGTCAATGTTTTTTAAAAACAACGCATTTGAAATTTCAAAAATGAGAATGTATGTAATGGACGGGGCAGTTTATGGCAGGGATATTCTGTTTTATCTTGCGGATATGCCTGCAACCGGAAGTTATAAAAATATTGAATACAGACTCATACTTGACGTAACGAATGTTGATATAGGCAAGCTTGATGACCCTGATCCGGGGAAAAAGACAAGAGAAGCTGAACTGTCATTAAACGCAAACTTTGCAGGCAAAGGGCTGGACATGTTTCTCGGAAAAGGAAAGGACCGCAGCAAGGAGCTGAACGTAAAGGGTTTTATTAATATAAACAAGATCGGTGAGAAGTTTGCTAAAAAACTTATGGAAGCAATGAATGATGAGAAGGGTAAGTCTAAAATAGGGGCACTCGCGCAGTTTGTTCTGGATAACTCGGGTGTTATTAAGGGATTTAAATATAATTTAAATATAGGCCTGATGGATGTTGAGGTTAATCTTGACAGAAAAGCCATTGGATACGGTATTTTTATTGAGGATATTGAAAGACGCAGAATACCTATTCAGGAATATCTGAATAATATATTCGGGAGAAATTAGAATGCGATTATTTATAATCCTGCTGCTGTTATCGTTTTTGACCGCGTGTGCCACAGGCGATAATTCCATACCCAGCTGCTGTCTTATCGCACAGCCGTCAGTTACTTTAACCGGAGAAAAGACTTCCATTGAGCGTCATATTGTCGGTGAATACAGCGAACTGGAAAAGGACGCATGGATAATTTCCTCGGTTGATACAGGGATGCAGAGAGGTGAGAGGGCATCTGTTGAATCCGGAGATGAAGAACTGCTGGCAGCAATTAAGATAAGGGAGTTCCATAAGGAGAAAATTAGAAATTATAAAGATGAAGGCGTTATCGGAGAACTGAACAACGGGCTTGTTGCTTACAGACAATTGTTTAAATATGAGAATAACAGTAATTTCAAAAAGATTCTGCTTACTGTAATTGAAGAAGAAAATAAAGCGAGAAGAACAATATTCATCAGATCTCTGATGAGAAACAAAAAAGACAGTCCTTCTGAAGAGGAAATGCGGGCTTTTGGAAAAATATTCGCGGAAGAGCAGCAGGCTCTTGCAGAAAAAAATGACTGGATACAGGATAGATCAGGCCAATGGATCAGAAAAAAATAAAAATAAAAATAAAAATAAAAATAAAAAGTGTAATATTATTATTTATTTTTTTTCTGAGCTTCCCTCTCTTCGCTTCAGCAGAGGAAGAGGATGACAATGACATTTTTAATTATAAAAAGCTTATTTATAATGAGTTCGCATTAAAAACCGGCAGTGTTATTCCTTTGACAATATGGCAGGCAATCGAAACAGACGGTAATTTAACTCAGGACGGCAGATATTTATTTTTTGCTTCCAACAGGGAGAAGGGTAATTTTGATATTTATCTGAGATCGATGTACAATATAACCACTGTTAAACTGACGGAACATTCTTCAAAGGATTATAATCCTGCTGTTTCCCCGGACGGTAAGTATCTTGCATTTGTTTCCCGGAGAGATGACCCGGAGGGTGATATTTTTATAATGAAAATTGATCCTGAGGATATTATTGAAAAAACGGAAAAGTCAGTGACAGGAATTTCTTCTCCTGATCTGACAGCACAAAATCTTACTATATATCAGGATACTGAAAGCGGGGTTATCAGAATAATTAAAGACGCATCACCATGCTGGTCTCCGGATGGAGAATCCATTGCTTTTTCCTCAGTAAGAGACGGAATTGAAAATATTTGGCTGATGAACAGAAAAGGTGATGACCTTGTTCAGCTAACGACAAAAGGGGGGAGCTATCCTCATTTTTCAAATGACGGCAGAAAGATAGTATATGTTTCATACCGCGATAAAGACAGCAACGGCGATATTTACATTCTGGATATCGCCCGCAGTAAAGAAACAAGAATTACAAATACTGCCGCAATTGAACTTAATCCGGTATTTCTTAAAAACAGCGATGAGATCGCATACACTTTAATTGATAAAGATACAAACAATGATAACAAAATTGATTTAAGAGATAATTCTGTTCTTTATTATAAAAATTTAACTAATAATGTTGAATACCAGCTGACCCAAAAATCCGAATCTTCATTCTCTCCTTTCTGGTCTCCTGCCTATGACGGAATAATACTCTATTCAAATCAAACCGGAGAGAATATAAACATAAATCTTATACCGGATTACGGTATAATTCCGAAAAAAAACAATGCTGAGAATCAGCTGGGATTATCAGAAAGATTGATGACCGAGACTGATGATACGGAAAAGTATCTTTTAAACCTTGAGAGAGTTTATTATTTTTTCAATAAAGCGGGAGATGTAAATTCCAGGATATTTATATCAAAAGGCCTTACCCAGGCTGCGGCCGCATATATGATTGACGGCGATGCGCAAAATACAAAGAGAATTCTTAATGTATTATCCGGTCTTTCCAAAAATGAAATGGACTACAGCAGTATAATGAGCCGGTATATTGAAAGCATTATGAATGGCAGGCCCGGAGATATAACTCTTTCAGAAGCTGTTTCCGAATTGAGCAAAAATACAGGGAATAAACTTGTACCCTTTCTGCTGGAGGACCTGGGAGATGAATATAGGCGTCTGTATAGAATTGATGATGCTTTAAAAATTTATGCGCGCATTATGCAGGAACATTCCGATTTTAAAAGAATCATTTACGTTCATTTAAAATCAGCGGAGACAGGCTATACTTCCCTTGCTGATGATATGTCTGATTCGTATTTACAGGTGCTGTCATCCGGATTTATTTATTTGAGACTTAAGGCAGCAAAAGATATTATAAGTGTATTTGACCGGGAAAAAGATAATGACCGTAAGATACGTATTGCTGAAGCAATGTATAAAAAGTACGGTGATATTAAAAATACGAGTGATCTTTTTCTTTATATTGCAGCTAGTGCTTATTTTAAAAAGGGAAATCTTGAGAAAGCCAGAACTGCTTTACTTAAAGCCCTGGAATTTTCCAGAAGCTCAAGTTATACTTTTTATAAAATCAATGTACTGTTAGGTAATATTTTTGAAAGAGAAAAAAAATATGCTGAAATGGAGAAGTATCTTTCCGCCGGCGCACAGCAATACATCCCCTGGTATAAAGAGCAGGATTATATAAGTATAATAAACAGGCTGATTGATTATTATGAAGTATACGGAGAAAGGGCTGAGTCAGCAGGAAAATATTCTGAGAGTGTTGAGCTTTATCGCGGATATGTCTCTCTTGTCAAGTATCTTCATACAAGGAAAATGTACCCTGAATTTTATAATGAGTATGCTTCAAGAGCACATATACTGTATATAAATGCATTCTCTAAATTAAAAGCCAATGATTACAGCGAACTGCGGAAGCTGGAATATGAATACAATAAAAAACAGAATAACCTGAAACAGGCAAGGATAGCTTTTGACAGAGCGCATATTTACGGGCTTGCCTATATTTATGCCGGAATGGCTGCAAATATAATGCAGCAGTTATCTTCCTCTCAGAGCCTAATCGATGAAAATGCTTTATTTGAGCAGCTGATCATTAATTCAAGGAATTCCGTTGATCAGATAGAATGGGCGCTGTTCATGGATGATACTTTTGTGGATGCAGAGCTTCTCAAGGGCTGGGTATATCAGTATATTGACCTGAAAAGAGAAGAAAGTGAAAAGGCGGGAAAAAACTATACCGGTCTTATCAATAAGTATTTTCCGCAGTCTTTATGGGAAACAAATATTTCCAATTATGAAAAAGCCTTGGAGATAAATGACGAAAGCCTGTATCCGGAAAGAGAAGGAAATCTTAATCTTAATATTGCCAATACATACTTCCTGTTAAAAAATTATCCCCGTGCATTCACTCATTACATGAATGTAGTCAAATACAAAAAGTCCTTTAGCTCAAGAAGACAGGAAGCGCTGTTTTATTACCATCTGGGTTACTGCTACTGGCAGAATGATAATATTGGACGAGCCAGAGAGGAAATGCAGAAAACGCTGTTTATTTATAATTCCCTGAGTTCAGGTAATTACAAAAGATACAGATACCAGTTTTATAATTTGTACAGATTTTTCGCTTTGTTTGAAAGAACTGAAAAGAAATATAATAAAGCTGTTACATGGTATAAGCGTATTATTGATTTTTCAAAAAGATATAAGCTCGATATTGACAGAGCAAGATTCCTGCAGGAGATAGCATTTTGTTATAAAGAACTCGGTAATAATGAAAGCGCTCTTGTATACCTTAACAGGGCTGAAAGACAGCTTAAAGATTATGATACAAAGGAGAAAGATTATTCTCTTACTTTTAAACTGTTCGGATTATTCGAATTCGGACTTCTGGACCTTGGCCAGGATACCTATGTAATCGGCGATAACAGAATTGTTGACGAACTGGATACTGTTCAGAAAAAGATGCTAAACGCTTCGCTTGAGTATGAAATATATTATAATAACGGTGAATATACCAAGGCTGTTAAAAGTCTGGAGAAGAAGCTTGCTGTCATTGGAAAAAGGGAAAGCAGGGTTTATGCAGAGGCCCGTGTTATTGCTCTGAATAATATCGGTTACTGTTATTTCAAACTTATGGATTATGAAAAAGCGGATTCTTATTTTAAGAAGGCATGGAATTCCGCCTCCAAGAATTCTGATGACCTTGAAGGATTATTCATTACAATACAGAACAGTGCCGGTTTATTTTCTTTTCTGCTGGAGAATAAACCTGAAATTTTGACAGAGCCTGAGAAAAAAATTGATACATTTTTAAAACAGATTAATGATTATCGCGATCAATATGAACAAAAGCGTTTAGAAAAGGAAATGAAGTCTCTCAGGGAAAAAGCAAAAGCTGAAAAAAGAGAGGTAAATGAATCTGAACTTACGGCACTGAAAGAAGCTATTGCAGCTGAAGCTGAAAAAAAATATTATTCTCTTGATATAGTAACCGGTGTTTTTGAATTTCAGAAAGCAGAAATATTAAAACGCGGCCTGGAAACCGGGAATGAGAATAATGCAGAGCCCGATTCAGGATATGATTATTATAAAGATAATAAAGATATATTTCAATTATACAGAAGTGCTTCAGCTCGGTTTGAGTCTGCAGTTAAAATTGCAGAGAATAATCAGTCCAAAAGACTTCTGGTTAAACTTTTACTTAATCTTGCAGGTTGTCAGTCCGGAATAGGCCTCCCGGATGATTCATACAATACTTATCTGGGTGCTGTAAAAATTGCATCGAAATATGAATATCATGATCTTTTATGGTATTCGTATTACAGTATTGCTGAACTCCTTAATAAGCATGCGGGAAAAATGGAGGGCGTATCCCGTTCAATGGCTCTTGGGTACTATGAAAATGCAGTAAAAATAATAGAAGAATATCCATACCTGTATTCAGGGGAAATGAACAGGGTTGTCCGGCTTTATAACAGCTATATGCAGATGCTTGCTTCTTTTGAAAAACCGCAGAGGGCAATTAGTGTATCTGAGCATGGATATGAGGTTCAACGGCTTATGCTGCTTGCACTGAATTCTCCCGAATTTTATTCACCGGAAGATAACGCGGATTATAGTACATATATAAAGCAGATCAAAGAGATTGAAAAAAATAAAGTGGAAATCTCAGCTATTCTGGAAACTGATGCTCCTGAAACTGCACTGTCAAAAAAAGAGCAGTTAAAGGCCAGGACTTTGTCTCTGAATGCTTTTATAAATAATTTAAAAAAGAAGAAACCGTTCTTCGCCTCATTTCTTTCTTTATCCGGCGACACCTTGCCGAAATATAATGATTCTGTAATATATCAGTTCATTTCATCCGATGCCGGAATCAATGCATGGAAGATAGATTCAGGTAAAGTGACTTTCAGGAAAATTCCTTTTAATAAGGAAAAGGATTTAATCATAGAGAAAATCGCAGCTTTTATGAAGGATGGGTATACAGATAAAAACAGATTTGTTGTGTTTAATGAAACGGCCGTTAATATTTTTCTGAAAGGGCTTTCTGCTGAAAACTCTCCTGAATTTATATATATTCCTTCAATCGCAAGAGCGAAATATTATGCGTCTCCAAATAACATTATAATAGATAATATTATTTTTAATGGAAAGGGACTGGCAGAAAATGTAAGCGAAATTAAAGACGATTCGGATTTACAGGTTGCTGAAGAAAGTCTGAAAACTGCGGATATCTCCGAATATTCGGTTCTTATTGATGCAGCTAATGAGCTGTCATATACTGATTTTTTCAGTAAACGTCTGGAGCCTGCACTGCTTATAAAAAAAGTTAAAAACATCAATCAGGAATCTCTTTTACTGTTGAACGAATCTTTATTATATTCCGGAGGGAGAACAGCTTTTTACTATAATGATGACAGAAGTCCGGAGAATATTGCAGATCTGTTAAAGCGGGTAAATAATCAGACTTTTCAGAGAGCAGCTTCACAAACAGACGGTATTACGGGATTCGGCTTCAGAGGCTATACTCATGAAGAAAGAAAACAGAAAATAAGTCAGTTTATAAATATTTATTTTAAAAAATACCGGATGTATCTTGACAGGGGAAATTACGAACTTGCTGAATTATATTTAAAAAGATGGTATAAACAAAATACTGACGAGAAGAACAACCCGATATACCTTTATAATATTTCTGAAATAGAATTTCTGAAAGGGGATATCAAAAAAAGTATTTCATATCTTAACACAATAATAAACCAGACATCCGGCAGGAAGGAAATTTACAATAAGGCTTTATCTGCAAAAATATTCCTGTTACTGTACAGCAGTGACATTGCAGCTGCATCAGAAACACTGCGGATGGCTGGACAGGTAAGTATTTTCAAAACATCAATGGATTACTTTATTTATAATGCCATTGCTGAACTGGTCGCAGATAATAAGATTTCTTCAAAGGAAATCACAGAAAAGATACGTTTTCTTAAATCAATACTTCCCGAAGATAAGCTGATTCTGCTTTTTTCTGAATATTTACATTTGTCTGATAAGCATGATTTAACAACTGACTTACTTAAGGAGTGGAAAAATGCTTATAATACTACAGACCGTGATCTTTTAAAATACGCATTGTTGAGCGGAAAGATTAGTGAACAAAAGTTTTTCTCTCAAAGAGCTGAAAATATTGCCGCCATTGGTAAAAATGAAGATATTGAAAACCTTGTGATATCATTATCATTGGTGAATGGAAAATATGATCATATGTCTGTATTTCCTGTGTATTTTGCAATAAACAGTATGATAAAAACCATGAGGTCTGATTCTGCCCTGAATATTCTACAGGAAGTAAATCCTGATCAGATTTTAAAAATATCCCTGCCTGCAGATTCTCTGCAATTGCTGAAACAGATTATTTATCTTTATGAAAATGAACAGCAATATGAAAATGCGTTAAAATACACTAAAGAAATGAATGCATTATTAAATAAAGCAAATATACAGTTTCTGTTAAAAGAGTTTATGTACAAGGAAGCTGTTTATCTTTCCAAACTGGAAAAGCATGAAGAATCTTATAATTCCGCACTTGCAGGTCTTGCCTTGTCCGTAAACGATAATGAATTATATAATAAATATCAGCTGATTCTGATTGAAGAAGCTTTATATCTTGGAAAAGCAGATGACGCTGATGAAAGAATAAAGAAACTTGAATCTGTTATAAAAAAGAATAAAAACGAATATGTATTATTTTTTTTGAAAGCAAGAATGGAGTTGTTAAATGTTCTGAAAGCCGGAAAGGCCGGAGATTCGCAATGGGTAAAAATTGAAAAAATGATTCAGTCCGGATTAGCCTCTCTTGATTCCTCTCCTGATATTATTTCAGCCTTTGATAGGATTGATCTTATTAATGAAGGCCTTGAATTTCTGATCTCTTATAAAATGAGCAGAAATAACAATTTGGATTCTCTTCTTTATGCAGAAGTAAAGAAGCAGATAAATCTTCGCTCAAAATATACCGGACTGGCAGCAAGATATAAATTGCCCGAAGATGTGCTGAACCGCTTTAAAACAATAAAAAGCAAAAAACGGTCTATGGAATTTGTTAAATTATTAATTGAATATCCCTCTTTGCAAATAAAAGCATTAGCCGGATATTTACCTCTGGAATTATTCAGAAAAAAACTTAAGGAGGATTCCATAGTATTTTATGCAGTTAAAAACATAAATGACATTTTATGCTGTGTAATAACCCGTGATTCTGTTAAAAATATCAGGCTAAAGGAAGGGTATCTGAAAGCAGAAAAGATACTTAACATGTATAACAATGATTTAACTGTAAAAAATATTACCCGGGTTTCACAGAAGCTGTATGAGCTTTTTAAACCGCTTGAAATACATTACGTTAAAAAAAATGACATAATCTTTATTACGGATAATGAACTGGAGAAAATACCTTTTGAGATTATCGGTTCAGGAACAATACTTGATGAGGTCTATAATGTAACTTATATTCCTTCAATACTTTCATCCTTTAAGCCTGGAACACCCGTTGAAAATTCCGTAAGCTTTGCGGATACTGAAAACAGGAGCCTGATTAATAAACTGGAGCTTGTGTCTGTTAAGGAGTCGGGAATTCAGTATAATTACAGGATGGACGGAAACGGAGTTGCTCATATAAACAGTGAAATTTTGTTTGATTCTTTTAAAGGCGAGTTATATATTAAAGGAAAGATTTACGGGGATATGGTGCGTGGTGATTTCTTATACGTTCCTGATTTCAATCTGCGTAATGTCAGCCTGAATGATTTTATTCTGCTGAATTATTTCAATGGTATAAACGGAGCTGTGATTAATAATGCTTCAATTCATGATTTAAACAACGCAGAGTTTGTAAGTAAATTTTACAGAAAATTACAATTTACCAGTGAAATCCGGGCTTCTTTTCAATCAGCGAAGGAGTCTTTAAGAGTAAACCGGAATTTCGTTTCTCCGGCTTACTGGTCCGGTATTCGTTTATATCATACAGCTCTGTAAATTGTGTTATGTCCGGTAACCATTATATAATGCAGATAACGCTTAAATGTACACAATTGCATTTTTATTCCGGTATTAAAAATTCTTTCTGCCGTCTGAGCCGACAGGACGATAATAAAGTTCACATTGACAGTTTAAATTTTTGGAGGAATTTAAATGAGGAAAAGTAAAAAGAGTTATTTATTATCATGTGTATTAGCAGTATTATTTTTATTTGCAGTAACAAATGCTTATTCAGCCAAAATTTCATTCCTGGGCGGAAAGGTCAATGTAATTAGGAACGGGAAGGAGATGAAAGCCGCTTTCCAGATGAAACTTGAATCCGGCGATATTCTTAAAACCGGGAAAATGTCTTTCGCAGACATATCCTATGATGACGGGACTGTTATCAAGGTAAGACAGAACAGCAGTGTGACAATAGGCAATCAAAACGTAAAGGATTCGGATTCTCTTTCTGTTACAGGCGGAATAATAAGCGCAAAATTTGCTAAATTAGAGAAAAAATCAGCACGCAAGCTTTATACTCCTACTACAGTCTGTGCTGTACGCGGAACTGAGTATGAAGTGGCTGTAAGCGACAGCGCTGACACAAAAATACAGCTGAGTGAAGGAGCTCTTGCTCTATTGAGCCCGTCCGGAATAGGATCTATTAAAGCCGGTCAGAATGCGGAAGTGGAAGTAGGAAACGCTCCCAGAAAAACAAAAAGCGGTGACCTTGAAGAGTGGAAAACAGATAATGAAGCAGAGCTTGATAAAAATCCTGAAGAGCAGAGTGATGCTTTCGAGGAATATCTGCAGAAATTTGAAAGCAGAAATAATGAAGCTTCCAAAAAAATAAACAGTTACGAGAGTAAAAAAAGTACTGCTGCAGCTGGCGGAAAAAGAAAAATAGAAAAAGCCAATAAAGACATTGAGAATATAGAGAGCACTGTTGAGGATGACATGTACCTTAATACAGCTGCCAATAAATCTCTGGACACTATCCTTAACAGATATCAGCAGGATAAAAAAGATATGTATGATAAATTCCTTAAAATAAAAGAGGAGTCAAACAGAGTCCTTGAACAGCAGCAAAGGAATTATCTGGCTATAATGGAAGTTAAGGAGGCATATAAAAAAGCGTATGCTGATATAATGAATAAACATAAAAGTGCTGTTGATGAAATAAAAGGCAGCATTGACACTGAGCAGTTTAAACGTAAAAAATAAATTTTACAGAGAAGCCGGGCAGTCTTTCGCTTTAATAGAAAGCGGAAGACTGTATCTTACTCATACTTATTGATTATTCTTTTCTGATAGAATTTCGGCATTGCCAGCAGTATTTCCACAAAACACGCCATCCAGCATTTAGGACACTTCCTGTATCCGGCAAGATCATTCTTGTATTTTTCTGATTTCAGTATATCCTCAATTGATGAATTATAAATATTTCCAATCGGCTTTCTGCTGCAGAGCGAAAAATCACCGTTCGGATCTATGAATATTTTATATGTTTTAAAAATACCTGTAAGGTAAGGACAGTATTTGTCGGTATCTCCTTTCACATATTTCGGGATATTTAGCAGGAAATCTTTTGAACACGCAATGTTTTTTTTGGATGCGGCAAGCGCAATTACGTCCTCAAGTTCCGGGCTGTACTGAAGTGTCTGAAGGGAGGGATCGCTGCCGTCCTGATAGAAGAAGCAGTTCCATGGAGCAATAGTCTGTGTCCAGCCGTATTTTTCGGACAGTTCCAGAATCTGCGGAATCTGATGAAGGTTCTGATCGGAAATAACAGTGTTCATGTTCAATGTTGATTTTGAATTAAGCTTCTTTTTTAATTCAGTCACAAGTTCAATATTCTTTGTTACTCTGTCTGAAACGTTTTTTGCTCCTCTAAGCTTATCAGCTGTTTCGCCAAATCCGTCAAAGGATGTTCCTATTCGGATGTTGTTTGTTAAAGCTGTTTCTGCAAAGCGTTTGATAATAGTTTCATTGGCGTAAAGATTCGAATTTACATTGATGCCGAAAGGAAATTTTCCCGCCGCGTAATTCAGCATTTCAGGAAGTTCCTTAACAAGAGAAGGCTCTCCGCCGGATATCGTAAGAGAAGCAATTGAATATGGTTTTAACCTGTCCAGGATCTCCTTGAATTGATCAAATGTAAGGGTGACCTTCTTTTCCTTGCTTGAAAGTGCCGCATTACACATGGGGCAATCCTGATTGCATACATTTGTTACATTGAAATTAAGATTAAAAACAAGCGGCTGACGTGTTATATATTTCCACGCATAGAATGCGGATGCTTTTGCAATTTTACCTGCTTTTAAGTTGAATATTTTTGATTTACTCATCTTCCGTTTCCTCTTTTCTGTTTATTAATCCGAAATAAAATAAAATACTCATTCCAATACCTGACCATACGAAAGTCCTTAGCCTTCTGATTATTCCGACGGATAAACCAAGCACAGAATCATAACCCAGAAATTTCAGTGCCAGTGTATATGATGCTTCACTTGTCCCTACGTTAGCTGGCATAAAGAAAATTATACTCGTAAGGAAAAGCGAAAAAATATAGACAAACATTGAGTAGATTATGCTGATACTTTCATTTATAAATGTCAGAATAAAGTAAATTTCTAATGTTCCTGTTATCAATATTGATACATAACGCATAATAAGGGAAATGTAAAAATTTTTAATATTTCTTTTTGATTTCCAGATGAATCCCATCTCTTTATCAATCTCTTCTATCTTTGATCTTCTTTCATCTGTTAATATTTTTATTCTGAATTTAGCCGGTAATTTATTGATAATGAATTGAAGAAAACCCTGTTTCTGTTTTATTATTATATAAATTATTAAACCAAGGAATAATAAAACAACCAGTAAAAGTCCAATGGATATATAAACAGGAAGGTTAAGAAGGAAGAAGCTCGCAATAATTCCTGTTAATATTAAAAGAATATTGGCGAGTGTATGAACCGTTCTGTCAAGCATTACTGAAGCAAGTCCTGTCTTGAACGGGACTACAGTTTTTATAATTATAGCTTTAAGAGGCTCTCCAGCAACAGCACCCATTGAATTGATTGATGAAGTTGAGTCTCCTGCTATTCGTGCCAGAACCAGTAAATAAAATTTTCGCCATTTTATCCGGTAATTTATAAGTACTTTCCAGGCAAATGTGAGAATAACGTTGTTAAAGAGAAAAAGTGAAACAATAATAATGAAGCGCCATCCAATCTCGCGCAAATCGTTAAAAAATTTGCTTATGCCGAAGTTTTTAAAAAGTAGAAGTAATATAATTACTCCTGCAAACAGAAAAATTATTCTGCTTTTGTTAAATTTAAATAATTTCATATAACCGGAAAATGTGAGCGAGTCTCACCGCAATTAAAATTTAATAGACAGGATAGTAAAGTCATCTATAAATTCGTCGTCAATATCAATTTTTTCAAGTTCTTTCCTGTAATGATTGATCAGATCTTTAGGATGCCTGTTTAAATAAGTGATCGACTCCCGGCTGAGCTTAGCTTCGCCTTTAATGATATCGCCGTCGCCCAGGTATTCCAGCACTCCGTCAGTAAACAGTACTATTGTATCTCCGGGTTCATAAATGACTACTCTTTCTTCATATTTTGAATCAGCGCTTATTCCGAGAGCTTTCCCGATAGAGTTTAATTGCTTTACTTCATTAGTTCCGGATTTTATGAACAGCTGGTCATTGTGGCCTGCGCTCCCATATGAGATAAGATTGTTGTGCGGGTCAACCAGCATATAGAACACTGTAACAAACATAGCCTGTTCGGAATCCTGAAAAATGTACTGATTTGCAGTTGTCAGAAGACGCCCGGGCTGGTTATTTATTCTTGTTTCAGCGCGTAATATATTTCTGGCAAGCCCCATAAACAAAGCGGCAGGGATTCCTTTGCCTGATACATCAGCTACGAGTACTGCGTATTTCCCGTCATCGAAATGGAAAAAGTCATAAAAATCACCGCCGATTTCCTTTGCCGGTTTATTATAAGCGGCAATTTTATTTCCGCTTATTTCTTCAGGAATAGCAGGCAGTATTTTTCTCTGTATTTCCGCGGCAACGTCAATTTCCTGCGAAAGCCTTTTCTGTGCTTTAATTTTTTTCTGATATATAAATTCCTGATAAATACCAGCTATATTTGTACCGATTGTGGAAATAACTTTATAATCCAGAGGAGTGAAATCATCACCATTTTTTTTGTCGGAAATATTCAATACTCCTATTATGCTGTTTTTTATTCTTAACGGAGTAGATATGAAGGAGCCTGTTTTATAAATACCTTCTCCTTTTTCAAAAGGAAACGTAATTTCTTTTTTGATATCTCCTATTATTAACGGCTGCCCTGATTTTGATACATAACCGGCTATGGATTCTTTTATTTCAATTTTTTCGGTTTTTTCAAGTTTTGGAAGGCCATATGCGGCCGCGATCTGAAATTTATCTTTATCCTCATCATAAAAAAGAATGGAGGCTTTTTCAACGTCCAGAGACTCTGCAAGTGAAATAATAATTTTATTGAAGATATTTTCTTCAGGATCGGCAAAAGAAATTGACTGGGAAATATCGTAAAGTGCGGTTAATTCTTTAATTCTTCTGGAAAGGTCGTCATAAAGCATTCTGTTATGGATTGCAATTGCGGCCTGTTCAGCCAGATAGGACAGCAGTTCCTGATCCGATTCCGAGAAACCGCTCCTGCCAATAGCATTTACAGCTTCAAGTACTCCGGTCAGTTCGCCTTTAATCATCATAGGAACGCAGAGAATACTTTTTGTAATAAATTCAAAATTTTTGTCAATCTTGCTGAAATGCCTCGGGTCATCCTGAACATTGTTTACGATAAGTGGCTTTCTGGTTTCTGCTACCGTGCCTGCAATGCCTACTCCCTGGGGAACTTTCTGACCTCTGATCTCTTCTTTCTCGCCAATCACGACATTAAATATCAGGTCTCCTGTTTTCGGATCATTCAGAAGCAGTGAGGACCCTTCAGCCTGTACAAGAGCTTTTGCTTTATCAAGAATAGCATCAAGAAGATCAGATAACTCGATAGAAGAGTTAATTTTTTTATTAATATCACTTACCAGGGAAAGATTTAATGTTATCGTATCTATGACAAACCTCCGGAAATCCTTGATAAAACTTATTAAAAGCAGAATATTAATGACTTTACTATTCTTTTTGGAAAAATATGTTATTACATTGTATAATATTTACTTACATCAAATCAAGGTATAAAAATTAACTACAGGGTAGTATTAACAATGAATTATATTATTTTCCAAACGGCATTTATCGGGGACATTATTCTATCAACCTCAATGATATCCACAATCATGGAAGTTGATCCTGAAAGCAAGATAATTTTTATTACAACTCCGGCAGGCGAAACTATTTTAAAAAATGATATCAGAATCAAAATACTGGTTTATGATAAAAGAGGAAAAGATAAAGGTTTTACAGGTCTAATAAAATTAAGAGCAAAAATCAGAAAAATCCTGGAAAATAAAAACGCTGTTTATATTTCTCCGCATAGGTATGTAAGAGCTTCTGTGCTTGGATTTCTGCTAAAGGGTAAAAGACGGGCAGGATTTGAAAATTCCGCACTTTCTTTTCTTTATAACAGAAAGATAAAATACCGTACAGGTATTCATGAAACAGAGCGGAATTTTGAGCTGTTGCGTACAGTATTTGGAAGTAAATTGTCCGGTATGACTCCGGCTGCCCCTGTTTTATTTCCGTCAGATGAAGATTTAAGCAGGGCAAAGTATCTTACAGAGCCCGTGATAAATAAATATAAAAAAATCGTCTGTATTGCTCCGGGATCCGTATGGGAAACCAAAAGATGGCCTGCTGAATACTTCAGCGAACTTATTCATATGCTTGCGGAGCAGAGAACAGGAATAATTTTAATTGGCGGAGAAGAAGACAGAAAATTGTGCGACTCTCTTGCTGTTAAAGGAGTTAAAAACCTTGCCGGTGAACTCTCAATACTGGAATCATCAGCTGTTATTTCAATGACCAGGGTTCTTGTATGCAATGATTCCGCTCCTCTGCATATGGCATCCGCAATGAAAACACCGGCAGTGGCAATTTTCGGAGCAACCACAATGGCATTAGGCTTTGGACCTTTATCCGCAGGATCTGTCGTTATTGAAAACAATACGTTGCAATGCAGGCCGTGCGGAAAGCATGGCGGAAGAAAATGCCCTGAAAATCATTTTGAATGTATGGTGGGAATAAAACCTGAAAGAGTCTTTCAGGCAGTTATTAAGATTATTTCCTGATTGTTCCGGATTTTTGAAAAAACATTATTAATAAAAAAAAAGGACAGGATTAAATTCCTGCCCTTAATGTTGTTATTTAACCCTGCCTTATATTGCGTTAAGCAATATAAATCGCAAATTGGTTAAATAATTGATAGACTTGCCGGGGAATCCGGAATATGGATATTTTATCATCTCCGATTCATTATTTATGAACAAGTCTAATTAATGGTCACAGGTATTCTGGCCTGTAACAAGGGTGTTGTTTAAATATGCCTCAACTATCTTTTCAGGTACGTCAGGCTGAGCACCTGTAATAACCTTTATATTGTGACTGTTAAAAATTTCCACGGCACGTCCTCCCATACCTCCTGCTATAATACATTTTGCCCCTTTTTCCGAAAGCCATCTTGGAAGAAGTCCTGGCTCATGGGCTGGGGGAGTTACAAATTCTGTGGAAGTTATTTTTTTGTTTTCTGTGTCTGCCTCAACTAATGCGAATTGTTCACAGTGACCGAAGTGCATACAAAGTGCTCCGTTTGCTAACGGGATTGCTATTTTCATGTTATTGCCCCTTTTTCCTTTGATTTTTATTTAGTTATTTTACTTATTATTTTTTCAAATGCTTTTACCGATTCGCTTTCGCCCCGGTGATTATTCATAAAAGGGTTTCCTGAATCTCCTTTCTCCATGATGTCAATCTCAATCGGGATGCTTCCCAGAAAAGGTACGTTCATTTCTCTGGAAATTCTTTCTCCGCCTCCTTTCTTGAATATATCTACTGTTTTTCCGCAATGAGGGCATGTGAATCCGCTCATATTTTCAATTACGCCGCGAATAGGAATATTAACATGGTTACAAAAAGTAATAGATTTTCGTACATCTGTAAGTGCTACGTCCTGAGGTGTAGTTACTACGATTGCGGCATCAGGTTTAATTATCTGGCATACTGAAAGAGGCTCATCTCCGGTGCCAGGAGGAGAGTCTACTATCAGATAATCAAGTTCTCCCCAGTTTACATCACTGGCAAATTGTTTAATAGCATTGTATTTAAGAGGGCCTCTCCATATTACTGCATCTTCCGGCTTTTCCAGCATAAATCCGATGGAAATTGCCTTCATGTTTTCATTAAATTTTACAGGCATTATTTTTTCACCGTCATTGCCCAGCTTATGATTCTCAAGTCCGAGCATTGTCGGCACACTGGGGCCATGGATATCAACATCCAGAAGTCCTGTCTTATATCCCTTTAAGGAAAGATTAACCGCTAAATTAACAGCTACTGTGCTTTTGCCGACTCCTCCTTTTCCGGAAAGGACAATCAGTTTATTTTTAATTCTGGACAGGTTTTCCTGTAACTTTTTTTCATCTTGCTGTGCCTTTAAGGCGTCCTGCTGCATTACCATGTTTTCCTCCGTATAAATATTATTGCATGATAATTGTTTTGATTTTTCCCCACATATTCCGGATCTCTTTTGAAGCTTCTCCGTCGGAATACTGAAGTATTGTTTCACCTTCAATCTGGGCTTTTACAAAATCTGTATCATATGGAATTTTTGCAACTACTTCTATATTATTTTTTTTACAATAATCTTCGATTTGCTGTGCATTTTCATTGCTAAGGTCATATTTATTTATACATACCAGAGTTTTGATTTTAAAATGATTTGTAAGCTCTGCAATTCTTTTCATGTCATGTATACCGGAAACAGAAGGTTCTGTCACAACCAGAATGAGGCTTGCTCCGGTTAAGGAAGCTATTACCGGACAACCGATTCCCGGTGATCCATCTGTGATTATGAGATCCAGATTATTATTTTTGGCAATTTCATTTGCCTCTTTTCTGACAAGAGAGACAAGTTTGCCTGAATTCCCCTGAGCGAAACCGAGTCTGGCGTGCACCATGGGGCCGTATCTGGTATCGGATATAAACCATTCACCGGCAATATTTTCATTTAATGTTATTGCTTCTTTAGGGCAGAAATACGCACATACACCACAACCTTCACAGCTGAATCTGTCTACTACAAAATCATCCGTTATTGCGTTAAATCTGCATAAATCAATACATTTTCCGCATGCGCTGCATTCATTTTTATTTATTTCCGCAATAAATCCGCTTGTAAACTGTTCATTTTTTCTGATTGTAGGTGACAGTATTAAATGCAGATCAGATGCGTCAACATCACAATCGGCCATAGCCTTGTTTTCCGCGATTGCGGAAAGGGCTCCGACTATGCTTGTTTTCCCTGTTCCACCTTTACCGCTTATTACTACGAGTTCTTTCATTCCTATACTCCTATCCCTGTCTTGCTTATTATTCTTTCCACCTTATCGCTGAAATTATCCAGAAATACATTCATGAAATTACCGGAAGCATATCCTCTGGCAAGCTCCAGTGAATTCGGGATTTCTGCAAGAATATCTATTTTCTCGGCATTACAGTATTCAGCAACCTTACTGTCTCCAATATCAGATTTATTTATTACCACTCCGAAGTTCAGTTCCAGCTCTCTTGCCATTCCAACGCTCAGTTTCAGATCATGCAGACCAAAAGGAGTAGGTTCTGTGACCAGTACGAGGTAGTCGCAGCCTTTTATCGATTCAACAACGGGACAGGTCGTACCCGGAGGAGCATCGATTATATTTATTTCATTTTCAATAATATGCTTTTTAACTGAATTGATTAATGGCGGTGAAATTGCCTCTCCAATTTTTAAGGTTCCGCCAATATATCTGATATTTTCGAAATATCCTTCTTCAAGCTTTCCGATTTCCTTAACTTCTTCGTTCATCGCGCCTGTGGGGCAAACCAGCTTGCATCCACCGCATGAATGGCATATGTCCGGGAAAATAAGCGGTTTTCCTTTTACAAGTACAACTGCATTAAATTTGCAGATATCTTCGCATTTTCCGCATCCATTGCACTTTTCCTCATTTACCGTAGGAACCGGGATGTATACTGTTTCAGTAACTTTTATGTCTGAATTAAGGAAGAGATTTACATTCGGTTCCTCAACATCACAGTCAAATATTGACAATGATTTTTTTCTTTTATTGAGAAAGTAGGCAATTGCAAGAGAAATAGTTGTTTTGCCTGTGCCTCCTTTTCCGCTGGCTATTGCTAAAATCATTTTATCACCTGCTTTTTAATTATTTTATAATAAATTGCAATTAATATCAATTTTCGTAATTATTCCTTTTTGCGTAACTATAGCTAAACAGTTACCAATTTAAAAAATAATTGATACCCCGGTTGCTGAATTAACACATTGCTTCCTGAATATCATGGAAAATTTACAAGCTACTTCAAACCCCGAACAATGAGCCGGGGATATTATTTTTACATTATAATTTTTCAGACAATCAATGGTTTCTTCAATATAAGATTCCGATGCTGCGAGTAAATGTGTGCCTCCAATGACAGCATGAAATTCATTATAACCTGTTTTTTTGCTGATGTCTTTTAAAATTTCAACAATTCCTGCATGGGCACATCCTAACAGAACGACCGGGCCGGATTCCGTTTCAAGGAGAAGAGACAGGTCATCGTTAAATGGGTCGTCTATTATTGAACCGTTTTCCTTCACTTTAAGTCTTTCATCTCTGCATTTCCAGCCGGCATCCCTTTCTATATTGGAAAAAGTGCATATTGAATCTGAAATTCGTGCCATGCCTTCAACCGGTATAAATTCAGCTCCGTTTTTTTCATATTCTTCTCTGGAAAATGACCAGCCAATCGGACGCGCTTTCTGGTCAGGCCCGTTGTCAAGAGCAACCTTTTTTTTAAAAGCATCAGGATTCAGATAAACCTTAAGTTTTTCATCACGGTGCTGAAGAAGATCCATCAGTCCGCCCACATGATCATAATGGCCGTGACTGATTATGACTCTGTCTATATTCCGGATATCCTTTTCCAGCGATTCGAGATTTTTAATCAGTCCCAGCCCCTGGCCTGTATCGTATAATGTGGTTTCATCCGCTTCAATAAGGATTGAGAGCCCGTGCTCCGCAATCATGCCTGTGCTTAGCTGGGCTCTGTTTTCGCAAATATATGTTATTCTGGTTTTCATTTTTATTTTAAAAAAGTATTTTACCAGTGGCCTTCAACATTGGCGCCGTTTGCTGATTTTAATTCTCCTTTGAGATAACAGTCTATTACACTGCGGACACTTCCTGCTTCGCTCAGAAATATTTTTACTCCGGCTGAGTCAAGAGTGCTGAATGCTTTCGGGCCTACATTGCCGCTGATCAGAATTTCTGCTCCATTGTCAATAACAGCCTTTGCAGCCTGTATTCCTGCTCCCGACGACGATTGAAGATTCTGACTGTTGCTTATTTCCTTATACTCTTTAGTATCACTGTCAAAAAGTAAAAAACATTTTGCGCGGCCGAATCTTGGATCCATTTCAGAATCCGGGCCGTTTCCCTGGGCGGATATTGCTATTTTCATTGAAATACTCCTGTGGTTTTAATTTTTTTTAGATGCACATAAATATGCATCCGGGTTTTTTAATCTGATCAAACATCCCAGTAGGGACATTCTCCTCTGAATCTTTTTTTATGCCTGCATCCGGGCATGGCAAAATGACTGCCGCATAATTTATTATTACAGTATGCGTCAATTATTTCATCAATTGAGCCTATAATCCCGTAAACCAGACCGATATTGTTTCTTCTTAAAGCACGTGCATATATTTTACTGATTGCACTGCAGATTACTGTACTAACCTGATGCTCTTTGAGCTTCTCAATAATAGACATCCCGGAAAGCCCTGTTGTATCAATGTATGATTTTACTTCCGGCTGTGATGAATCCAGGATCACAAATTTCCCGGCTACATCAAATAACGGAGAAATCCGGTTATTATGAATGGGGATCGATATTATTTTTTCATTCATGACTATGTAATATGCAAATTACATACCAATATATACGATGATTACATGTATTCTTAAATATTAATAATAAGATGCGATTTTTTGTTATTTTTTAACTATTAAATAATAATATTTTATTTAAATGAGGAGCTTATTCGGGTTTTACTGTATTATTAAAGTAATTATTTCGTTTTTATATTGCGTTTTGCAATATAAAAAAATGAGAATTCTTGCAGTTTGCAACTTTAATCAATTCCGAATTTTTTCAGCTTTCTCCATAATGTGGATTGATCAATTCCAAGATCAGATGCGGTTTTTGACTTATGGCCCGAGTTTTTTTCAAGAATCTTTATAATGTGTATTCTCTCAAGCTCCTCGAGTGTCAGGTCAAGATTTACCAGAGTCTCCTCGCTTAATAATCTGGCGGGAAGGTGCCGTTCAAGAATATAATTCTCCTTGCACATTACAAATGTATGTTCAATTATATTCTCCAGTTCTCTAATATTTCCCGGATAATCATAGTTCATAAGAATATTCATGACATTATCAGAAACACCTTCAATGTCTTTACCCTTAAGACTGTTGAATTTATTTATGAAATGATTAATGAGAAGCGGAATATCTTCTCTTCTTTCCTTTAATGCAGGAAGCATAAGATTAACTACGTTCAGTCTGTAATATAAATCGTCCCTGAATCTGTTTTCTGTCACTTCATCATATAAAGATTTATTTGTAGCTGAAATTACACGTACATCAGCTTTAAGAGTATCTACTCCGCCCAGAGGATCGTATTCCTTTTCCTGCAAAAATCGCAGAATTTTAACCTGAAGTGAAGATTGTATTTCTCCGATTTCATCAAAGAAAATAGTTCCGCCGTCAGCCAGAGTTATTTTGCCGGGCTTGTCTTTTTTCGCGTCTGTAAATGCCCCTGCTTTATATCCGAAAAGTTCTGATTCGAGCAGGTTTTCAGGCAATGCTCCGCAGTTTATTGTAATAAGAGGTTTGTTTTTTCTATTGCTGAGGTTGTGTATAGCCCTGGCGATCAGTTCCTTGCCTGTCCCGCTTGCTCCTTCAATAAGCACAGAACTTTCACTTTCTGCAATATCAGGCAGAATTGCGAATATTTCCTGCATTTTTTTATTTTTACTGATAATATCTTCAAATGAATATCCTGATTCAATTGTTTTCCGAAGTTCCTCAATTTCAGAAATGTCCCTGAATGTTTCAACTCCGCCTGTAATATTTCCGTTTTCATCCTTCAGGATAGCAGTGCTGATGCTTATTGGTATCTGTAAGCCTTCAGCGTTCACAATATAAATTGTTTTGTTAACGATATTTCTTCCGGAGGACATGGATTCCTTTAATGCGCAGGAATGTTCGCATATATTAGCATGGAAAACTTCAAAGCACATTTTTCCTATAGCATCATCCCTGGTAATTCCCAGTATTCTTTCAGCTGAATTGTTGATCCAGGTTATTTTAAATTCGGAATCTACAGTAAATACGCCGTCAGCAATGCTGTTGAGGATTATATTTTTTTCATTTGATAATTTGATGTTATCCATAATTTTGTTTATATATTGATCTTTGCATTTTGCAAGCATTATTTTTATTACGGCACAATGTATTAGTTAAGTCAGACTGATAAAAACGGGATTGCTTTATTGAAAATGTCAGCAGATGAGCGCTTTATGAGAGTCGCCCTTTGAAATCCTCATACCCGAAGGTACGAACCATTGTAAGCTGGTCAGTTGATTTTTTCCAGGCCATAATAGAGGGAAGGCTGATCCCGTTAAAGGTAGTAGTCTTTACCATGGTATAATGCCCCATATCAAGGAAGACGATCCTGTCACCGATTTTAAGCGGTCTGTCAAAAGAATAGTCGCCGATTACGTCACCTGCAAGGCAGGAAACACCTGCGAGCCGACAGGTGTAGCTTTTTTCTCCGGGTTTACCGGCTCCATGTACTTCAGGGCGGTACGGCATTTCAAGAACATCAGGCATGTGAGCTGCGGCAGAAACATCAAGTACTGCAATATCCATTGTGTTATGGACAATATCAAGTACTGTACTAACCAGTACACCTGCATTCAGGGCAACAGCTTCGCCGGGTTCAAGAAAAATGTCTCCGGTATGGCGCCTGCTGAAATCATTCAGCGTATTTATCAGCAGCTCGGTATCATAGCCATCCCGTGTAATATGATGACCTCCTCCAAAGTTGAACCATTGCATGCTGCTAAGCCAGGGGGCGAATTTTTTTTCGAAAGTTTCAAGAGTTCTGACAAGTGGCGCGGCATTCTGTTCGCACAGGGTATGAAAATGCAGTCCTTCCACTCTGGAGAGATTTTTTCCTTCAAAGATTTCAGCCTTAATGCCCAGACGGGACCCTTCAGCGCACGGATCATAAAGGGGAACAGGTGCCTCTGAATATTCAGGGTTCACCCGAAGACCTGTGCTGATTCCCGCTCTTTTCATTTCAGGAGCAAAAAGTTCAAATTGTGCAAATGAATTAAAGGAGATATAATCTGTCACGGAAGTAAGAGATTTTGCTTCTTCAGGGCCAAGAGCTGCTGCAAATGTATGTACTTCTCCGCCGAATTCCTCTTTTCCGAGACGGGCCTCATTAAGAGAGCTTGCACATGTTCCCTGGAGGTAGCGCATTATCAGAGGAGCAAGATTCCACATGGCGAATCCCTTGAGAGCAAGCAGTATCTTTGCTCCTGTTGCTTTATGGATATAATGAAGCTTCTTCAGATTCTCTTCAAGAGACTCTTCAAAAATAATATAGGCAGGGGTAGTGACCCGTGAAGGGTCAAATTTTACCAGATCTTCTCTTTCCATGGCAGTCCGTAAATGTTAAGTTTTTCCATAAATGGATCAGGATCAAACTGCTCCATGTTGAAAACTCCTTTACCGCGCCATTTTCCGGTAAGCATCATCATTGCGCCGATCATAGCCGGAACTCCGGTGGTATATGAAACAGCCTGAGATCCAACTTCACGATAAGCTTCTTCATGGTCACATATATTGTACACGTAATATTCCTTCTCTTTTCCGTCTTTTACACCTTTAATGTGACAGCCTATGCAGGTTTTTCCCTTTGTCCTTTCTCCAAGGGAAGATGGATCAGGCAGAACTGCTTTCAGAAACTGCAGAGGAATTATTTCCCGGCCGTTGTACATAACCGGATCAATGCGGGTCATGCCGACATTTTCAAGCACTTCAAGATGTTTCAGATAGTTGTCTGAGAAGGTCATCCAGAATCTTCCTTTCCTTATGGACGGGAAAAATCTCACCAGAGACTCAAGCTCTTCATGATATAGAAGGTATATTTTTTTCTCTCCGATTCCTCCGGGGAAATCATATGTCCGGTTTACAGACATGGGATCAACCTCAATCCAGTCCCCGTTTTCCCAGTATTTGCCGCGCTGAGTGACTTCTCTAATATTTATTTCAGGATTAAAATTGGTCGCGAATGGATAACCGTGATCACCCGCATTACAGTCAATAATATCAAGCTCATGCATTTCATCAAAGTGATGTTTTGCGGCATATGCTGTATAGACATTGGTCACGCCCGGATCAAATCCGCTGCCTAAAAGAGCCATAATTCCTTTTTCTTTAAATCGTTCATGGTAGTCCCACTGCCATTTATAGCAGAATTTTGCCTCATTTTTCGGTTCATAGTTTGCCGTGTCAAGGTATTCAACCCCTGTTTCCAGGCATGCTTCCATTACAGAAAGGTCCTGATAGGGCAATGCAACGTTTATCAGCAGGTCGGGTTTATATGATTTAATCAATTCAACGGTTTCTCTTATATTGTCTGCATCAATCTGAGCAGTCTTGATTTTTCTTGAGATCTGCTTTGCAATTTTATCGCATTTTGATTCTGTTCTGCTTGCAAGAAGTATCTCCTCAAAAATTTCGGGCACCTGGGCACATTTGTGAGTAACAACCTGTCCAACGCCTCCTGCACCGATGATCAGCACTTTTTTCCCCATTTCAGATCCTCCTCATTTTTCAAAGTAGTTATAACTGTCTGGGATATATATTTTTGTCATACATTTATTTAAAAAATTCCAGCTTATTTATATTCTTTATTATATTGATCAACTAAATTTTCTATAAATTATTTTTTTCCAAATATTTTTTTACCCTTTTATCTATTTTGCCTTATTATTATTTATTTTTATAAGTGTAAAATGCTATGCTGAATTGTTAAAACACTTTTTCTGTCCGGCTAATTTTAAATGAACAGCCCGGACAAAACAAAATCTTCCGGATCGGATACTTCTATTCAGGTGCAGTGCTGTATATCGGTAAAAAAATATTGAATTTTTTTTAAAATAATGTACAATGCGTTTTAAGATAAAATTTATTTTTATATTTAATCATATTATCAAATAAATCTTAAGACTGGAGGATATGTTTTGATTAAAAAAGGTTTTATGACTTTTTCTTTAATGTTATTAGTGGTTACAGCGGTATTCCCGTTTGGAGAAGTTAAGGTTGAAAAAGCGGGGAAAAAGATTGCATTAAGAATGATGGTGAATCTGGGTTCAGTTAAAAAAATTACTCTTGCTGTAGTCCCATTTAATCATACAGACGGAACATACTCCCAGTTGGGCAGCTTTCTTGCATCAGATACTATTTCAGGCTTGAGAGCAGTTTGTCCTGGAAATATTAAAATTGCTGAAAGAGTACAGATTGCTAAAATTATGCGTGAACTGGAATTTAACAGCTCCGGGCTTGTATCATCAGATTCAGCAGCCAAAGCAGGGAATCTTACGGGAGTTGATGCGCTTATTATTGGAGAAATAACTGAGGTGGATGATTATATTAAAGTAAATGCGAGACTGGTTGATGTGTCAAACGGAGGCGTAAAATCGCATGCTGATGTTAAAATTGCAAAGGATAATACTGCCCTTTCGCTGATGAGCAAAAAAATCATGCTAAAAACCGGCAATGGTAACAGCAGACCGGAAAATCATTCTGACAATAGCGGTAATGTTGACTGGGACGGTAATACGATTCTGATAAAGAAGTATGACGGATTTGAACTTAAACTTGTTAAAATTGAGAAAAGAACAGATAGTATTTTCTTTAACTTCTTTATAACTAATAATAAATCAAATGACAGGAAATTTACCTTCTATCGGGGAAATTTCAAGCTTATAGATTACAGTGGTCATGAATATACATCTACCTGGGTAAATATAGGTGACAGTAAAAGCAGCAAAGATGACGGTTCAAGAACAGGCGCCGGATATGTCGGCACTACTCTGTATTCAGGTGTTCCTGTGAAATCAAAAATAAGATTTTTTGATTTTCCGGAGAATAGAAATCCGAGGCTGCTTATTATTTCTTTCAGTAATGGAGATATAGTAAAAATATCAGGGTTTCCTTCGGATTAGCGGTCATGGCTGTTCATTGCTGAATTCTTACAGCATTTTTTATTTTCCTGCTGAATTATTCAGGACTGCGGTCAGACTATTTTTACCTTCATGAGATTTAATAATCTGGGACTCAATATTTACTGCGTTTATTTCTAAAAGTGAAAAACTTCTTGTATTATTTTATAATTCGACAACAGATTCAGATGAGTACTATAAAAGGATAAAGCTTATGAAAAAAATCTGACATTTGTTTTTTGTTTTTTAACCGTATTATGCTCAATGCAGTGCCTCACAACTCCAGAACCTGCAGTCAGCTATAATATGCTTACAGGCAAATGGCAGAGTGTCAGAATAGCATACCCTGATGACCCTGTTTTCAGAAATGTATCAAAGGGAAAAGCTGATCTGGTAAGAATTCATTTTTTCTCCGGCCGCAAATTCAGATTTACATGGGAGGATACTGTCTTTTCCGGCAGGTATAAAATCAACGGAGATGAAATCATTTTTAAAGGTGAAAGAAAAGAAGATGTTGCCACATGTATAATCCGGATGGAAAATAATTTCCTTTTTCTTGAGCTGAATGACGGATTCAAATTTGAGCTACAAAAAGAATAAGACAATTGTGTTGACAATTTCCCCGAAAATCGATAATCATTACAATGACGGTTTTTAACTGGAAGAGGATGGGATCTGGTGGTCTCCACGGTCTTCAAAACCGATGGCTGTAATTTATTGCAGCGGCAGGTTCGATTCCTGCCCCTTCCG
>JAFGDQ010000094.1 GCA_016932015.1 Spirochaetota bacterium | reverse complement strand
TTTTAAGATATTTTGAATAAGAAAAAAGAATATTGTTAAAATTTAGGAAATGTACTCTTTATAAAGTAATTTTTAGAGGTTCCCTTAATTATAATATCTCTTACTTTCTTATGCGCCTCCGGTTCCTATGCCCAGGAGAAACGCAGGATTGAACTTACCGCTCAGGAGATACTTGCAAGAGTTGATAATATTCTTGCGTATCCGAACGGGCTTATAAAGGGCAGGATGCTTCATATAACTCCTGATGGAAAGTCCGGTACTATTGAGCTTGTTGCCTATATATCGGATGAAGCTTTCCATTTCAGATTCAGCACAAATGAAAGAGGAGAGGAAATCAGGGTTTTATACAATCTTAACGGAGAAGATATCTGGGTATATAATATTCATTCAATAATACTTTTCAATAAACGCGGAATAGATAAATTTGATTCGATTTTAAGGACAAATTTTTATTATCTGGATTTGTCCAATTATGACCTGCAAAGCAATTATAATGCTGAAATTACAGGTGATGCTTTCATAAAGGGAAACGATTGTTATAAGCTTGATCTGAAACCGATTCTTCAGGGAGGAATCTACGGATTACTGACTCTTTATGCTGATAAAAAGGATTACGTACCTCTGAGAATTGACTTTCATGATAAAGACAAAGTTGTCATGAAAACCATGTCTATAGTAAAGGTAGCTCAAAGAGAAGGGAAGACTATACCTTTGCGATATGATATGCTGGATATAAGAAAAGGGACAATCACCCTGCTTGAGTTTTATAAATTTGACCGTGCTATGACATTTGAAAAAAAGCTCTTCAGGCATGAAAACCTGGAGGAGAAGTAATTATGCCGCAGTTTTTTGTCAAATCATCGGATATCATTGACGGCAATATTGCCATAAGAGGCGATGACTCCGGTCATCTCAGGAAAGTAAGGCGCGTAAAACCCGGAGATGCAATAAATATAAGGGTTGATGACGGAACTCTTGTAAATGCTGTTGTTAATCAGATTTATCCGGATCATATAACTGCAAGTATAAAGGACAGGGTTGAGAGCAATCGCCCTGCTATTGATTTGACTCTTTACGCAGGTTTGCTTAAAGGGAAAATGTTTGATTTTGTTCTGCAGAAAGCGACGGAAACAGGAGTCAGCAGGATTGTTCCTGTTGTTACGAAGAGGACTGTTCCTCTTGTAAATGAGAAAAAAATACGCTGGGAAAAAATTATGGAAAATGCTGCAAAGCAATGCATGAGAAGCGATATTCCGGTGATTGACAATGTAAAAGATTTTGATGAAGTGATTTCCGGGGATAATTCAGAAGTAAGGATTATTGCTCACACTCAGGCGGGTAACGGCAGTATAAGGGATTATCTGGCTTCTGCTGTAAATAAAAAAAAAGATGCGGGTATCTCTATACTTATAGGGCCTGAAGGAGGATTTACTGAAGAAGAGGTCAGAAAGGCTGAAGAAAATAACTGGATGCGCTTTGCTTTCGGTTTTACTGCTTTACGCGCGGAAACCGCTGCTATAGTTATTCCTGCGATCATAATTCATGAATGGAGTATGTTGAAATAATATATGGATTACGGAATTTACAGTGTTATTGACGCAAACATAAACAGGGCTCTCGAAGGAATAAGAGTTGCAGAGGATTGTTTCAGGTTTATCTCACGCAATAGCAGAATATCTGCAGTGTTAAAGCAGATCAGGCATGATATTGCTGACGCTTCAAAGTCTTTCCCTGCGAATATTCTGCTCGGTGCCCGTAATGTTGAAAAAGATCGGCAAAAGTTTTTCAATACACAGGGTGAAAAGGACAGGAAGTCTGTAATTGATGTTGTACAAAGCAATCTGCATAGAGCTATGGAAGCTGTACGGTCTATTGAGGAGCTGTACAAACTTGTTTTTCCGGGTTCAATTGATAATCCTTTTCAGGAAATAAGATTTTCACTGTATTCAATTGAAAAAGATGCGGTTTCAACCGTTTCACGGGAAGCCAAAAGAAAATATTTTAATTCATCTTTATACGCAATTCTTGATTCCTCGTTTGTAATAAATGAAGCATATCCTGAAACAGCGAAAAGAATGATTAAAGGCGGAGCTTCGGTTATTCAGCTTCGAATGAAAAAAAAATCTATGCGCAATATCCTGAAAACAGCCAGGGAGATATCGTTAATATGCAAAGATAATGATGTCCTGTTCATAGTAAACGATTTCCCGGAAATTGCATACTTATCAGATGCCGGCGGAGTTCATCTGGGGCAGGATGACCTGAAAATTGAAGATGTCCGCTCGATACTTCCTCCTGATATGATAGTCGGTATTTCAACTCATTCTGTTGAGGAGGCGGAAGCTGAATTCAAAAATGAACCCGATTATATTGCCATCGGCCCTGTTTTTGATACAAACAGTAAAAACAATGAGGTATTAAAAGGTATTGATACTGATATTATTAATCATGTAATTATTAAATCGTATATTCCGGTTGTGGGCATAGGAGGACTTACTCCGGAGAGGATTAAAGCACTTAAATGGGCAGGCCTTTCAGGATTTGCGGTAATTTCATACTTATATAAAGATGATAAAATTGAAGACAATTGTAAAAGAATCGTCAGTTCCATATGACCCGAAATATAAATAACGATTATCCGGAATCGCTTAAATCAGATATCTCCGCCAAAAGAGTTAAATGGAAAGAGGTGAGAAAAATAAGATTAAAAGCAAAAAAAGAATTGGAAAACAAAGGGCTGTCTGTTCAGGAAATTCGTAAGAATAAAGAGTACTGCCGGTTAAAACGCGAACAAATGCTTCTTTCAAAATATATAAAACATTTAGAAAAAAAGTATAATCGTAAGCTGACAGTCGCAGGCAAGCGCTGATTCTTTTTATGCTTTTTTCATTGACAGAAGCATTTTGTTTTTAATTATGTGTAGTCATGAAATTGCAATTATTCGAATTTTAGCAAAAAAATAGAATTTCATAAAAATCTGAAAATTATATAACAGGAAAAAACATGACACTGGTCTGGATACCAAATTCATTAACTTTAGGCAATTTGCTTCTTGGTTTCATATCCCTAATATATTCAAGCCTTGGAAATCAGCAGGGTTTTTTTATTGCTGGTATTCTTGTTCTTGCCGCATCGCTGCTTGACGGCTTTGACGGAGCTGTGGCAAGAGCTTTAAAAGTCTCGAGCCCCCTGGGAAAAGAGCTTGATTCGCTTGCTGATTGTGTTGCTTTCGGAATAGCGCCCGGATATTTGAGTTACCAGGCATATCTTTCCACAATAAATCTGCATTTATTTGATGTGAATATTAATGCGGGCATGCTGATTGCCGCGTTTTTCCCGATTTGCGTTGCTTACAGGCTCGCCAGATTCAATATTAATTCGGAGCCGGGCTCGTTTACAGGACTGCCTTCTCCTCTGGCAGGTATTATTATAGCTTTGATTCATATTTATAATATTAATTTGCCCTTAATTGCATTTGTAGCAATATATATTTTAATCGCGCTTTTAATGGTTTCAACTGTGAGATATCCGAAACCCAATCCTGCAACTATTATGACAATACACAAAATAAAATTGTTGATATTTGGCATAATTCTGATTCTGCTTTTTATATTTTTTAAGGCATGGGCAGTTTTTATTATTATATTCATTTATCTCATGTCAGGCATATTGAGCTTTGTGATTCAATTTATACAGGAACATAAGTATTAATATGGCTAACGAATTTTCACATTACAACGCCGATGGTACGGCAAAAATGGTGGATATAAGCGGAAAAGCAGTTACCAGCCGATTTGCCAGAGCAGAGGGATTTGTAAAGATGCAGAAAAAAACCCTTGACATGATTGAGAATGAAATCATGCCCAAAGGTAATGTGTTTGAAGTGGCTAAAATTGCAGGTGTAATGGCTGCGAAAAAGACTTCCGATCTTATCCCAATGTGCCATCCTCTTGCGCTTACTCATGTTGATTTAAAAATTAATATCAATAATGACAAGACCGGTGTATCTCTTGAGTCAGAGGTCAGGCTTGAAGGAAAAACCGGAGTGGAAATGGAAGCGTTGACAGCAGTTTCTATAGCAGCTCTTACTGTGTATGATATGTGCAAAGCTGTTGACAAGGAAATGGTAATTGAATACGTTAAATTACTGGAGAAAAAAGGCGGAAAGTCGGGTTAATAATCATAAAATCCTGAAAAAATAAAAAAAACAGCAAAAAATCTATACCTGCAATTTTTGGTTATATTTTGTGATAAACCCCTGTAATCTCTTATAACTACTTATAATTTAAGATAACCGGATTTGTGATATCTGGTATACTTATATAGGATTAATTGTTAGCACTCGTCTTGTTGAGTGCTAACAATTTGAATGAAAAACAAATATTTCACCTCATATTTTTTGTACATATAAAATATATGTTTCTATGCCGGTAATCTTATGCCGGACATTAAAATAACATTAAGAAAGAATAAATAAAATAATTATTAAAACAAGGAGGAAAAAGGTGGCTATTAAACCATTAGGCGATCGCGTCCTTATCGAAGTAGTTGATGAGGATATTCAAAAACAAGGTGCTCTTTATATTCCGGATACTGCAAAGGAAAAGCCCCAGGAAGGGAAAGTAGTTGCAGTTGGCAATGGCAGATATGAAGATGGAAAGCTTGTTCCATTAGATGTCAAAGTAGGTGATAAGGTACTTTATGGTAAATATTCCGGCACAGAAATCAAACATGCTGGGACGGAATATTTAATAGTTAGAGAAAGTGATATTTTAGCAGTAGTTGAATAAAAATATTTAAGGAAGGTAATATTATGCCAAAGTTGTTACAATATAGTGATGAGGCCAGAAGGTCAATACAGGAAGGGGTCAAAAAGCTCAGTGACGCTGTTATCGTTACACTCGGCCCCAGAGGAAGAAATGTCGTAATCGATAAAAAATTTGGCGCTCCTACAGTTACTAAAGACGGAGTTACTGTTGCCAAGGAAATTGAACTCGAAGATCCATTCGAGAATATGGGAGCACAGATGGTCAAAGAAGTTTCGACCAAGACAAATGATGTTGCAGGTGACGGTACTACAACAGCAACAATACTCGCAGCTGAGATTTTTAAAGAAGGATTAAAAAGCGTTACTTCAGGCGCTAATCCAATGAGCATTAAAAGAGGAATGGACAAAGCGGTTGCTGAGGCAGTTAAAAGCATTGCAACTACATCCAGGGAAATCAATGATAAAAAAGAAATAGCACAGGTTGCTTCCATTTCCGCCAACAATGATTCCGAAATTGGCGAGCTTATTGCTGAAGCTATGGAAAAAGTAGGAAGAGACGGTGTTATTACTGTTGAAGAAGCAAAATCCATTGAAACACATCTTGAAGTTGTAGAAGGTATGCAGTTCGACAGAGGCTATATTTCGCCTTACATGGTGACCAATGCCGAGTCAATGGAAGCTGTTCTTGAAGACGCGTATATTCTGATCAATGAGAAGAAAATTTCTTCAATGAAAGATCTGCTTCCTGTTCTTGAAAAAGTTGCACAGGCCGGCAAACCTCTTCTTCTGATTGCAGAAGATCTTGAAGGTGAAGCTCTTGCTACAATAGTAGTTAACACTTTAAGAAAAACAATCGTTTGCGTTGCCGTTAAAGCTCCGGGTTTCGGTGACAGAAGAAAAGCAATGCTTGAAGATATAGCAATCCTTACAAAGGGCCAGGTTATTTCAGAAGACCTCGGACTGAAACTTGAAAATACAACTCTTGATATGCTTGGAACTGCAAAGAGAATTGTTGTTGATAAGGAAAACACAACAATCATCGAAGGTGCCGGTTCGGAAAAAGATATCCAGGGAAGAATAAGTACAATCAAGAAGCAGATTGAAGATACTACTTCCGATTATGATAAAGAAAAACTTCAGGAAAGACTTGCCAAGCTTGCAGGCGGTGTAGCAGTTATCAATGTTGGAGCTGCAACTGAGGTTGAGCTTAAAGAAAAGAAAGCAAGAGTTGAAGACGCTTTGTCAGCAACAAGATCAGCTGTTGAGGAAGGTATTGTTCCCGGCGGCGGGCTTACACTTCTTTCTACCGGAAAGGTAATGGAAGAAATGGCTTCCAAGCTTAAAGGCGATGAGAAGATCGGAGCTGATATCATTATCAGAGCTATTCAGGCTCCAATGAGACAGATTGCAAATAATGCAGGTGTTGAAGGTTCAGTAGTTGTTGAAAAAGCAAGAAATGAGAAGCCGGGAGTCGGTTTTAATGCTTCCACTCTGGAATGGGAAGACATGATGAAAGCCGGTATTATCGACCCGGCTAAAGTTGTAAGATCAGCTTTACAGAATGCTTCATCAATAGCAGGAATGCTCTTAACAACCGAAGTACTTATTACAGACAAACCCGAAAAAGAAGCAGGCGGTATGCCTCCAGGAATGGGCGGCATGGGCGGCGGAATGCCGGGTATGATGTAATCAACCGGTTACATTATATCACTGAATAAATTTTTAAACAGAAAAAAGGGACGCAAAACTGCGTTCCTTTTTTTGTTGATTGAAAATTAAGAATGCGAATTAAAAGTTTACCATTTCCCTGACTTTATACTGTTTCTCCTGCCTTGTCTCATGGTAAATTCTTATAAGTAATTCTGCAAGAATTCCCAGCAGTAAAAACATCACGCTCAGCATTATCAGCAGAACAGTTAAAAGCAGCAGCGGATTACGTATCATTGACTGATGCAGTAATAATTTCATAAGAATCACTGCAAGGCCGCTTAAACCTGCCATGAAAATCATAATAAATCCAATACCGCCGAATACGTAAATAGGCTTTGTTGAGTACCGGCCGAGAAACTTAATAGTAAGAAGATCGAGAAGAACCTTAAATGTTCTGATCAGGCCGTATTTGGATTTGCCGAATTTTCTGGGATGATGCTTAACCGGAATCTCTGTAATTTTCGCGCCGATCCATGAAGCATGTATGGGTATGAATCTGTGCATTTCTCCATACAGCTTAACCTGTCTGAGTATTTCTCCCCTGTATGCCTGTGATGATCCCAGGTCGTGTATCATTACTCCGCAGACTTTTGAGATCATCCAGTTTGCTATTTTTGATACAAGCTTTCTGGAAATTAATTTATCTTTCCTGTCTTTTCTCCAGCCGCTGACTACATCATAGCCTTCTTCTATTTTTTTTATTAATGCTTTTATATCACTGGCATCATTCTGCAGGTCGGAATCCATGATAATAACAATTTTACCTTTTGAATTGTCAATACCTGCAGATAGTGCGGCCGTCTGTCCGAAATTTCTTCTGAATGAAACAATTTTGATATGTTTGTCTTTTTTCGCAATCCCAGAAAGTATTGCAAATGATTTGTCTGTACTGCCGTCATCTACAAAAATAATTTCATAATTAATTTTCAGAGGTTTAACTGCAGCGCTGATGTCAGCGTACTGCAGCTGAATATTATCCTCTTCATTAAAAACCGGTAATATAACCGATAGATATATATTAGTATTTTTTTTATTATCTGCCACTTGTCTTTGTCTGATTAAATTAGATTTATTATAGTTATTTTTTGTTCATCATTTTAATATAATCATAAGTTATATCAAAAGCTTCCCTGAGAAAGAGATCATTTTCAGTATCAATTAAAATGTTGTCGTCAAGATACTGGCGTTCTTTCTCCTCCATATTTTTTATTTCCTGTGTTTCGATTTTCGCTTCCTCTTTCAGTGATATTGTCTTTTTATTTCTTTTCTCCTTTAATGAATCAATTTTTACGATCAGCTTTGTAAATTTTTCATCTTTAGCAATTCTTTTTGTTGACTGTTCCTTTAAACTGTTCAGCATTGCGGTGTTTAAGTATTTATTGTATTGGGAAAATTTTGCTTTTTCTATCATTTCCCATTTCAGAGGGTATCTTAATTTGTCTTCACCGATATCCCAGATTGAGCTTATGTCAGGAACCGTAATGTCTGGTTCAACCCCGTTAAGCTGATTGGATTCTCCGCCCGGCTGATAAAAAAGAGCTGATGTTATTTTCATAGCTCCATTTCCCCCGCGAAGTACATTATATGTCTGAACAGAACCTTTCCCGAAAGTATTTGTCGGGCCTATAACAAGGCCCCTTTTGTAATCTTTTATTGCTCCTGCAAATATTTCCGAAGCACTGGCGCTGAATTTATCAACAAGCAATACAACAGGTCCGTCGTAATGCACACCCGGATTTCTGTCCTCCTGAACGTCAACACTGTTTTTTCCCATCAGTATTTGAACGATAGGGCCTTTGTCAATGAACATGCCTGCTATCTCAACTGCTTCAGTAAGCGCTCCGCCCGGATTTCCGCGCAGGTCAATGATCATTCCGTTTATATTCTGAGATTTAAGTTTGTTGATTTCAACGATCATGTCCTTTGAAGACATTTTCGCGTCAGACCTGTTCATGTTCACACCGTCAAAGTCCATATAGAAAGAGGGAAGGCGGATATATCCGATTTTCATTTCGGAATTTTTTCTTCTTACCGGATGGACTTCCGAACGTGCCGCTTTGTCTTCCAGGGTTATTTCCTCTCTGGTTATGGGAGTAACAAATCTCGGTATGCTGTTGCTTTCATCTACCTCACGCAAGATTGTCAATTTAACTATTGTACCCTGTTTCCCGCGGATTAATTTAACAACATCCCTGAGTGCCATATCTATGACATCAACAGGCTCCTCTTCATCCTGAGCTACTGCTACAATTTTATCGCCAGGCATAAGCTGCAGTTCTTTTGGAAGTTTTGATGACGGCCCGCCCGGGATTATGCGCTCAACAATAATAAATCCGTCTTCTTCTCTCAGGAGAACGCCTATTCCTTCGAGTTTAAGATTTGTGGATATCTGAAAGTCTTCATGCTCTTCCTGCGTCAGATAATTGGAATGAGGGTCAAGAGCGGTAGTAAACGAATTAACAAAAATTGCCATCATTTTGTCCGTATCAATTTCTTCAATTCTCTTTTTCAGCAGCTTGTATTTTTTTGTCAGTTTTTTCTTCGCATCATTGATATCGTTTCCAGATGAAATCTGGTTCAGCAGCTGGAGTTTTACATTCTTTCTCCAGCGTTCTTTCATTTCATTCCGGTCTGCTGCGTAGTCAATTTTCCCTCTGTCGATTATTATGCTTTCGTCTTTATCGAAATTAAATTCTTTATTAAGAAGTTCATCAATTATTTTCAGGCTTTCCTGGAATCTGCTTTTATATCTTTCCTGTACCTGGAAAATTATTGAAAAATTTTTTTCTCTGACATAATCGTCTATCTTGTCTTTATGTTTCATAAATTCATCGGTATCACTTTTATAGAAATAGTATTTCCCCGGATCCAGCTGATTCAGAAAGTTATCCAGTGTTCTTTCGGATATTTCATCTGTGAATTTATTATATTGTACATGTCTGGACAAATAGATAATAGTCAGCGTCTCAATATCATCCAGCCTGAGGCCGTTGGTTTTTTTTACACATCCAAAAAGCAGTAAAGTTACGACAAAGAAGGTGACAGCTTTTTTGTATATCATGTTGATGAAAACTCCTGTTGAAAAATAAAATAAGCAGCCGGCAAAAATATTGCCGGCACGATGATTTGCTATTATTTCTTAAAATGAAATAAAAAACAAGTCATAATTCATAAGTCAATGATTATTTATTCATGGAAATTGTAATTGACCAAATGGAATTCTGTTAAAAAATAGGTTATTAATTTCATCCAGGCAGGTAATTATATTGCTGTTTCGTTCAGGAATGACCGGTATTTTATTTCTTTCATTCTCGTTCATTCTGTTTTCATGCAGCACGTATTCGTCAATAAATATCAATAGCAGATTTTTGAACGATTCCGGGACCGATAAGAAAGAAGGGGATGAGGGGTTGAATAGAATTCAGGAAAGGTACAGCCTGCAAAAAAAAGAAAATAAAGGCTACTTTTCAGGATATAAAAAAAATCGTATTTATGATACCAGGTATTTGATCCGGTCATCTGGCATATCAATGCATGCTGAAATAAACAATAAAGCTGTTGAATATATAAATAATGGAATGTATGAAAAGGCGGAATTTTTATTAGCTGAAGCATTGATTGAAAAAAAAGATTTTATACCTGCTCTGAATAATCAGGGAGTAGTATATGAATTGCTCCGTCAGAGAGAAAATGCTTTCAAAATGTATTCATCCGCCTGTCTGAAAAATCCGGAGAATGAATTAATAAAATGGAATTTTTATTTTTTTTGTAATAACAAACCGGATTCACATTATGATAATACACCGGAAGGAATATTTTTTCTTCGGCAGTGATTTCACAGAAATTAAAATTTTATACAGTATAGAAATATGTACTTTGCATTTGCCATTAGAGAATGCTGTCAATTTTAAAATTGCTGTTGTCTCTCCATGTATTATAATTATAAAGAGGTTATTTATGGAGAATTTAAATATAAATAAATTCAGGAAAATAGCACCGTTAACTGACGGATTTGCAAGAAAACTGGACTACCTCAGGGTGTCCATTACAGATAAATGTAATTTGCGATGTAATTACTGTATGCCTGCTGAAGGAGTTGAATTCCTTAAGCATGACGAAGTGCTGCGTAATGAGGAATTTATTTATTTTATAGATATTTTCGCGAACCTCGGTGTCAGAAAAGTTCGTTTTACGGGAGGAGAACCTCTTTTAAGAAAAGGATTTACCGATATTCTTACAGGCACCCGTGACAAGCATCCGGATATTGAATTATGTATTACAACAAACGGAATTCTGCTTGATGAGGTACTGGATGATCTTAAAAGACTTAATGTCAGGAAACTGAATATCAGTCTTGACAGTATGTCAAGACAGGGATTCCTGCAGATTGCCAGAAGAGATTATTTTGACAGAGTTATCTCAAATATTGAAAAGACTCTTGAGATGGATTTTTTTGATGTAAAGATCAACAGTGTTTTACACCATGATATTTTAAAGGAATTGAATGATTTTATAGAATATTTTAAAAACAGAAATGTTACTCTCCGCTTTATTGAAAAGATGCCTTTCCCTCACCTTGATAATCAGAAAGAATTGAACAGTGATGACTTGACTGCTGCGCTTGAGAAAATCGGCAGGATAGAACGCAATAATAAAGAGGATACAAGAGTAGCAGTTATGTATGATTTAATATACAGAAATAATAAGATTAAAATCGGCATAATTCCTCCCATGACTCACTGCTTCTGTTCTCAATGTAACAGACTGCGTTTAACCTGTGACGGTTTTCTTCGAACCTGCCTGCATTCAGATACCGAGTATGATCTAAAAACTCCGTACCGGATGGACATGGGAGATGAAGCTGTAGAAAAAATAATTAAACAGGCTGTCCTTGAAAAGCCGAAAAAGCATAATTTTGAATGCGATATTTATTCCGGAAATGTATGCTCTTCCATAACAAAAAACCGTACAATGTCCAAAATCGGCGGATGATTTTTCTTCTTTATTTTTACCATGCTTCTGTAATTCGTTAACCCTGGATTATAATGCTTAAGAGAGGCATGGAATCTGTTTACTAATGAATATTTTCTTGCAATATCCTCTTCTTCTGTTATAATATAATTATCGCAATATGAAGGAAATGATAAGCTGTATTATTTCCTGAGAAATTACTTCAGCCTGCGGCTGCTAATAATATTATTCCGGAAATATTGGGATACGCCCGACACTGATATGTTATGGCTGGGGAAAAATTCGCGGATGATTCAGCAGTATCATCGTTTTCGATGGAAATCTTTTCGAATATCCTCATAAAATATTAAGGCCGTCGGGGTTTCCGGCGGCCTGTTTTTTAAAAAACTGTCTGTTTCTATATTTTATACTGATTGGTAATATTTTCCAGTTCCTCGATTTTTTTCAGAAGATCATCACTGTTCACATTTTTTTTGATCAGGGCTTTTAAACCATGAACATGTTTTTTGATATCCGAAATATCGTCAGAGAATACGTGGGAAACAAGTTTTAAATTAGTTGAGCATTCAAACAGCTGGTCACCTTCCCTTATAGACGTGACAGGATGGAGGTTTCGGTTAAGAATTGATTTCAGTGCTTCGTTAAACCTGTATAAAGGCCCGGCGACTTTATGTGAGGCATATAGAACAAAAATACTGATGAGTATTGATGAAATAATTATGTTCAGAATCGATAAGGTCAGAATTATCGGGAACAGCATATCTTTAATATTTTTATATGTTACATGCGCAGACTGAAGATTTGATTCAACTTCACTATTTAAAAAAAGGTATAAAAATATGCTGAACAGTATAAGAATTATAATGTTTACAATAATAAATTTTATGATTAATCTGAATTGAAAGCTTTTGTTGATTAAAATTATATGCCTTCTTTTATTTTCCATGATTTATTTACCTCCTTAATGGCAAGTCTTGCATAACTGCCCGTTGCTGTTATTTTTAATTAGAAAATATGTTTTATATTTGTCTTTGCTTTTAAAAATTTTTTCAAACATGCTTTCAGCTTTCCATGATTTGTCGCCGTATCTTTTCAAAGTAATGTTGTGGCAGGTCCGGCATGTCAGTCTTTTTTTTGAGGTAAGATTTATTGAATCAGGAAGTTTCTCATTCATTTTAATATTAATTGAATGGTGGTTGCCGATCTCTCCGTGACATGATATACACAGAAAAGCGCATGCATCCGGGGGATTGTCAACTGTAACATGGATATCTGTTTTTTTATGACAGTCTTTACAGAGTTTATTCAATTCCGTTAACCGATGAATTTCTGTTGTACTGTCATTGTTACCGGCAATTGTGTAATAACCTGTCATAAGAAAGCAGAATATAGACAAGGCAGCCTTTTGAAACATATTGCGCACTCCGTTAAAAGGTGATTACCAACTGAAGATAATACAGCATTTTGCTGTAATACTGATCCTCTTTATATTCATCATAGGCATTAAGATAATTCTGATACTCGAATTTTAAATATGATATATTTGAAATATTGATATTGAGGCCTCCTGTCAACCGTGTTAATTTTTTTTTATTAATTCCTTCCTGTTCGTCTATTGAAACGAATTCTTCGGAAAATGACTGTTCGTATCTGCCGAATATTATTACCGGAAATATTGAAAGATAACTGAAGTCGAATCCTGCTGTCACATGGTATCCGTAAAGAAGAATGCCCGCATTTTTATCTCTGCGATAGTATTCAGAGCTTAATATGATAGGACCTGCTTTACTTTTAAGGTCCACTGCAAAAATTTTTTCAGCTGCAGCACCTTCTCTGTCAATATCATATATACAGGAAAAACCGGTTTCAAATACGGGAACAGCTCCAGACGAAAGTTCATATGGATTAGAGAACGGAGTGAGCCCGACACGGCCGCCGAAAGAATTACCCCCGTAAGTGTATTTCTCTTCAATGCCGTCGAGCATATAAAGAGTTGCATTAAATGCTATAAAATTCAGCAGAATTCTTACGCCTTCATCATTATATCCTCCGTCCATTATTATATCGGTTGTCAGAGGAGGCGTAACTGTAATTCTTGCATCAGGTGAATACTCATACCAGTCATTTCCGAAAGGTACATCGAATTTGCCTATTTGAACATGCAGGCCTTCTCCCCGGAATAAACGCCCTCTTGGAGATATTCTGCTCCCGAAAATATGGTAGTCAATAAATCCGACTCCCAGTTCAGCTCCTTCATCAAAAACAAGCGCTGCGGCCACCTGGAAATGTTTATAGTTATGTTCTATATCAAGTTCGAATGATCCTATGGAAAAAATATTCGGTTTATTTTTATAGTTAGATATATTAACATCAAAAAAACCGCTGATATCAAATGCCTTTAAAATATCAACCTCTGTTTTCAGGAGTCTGACTTCCTCTTTTAGATCTTCAAGCTCAGCTACCCGTGCTTTCAATTCCTCAATTTCCTGTTTTGTTGTTTTTGGCTGATTATTTTCAGTCTCGTATTGACCGGAAGCCTGACTCAGTAAAAAATCATCCAGAATTTTTGTTTCCCCGAAAGCATTCGCTGTGTCGATACTGAAAAAAAGAATTGCCAGGGTAAAGACTGTTCTCATAAATCCTCTGTTTTTTTATTTTTCATTCGTAAAAATCATCATCTTCAAGAGGCGGTCCGTATATTGCTCTTGCGTGTTCTGCGTCAAGTTCTGTTATCCCGCCTGATCGGTAAATTTCCTCGTCTCCCGCTGCAATAATTGTAGGAGTCCCGTCTATGCTGAAACTTGCGGGTGCGTAATGCATTATTGAATGATAATCATATTCAAAATTCTCTTCAACATATAGAGGATTGTCAATTATATCAAAGTTGAATTCCTTGCCTGTTAATATATTCTCCCAAATGACAGTGACATATTGATCCCTGTCAGGTCTTTGATGCTCGTGTACAAGACCGAGGCAATGTCCTAATTCATGAATTATTACGTTAATATCAGAATATGCGTTTCCGAAAACCATCTGGCAGTTTGAGTTGTTTTCACCGATTGATGAAAACCATTCATTTGCTGATACGCGGACTATTTTATATGCGCTTGATCTTGGTTTTACTTCGGTAAATCTGACTCCGCACACATTCTCCCAGCTATCCATAGCTTCACGAATGTTCCGGACATCATTATCTGTAAAATCTCCTGAAAGATAATACGGAATTATTCCGTCTTCCCACGGCCCTATTGAAAAGTCATAAGTGCAGAATTGTACAAGTAATGTAAGAAACAGCAGTGATTTTGAGATTTTTTTCATGCAGAATAACCGCTAATTTATTTTCCAATAACCAAAAGGTGATTATATTATAGCATGAATGTCCGGAAAGTCATTAAAAAACAGGAGGGAAAGCGGTTTTTTTCAAAAAAAAATCTGCACATATATGCAGATTTTTTTATCGGGGTGTACGAGGCTCGAACTCGCGACCTCCTGCGTGACAGGCAGGCACTCTAACCAAACTGAGCTAACACCCCAGCAGAAAGTATTGGTACAGTAAATTTTATCCGGTTTCTGTCAACAAAAAAAATTATGCTTTTTTAATATTTTTCCTTTAAGATTATTAATTTAAAATCAGAAATATATTATTATATTGCATTAATGACATTAAAATATTATTTTATAAATGATAATAAACATGGCTGCATATACATAAATTGATTGTAATATTATCAGCTGACAATAAAATTTTTACACATCCCACGTTAATTTTAATGCAGGTTATTTAAATGTCGAAAAAAATTGCACTGGAAATATTCCAGGAAATTAAAAAAAGGAATGAACGGGTGGATAATGATTCCATCCCGCATTCGGATGATTTTGTCCATCATTTGAATATGGCCATTGGCATAGAACCTGCTTTCGCGAGGCAATTAATAAAATCATTAATTGAAGCTCATATGATTTTTGCGATAGAAATCGTGGGTGAGGACAGACTGTCTAATATACCAAAAGTAGAAGGCTATGTTGAATGTGATTTAAAAACACTCAGAAAACTGAAATTGTTTTTTCAGGATGAATTGATCAGACTTTATGAATCTGAACATTATAAAAGGGTGACATATCATCAGGTGGTCAAGGAAATAATGCCTATTATGAATACGCTTAACAATACACCTCTGGGGCAGGTGGCAAACAAGGCAATCATGATGGGTGAACTTGAAAGGATGATGGAAAAGAATTTTGAGGAATATACGGAAGAATGGAAATCTCATCATCTTAATATTGAAATCAATAAAGCGGCTTCAAACAGTAACGAAAAAAAAGTGATCAATAAAACTCAGACTGATAATAAAATAGTGATACAGGAAAACGGCAATTTGAATTTTGATAACGGTACAGGGCTTAAAAAATATTCCAGCCTGATTTCCAAAAACAGTAATTATCCGCTTGCAAGAATCCTGAAAATATACGGAATTGAATTTTTTTTTAAGGCTCAGATAAGACGAAAGCAGTTTGCGTATTTATCGCAACTTGTTGAAACCGGTAAATTTCTGCACAGTAAAGACCTGCTCAGCCTCAGGGAAATGATTTTTGATGTAAAAAAGAAGATAAGTAAAGACCCGAAACTGCAGGAATTGAGAGAGGATGTTTTCGGGCTTGAAAGGGCTATTACTCACAGGTTGTATTTCAATAAGAATTTGGATGCATATTAGACAGTACAATATTATAAAAGTCTGTTTTCCCCTGTTTGCGTCTGTATGCAGTTGATCAGGATTTTTTAAATGCCTTTTTCAGCGCATTATTCCTTTCCTGAATAAATCTCATGGAAACCGACGCGGTTGCCATTCCGTCAAAACCGTGAGTTGCTCCGGGATATACATGAAGTTCGGTTGATACGCCTGCCTGCAGAAGTTTTTGAGCGTACTCAATATTCTCGTCAAGGAAAAGGTCAAGTTCACCAACAGCAATATAAGCAGGCGGCAGGCCGGAAAGATTTTTTTCACGCGATGCTGCGGCATATGGAGAAACATTTTCCGGATCAGCGTCTTTGCCGAGATACGCCTCCCAGGCGAACAGGTTTTTGCTTCTGTCCCATGTACGCGGGTCTGTAATTGTGTGGCTTGAATGTGTTACATTGCGATTATCCAGCATCGGATATATCAGAAGCTGAAATATAATATTTATCTCTCCTCTGTCTCTCACAAGAATGGCAAGTCCTGCGGCAAGTCCCCCTCCGGCACTTCCGCCGCCTATCGCAATGCGGGATTTATCTATTTGAAGTTCTTCACATGAAGCTGCCATCCATTTGAGGGATGCATAGCAGTCTTCTGTTGCTGCAGGGAACGGGTTTTCAGGAGCCAAACGGTAATTTACGGAAACGATAATACAGCCTATACTGGCACACAGCTGCTTCATCGGATAATCGTCAAATGTGAGGCTGCCTGCGATATATCCCCCGCCGTGAATCCACAGCAGAGCAGGCATTTTCCCTGAACTGTTTTCAGGGCTGTAAATTCTGACTCCCACCTCAGGAGAGTTTTCCGGGCCGGGCACCATCCTGTCCTTAATCTTTACTCCAGGTACAGGAGGCATCATTGCAGCCATTTCACCAAACATTTTTTCGCTGGCAGCACGCATTGCCTGGAGATCAGTGAAATCTATGCCGTCAGGCGGCATCATGTCAAGAGAGGGTGAGAGTTCAGGGTCTATTTTTGTTTTTAAGTCTGTAATTTTATTCATTATTTTTGCCTTCTGGTAATTTAATTAAACTTACTGATTATTACTTTTTATTTTAGCAATTGAATTATTAAATATATGGATTTTTATTTTAAGGCAACGGGATTTCGCCGCTATCCGCAAAGGATATTGATAGACTATTTGCGGCATAAAATTGATTAATAACTAAATATTTAACAGAAATCAACATTACTCTTAAGTAAAAGGGTGTAAATTTGAATATAGCGGTTTACGAAATATTTAATATATATCGCACCCTTCGGCTACACCCAGCGTGCGGCCCTTACGCTGGCTGAGCGAAGTCGAAGCCGGGTGAATGTACTAATTTAAACGTAAACCGCTATATTCAAATAAACTCTTTATACTATTAAAATACAAGCAGCTTCTGCGCAATATTTTTTTAAAAACCCCATTCTCCGCCTTCAGGGCGGAGAATAAATATATGCATGTTTATGGCCGGAGTGTTAGTGCCCGGTTTTATATTTTATTTTTAATTACAGCCTTTTGTGTCTGAGCCTGGAATTTAGGTATAATGTCAGCAGCCGTAAAATTGGGAAATAACTGGCTGAATGTTGCTGCAATTATTCTGTTTTGCTGATCAATGTAGAAGCTTGTATTATAGATTCCCATCCAGAAATAACTGTATTCAGGCAGCGGGGAGCTGCTTATGCTGCTGTCTGTAATTACACCAAATCCAAATCCGTAATTAGCTCCTTTATTAAAATCCAGTGTAAAGCCGCCGCTTTGATTTTTCGTCATAAAATCAACAGTTTCGGATTTCAGGATGCGTACTCCATTATTTTCCCCTTTGTTCAGCAGCATTTGGCAGAATCGCATATAATCCCCGGCAGTTGAATGAAGACCGGCGCCGCCTGAAAAGTACGTCTTTGGTCCTGAACTGGAATAATTCGGATCATATATTGTTGATTTTACAGGAGATAAAAAGCCGGGTGCAGTTACCTGCTTGTCTAATTTTTGAAGTTTTCCGTTCATACCGGGCTGGTATAATGCCGCAAGGCGGGCAAGCTTTTCTTCAGGGACAAAAAAGAAAGTATCCTGCATCATAAGCGGCTTGAATATTTTTTCTTCCAGGTATTTATCATAAGGCATTCCGGATATAACTTCCACAAAACGGCCAAGTACGTCAAAATTAAGACCATATTCCCAGCCTTCTCCGGGATGAAATACTAACGGGCATTTCGCAAGACGTTTGCATGCTTCTCCTATAGTTCCGTTTGTAATCCTGAAACCGTCGGAAATATCATTATCCAGATATGACCTTGCTACAACCGGACGGCCGAAAAAACCATAGCTGATACCTGAGGTGTGCGTAAGAAGATGTCTGATGGTGACAGGTCTTTTTGCCTGTTCAAGTCTGTATCCATTCTTTGATTTGACGGCAACTTTAACATCCTTAAATTCCGGGATGTAGTTATAAAGAGGGTCATCCAGTTTAAATTTGCCGTTTTCCCATAACTGCATAACAGCAACAGCGGTTACAGGTTTTGACATAGAACAAATTCTAAAAATAGTATCTTTCTCCATTGGTTTGTTCTCATCTCTGTAACCAAATGCTTTAAAGTATACAATTTTGTTGTTTCTTGCTACAATGGCTACCTGACCCTTAATCTGATTATTACTAATTGCCTGATTAAAAATATCATCGATTTCAGCCAGAGTTTCAGACGATAAACCTGCTGTTTCCGGTTTTACAGATTGTAGTGTTTTATCGCACGCAAGCGGAATCAATGATAACAACAGGATTAAAAAAATACTTAACATTCTGTATTTACTTACTGATTCCATACAGCTACCTCCCGAAATAATATTTAATTATTATATAAAAATATTTTAAAATCCAATTTTATCGTAATTATCATCCGGGTTTTTGATGTCATATATTTTTGTTTACTGGCATCAGTTACTTAATTGTGATATATTTTTCACAATTAGGTTAAAATAATAATTTGTCAATTATTTTTTCATCAAGGTATTATTATACATATTATTTGGAATCTATATAAGATGAAGGTATGGCAGGAGAAATATATTTTTTTATATCGGATATAGTATATTCGTCAAGAATCGACTTGAATTTATTTTCTGCTTTTGTGATAATCATGGAGATGAATGCTTCAGTACCGGTTTGTTTAACTGAAAAAATATTAACAGATCCGCCCTTTGTCAGCGATCTGTAAACATCTCCAACTGTAATATCCTCCGGTTTTTTACTTATTGAATAACCGCCGTATCTGCCGCCATGAGCTTTTACAATTTCATCTTTTTCAAGGCGTTTCAGAATTTTTCTTACAAAGGTGGGGTCTGTCCCAAGAATATCGGCAATTATTTTACTTTTTAATAATGATTCGGAATGAGACAGCAGTACCAGTGTTCTTAATGCTATATGAAACCAGCTTGGGCCAAGATCGCCTATTTGTGTGAATAATTGCATAAAAAAATAACCTTCTGTAGATTTAATATTATCTTTATCGGAAAAAAAAAGACATGTCAATCTGATTTCTCAATAAACCGGGAGTAGAAGCCTGAATTCAGGATATGGCATAATCAGTATAATCAGAATTAAACAAATTACAATTGACTATTTCAGGATTTGTAGCGTTATGTAACTTATTCAATTTTAACTGACTTTTTATTCTAATGATTACAATTGAGATGTTAAGTATATAGTTTTTTAAACAATTTTATGCCGCAAGTAGTCCATCCATGTCCTTTGCGGCTTAGTTAACTTTCTCTTGCTTAAAAATTGATTAAAAAACTATATATTTAACAGAAAATAATGTTATTCTAAAGTAAAAAGTCAGTCAACGTTGAGTAAGTAAGAAGCATATCAGTAAATATTTTTAATGTGATTTGGCAAATCCGGTTTATTTAATAATAATTCAATGGTATTTCATTAGGGAAACTGACCCATATGCCTGCTAAATACGATTTAAAAAAGGCCATAGGCCGTATTATGTATAAGAAAGCGGCTTATCCAAAAAATGAGAAATTTCAAAATAAAACTTATGTAACAGGTATAAACAGGGTAATTGATTATATCGAGTTAAATCTTGATGAGGATCTGAGGCTTGAGGAACTTGCCCGGATAGCAAATTATTCCAAGTATTATTTTCACAGAATATTCAAAGCAGTTACCGGAGAATCTCTGCACCGCTATATACGGCGCCTTCGGATTGAAAAAGCTGCTGCCGAGTTATTCGTTAATCCGGATAAAAAAATTACTAATGTTGCATATAATTACGGTTTCGGTTCATCTTCATCATTTGGACGAATATTTAAGAGGTATTTTTTAATGAGTCCGGGAGCCTGGCAGCGAAACGCGAATAAAGAAATAAATAATGAGAATGATCAGGAAAACAATTTCAATTATTTGACATTTAAACCTGTAAATTTTATAAAAAGGATTACTCTCCCTCCAAAAAAAATTAAACTCAATGATATAGATATTAATATAAAAGATATTTCAGATATTAATGTAGCTTATTTAAGGCATACAGGGCCGGATATATATGATTCCGATCCGTTAAAAAAGCTTTATACCAGGCTATGCAACTGGGCAGAAGCATATCCTGATCAGATAACCGAAAAAAATGCTATTGTTATATACCATGATCATTTCGGCATTACAAATGACAGCAGGCTCAGAACCAGTATCTGCATGAAAATTCCGTCAGATATCAGGGTGACCGGAGAGACAGGTAAAATGATTATTCCCGGGGGCAAATATGCTGTCGGCTATTATAACCTGCCTCCTGATGAAAATCTGGATGTTACTCAGGTTATTTACAGAAACTGGCTGCCGGCAAGCGGTTATTGTGTAGATAAAAAACGCCTTCTTTTTTCAAAATTCCAAAATTATCTGAACCCGGGCTATGACAAAACAAGTCAGGGCGAAATTTACATTCCCATCAGGCCTCTTTAAAAGTATACAAAATTATCTTAGCAGTACTTAGCCGGAATATCATTCCGGTAATTTTATCCGAAGCAGTTTTCAACTTATTACAAAGCAACACCCATCTGCTTTTTCCCCCGCGTAATTATTATTAAGTCGTATTGCTGTATAAAGATTTTAATTTAGTTTCAGGCAGCAATTTTTCTCTTCAGGTGAAAAAAGCAAGAATGGAACAGTAAAAAGCAAAAATGAGAAAGATTCCGGTACTGAATTTTCTTATTATACTATTGATTTTATAATCTGTGTCCTGATTCAAAAATGTTTTTGAAAACAAATATTCAAAAAAAATATTCTATAAGGATTATATCTTGTTCAGCAAATACCCTAATATATTTAAACCTGTAAAAATAGGAAATTTAACACTTAAGAACCGCATTACAAGCGCTCCCGTTTATAATTTTCTGGCTTCGTATGACAATCATATTACCAGGGAAGGTATTGAATTTTCCAAACCTGCCGGCAGAGGCGGTACTGCTACCGTAACTTTGGGCAGCGGATTTATCAATAGAGTCCTGCCTCCTGCGGCTCATCACATTGTCGGGCTAAATGATTCATGGGTAGTCCCTTATCTTTCGGAATGGTGTGAAGCTGTAAAACGTTTCGGTTCCAAAGCCTGTATTGAACTTGTGCCCATAGCTTCATATTTCGGCACCCATGAAGTGGAAAGTTCAGTCGGCATTCCAATGGAAATAGACTGCAACCTTTTGACTACTGAAGAAATTAAGGAATTTATTGAAGACTATGCAACATCGGCAGCGAATGTATTAAAAGCAGGAGGAGATATGATTCTGCTCCACGGGGCACATTGTCAGCTTCCTTCTCTGCTTTTTTCGAAAGTATTTAACAGGAGAAATGATGAATACGGCCCGCAGTCTTTTGAGAACAGATGCCGTTTCGCGGTTGAAGTACTTGACGCAATTCGTGCCGAGGTTGGGGACAGTCTTGCTATAGAATACAGAATAAGCGCCATTGACATGATTCCCGGTTCACCTGAAATAGAGGAAGTAATTGAATTTGTTAAGGCAATACAGGACAAGATAGACCTGCTTCATGTTTCGAGGGGCGCTCTGGCTTTAAATAAGCTGACTCCTTTTATATTTCCCACAACCTATATGGATCACAATATAAATATTGAGTACGCAGCACAGTTTAAAAAAGCTTTGAATATTCCTGTAAGCGTTGTGGGTGCAGTCACACTGGAGGCTGCGGAAGAAGCAATTGCTTCAGGCAAGATTGATATGGTCGCGTTGTGCCGCCAGATAATTGCGGACCCTGATACTGCGAATAAACTTGAACGCGGTCAGGAAAACACCATACGTCATTGTGTCCGATGCAATACCTGCATAAGCCGGAGTCATTTCGGTAACAAACCTCCCAGATGTGCTGTAAATCCGGTATTCGGACGTGAACTGGATTATGTTTATTATCCTCCGGTACATCGAAAGAAAAAAGTTGTTGTAGCAGGGGGAGGCCCTGCAGGCATGGAAGCTGCAAGGACTCTTGCAGAACGCGGTCATGAAGTTGTGCTGTTTGAAAAGGACTCCCGGCTGGGAGGTATTCTTCGCGGAGCCAGCGAAGCGCAGTTCAAAGCTGATTTACGAAAATATCTTGAATGGTCCATCAGGATGACAAAAGGCAATAAAAATATCAGTCTCAGGCTTTCGACTGAAGTAACACCGGAAATTATCGATAGCGAAAAACCGGATGCGCTTATTATTGCGACAGGCAGTATTCCTGTTGTTCCCGGGTTGACATGCAGCAACAAATCAAGAGTCATTCTGGCCGGAGATATTGACAATCCTGATGCTAAAATCGGCGACAGTATATTGATTGCAGGAGCAGGATTGACCGGCTGTGAAACCGCGCTGAAATTTCTGATGCAGGGCAAAAAGGTTACACTGATTGACGCCCTGCCGCAGGAAAAAATAGGCACTGGCTCATCACCTATTAATGCTTACGCTATTTTCGGAATGCTTGAAGAGTACAAAGTTGATTTGAGATGTGAAACAAAACTTATCGATGTAACAGATGACCATTCAATTTTATTAAATAACGGGAAAGAAGAAAAGCTGTTGTCAGACACAGTTATAATAGCTCTTGGCACATACGCAGATCTTGAAGCGGTAAACAGATTAAAGAATACTGTAGCTGAATGCTATATTGTCGGCGACAGCAACGGAGCGCAGGGTTTGTGGAATGCTACAACAAGCGCCTTTGATGCGGCGATGAATATTTGAATCGTGATATTGAAGCAGCTGTTTTTTTGTTTTTGAAGAATTTAAATACTGTGCAGGCTGGATTTCTGATCAGCTTTTTGCCGGCAATCCGCCCTCTCTTCGGGACGGGAATAAACTTTAAAAACAACTTGTTGATTCCTTCTCAGCGAAAGCGGGTAAGAAATAGTTGCCCAGAAGAAGTACTTAAAGAATAAAAATATATTGTATAAGGAGGTTTTAAATGCGTATTAATAAAGTAAACAAAATTAATACAGTTATATCTCTTATGCTGATATCGGTTTTTTTCATTACATCTGTGTCGGCAGCTAAAAAAAAGCTGATACGTATAACTGCACCTGTACCTGCAGGTGATGATATAGCTGTGTGGTGCCAGGAAGCTATGGACAGGTTCAATGCCCGTACAAACGGTGTTTACAAAATGCAGGTGTTTCCAGGGGGCCAGCTTGCGGGGCTTGCTGAAAGTCTGGATCTTATCAGGACCGGAGCTGTCGAAGGAGGTATTGTCCCTCTGGCCGCATTCTCAGGATCAGTACCAGAGTTTTCTCTTGCCGAGCTGCCTTTTCTGTATAATAATGGAGAGGCAAATGCCTATGCCGAAACCGGAATAAATGAAGTATACACCAAAATACTGGAAGAACGCTGCAATCAGAAGTCATTAGGCTGTATGTATGTCGGTACACTGAATATCCTCTCAACCAAAAAACCAATTAAGACTCTTGAAGATTTAAAAGGATTGATAATCGGTTGTGACAATCCTCCTTCAGCCGGTTTAATGAAGACACTGGGAGGTTCGGGAATAATTGTTGATTTTTCCGAAGATTTTTCTAATTTGCAAAAGGGTGTAATTGATTCAAAAACTTCAGCTCCTCAATACCTGCTTATAGCCAAACTTTATGAAGTATCCAGATACTATACCATTTTTCACGGCCTCGGTTCTTTATACGCGATTACAATAAATCTGGATACATATAACAAAATGCCGGATGATGTTAAAAAGATTTTGAACGAAGAAATGAGTGCTGTTGCAAAAAGCATAAGCCTGAAATACGTAAAGAAATTTTATGATCTGATACCAGTAGTCAAAAGTAAAGGCGTTAAGTATTATTATCTGCCAAAAGCTGAACGTGACCGCTGGAAGGCTTTAGCATATAAGGGGACTCTTGCAGAGCTGGCTAAATACGGTGACGTAGGCAAAAAAATCAGACAAATTGCAGACGAGGCCAACGCAAAATTTCCCTATGCGGAAAAATAGATATATCATGCTTAACTTTTTTAAAAAAGATAAAAGATAAATCAGATAATAAAGAAACAGTCGTTTACCGTAAGGTGAATATATTTGAATTCGGGAATGTCTGCCTAAACAATTAATTAATGTGTTAATTACATTTCAGGGAAAGATTATGAAAAGCAAGATTCTAATAACAATTGATCTGTGGATCGAGCGTATAAATCAGGTTTTTGTCATTTCCGCAGGCTTTATGGTAGTTATAATGGCATTTATTTCAACCTATGGTGCTATAAGGCGTTATGTGTTCAGAAGCCCGGATCCTGTTTCATATGAATTCGGATGTATCTTTTTGCTGGTAAGTTTTGTACTGGCAATTGCCGCAGTGGAAAGGCAGGACAGGCTTTTAAGAGCAGATTTTTTTCTCGATAAATTTTCTGATAATATTCGCAACATAATTTCCAACATAGTCAGTCCTGTACTGGGTATCGTTTTTTTCGGCATGATTTCATGGATCAGTTTCGGTGACGCAATGTACGCGTTTAAAATCGGCCAGTTAAGCCGTTCATCCTGGCCTGTACCGTTATTTCCGGTGAAGATATTCATCCCGATTGGATACGGTTTTTTATGCCTTGTTTTACTTTTTCGATTTACAGTCGGCATGGCAAACATTAAGACGCCGAGGAAAGAACAGGAAACAGTATCCAATGTATAATGATAACTGTCAGATTCATTATAAAGGCAAATAGGAGATAATTATGGATTATGGTCTGGCATCTATCCTGTGTGTAATTTCCATGCTCTTCTTATTGTTTATGGGGGTACCCATTGTCTTTTCCCTGGGTTTCAGCACCATTATATTCGGATCGCTCGCATTCGGCCCGATGGCATTGCAGAAAATGGGTATGATCACATATTCGTTATTCTATAATTTTTCGTGGACTCCGCTGCCGCTATTTGTGCTGATGGCTTGTGTAATGACTGAGACGCCTATCGGAGAACAGTTGTTCAGGGCAGCCAGAAACTGGGTTGCAGGCTTTCCCGGAGCACTGATCAGCGCAAGTTTAATAGGTGAAGCACTGGTCGCCGGCCCTGTAGGAGTGAGCGGTGCAGCAATTGTGGCATTGGGGAAGGTTGCCGAGCCGGAGCTGACACGATACGGTTATGACAGGAACCTTGCCCTGGGAGGATTAACAGTCGGCGGAGTTCTCGGGCCGCTAATCCCGCCCAGCACACCTATGGTTATTTACGGTATAATGGCAAATGTATCGGTAGGTCATTTATTCATTGCCGGAATTATACCCGGTATTCTTCTTGCCATTATGCTGGTCATCGTTCCTTTGATTATCTGCTGGCGAAGGCCGGAGCTGGGTCCCCCTGCGGAAAAAGTAAGCTGGCGGGAACGCCTTGCGTCATTAAAACTGGTGTGGTCTGTAGTTGTTGTAATGACAGCAATTATCGGAACTATTTTTTTCGGGATTGCCACTCCTACGGAGGCAGCAGGGATAGGCTGTGTTGCAATAATTCTAATCGCGTTTTTGTTCTTCCGTCTGACATTTAAAAACTTTATCAAGGCTATCGTGGAAGCTGCAGTGATTAATTCCATGATGCTGGTTGTTATTGTTGCAGCTTCCTTTTTTTCATACATGCTCGCCAGTGCGGGTGCAGGGGATTTTCTTGCAGGATTAATCACATCTCTGAATCTTTCTCCTCTCATGGTTGTTGTTTCAATTATGATTCTTTACTGTATTCTGGGATGTATTTTTGATACAATATCAATTACAGTACTGACTATACCTGTACTGGCCCCGCTTCTTACTTCGCTGGGAGTAGATCTGGTTTGGTTTGGAGTATTATATGTGGTTAATACTGAGATTGGGCTTTTAACTCCTCCAATGGGAGTAAACCTTTTCTTTATGCGTAATACTTTTAATATTAAAACAGGAGATCTTCTGAGAGGTGCGGCGCCTTATCTTGTTGCCTTGCTAATTTTTCTGCTGCTCATATTATTCTTTCCTCAGCTGAGCTTATGGCTTCCTGAAATGATGAAATGAGAGTAAACAATTAATTATTGTATTTATTTTTTTCGGGCGTTCCCTGCGTTAAGGCAGGGAATTCTACACGGCTTACTGTGTGTATTTTTTAAAATCAGGCCTCTTGAAGAGAAAATTGCGTAATATCCCGTTGGATTGCCGCGGGGATTGAGAATTTCAGGAATGCGTTTTTATTAAATAGGTAAATAGATTAGAATTTCAAACGGTTTCGGTATCACAATGAATAATGCTATTCTTTCCATCAAAAAAGTAACAAAAAATTTCGGAGCACTTACTGCACTCAAAGACATTGAGGTCAATGTCAGGCGCGGGGACATCCATGGAGTAATAGGCCCTAACGGAGCGGGTAAAACCACATTCATCAATATAGTTTCCGGATGTCTTCCGGTAAGCGGAGGTGAATGCTGTTTCGAAGGTTCTGTAATTTCAAACTCGGAGTCACACACCATCGCGAATATGGCTTTAACCCGTACATTCCAGCAGGGGCATATATTCCCTAAGATGACATGCCTTCAGAATGTAATGACCGGAAGGCACAGGAGTATGAAAGCCGGTTTCCTGAAAACAATGCTGCGTCCTCCATTTATTAAATCATCAGAAGAGGAAGAGACAAAGAAGCGTTGCCTTGAATATCTTGATTTTGTGGGACTGAAGGATTCGGCCAACCGCTGGGCAAGTGACCTTAACTGGGTTGAAGTTCAGCTTCTGCAGATCGCACGCGCCCTTGCCAGCGAACCCAAACTGCTTCTTCTTGATGAACCGACAGCAGGTATGGGACAGGCGGAATCCAGAATCGTTGGTGAAATTATAAAATTTATGCGCGAAGAAGGCATTACCATAATTCTTGTCAGCCATGATATGAAACTTGTAATGGATATCGCGGACAGATTAACAGTGCTTAATTTCGGGGAAAAAATATTTGAAGGCACTCCTGAGGAAGCACAGACAAATCCGGAAGTTCTGGAGGCTTATCTTGGCGAATGATCTGCTAACAATTGAGAATGTCTCTGTATACTACGGTCATATATGTGCGGTAGACAATGTCAGTCTTGCAGTTAAAAAAGGTGAAGTTGTTGCTCCTATCGGTTCAAACGGAGCCGGAAAATCAAGTCTGATGAAAGCTGTGCTTGGCATTTCCCGAGTTAAAAGCGGAACAATACGTTTTATGGGAAAAGATATTACCAGCTGGCCCACATCTAAAATAGTTGCATCCGGAATATCCTATATCCCGGAGGGGGGCGGAGTACTGCCTCTTATGACGATCAGGGAGAATCTGCTGCTGGGAGCTATATTTAATCAAAGTGAAATAAATAAGAATCTGGATAAGGTTTATTCAATATTCCCTGTCCTTAAAGAGAGACAGTACCAGCCTGCGTCAAATTTGAGCGGCGGGCAGCGTCAGATGTGTGCCATAGGACGAGCTCTTATGGGCACTCCGAAACTGCTTATGATGGATGAGCCTTCTCTCGGCCTTGCACCCAAAATAGTAACGGAAATTCTGAATATAAGCCGTGAACTGGTAAAAGACGGGCCAAGTATACTGCTTGCGGAACAGAACGCGAAGAAAGCTCTGGATTACTCGGACCGTGCGTATGTTTTCCGTACAGGAAACGTTGTTCTAAACGGCAACAGCAATGAGCTGCTTGAAAATCACGAAATACAACAGGCATATCTCGGAGGATAGAAAACAGATGGAAGCCTTTTTCAGTCAGATAATTAACGGAATTAAACTGGGCGGTATATATTCAGTTGCGGTACTTGGCTATAATATGCTGCTGATCACTACAGGTATATTTCATATCGGTTACGCCAGTCTTCTGGTGCTTTCAATGTATTCAATATGGCTCGCAATGCAGCTCGCCGCAGACAGCCTTGTCTGGGGACTTTCAGCCTCAATTTTTTCCGGTATAGCAATCAGCGCGATTCTTGTGCCGCTGTTTCTTCCATTTATTAAGCGTAAATCCGAGCTTGAGAGTACTTTAGTCTCTCTGGCGATAGGTTATATAGCAGTGGAGATCATGTCGCACTGGTTTAACGGGGGACAGCCGGTGGCATTGTCATCAAAACTTATGCTGTCTGATTTATCGATAAGCTTCGGACTTGCCAATATACGCGGTGGAGAATTGGTAGGTCTTATAGGCAGTATTGTCATTGTAATTGCATTTTTTAATTTTCTTAATAAAACAAAATACGGAAGAATACTACGCGCAATGGCACAGGACAGCAATATAGCGCGTATGCTCGGAATATCTGTTCCTAAAACCGCGTTTTTAAGTTTTGCTCTGGGCGGCCTTCTTGCTGGACTCGCAGCTATTCTGCTTTCTACATCTATCGGAAGTGCGACCGCGACACTCGGAGACAGCCTGATGATTGAATGTCTCGCCATAATTTTTCTGGCCGGCGTAGGGAATCTTAAGGGGGGAGTAATCTGCGCGATTATTCTTGGAATTATTGAGAGCCTTTCAATGGGGTACCTGCCTGGAGACTGGACAAATGCGATTGCCTTTACGGTTGTTGTTCTCATATTGCTGTTTAAACCACAGGGATTATTCGGGGCTCAGACGTGATTTTTAAACAGCTGAAAAATATATATAAAATTGTTCCGGATTATATAAATGTTTCCGGCTGGCAATGAATGTAATATTTGAAACAATGTATCTATAAACCGGAGGAGTAAAGCTGTGACACTTTTTCAGTATTATTTTTTGCAATTTACTGCTATTAATATAATGCTTGGCTGGGCTCTTTATCTTCCATTCAGGGCGAACCAGCTTTATTTTGGAGCTATCTATTCAATGTGCATAGGCGGATATTTTGCCGCCTATACATCCGTTAACCTCGGGTGGCCGCTCTGGTTAATTCTTCCTGTAGCTGTTTTTGTATGTGTACTATTTTCTCTTGTTCCGGCGCTGAAGCTTGCGGATTTGGGCGGATTTACCATGCTTATTGCGACAATGGCTCTTCTGATAATCATTCAGACCGTCACAAGAAATCTTGAAGTTCTGGGGGGGCTTCATGGAATATTCGGGCTGCCTGTTCCGTCAAGACCTGTAATGCTTATTTATACTTTTATATTGCTGCTTCTTACAGGATTTTTCGTATACAGAATAGACCATTCACATATTGGAAGATCCATGGATGCAGCCAGACTTGATAAGCATGCTGCAGGTACACTCGGCATTAATGTTAAAAAGCTGAGCGTTCAACTGCAGCTTATGTCATCCGCAATTGGAGCCGTAGCCGGAGCATTGTATGCTTTTTCGCTTGGAGGTATATTCCCGGATTCCTTTAACATGTCGCTTGTATTAACCGGTATTGCGATTGTTACTCTAGGAGGCAATTACACTATGTGGGGCATTATAATCTCCGCTCCGGTTTTATGGATAATAACACAGATACTTCCCGATTCTTTAAAACAGTTTTCTCTTATCATAAATTCACTTGTGATAATTGCAATACTGCTGCTGCGTCCGACCGGACTCATTGACCGAAAGACAATTCAGTTTTTCAGACTTAAAGCAAGGTCAGTGATCAGAGTCATTCAGCTTAAATTAAACGCAGACAGCGCGGCAGAGGATGTTTAAATTCCGCGCTCCGCTTAATTGTATATATCCGGGCTTTATTGTAAGCACATCAATCGTTCATTGGACGATATAACAAATAAACTGGAGGTTATAATGCTAAAGGAGAACTCAACAAGAATCTTTTCAATCATTATCTCATTAGCAATTGTATTATTTTCTTTTGGGAGCTGCGGTAAAAAAGCTGCAGTCAATGTGGATGAATGGCATATTCCCGTAATTGTATTTTTAAGCGGTCCTTTTGCGGGAAACGGCGCAGTTCATAAATGGATGCTGGATCATGTTGCTGAAGAAATTAATGAATCAGGTGGAATTAACGGTAAACCTGTAGTACTTGAATATCGGGACACGGCAATGGATCCTTCCAAGGCCGCCGCTGCTATGGGTAAAGCTGTTGATATGAACTCACTATGCACCCTGGGACCTCTTACAGATATGGAATGCAAGGCTGCCATGCCTGTCGCAGTAAGAGAGAAGATGTTTGCTTTTACAGGAGGGGGAGGAGTCGATCTCGCAAAACAGTTTTTTCCATGGATGGTATATATAATGCAGGATGATGAAGAAATCAAAAAACATTCAGTATTACAGTGGGTTAAACAGGAAAAGGAGATCAAGCATGTTGTTCATTTTGTTGAACCACTGTTCCCTTCAGTTATAGATTTCGCGAAAGGTTCCGCAAAGTCTCTGGAAAAAGTAGGTGTTAAATCCACAATAATTGAAACGCCTGTAATGAAAGTTGACTACAGTCCTTCTGTTGTTAAGGCACTCGCATCAGGGGCTGACGGTTTTGCTTTCTGGTCATCCCAGACTACAAGTGCCAAAATACTGAAAGAGCTGATAAGGCGCGGGAAAAAACCGGAAAATATGTGGACTGCCGGACTTGGATGCGGAATTGCTTTCTATAATGAAGCAGGTGATGCAATTGAAGGTACATATCTTTTTGAAGCAATGAGCTATCATTTTACTGATAAATACGATGAGTTTAACAAAAAGTACAATAAGGAACATCCTGGGCAGTATCTGGATGCATTCACCTATGTTACAGGGGATATGCTGTATATGCTCAAGGAGTGCTTCGAGAAAGAAGGTATTACCGGAGATCCTGCAAAACTCGCAGAAGAGAGAAAAAAGATCAGTGATTATGTAGTTAATAGAAAGGGAGTTAAAGGACTCAAATATAATTATGATATTGAAAACGGAGTCGGAAAGCATATTCCATTGAATCTGTTCCGGATGCAGAAAGGAAAAGAAGTCCTTGTAGATACTGTCGTTCCGTAATTTACAAATTTTTTAATTGATTATACAGGATTTCTATCGAAAAGTATTAAATGTTTAACTCTGAGGAAAATTTTGTTCAGTAGAGCGGGATTTTCCTCAGATCAGAATATTGACACAGATTGATGAATGGGAAAAACAATTTTTCATTATAAATAGATTTTTATGAACAGTGCTGTAATTACAAATATTCAGGGATACTCAATCCACGACGGCCCCGGCATAAGGACAGTTGTCTTCTTCAAAGGCTGTCCGTTGTCATGTGAATGGTGCGCCAATCCCGAGTGCATTTCACGTAAACCTCAAATGGGCTTTATAGAGTCTCTTTGCAAAAAATGCGGAAAGTGTCTTGAAGCCTGTCCGGAAAATGCGATCCGGCTTAATGAAGGAGAGTTCCGCATTGATTACTTAAAATGTACAGTATGCGGTAAATGCGAAGAAGCCTGCGTTTATGACGCTATTGTCCGTTACGGCGGTTTAATGACTGTTAATGAAGTATGGGATGCAGTCAGGCGGGACAGGATGTTCTACGATTCTTCCGGAGGCGGAGTCACAGTATCCGGCGGAGAACCTCTTCTTTATGCTGAATTTGTTCATCAGTTGTTTGACTTTTGCAGAGAAGAAAAAATCAATACATGCGTTGAAACATGTGGTTTTGTTGATCCTGATGCCATTCTTGAAGTAATCCCGGTATCGGATTTTTTTCTTTTTGATATTAAGCATATGGACTCTGTTTTGCATAAAAAATATACGGGACAGTCCAATAACAGGATACTTGAAAACGCCGAATTGCTGATTAAGCACAATGCAGATGTAATGTTCAGGCTGCCGCTTGTTCCCGGGATAAATGATTCGGAAACTAATATTAAAGCAACTTCGGAATTTTTAAAAGGTCTTGGAGAAAAGGCTCTAAAGCTTCAGCTTATGCCGTATCACAGGATGGGGCAGGGTAAATACAAAGCTCTTGATATGGTTTATCATATGGAGCAGATTCCGGCAATGGATAATGAAGCAATTGAAACTGTAAAAAATAAATACATGGATCTTGGAATTCTATGTACTGTATCCAGATAATATATTATTTTATAATTGAAGGTGAAAGTAATGAAAAAAATAAATACAGAACTTCTGAAAAATATAGATAAACTCGGACTAAGTGAACGCAACAGGCAATGGAAGGCTGCTCTAAAGGCATCAGGGTGGAAGCTTTTTGCGGACAGAGAGAAATGGACTGTAGAATCATGGAAAGAAACAGAAGGAGAGGACATACAGATAAGACGCGCCAGACTGCTGAAGAAAATTCTGGATAACATAAAAATTAGAATTTATGATTTTGATGTAATTGTAGGGCGACTGACTCCCGGAGTGATAGGATGCGCAACTTCATTTGATATATCAGGCGATTACATACCTGATATATGGAAGGATAATTCTGAGATCAGCGTTACAATGGACGCGAATATTGGCCTTGATCCGGAAAGCCTTCAGATTCTGCGCAATAGTGCCGTAACGTTCCGCGGGAAAACTGCTCCTGAAATGACTTACAAAGCATGGGAATCGGTCGTAGGTCCGTGGATAAGGGACGCGGAAAAAGCAAGGTTAAAGGACCCTACACTCGATGCCGGATTCTTTGCCCAGTGTACATCAACTCTGATGTGGGATAAAATTCTGACCAGAGGCTTGAGTGCATTTATTAATGAAGCACAGGCGCTTATAAAAGAGTTCATTGATAACTGCAGTACCGATATAGACAGGCTTTATTTCTGGAAATCAGCAGTTATTGTAAGCGAAGCTGCAATTGACCATTCTAAAAGATACGCGGCACTGGCAAGGAAGATGGCGGAAAAAGAGACGAAAGCAGAGCGAAAAGAGGAGCTGCTGGAAATAGCGCGTATCTGCGAACATGTACCGGAAAATCCTGCACGGACATTTCATGAAGCTCTTCAGGCAATGTCCATCATGGGAGTATGCAAGAATTACGAAAACCCGATGCATAATAATCCTCAGTGGGGACGCGGAGATCAGTATTTATATCCATATTTTATAAATGACCTCAATAACGGAATAATAACAATTAAAAAGGCTGCGGAACTGCTTACGGAGCTTATCGGCCGCTGGGGTACACAGACTTTTGTAGCAGCTGAAAGCTTTAAGGAATCGCATCAGATAAATTTCGGAATCAACAACATAATGCTGGGCGGAGTGGATAAAAACGGAGAGGATCAGACAAATGAACTTAGCTATCTGTTCCTGCATCTTGTCGGGCTGCTTCAGCTGTCTTCACCTACTGTCGGGCTTCGCTGGAATAAAAGCACGCCTGACTGGATGATGAAAAAAGCAATGCATACGAATATGGAAACAAAAGGCGGAATTCCGCTTTTTGAGAACGATGAAGTTGTAATAAAACATTTTCTTGATGACGGCATTCCACTGGAGGAAGCGAGTGAATGGTGCGGCCTTGGCTGCGTATACCCGTGCCTTCCGTCAAGAGCAGAACATTACGGTTCAGAGGGAATTGCCGCGGTTAACCTTGCAGCAATGCTTCATCTGGCTCTGCACAACGGCAAAGATGTTAACGGGAAACTGACTGGTATTGAGACCGGCAATCCCGCGGAGTTTCAGAGCTTTGATGATCTGTACAACTCGTTAATGAAACAGCATAAATTTATTACGCACCGCCTGTTCCGTCTTGCTGCCATTGCTTTAAAGGAACAGCCAAAGTATTTGCGGCTTCCTTTTCTTTCAGCAATGGGTATACAGGCCTGTATGGACAAAGGGCAGGATCTGCTTATTCCTGATCCCGACGCAGCTATGTTCGGAATCTCCGACAGGGCAATTATAGATGTAGCCGATTCGCTTATTGCCGTTAAAAAACTCGTATTTGATGATAAGAAGTTAAGCATGAAGGAGCTGCTTCTTGCGCTTGATACCAGTTTTGACGGAGAGCGCGGGGAAGAGATACGCATGATGTGCTTTGCACAGCCGAAATACGGAAACGATATAGATGAAGTAGACATGCTTGCTGAAAGAATAAGTAAGGATTCGTATGACATTATAAGAAGCTATGACAATTCTCCTTTCAGAAAATATATTGTAGCAAGAGAGGGGCTTGCATGGCACTATTTCGGCGGTCTTGGTGTCGGCGCACTGCCTAATGGAAGAAAAGCTTTTGAGCCACTTAATGACGGATCTGTTTCACCAATGAGAGGTGCTGATAAAAACGGGCCCACAGCAGTACTTCGCTCAGCATTGAAAGCCGGGTTTGATGAATCGTACGCATCAGTATTAAATCAGAAGTTCTCATCAGCAATACTTCAGAGCGAAGAAAGCGTTGATAAGCTGGTTGCCTACACAAACGCATTCATGCAGAACGGAGGTTCTCATATACAGTACAACATGGTTGATACAGACGAACTAAGGGACGCAAAAGTTAATCCTGAAAAGCACAAGGACCTGATTGTGCGCATAGGCGGTTTCAGCGCGTATTTTATTCAGCTTTCACCGGACATTCAGGATGATGTTATAAACAGGAGTGAGCACAGTATTTAAAGATTTATTATTGATGTCTCGGAAAATATTTTTTTACGATTCAGATGATTACCTCCTGCGGCCCGGGAAGTATTTTCCTGCAGGTCAGCCATCCGCTCCTATGCATCCGTAAGAAAGTTACTGCGGTCCGGTTACCTGTCCCTGCGGATCAGGTAACCATCACTATGGGATTGGCATTCTAATGAAATAGTACGGAAAAATCGAGAAAAATTGTATTCACGGTAAGATTTAAACGGAAGCGATGATATTAAAGCAGAAAATATAAACCCGGATTTTTTATACGGTTTCTGCTTTACTGACAAACCGTCCCCAAATAAAACAAAAAAATCCTTTTATAAAAAAGGATTTTAGTAACGGTTTATGAGCGGGTGACCGGGCTCGAACCGGCGCTGCCAGCTTGGAAGGCTGGAATTCTACCACTGAATTACACCCGCATTTTCTATTACCCAAAGTATTAAAACAAAAAAAACAGTCAAGCAAATTATGATTATTTTTATTTATTCCAGTAGCATGACTTCTGGTTTTTTAGAGAAAAATTTATTATTTATATTGATTTATGTTTTTTCACATACAGCAGGTATTAACCGGACTCTAAAACCGGAAAAAATTTCCCGGCTAATGGAATTTTACAAAATATTAAGTAAACTGAAAAATCTGTATTGATTATTATATCGAAAAGGTATATTAAGATAACAGCCTTACTTTCTGCGTGGATACTGTATTATGAATAACAATATAAGCAATACTTTCAGAGCACTTAAAAACAGAAATTACCGTCTTTTTTTCACAGGACAGGGTGTATCTCTTATCGGTACATGGATGCAGCAGGTTGCAATGAGCTGGCTTGTTTACCGCCTGACAGGTTCTGCGTTTATGCTGGGTATGGTAGGATTCTGTAATCTTCTGCCTGCGCTAGTGCTTTTTCCTGTAACAGGTTTAACAACCGACAGGGTAAGAAAACGAACTATTCTTATTATGACACAAATCCTTGCCATGCTTCAGGCGTTAACTCTATCAATCCTTGTTCTTACAGGTACAGTAGCAATCTGGCATATTATTTTTCTCAGCTTTATTTTAGGTATAGGTAACGCATTTGATATGCCTACCAGACAGTCATTTGTGGTTGAGATGGTGGATAATAGAGAAGATCTCGGTAATGCGATAGCTTTGAATTCTTCGTTATTCAACAGTGCCCGCCTTGTCGGGCCTACAGTAGCAGGAGCGCTGATTTCACTGATCGGGGAAGGTTACTGCTTTCTGATAAACGGGATCAGCTATCTCGCGGTTATTATTTCACTGCTTAATATCACTGTTGCCGGAGAACCGGTTGCTAAAAAGGGAAATCCGTTAAATGATATAGTTGAAGGAATTAAATACACATTCGGTTTTCATCCCATCAGAACAATAATACTAAACCTCGCGATTGTAAGTTTTGCAGGTATGTCATTCATGTTTCTTGTGCCGGTTTTTGCCAAAGATATTCTGCATGGAGATTCGCATACTCTCGGCCTGTTAAGCGGTGCTGTGGGTCTGGGTGCTTTAATAGGATCATTGAATCTCGCGAGAAGAAAAAGAATACCGGGGCTAGCCCCTTATATTGCGGCTGCCGGAATTTTACTTGGTTTTTCTTTATGTGCTTTTTCTTTTTCGAACATTCTTATAATATCTCTTGTCATAATGGTATTTGCCGGATTCGCGGTGATAACAATAATGGCATCCAGTAATACACTGCTTCAGACAATTGTTCCGGATGAAATGAGGGGGCGGGTAATGTCTTTTTATGTTCTTGCTTTTGCAGGTGTTGCTCCTCTGGGAAGCCTGAGCGTAGGCTCTCTTGCTGAACATTTCGGGCCGGTAGCTGTTGTTTTTACGGGTGGATGTATTACTTTTCTGGGAGCAATCCTGTTCTCGCTAAATCTTCCCCGCATCCGAAAACTGGTAAGGCCTATTTATATTGAGAAGGGAATTATACCTGAAATAGCACAAGGCATACACAGCGCGGATTCGATTACATCTCTTCAGAAGGAATAGTGAACCGGGAAAGTTTCCCTAATAATATTTCCGCAGTAATAAAAAATATATTTAATTTCATGAATTTGTTTGCAATATTTTATAAAGTGTTTTATATTAAAATATCCAAAATTCACATGTAATCATTTCCGGAAGATTATCTTAAAAATTATATATTATATAAGCCCTTTCTTTGGAGATACGCATATGCCGAATATAAAAAAGTTTCGTGTATTACCATATTTACCTGAAAATTTAAAACCGCTTCTAAGAATAGCGCAGAATTTGTTGTGGGTATGGAATTTTGAAGCGATTGAATTATTCAGAAGACTGGGAGTGGATATGTGGCGCGAACTGAGTCATAATCCTATGGCATTGCTCGGATCTCTTCCCCAGGAAATGATGAATGAAGCTGCAGAGTCTGAAAGCTTTCTTGCTCATATGAATCGTGTAGAAGAAGAGCTGGACTGGCAGCTGACAAAGAAGACATGGTTCCAGGAAAACAGCAGTATTGAAGGTGAAATGAACGTCGCATACCTTTCTGCTGAATTCGGAATTCATGAATGTCTGCCGATTTATTCCGGCGGTCTGGGAGTCCTTGCAGGAGATCATTTAAAGTCAGCAAGTGAAATCGGAATCCCCTTAACCGGCGTAGGACTTTTGTATAAGCTGGGGTATTTTCATCAGTATCTGAATGTTGACGGCTGGCAGCAGGAGAAATTTCCGGCAACTGATTTTTATAATATTCCGGTTCAGCTTGTAAAGGATGAGAATAATGAAACTCTTTTCATAAGTGTTGAGTACCCGGGCAGGAATGTTTATGCTCAGATTTGGGAGGTACAGATCGGCAGAATACAACTGTATTTACTTGATACTGATATCGATAAAAATTCAGGTGAAGACAGGTGGATTACATATCAGCTATACGGCGGCGACAATGAAATGAGAATAAAGCAGGAAATGCTTCTGGGAATCGGCGGAGTACGGGCGCTTAAGGAAATGAAAAAGAATATCACCGTATTTCACATGAATGAAGGGCATTCCGCGTTTTTAAGTATTGAACGAATCAGGCTCTCAATGAAGGAGAAGGGTCTTTCATATAATGAGGCTCTTGCCAATGTTTGTGTAAATAATGTTTTTACCACTCATACACCTGTACCTGCGGGAAATGACAGGTTCGATCCGGAGCTTGTCGGGAAATACCTTTCATTTTATATTAATGACATGGGAATTAAAAAAGAGGACTTCCTTGCTCTTGGAAGGGAGGTCGTTACGGACAAGGAAGAGACTTTCTGTATGACCGTACTAGCGATAAAAACAGCGGCTTTCTGCAACGGCGTTTCGGCCCTGCACGGGACTGTTTCAAGAAATATGTGGAAAGCTTTATGGCCATCTCTTCCTGTTCATAATATTCCGATAACACATATTACAAACGGAATCCAGACTCTTTCATGGACATCGGATGAAATGATGCGGGTACTGAACAGGTATCTCGGCCCCAGGTGGATCGATAACCCCGTTGATAAAGACATATGGCTGAACGTTGATTCTATTCCTGATTCTGAATTATGGAGATGCAGGGAGAGAATGAAGGAAAGGCTGGTAGGCTTTTCCAGGAATAAACTGAAGAAACAGCTTAAGGCTCGCGGAATGCCCAAATATGAAGTCGAAATGGCTGACGCGGTTCTTGATTCCGAAGCTCTGACAATAGGATTTGCCAGAAGGTTTGCAACCTATAAACGCGCTACATTAATATTCAAAAATATGGAAAGGCTTGAAAAGATAATCTCAAACAAAGACAGGCCTGTTCAGTTTATTTTTTCAGGCAAGGCCCATCCTAAAGACAATATGGGAAAAGAACTTATCAAGGAGCTTATCAAACTTGCCAGGGATGAAAAATTCAGGAACAAAATTGTTTTTCTTGAGGATTATGATATCAATATCGCGAGATATCTGGTGCAGGGAGCTGATGTATGGCTCAACACCCCTACAAGGCCCAAAGAGGCTTCCGGTACCAGCGGTATGAAAGTTGTACCGAACGGAGGCCTTAATATAAGTGTCCTGGACGGCTGGTGGGCTGAAGCATACAACGGCAGTAACGGATGGACTATCGGCCATGGTGAGGAATACGATGAGTGGGAACATCAGAATTATATTGAAAGCGAGTCATTATATAATATTCTTGAAAATGAAGTTATTCCGATGTTTTATGACAGAGGTGCGGACGGTATTCCAAGGGAGTGGGTAGCCAGAATAAAAGAATCTATGAAAACGATCTGCCCGATTTTTAACACAAACAGGATGGTCAGGGATTATACGGAGAAGTTTTATTTAAATGCCCATAATAACTGTCAACAATACAGGAATGACAATTATAAAGTCGCTAGAGAATTTTCCGGCTGGCAGGAGAAAATATCAGGCAAATGGAAAGAAGTTAAAATAAAAGAAATATACATAAAGGATGATGCCGAGATTGTAGTCGGGAAAAGAATCAATGTTGAGGCTGTGGTTAATCTCGGGACAATATCTCCTGAAGAAGTACAGGTGGAACTTTACTTCGGAAATCTTAATTCAGAAGGTGATATTCAGGAAGGGGCCAGCATTTCCATGGATAAAGTAAACGGCTTAACAGAAGGAGATATTCTTTATGAAGGACAGGTCTTATGCCTGAAATCGGGGCAGTTCGGCTTTACGGTCAGAGTAATCCCGTACCATAAGGATATGGCCAGGAAGTATAAGCCGGGACTGGTTACCTGGGCATAAAAATTTGCCATTTACATAAAAAATCTGACACCCTCTTCCGTACAGACATGCTTTGGCAGATGCACTCTGAAAGGCTGCATTATTCAATTTTAAGTATTGTCATAAATGCTTCCTGTGGTATATCGACAGATCCTATAGTCTTCATTCTTTTCTTGCCTTCTTTCTGTTTCTCAAGAAGCTTTCTTTTTCTGCTGATGTCACCGCCGTAACATTTGGCGGTAACGTTTTTTCTTAAAGCGGAAATCGTTTCTCTTGCGATAATTTTAGCGTTAACCGCAGCCTGCAGAGGGATCTTGAACTGATGCCTGGGAATAACATCTTTGAGCTTTTCGATTAGCTCGCGTCCGCGGCTGAAGGTTTTATCTTTATGTACTATAAATGACAACGCATCAACTATTTCCCCGTTTACCAGTATGTCCACTTTCTGCATATCAGCTTTCCGGTAATCCTTGAATTCATAATCAAACGAAGCATAACCTTTTGAATATGATTTCAGCTTGTCATAAAAATTAAATACAATTTCAGAAAGAGGCAGGTCGTACTGCATATCAACCCTGTCTGATGTTATATAGTCCATTGATTTATGAACACCTCTGCAGTCCTGAACCAGAGACATTATATTTCCCACAAATTCAACAGGAGTTATTATGCTCGCATTGACAAAAGGTTCTTCAATCGTTTCTATTACGGCCGGATCCGGCATCTTGACAGGATTGTCAATCATCAGTACTTCTTTCTTTGAAGTGGTAACTCTGTAAATTACGCTGGGTGCCGTGGTAACAAGGGCAAGGTCAAATTCTCTTTCGAGCCTTTCCTGTACAATCTCTTTATGCAGAAGTCCAAGATAACCGCATCTGAATCCGAACCCTAAAGCAAAGGAGTTGTCCGGCTCTGTTATGAGCGAAGCGTCATTCAGCTTAAGTTTTGCCAGTGCGTCTTTTAAATCCTCATAATCATCACTGTACATAGGATAAAGCCCGGAGAAAACAAAAGGCTTAACTTCCTTGAATCCTTTTAGAGGATATTTTGTCGGATTATCTGCAAGCGTTATTGTGTCGCCTATTTTGGTATCGCTTACGGTTTTTATGGCTGCGGCTATGTATCCTACGTTTCCCGGATTAAGACTCTTAGCCTTTTCTCTTTCAAGACGGAATGTGCCTACTTCTGTGACAAAAAAATCCTTTCCTGTAGAGCAGAGACGAATGGCGTCATCCTTCTTAACGCTTCCGTCAAAAATTCTGGCTTTTATAATAACTCCCATATATTTATCGAAAAATGAATCAAAAATAAGCGCTTTTAAAGGAGCGTCCGGATCTCCCTGCGGTGCCGGGATTTCTTTAATCAGTTTTTCCAGAAGATCTTCAATTCCTGTACCATGCTTGGCAGATACCAGCACTGCTTCTTCGGAATCAAGACCCAGGCTTTTCTCTATACTTTCCTTTGTACGATCTATGTCTGCATTCGGCATATCTATTTTATTGATAACCGGCAGTATTGTCAGGTCGTTTTCAAGCGCCAGGTACATATTGGCAATTGTCTGGGCTTCGACCCCCTGTGTCGCATCTACAAGCAAAAGAACGCCTTCGCATGATGACAGTGCTCTTGAGACTTCATATGAAAAATCCACATGGCCCGGAGTATCAATCAGATTGAATATATACTCCTTACCGTTTTTCGAGATGTAATTCAGGGTGATTGTGTTTGTTTTTATTGTTATTCCCCGTTCTTTTTCAATGTCCATACTGTCCATTATAAGATCCGCATGTTTTCCCGGGCTTACCAGTCTGCAGTTTTCAATTATACGGTCCGCGAGTGTCGATTTTCCGTGGTCAATATGAGCGATGATTGAGAAATTTCTGATGTTTTCGAGATTCATTGTTTTATAGAATAAAGTATATTGTTTCTGGATTTAATAAGTGCAATATAAGTTCGAACGTCTAAAAATACGCTAATACTTATCTTTGGTAAAAATACGCAAGCATTTTTTATGGTAAAACGGCGGCTAATTCCGGTACTGTTATAAAAATATTTTTATTCTGTTTGTTAACTGTTCTTTCCTGCTGCTGAAATATGCTTGCAATAATGAAAATCAAGAATTATTTGTTACGGATAAAAATCTATTTCATTTCTAAAGAGGTAATATGGATAACGGAAAAGCAGATGTAAAAATTGAAATAAAAATTGATGAATCTGTTGCGTCAGGAGAATTCTCGAATTTTACTAATATCTCGCACTCTCCTGATGAATTTACCTTTGATTTTTTATATGTGAATCCCACTCCTCCTCCCGGTTTCGGGAAACTCATGTCAAGAGTAATACTTACTCCAGGACATGCGAAAAGAGTTCTTCAGGCTCTTTCAGATAATGTAAGGAAATTCGAGGAGCGGTTCGGTGAAATAAAAATATCTCCGGCTCCGGATATTTTGAAAAGGCCCATTCAATAGCTGTTTTATGAAAAAATATTTTCCATAAAAGGCTTGACGATTGAATTAAAATTAATTTTAATCCCAAAAAATACCGAATGAAAATAAAATTCAAAGATTAGGCTCTGGTTATAATAATATAACTGCTGAGCTAAATGTTAATTTGGAGGAAACATATGCCTTACGAAATAACCGATGATTGCGTATCATGCGGAGTGTGTGCTGATGAATGCCCGGTAGATGCAATAAGCGAGGGCGACGATAAATATGTTATCGATCAGGACAAATGTACAGATTGCGGAACATGTGCTGATGCATGTCCGTCAGATGCAATAGTTCAGAAATAAGCTTAAAATTATGAAATAGTATATCTATCCGTACTTGCGGATAGATATACTATTTATATTTACCTCATAATATTTACAGATTTAATTGAGATAAAAAGCTGTATTATTCAAAAGGGAGAATATCTGATATTAAATCATTTTAAAAAAAAGACTATTCTTTTATTATTCGTTTTCTTTATTATTTTTTTTCCTCTTTCATTTCAAATGAACGTGAATAATGAAGTCGCAAAACAAAGCCGTAACAAGGTATATTTTTCCTCCAGTATCGAATTCCGTTTCAATTCCCTCTCTGCAGAATCATTAGATGATGCTTATGAAAACTATGTTAATTTAAAAAAGCTTTACTTAAAGTGGAATACAGGACTTTTTAAAAGCACCAGGTATTACAAAAAATACATTGCTAATTATCTTATCAGCATTATTGGTAAAGAAATATTAACTGATTCAAATTATTATTTAATATCACCCGAAAACATTGAAAATAAGCAGCTCATATGCAGCCTGTATAAAGACAGATGGCTTCAGATTAAAGGCAATATAAAACAGGATGATTTGATTGGCATCGTAAAAAAAGATCCGACTCTTTTAACGAAATGGTGGAGATCGGGTAAGATGCTTTCTATAAGGGGGGTTGTCAGAGATTTTAAACTGGGAACAGACAAATACGGGGCATTAATAATATTATATTTAAAGGATGTCAAAATTAAAGAGGCCGTACAAAAGTGATTTTAGAAAAAATAATTGATAACAGAAAAAAAGTGATTCAGCAGGAAAAAAAAATAAATTCATTTGATGAAATAAAATCAAAAGCGATGGATCTGTTAAATACAGGATATTCACCCGCAAATTTTCTTCAGACATACAGTAAGGATTCCCCTTTTCTGATTGCCGAGATAAAAAAAGCTTCCCCTTCAAAAGGAGTTATCAGAGGCGACTTCGTTATTGAGGATATTGCAGGCGCTTACAGGGATGCTGAAGCTGTCAATGCAGTTTCAGTGCTTACTGAACCGGATTATTTTCAGGGTAAATATGAATATATAAAAATCGCTTCCGCTACAACTGGAAAGCCTGTATTAATGAAGGATTTCATTGTAGATGAATATCAGATTTACAAAGGATTCATTGACGGTGCTTCCGCCTTTCTTCTGATATGCGCTGTTCTGACTCCTGCCGAGATCGAATATTTCTCCGTCATTGCTTCCGGGCTGGGCATGAAAATTCTTTTTGAAACACATACAGTACTGGAATATAAACAGGCATTGAATTATAATTTTGAATTGATTGGGATCAATAACCGCGATTTAAAAACTTTTACTACTGATATAAACACGACTGTGAATATAATAATAGAAGAGGGTAAGCCGGAAAACAGTATAGTAATTACAGAAAGCGGAATAAATACGAAGGATGACATTCGTAAGCTGTCAGAAAACGGGGCTGATGGATTTTTAGTTGGCGAAAGATTTATGCGTGAAAAGGATATTGCTAAAGCTGTATCTGATTTGTTTTAGGTTATGTTTTTACCAGGAATGAAAACTGCCGGATTTATATTTAACAGTTAACCTTTTTTTGATATTTTGTAACTGCTCAGCTATTTGGAATTTTTATGTAAAAATCGTTCCGCTATAGCTGAATAGTTATGATTTTTTACAATAAATCCAATGTAAATATTCATCCGGAAAAAGAATATGATGCATAAGAAAAGAACATTTATAAAAATATGCGGCATTACCAATCCTGAAGATGCCGGACTTGCTCTTGAGCATGGAGCCGATATGCTGGGATTTATTTTTTACGAAAAGAGTCCGCGCTTTGTTGAACCAGAAAAAGCGGGTGAAATTATTTCCGTATTAAAGAAAAATTTTTCGTTCAAAAGCGCAGGCGTTTTTGTAAATCCTTCATTCGAATTTACTGACCAGGTTATAAAGACTGCCAAACTTGATATGCTGCAGTTCCATGGTGATGAGACTCCGGCTTTTATTCAGAAATTTGATAAGGAAAAAATAAAGGCTTTTCGGATAAAATACGGTTTGGAATTAAAAGAAATGGAGAAATACAACTCGGCTGACTTTTATCTGCTGGATACCTTTTCCGTATCAGCATACGGGGGAACAGGGGAGGCTTTTAACTGGAAGATTCTTGCTGATATTGCTTTCCGCGGCAAACTCTTTCTGTCCGGAGGTGTAAACAGAGACAATGTCCTTGAAGCGATTAATATTGTAAAGCCGTATGCCGTTGACGTTTGCAGCAGCCTTGAATCACATCCCGGAAAAAAAGACCGGAAAAAGCTGGAAGATTTTTTTTCCGTTATTAATGGAGATAATTTATCTGCGTAATATTTAAACGGGATTTTTAACTCTATTATATAGAAAATTTTTTTTAATTATTCCTTTCCAAAGAATTCTCTTTGATTGTCTGTTAAAAAAAGTTGAAATACTGCCTAAAAGAATATTTATATTTATTGACACATTGAAATATATATATTATTTCATGGATCAAAGCAGAAAAGCGATATTATTAGAATATAGATTTTAATTATAGTTTGGTTGTAAAAGCTGAAATCTGTAGCTGTTCATGAATCGCTGCGGTATGGGGAATCGTTGTATATATTGCATGCTATATCATTAATCGGTATATGTCCGGGAAGTGAACACATACAGTCATATTAAAGTAATACGCAAAGATAAGAGGAACGGAGATTAAACATGATAGTTATTGAAAGCATAAATCATATGGGATTGACAGTATCCAACCTGGAAAATTCCGTTAAATTTTATAAGGATTTATTCGATTTCGAAGTAATTGAAAATAATGACCAGCAGGCAGTTATTAAAGAAGGTGATATAATTCTCACCCTTTATGAAGTAGGAAATTATAAGAACCAGGAAAGCTCAAAAAACCGGGTGAGTTTTGCCGTTGATGAAGATGACTTTGAAGATGCTGTAGATGAGTTAAACCAAAAGGATATACCTATTGTTTTCGGCCCGGAGAATATCAGAAAAGGACAGATGGTTGTTTTTCTTGATCCGGACGGTAATCAGATTGAGCTGTGTTACCCTAAATTTAAATCATGAATCCGGACGGTGTTCTAAAAAATAATAAAATTATTCCGATCGCCGTATTTACTAATGTCAGCAATGCATTGAAAACAGCGGAATTATTGTTGAATAATTCTGTTGATATACTTGAAGTAACACTCAGAACAGGGATTGCTTTTGACTGTATTTATGAAATCAGCAAAAAATTTCCTGAACTGGTTCTGGGGGCAGGAAGCGTTTTGGAAAAAGACGCATTAAAAAAGGCCTCGGACTCCGGTGCAAAATTCGGAGTCGCCCCCGGGCTGGATCTTTCCCTGCTGAAATTCGCATATTCAAAAAAAATTACATTTATTCCCGGTGTCTCGACACCTACTGAATTAAATACAGCGCTTAACGAAAGTCTGCATCTGGTTAAGCTGTTTCCCGCTTCAAATCTTGGCGGTCCGGCATATATTAAGGCTGTTACAGCTCCTTTCCGGATGAAGGACTTTTATCTGATTCCTACGGGAGGCATTACTGAGGCAAACATTCTTGAATACTTGAATACGGATAAAGTTATAGCTTGCGGTGCCTCATATGTAATTGACAGTAAACTGATAGATAACGGCGATTTTGATGAATTAAACAGGCGAATAAGTAAAACAGCAGAACTGCTTTTCCCCTAAATAGTCAATTTTGTATTCCCGCGTTTTGTAATTCAAATTTTAACTTTAAACTAATGAAAAATCCTTGACACTCTTGAGAATTGAACGAGTATGAAATGATTAATCAAAATTAGTGAGGAATCGGGGCATCCTTTACCGCTCTTAATAAAAAATTAAATATTTCTGTAATTAAGAAGCGTTTAAACTGGTTAAACTTAAAATTACTAAGTTAACTCCTTATATTTCTCAGGACATTCAGACAACAAATCATCAATGACTTTATTGAATAATAAATTATAAGACTATGCTGTATATAAGCCTTATCTTAATCGCTTCCGGGATTTTATTCATTTTATTTACATTAATATCAAGTACCAAAAAGCAGACTGTAAAACGCAATTCTTTTACATCGGGTACAGATACATCCTCTGTGCTGAACGGGCAGCTGAGTAATAATAAAAGAGATAATAAAACAGAGAATATTGCAGCTGCTTCAGAAGATGAAAATAAAATTGAAAAAATTATAATTTCTGAAACAGACGCCTCTTTTTCTGAGGAGGAAAAAACCGTTGAGTCTGTGGAACTTATTATGGAAACAGACGATAAAATAACTGAAGATCAGAAAGAAGATGAAGCTTTTGATGAAGATATCTCGATAATTACGGATGTCTCATTATATGAGGACGCTTCAAATATTATTGATTATGAAAATAATGACAGCATTCTTGATCCCGGTCTGAGAGAATATGAAAAAATAAAACGAATAGGAGAAGGCAGTATTGAGCTCCTTAAAAACGGTATTAACTTCAGAACCGGAAAGAAATTATTCAGATTCGATTATCACCGGGTCAGCGATGTGAAAAAAGGGAAGAATTATTTTGTTCTGCAGATGAAAGGAAGTAATAAAAACAGAATTTTTGTTTTCAAGAATACTGCCTTATCGAACAGAAAGTTTAATAAGTTTTATCAGCCTAATTCAGGTAATGTAAAATAATATGTATTACAGTTATAAAACAAAAAAGAAGAAGGGAAAATTATTTAAAATATTATTACTGCTGCCTGTCCTGTTTTGTATTTATTATTTCGGAACAAAATATCATCAGTATTTTTTTTTCTGGAAGTATACACATAACAAGATTTCCGGAAAATTAACTGATGTTCTGAAAATAAATGATATTGACAAAAGAATAAAATCTCTAAGCGAAATTAAGGAAATATGCGATGATTATTGTTTAAAGAATCAGGTATCTCCGGAATCATTCCTGTTAATGGGAAAAATTCATTATTATATCGGTGAGACAATTCTTAACACTAATTTTTCCGATATAATAATAAGTAATTGTACGGAATGTGTTAAACAGGATGCGAAAAAGGAATTTTTTAATGCAATAAAAAATATCCGGAAAGGAATAGCTCTCACAAGATCGGATAAAGTTGATTCCGAATATCTTTTGATGCTTGCAAAATCTATCTATTTTACAAATTATTACAGTATTTCTGATATATCTTTAATTTTAAATAAAATAGATATTGAACTTATTCCGGATATAGATGATATCAGGTTCATTTCTGTTGTAAATATTTACAACAGAAATGAGGATTACGGGTTAGAGATTTTAAATAAATACGGAGCTGTTTCCGGCAATATTACGAGCCGGTTTTTTCAGGCTTACGCATATAATCTGGCAGGCAGATATACTGATTCGATAATGTCTTTTAAGGACATACTGGAAAACTGTTCAGACCGGACAATTGTGAAACTGGCTAATTTGAATCTGGGAAAGATTTATTTTAATCAGTCTCTTTATAAAGAATCTTTGATGCATTTTATAAATGCGTTAACAATAGATGGAAGAGACAACACATTAAAGATATGGATAGGGAAAAATTATTTCGCTCTTGGCGATAAAAAAAAAGCTAAAGCTGTCTGGACTGAAGTAATGGTATCTGACCGTACGAATGAGGAAGCGAAAAAGCTGTTGGGATTAATGTAAATTTATACATTATTGGTTATTACAGTAAGATACATTTTTTTTGTTATTAAAATAACTTGTTATTATAAATAATATAACCGGTAAATATTAAAGAATGAAGTGAGAGTGACATAACAATATGATATTCGATTCGATTTATAGCGTTTTTTCAAATGATATGGGTATTGATCTCGGGACTGCTAATACGCTGGTTCATGTAAAAGGCCAGGGTGTTGTGCTGAGTGAACCTTCGGTAGTTGCCGTTCAGACGAGTACATCAAAGGTGCTTGCTTTCGGGCAGGAAGCCAAAAGAATGCTCGGAAGGACTCCCGGTGATATCGTCGCAATCAGGCCGATGAAAGACGGTGTTATAGCCGATTTTGAAACAGTCGAAAAAATGATAAGATATTTTATTACAAAAGTCCATCGGAGAAGGGCACTTGTAAGGCCTAGAATTGTTGTCGGTGTCCCTTCCGGTATTACCGAAGTTGAAAAAAGGGCTGTAAGAGAATCATGTGAACAGGCAGGTGCCAGGGAAATATTCCTGATAGAGGAAGCTCTTGCAGCGGCAATAGGCGCCAATATTCCTATTCATGAGCCGGCGGGCCACATGGTGGTTGATATAGGCGGCGGAACTACTGAAATTGCTGTCATCTCTCTAGGAGGGATGGTTATTGCTGATTCTTTGCGTATAGCCGGTGATGAGTTTGATGATGCTATAATGAAATACATGAGAACACAATATAATCTGGTTGTAGGAGAAAGAACAGCTGAAGAAGTAAAAATCAGACTTGGTAATGCATTTCCAGAAAAGAAAGTGGAAAAACTTGAATTAAAAGGAAGAGATGCCATTTCCGGACTTCCAAGAACTTTAGAGATAGATTCTGTAGAGGTCAGGAAAGCAATTAAGGAACCATGCGACCAGATTCTGGATTCTATTAAACACGCGCTTGAAAAAACTCCGCCTGAGCTGGCTGCTGATATTGTTGAAAGAGGTATTGTTATGACCGGCGGCGGTTCGTTGCTTAAAGGCCTTGATAAATTTATTAGTAAAGAAACCGGTGTTCCGGTAATCAGGGCTGAAAATCCTCTTACATGCGTTGTTATGGGTGCAGGAAAGTTTCTTGAAGAGATAAAAAATCTTTATAAGACTTATATGAAATAGCGTATGTGTGCTGATTTGCCCTTAATAAACGTAAGGGCATTCTTTATTATAAATTTAAATACAAATGCGGCATCCGCCTGCAAATAATTGCGGGCAGGCTGTACTAATTTTTAAAATAATTACCTGAAGAGCTTAAATTTGGAATTCATAATACGACATAAGACTATCGTAGCTTTTATAATCTTCGCACTGTTCTGTCTAATCTCTCTTTCCGTGCAATCCACTTCTTTTACTCTTTCCATTGAAGGTGTAGGAAGCCTGTTCGTTATGCCTTTTCAGAAAGGATATCATACAATACAGAAAGGCGTTGGAAAATTATGGGCCGGTTTCGGCGAATTAAGCGGTGTAAGGGATGAGCTCAAAAAAACAAGACAAAAACTGAGCAGATACGAAGAAATAGCTGAAGAGTTAACTGAGATAAAAAAAGAAAACTACAGGTTGAGAAACCTGCTTAATATGAGTGAAAGAATATCATACGAGTTTATTTCAGCCGGCATCATTTCCAAAGATCCTGATAACTGGTTTCGAACGATTATTATAAATCGAGGAAGAAGTGACGGAATCAGGATCAATATGCCGGTAATATCATTCAGCGGGGATAAAAAAGCTGTTTTCGGAAAGGTAATAGAGGTAAGAGGCAGCGTCTCAAGGATTCAGCCGATTGTTTCAACAGGTATAAACCTGGGCGTAATGCTTCAGGAAAGCAGGTTCCCGGGCCTCTTGACCGGATATTCCTCAAACTCGGATCTATGTGTAGTGGATTATATAAACAAATCAGTGCCTGTAAAATACGGGGATGTAATTGTAAGCTCAGGCCAGGGAGGGATATTTCCTGAGGGGCTTCTTGTAGGTACAGTGGTTAAATCCATAATAATCAAATCCAGCAGCTTTCAGAGAGTAATTGTTAAACCGATAATTGATTACTCTCATATTGAAGAGGTTTTTGTAATAAAAAAGGAACCTGATCCTGAATTACTGGAATTACTTGGCGGGGAATAATGATTTTAACTTATGTCTTTACAGGCGCTATTATACTTGTGTCCCTGATACTTCAGGGGCATTCCTCCTTTGATATTCTGAGAATCGCAGGAGTAAAGCCTGACCTTGTATTTATAGCCGTTGTATATTTCGGATACAGTTTCGGATCATTTTACGGGGAGGTTACCGGATTCATAAGCGGGCTGCTTCACGATGCAGTTTCGAATTCCCCGTTGGGATTGCTGACTTTCCCTAAAATGGTTCTGGGTTTTATTATCGGCAAGTTCGGAAGATCAATAATCAGGAGCAATGTAGTTACAATCTTTCTGATGGTCTTTGTCTCATCGCTGGTAAAAGGAGTTATAACATTATTTCTGTGCTACTTTTTCGACGAAGGTTCTATATCCACAGTAATAACCATTATTTTCCCTGAGTCTTTTTACAACGCACTTCTGTCCCCCCTGCTATTTATTTTATATGATAAAATATTTCAGGATGCACTGTCTGAGGAGGGTAATTCCTAGATGGCGCAGTCTAATCTGAAGTTGAGAATGCTTGAGGCATTCAGGTTCAGAATGTTTTCCTTTCTCGCTATCGTTTTTATCCTGTTTCTGGTTTTGATAGTTCAGCTCATAAATATGCAGCTGGTACAGGGCGAGGAATATATGCTTAAATCAAAGCTGAATATGGAGAGCAATATTCCTATTCCTGCTCCAAGAGGCGAGATTTATGACAGGAATTTTCAGCCCGGGGGAGAGAATACTGTTATCGTCTCCAATCGGCCTTCTTTTAATCTTTCCACAATACCTGCCAGGTTTGAGAGTAAGTCCGAACTTAGAAAAACAATTAAAAAATTATCAGTACTGCTACAGATCTCCTATGATGAGACTATGCAGTTTATTAATGAACATAATCCTTGGGAAAGAGTTGTAATAAAGGAAGACGTCGCGTTCAGTCTGATTGTAAAAATCGCATCACATAAAAATCTTTTTCCCAATATTGACTGGGAGGATGAGCCTGTCAGAGTTTATAACATGGGCAATAATTTCTTTCATACTGTAGGATATGTGGGCAGTATCAGCAAGGACGAATATGAAAAATACAGGGGAAGGGGATATAAATATTATCAGAAAATCGGCAAGGCCGGTATTGAAAGTGAATATGATGTAGTCCTGAGAGGAACAGATGGTTTCATCAGAAGAATTGTTGATGTGCGGAACCGTGTTGAAGGTGAGGAAATCGGGCTGAACCCGATTGCGGGAAATAATCTTGTGCTGACAATTGATTCAGATGTTCAGGCTGCCGCAAGCGATGCGATGGAAGGGCTCAAAGGTGCTGTGATTGTATTGAAGCCGTTCAATGGCGAAATACTCGCAATGGTAAGTAAACCGGATATTGATCCGAATTTAGTTATCTCAAGAGCAAATAATAAACTTATCAGGGAGTTGTACAATGACAAGGATAAGCCTTTTCTTAACAGAGCAATCCAGGCGCGTTATCCCCCTGCTTCAACTTTCAAACTGGTAATTGCCATCTCAGCTCTGGAAGAGGAAAAGTGGAATCCCAATCTTACTTATTACTGTACGGGAAAATATACGCTTAAGGGGTATGTTGACAAGGATTTTTACTGCTATAAACATCACGGCCTGCTTGATATGTATGGGGCAATAGCGGAATCATGCAGTACGTATTTTTATCAGCTCGGTTATAAAATCGGCCCTACCATAATTCTGAAATACGCGGAATATATGGCCCTGGGTGAAAAAACAAATATTGATATTCCTGGTGAGATTACGGGATTCATACCTTCTAAAAAATATAAAATGAAAACTTTTAATCAGCCGTGGTATGACGGAGATACTATCAATCTTTCAATAGGGCAGGGCTTTATAAGTGTAACTGCGCTGGGTCTTGCAGATTTTGTTTCCGGAATAGTTAATGACGGGGTTGTTTACAGACCGCATCTTGTCAGGGAAATCCGCTCGCCTGATAATGCTCAGGTTATTAAACGGATTGTCCCCGAAAAAATAAGGGAAATTCCTTTGTCACAGGTAACACTGAATACATTGAAAACAGGAATGAGACTGTCGGTTAAACAGGGTACTTCAAGAAGGCTCAGCTATTTGAAGATTCCGGTCGCCGGTAAAACCGGAACTGCGCAAACCCGTTCCGTAAGAAAAGACGATAAGACTCAGCACGCGTGGTTTGTTTCATACGCACCTTATAACAGCAACCCTGAAAATGCTGTTGTAATTGTTGTACTTGTTGAATACGGTATTGCCGGAGCTGTCGGTGCCGTGCCTGTTGCTGAACAGATTTATTTAAAATTAATTTCACTGGGATACTTTTAAATGTTCCGAAAAGATGAGATGTATAGAATAGACTATGTACTTGTATTCGCGGTAATTCTGATAGTGCTGTTCGGAATACTGATGATATACAGTTCAGGCTTTGACCCCATAGAAAAAGTCAATAAGGGAATGTATAAAAAACAGCTGTTATGGTTTATTTTCGGATTCGTGTTTATGATCGCGGTTACGTTCATAAACTATAAAAATCTTGGAGATTATTCAATCTATATTTACATAGGAATGAACATTGTGCTTTTGTTTACGGCATTATTCGGCGCTCCTGTAAGAAATATACGGGCATGGTTGAACCTGGGAATAATTTCCATTCAGCCTTCCGAATTTATGAAGCTTGCACTGTTGTTTATACTGGCCAAATATCTTGAATTCAGGGAAAGGGATATCAGAAATTTCAGGGAACTCCTTATTCCAACTGTTTTAACTTTAATTCCTGTCCTTATAATTCTCAAACAGCCTGATTTTGGAACTGCAATGATCTTTATTCCGATTTTGTTTACAATGCTGTTTGTCGGAGGGGCTGACGTTTCCCATCTGTTATCTATTATCACAATTGCAGGAGTTGCATTGATAGTCCCAATGATTCTGACTTACAGGGAGTGGGCAGGTGAGGAAGGGTCTAATTTTATTCTGGATTTCTTCAAAGACACAAATCTGCTTTTTCTTGTTTCCGGTATTTTGCTTTTAATTGCGGTAATTGCATTTGTCCTGCATTTTTTTCTTATAAAAAAATATTACAGAAAAATATATATTCCGGCAACTGTTATTTCTCTTGGACTGTTTTTTTCTGTTCTCATTCAGCATTTTCTCAAGGATTATCAGAAAAAGAGAATTCTTGTTTTCCTTAATCCTAATCTTGACCCTCATGGCTCAGGCTACAATATTATTCAGTCAAAAATTGCAGTAGGTTCCGGAGGATTTCTTGGAAAAGGCTTTCTGAACGGTTCTCAGGCTCAGCTGGGATTTCTGCCGGAAAAAACATCGGACTTTATTTTTTCTGTCGTTGCCGAGGAATGGGGATTCCTCGGTTCTATAATAATGATTCTTCTGCTTTCAATTATTGTATTCCGGGGAATTCAGATAGCTCTGGAATCCAGGGATAAATTCGGTGCGCTCCTGGCAAGCGGTATCAGCGCAATATTCTTCTTTCATATTTTTATCAATATAGGCATGACTCTGGGAATTATGCCTGTAACCGGATTGCCTCTTTGCTTTGTTTCCTACGGCGGGTCAAATCTTATAATGTCGATGATTGCTATAGGTATACTTATTAATATCCGGATGAGGAAATTTGTTCATTGATCTGATAGAATTTTTTTAATAATATACGAGTTGCTGACTTTAGAAGCATTATAGAATCCGGTATGCCTTAGTTCAATTTTATATTCAGGAAGCTGTTTTTTATGCAGAATAACAAGAAAAAAGCTGTAGTACTTTTAAGCGGAGGAATTGATTCCTCTACAACAGCAGTATACGCAATTGATGAAGGTTTTGATATTTATGCCGTTACTTTTTTCTATGGCCAGAAGCATAGTGTTGAAATAGATTTCGTTAAAAAGCTGTGTGATTGTTTGAAAATTGATAAACGCCTTATAATCAATATTCCTGCAGAAATTTTTTCATCGTCATCACTGTCATCTGCTTCCGGGATCGAGGTGCCTAAAAACAGTGACCTGGAATCTGCCGGCGATATTCCTTCAACCTATGTTCCGGGCAGGAACATTCTGTTTTTATCATACGCGCTTTCATTTGCTGAGTCTATTGACGCAAGGGATATTTTTATAGGTGCTAATGCGGTGGATTACAGCGGGTACCCTGACTGCAGGCCGGAATTTATAGACGCTTTTCAGGCAATGGCTAATATCGGTACAAAAGCCGGAGTTTCCGGTGATCCTTTCAGAATTAACGCGCCGTTGTTAAAATTAAAGAAATCCGAGATTATAAAACTGGGAGTTAAGCTTGGTCTTGACTATTCTCTTACTCACAGCTGTTATGACCCTGATGGAAACGGCAGTTCCTGTGGGAAATGCGATTCATGTAAAATCAGAATGAAAGGCTTTAAAGAAGCAGGTGTTCCGGATCCTACAAAGTATGTAAAAAGCCGGTAACAATTAAATCATATGAACCGGAATTCAAATGCATTTTCCAGGGTTTTATTCAGACTTCTGGATTTTTTTGCTCCGTCCTGCTGTATCAATTGCGGGAAAAATATAAAATATGAAGACGCGTATTTATGCGGAAAATGTCTTTCGGAAATCAGGTTTATATCGGGGCAATCTGACAGCAGTTCTGCAGATTTAAAAGATAATTACTGCGCTACAGATTCTGACAGACAATTCTATGTCAGGAAAAACATCACTATTGCTGATTATTCAGGGGTGATGAAAGAGATCCTTCATCATTATAAATTCAATAAGGTAAGGAGATTATATAAGCATCTGACGGAACTTGCGTACAATGAAATTGAGCAATTTCAGGACATTACGGAAATTGTAACATCTGTACCTGTAAACAGAATAAAAAAATGGCGGCGTGGATTTAATCAAAGTGAATTAATTGCAAAGGCAGTTGCAAAGAGACTGAATAAGAAATACGCCACACTGCTGAAAGACAGATACAAATTTGAGACACAGAAAAAACTCAACTACAGGGACCGTTTTCTTAATATTATAAACAGATATAAAATAATAAGCGACAAACACATTAAAAATAGAAATATTCTGATTATTGACGATATTTTTACTACAGGCGCTACTTTGAATGAGTGCGCCAGGATTTTAATGTCAGCGGGAGCTAACAATGTATATTCATTGACAATAGCCCGCGCAGATATAAAAAGACTTGATAATTTATGATTATTAAAATATTATTATATTGCGTAATGAAGCGTCTTCCCTGTAATTGGGAAAAATCATAAATACTGCGTTTTAAGGTAAAGGTGGAGGATGTAAATGAAAAGATCATCTGTTAATAATGTAGAGGTTATTACGCTTGACGGAAGAATTGATCAGGAGGAGGTGGAGGAACTCGAGACTTTATTGGATGATTGTCTCAGTGATAAGCTGTACAATGTCTGCCTGGATATGATTAATGTTAAATTCATAAGCAGCCGTGCACTGGGACTTCTGAATAAGAAAAAACAGGAATTTAAGAAACATGAAGGTGATATTAAACTGGTTATAGTGGATGAGGTTCTGCTCAAACCATTTCAAATAACCATGCTTGATACTATTTTTGAAATATTTGAATCCAGGCGTGAGTGCGTAAATGCATTTTATTAATTCAGGATGTTATGCATAAAAAAACGAAAGCAACTCTTGAAGAGATATTACATCCTATTGAAGATTATCTTCAGAAAGTAGATGAAGCAATCCCCCGTATACTGCTGGAAGGAATTGACATAATAGATGACGGTGCTTTGCATCTTTTTAAAAGGAAAGGGAAAAAGATAAGAGCTTCATTGGTGCTTCTTTGCAGTGGGCTTAAGGGGGAAATATCAGAGGAAGTTGTTGATATTGCCGCTTCTGTTGAGATAGTCCACGGGGCGAGTCTTGTTCATGATGATATTATTGATCAGACTTTTCTGAGAAGAGGTTTGAAAACTCTTTCAAAAGAATGGGGAAATAAAGTCGCTGTCCTTATCGGAGATCTGATGTATATCAGGGCGCTGCAGGTTATAATGAATGACAGGAGCGGCTTATTTGCCCCTGACGTTGTTGCAGCGGTGCATGATATGATAAAGGGTGAACTTTATCAGATGGAGTATTCAAATATTGATTCAATAAGCAGAGAACATTATTTTAATATAATTAAATATAAAACTGCAATATTTATGGGAACATGCTCCAAGCTGGGAGCAATGAAAGCCGGGCTGGATGCAGAAGAAAGACACGCTCTTTATAATTTTGGATTTAATATCGGCAATGCTTTTCAGATTGTAGACGATACCCTGGATTACGTTGAAGATAAGGATAAGACCGGCAAAGATCCGGGGAATGATTTCCGCGATGGGAAAATAACTCTGCCGTTTATTTATCTGCTTGAAAAAGCTTCTGATGAAGAAAGGCTGTTACTGGCTGATTGTGCGAGGAATCCGGGCGATTTTACATGGTCTGTACTCAAAGAGCTGATTGGCAAGTATGATTCCATCAATTATTGTCTTAAGGCCGGAGAGGAGTATGTAAAAAAAGCTCTAAAGGATCTTGATGGTTTCCCGTCTTCAAAATATAAAGACATTCTTTTTGATATGGCTAATTTTTTTATAGACAGGGATTATTAGACGGTATTTAAAAATTATTTTGCAGATAAATTTGTAATAATTTTTAGATAACTTCCGGGCTTCTTTTTATTCAAACAGGGTTTTGGGTTCAGGCAAAAAATACGGATTATTAATTATTTTACTTTGCTTTTCCGGAGGCTTTATGATTTCAAAAAATAAAGAAGAAGTATTAAAATATTATAATCTGGGATTAACCGCCTATAAGCAGAGAAAATGGGATGAGGCTATACGGGCATTTCAGCAGGCCCTGTCAATTGATCCTGATGACGGCCCGTCAGATGTTTATATATCAAGGGCAAAGCAGTTCAAAGACAATCCTCCACCGGATGACTGGGACGGAGTATTTGTAATGACAACTAAATAGTTGCCGGCTGATAATTGTATTTTTTCCGCCTCCGGCAGGAAAATACATTAACTTTTTAATGGTGAATATTAATTATTCGTCAGTGACTAAATAACTAATAAATTAATTAAATTACTATGGCAAAGAAGATAATTCAGGTGAACAGGAACCCGGTTTATGAAATCGGGATGATAAGTACAGTCTTTGGAAAGGATACGCAGTTTTTCGGTGATCTGGCTTTTAAAAAATCTCTTCAGATTAACGGAACTTTTGAAGGAGAAATAACTTCAGGAGGATATCTCGTAATAGGGGAGGGTGCTGTTGTCAAAGCCAATATAAATGCAAAGGCTGTTATTGTAAACGGAACAGTATACGGAAATATTGAGGCGAGAGAGAAGCTTGAAATACAGGCAAAAGGAAAAGTTTACGGTAATATCAGAACAGCAAAATTAAAAATAGCGGACGGTGTAATTTTTGAAGGAAGCTGTGAAATGATTAAGCCTTATGAAGAGATATCAGAGAAGACGGCTCCTGCAGCTAAGGTGGAGGCAGCAGGCTGATTTTTTTTCAAAACAATGAAAGAAAAAGAAGCACAATATTATAAACAACTGCAGGATGAAAAACTCCAGTGCTTGTTATGCCCTCATAATTGTATAATTCCAAAGAATAAATCAGGAATATGCGGGACAAGAATTAATTTTGACGGCAGGCTTGTAACCACAATTTATGGACAGGTTACAGCTGCATCCATGGACCCAATAGAGAAAAAACCTTTGTATCATTTTTATCCGGGGAAGGATATTCTTTCTATTGGCACTAAAGGATGTAATTTCAAATGTATCTTCTGCCAGAACTGGCATATAGCTCACGATCTTAACGCAAACACCAGTTATTATGAACCAGAGGAAATATTACAGTCCGCGATCGGGAAAAAATCCATAGGTCTGGCATATACATATACGGAACCGTTCATCTGGTTCGAGTATGTAATGGACTGTTCCAGGCTCGCAAAAGAAAATAATCTGAAAAATGTTTATGTTACAAACGGATTTATTAATCCGGAACCTTTACAGGATATTATGGAATATGCTGATGCAATGAATATTGATCTTAAGACATTCCGCGACAGCACCTATAAAAGGATATCCGGAGGCAGGCTTGATAAAGTACTTGATACAATCAGGGCAGCAAATGAAAGGTGCCATGTTGAACTGACGACCTTGATTGCAACCGGCATTAACGATGACATGGAGGAGATGAAAGATATAATTCAATTTATTTCTTCTGTGGACAGGAAAATACCGTGGCATATATCAAGATATCATCCGGCTTACAAATACAATGCGCCTGCGACTGATATTGATTTCATAATGAGCGTTTACGAAGAGGCTCGTAAGGAACTTAACTTTGTCTACTGCGGAAACATACCCGGCTCATATGGAGGGAGTGACACAGTGTGTCCGTCATGCGGCACTATTGTTGTTTCCAGAACCGGATATAATACCAGGATCGAAAATCTTGAAAACGGCTGCTGCAAAAAGTGCGGTGCGGATCTTAATATTATTTCCATGAATGTTTAGCTGTTTTGGATTGACTTTTATTTTGCGGATTTTATCATTGGCATTGTTTTATATGTCTAAATCACTTTATTACTTATTTACATCAGCAGCAAAGGAAATTTTCAAGGGATCTGCTTTACGCTTTTTTTCTGTCTCCCGCGATACAAACGATAAATATGGATTTTTATCTTCCTTCTCAATCCAAGATGAATCAAAAAGATTAAATACACAACATTTCGTTTTAATTTATTTTGATTTTTTCAAAAGGACAATATTCAGAGGTTAAATTAATTTTATGGACCGCAAGCGTTATAATATAACAATTATTATTCTTGGCGTTATTGCCGGCCTTGGCCCGTTTACTATAGATATGTATATACCCGGTTTTCCGCAAATCGTCCGGGATTTGAATACAAGCGCGGCACTTGTAGGACTGACACTTACCAGTTATTTTATCGGTTTATGTTCCGGACAGTTCGTTATCGGCCCTCTTGTTGAGCGGTATGGAAGAAAAAAACCGCTCATTATCGGACTTATTGTTTATATAATCGCGGCTCTCGGATGCAGCGTCTCTCCATCAGTATATTTTCTGATTGTTCTGCGATTTTTTCTTTCTATCGGAGTATGTGTGGGCGGTGTTGCCAGTCATGCGATTATCCGTGATTTATTCTCCGGACGTGAAATGGCAAAGGCAATATCCTATGTACAGATGGTATTCGGAGTCGCGCCAACAATTGCGCCTGCACTGGGCGGGATGATTATTGCTTCATTAGGCTGGCGTTATGTTTTCCTGGTACTTGCTTTAATCGGACTTTCTGTTTTTCTGGCTGTAAAATTTTATATACCGGAAACAAAGGGAGAAGATGTTAATTACTCTCTTAAACCAAAAGATGTATTCCGGGGATATGTAGAAGTGCTAAAGGAAAAGCAGTTTGTATTTTTTGCTCTGGCTGCAGGTACAACCGCAGGCGGGCTTTTTGCTTATATAACCAATTCCCCTTTTGTATATATTCAGGTTTTCGGATTTACAACTGCCCAGTTCGGCTGGATATTCGGGTTCAATGCGTTATCTCTGGTTATTGGAGCACAGTTTAACAGGATTATGCTTAAGAGGCATAGTATTGTTAAACTGCTGCTTATGATGATAATTCTGCAGACGATTGTGATAATTACTGCGGTTGCAGGTTTTCTTTCCGGAAGTTTTTCCATTCCGGTTCTTGTTATTCTTATGTCTGTTTTCTGGTTTTGCGTAGGAGGTATTTTCCCGAACTCAAGTGCTCTTGCTCTTCAGCCTTTTACAAGTAATATAGGAAGCGCTTCAGCTTTTATCGGAGGAATGCAGATGTTTTTCGGAGCAGTTTCTTCAGCGCTTGCAGGCCTGATAAATGACGGAAGCTCAATGCCTATGCTGATAATAATGTGTGTTTTTACTGTAGTCAGCCTGATTCTGTATGCGACAGGAGCGAGAATAGCGGCAATTGAATCATAGATCCCGGAAGCGGAATATGCTGTGTGAGGATTGTTATACGACCTTTTGCAGCATTCGTACTGCTTCGGAATATCCTGCTTCTATCAGATCAGTGACCTGATGCGTATCCACCATATTGAATCTGGTAAGGTCCGGTTCTATAATAAGGTCTGCTTCTTTGGTCTGCAGCTCAGTAGCAGTGATTATTGTAAAATAAAAAGAGTTCAGCAGTATGTTGACAATGTTTTCCGGTTTCTTTGAAGAATACCTGTTTATCAGATCAACAGCGATAATATAATCTGCATGCATTTCTTTTAACGGCGTTACAGGGACATTTTCAACAATTCCCCCGTCTACCAGCGATCTGTTGTTTATTTCTACAGGTGTAAAGATTCCGGGTAAACATGTGCTTGCCATTACCGCACTTGAAATTTTTCCTTCTTTTAGTATGACCTTTTCGCCGCTGGAAATGTCAGTAGCAATCATTGAGAGAGGAATGTGGGACTGTTTAAAGTCTTTGTCCCCGATTGTATTTAAAAGTATATTTTTAAATTTTTTATTCGAAAGCAGACCCTTCTGTGAAAGCGAAATTTGAGAAATGTCGAACCAGTTCAGATCTAATGCGATTTTATTGATTTCCTTCCAGCTTTTATTGAATGCTGCTAAAGTAGAGATAAAAGCCCCTATACTTGTTCCTGCTATGCAGCTTATGGAAATATTAAATTCTTCCAGAGCTTTCAGGACTCCAATATGAGCTGCCCCTAGCACTGCTCCGCCTCCGAGTGCCAGACCGATTCTTTTCTTTCTCTTAATTTTTTTCATTGGTATTGTAATTTTTTATCAAATTTAAAAATATTTCGGATAGTTAATCGTCCGATGGAATTAGTTATGTAAAGTTATAATTACTTTGGTAGATATATTAAGTAATTAACTTAAATCTCTTATTAATTCCTCTTATCAGTAAAAGCAGTTTATTGTCAATGAAAACGTTTTATGGTTTCATTGTAAATCCATAGTTCAGAATTTGTTAATCGTGAACTACAAATACTGTAAACATATCGCTATAAAATATTTCGTGTGACCGGTTTGTTTCCCTCCGCAATAAGGTAATCGGTACAATTTTTTTAATAAACCAGGAATTTGGGCTGATTTTTGGGAAATACAGATTTTCGTTACTCCTGTTATTTAAGAGGGGTTTGAAAAAAAATAAATCACGTCGTTGTTAAAATGACCTGAATATGAATGTTTTGAAATACTGTTATGGAAATCTGATATATTGAATGAAATCGTTTTGCATATAGTTTCCATTTATATCCTCAGCTCCATTATTTCCGCCTTTTACGGTAATTTTGTAAACATTTCCAGCTGCCACATCAATTAAATCAACATTATAAACACGTGATCCTCCTGCAACGAGGTTTTCATCAAACCAGTCTGGATTGACAATTTCACAGTTACCAGTCTGTACCCCTGAAACATGGCTGATAGTCATTTCAATGCTTGTTCTTATCATATCTGTAGAAAAGATAATGTGAATATCATTATAAGTATTTCCAGCATTAACCGTTAGAGGCTCTGTCTCATTAAAAGTCCAGACCGCAAGTGCTGGAGGAGGATAGGTCCAGTCGCTTAGGATATTCAATCCTATGTCTGAGTAATGAATCTGATCTGTAATATACTCGACAGCCGGACGAAGTGAGTTTATACTGTTTGTAAAAAAATAAAATTCATAATCTTTATTCAGCGGATTATTTTGTAAATCAGTTATTGCCGATGATATTGCTAATGTGTAATACTCTTCACTCTCCATTGGTTCGATAAATGTGAGCCGCATAGTATCGTCAGCAATATCGGAAACGTAAAAATCTGTATTTGGTGAAATTGAAATTGCACTATTTACACTTTCTTCCAGCAACGGTTCGCTGAAAGTAATCACAATATCATTCTGTTTTTCAATGCAAAAATTCATCAAGCTTTCATCCCACGGATCATTAAGCTGATATAAATTTAAATCAGGAGTAACCCCAAGAGGATCTTGTCTTACCGACACGATCTCCGGTTTTTCAAAATCATTACCCACCGTAAAGTTAAATGCAAGTCCTTCAACAAGCTGGTTGCCACTAATATCTTTAATATTCTGACTTAATGTCACAGTATAATTCGTGCCATATTCAAGATCAAACAATGGATTGAATGTAATTGATGTGGCTTCTGTCCATTCAAAAAAGCCTTTTACTGAAGGAGAAATACTGAATCCGTTATACATGGTATTAATGTCGATCTCTTCCGAAAAAATAATAGTAATAGATGTATCAGGTAAAACTCCTGTATGATTGTCCGTCTCTATTCCATTTATATATGAAATCACATAATCCTCAATACAAGGAGAGATCTGGTCCGTATTAATATAAAAAACAGATTCGTAATCTTCATACAGATCATTGCCGTCAGCATCCTCTGCACTTGACGATATACTGATTGAATATGCATTGGTTTCATCGAGAAGTTCATCCGGTGTAAATGACAATGTTCTGTTATCGGACCAGTTATAATAACCGCTGACCTGACCTTTTTGTGAACTGAGATTAAATTCATTATTAGTTTTTGTCTTATCCATATCCTTACTGAATTTTATAATTATTACAACATCGGCAGGTACATTAATCATTCCATTATATGGATATACGGATTCTATTTCAGGCTGGTAAAATCCAAGCTGTTCAGATACCTTATTACATGAAGAAATCAATAATATAAAAATTATAAATAAGAGAGTTCTATAAAGTCTCATGAATTATTACCTCCTGTTATTCTCTGAATTCAAAACTGAAGTTATCCGGCATTGTGTTCCCATTTATATCTTCTATTCCGTTTTGTCCGCCAATAATAGTCAATCTGTAAAGAACTGGCATTGAAGAAACAATATCATTTGACAAACCGCCCAGCTGAATATACAATTCAACATTATTTATATCCCAGAAAATATCCAGTATAACTGGATCGTTTTGTTCTCCAAATCCTTCGACAAGAAGATTGTCATAAATACTGTACGGGGTCATCGTTACAGCTCCGTTATCATTTACAAATTGCAGCCGGAAAAAGTAATCAAACTCTGCCGGAATAATACTCAAAGGATCGGCCACAGGCCCCATCTCAATGCCTACCGGCCAGTCGTTTAAATTCAATAAAGCATAGGCAATATTATCATGATCATAGGTCCCATAAACATCACCGGGACTAATATTCAGTGAATCATTGTCAGCTGTTAAAATAGTCAATTGATACTCTTGCTGAAGTTTCCAGCCGTTATCATCTTTTGCGGATGTACCTATACTGAGAATATACATTGTTTCGGAATTAAGATCCTCTGTAGGTGAAAATGTAAGGATCGTGGATTCTGCATTCCAAGTAAATAATCCATCAATAGGGGGCGATGTTGAAAATGCGGATTCTGTTTCACTCCTGCTCATTGATTCTGAGAACTGAACAGCTATATCAATTGTCTTGCTTACCTGGTTTATATTATCAGTGTCCCAGAAAACCACAGGTTGAGGCATTCCCGCCTGATAAATACCTTCAACTTCGGGAAATATGAAATCATCACCTGTAATAAATAATACCGAATAAGTGCTTTCAAGCTTGTTCCCGGAAATATCTTCAGCAGCCTGGGAAACCGACATTTTATACTGACTGCCGTAATCAAGTTCTGCCGTAATCATATAGCGAACTTCAGTACTGTCAGTATTCCAGGAAAAATACCCACCGGTATACGGGCTAATTGTGAACGCCTCTTCTGTTTTTATACGATTCATTGATTCGGAAAAAACTATTGATAAATATTCAGGATAAATCGGAACATTACGAGTTCCACCTTCCGTATAAACAGGATAAGAATTTTCCACATGAGGCTTCACAAGATCGTCACCGACATAGAATTCGCTGATAAAATCCTGTTCCATTTTATTGCCGTCCGTATCACGGACAGATTTCGGAATTGATATTACATATCTTTCTCCATTATTCATTTCGTTAAAAGGAATATAATTGAAACTTTTTCCTGAAAGCCATTCCGTATTTCCTTCTATATTACCTGTATTACTACTAACAAAAAATGATTTGGCAATATCGGATTTGTTTACATCGTTGTTAAATTCAATATAGACAACATCATTCGTCAGTACTCCGTATTGACCGTTCGCCGGATAATGAGTGACTACTTTTAAGGTTGTGAATTTCGAACATGAAATATAACCTGAAATACTTATTGTCAGAATAAATAGAATAACCATTTTTACTTTATTCATTTTTTCCCTCTTTCCCCGGGGCATTGCACGGTCCATGCTTATTTATACGAGACAAAGATCTGATTATCATCCTTCAGATCTTTTTTATTTTTAATCGAAATATATAATAACAAAAGATTGGAATAATTATCAATGTTAGTACAGTTGAAAATAAAAGGCCGCTTATCACTGTAAGTGAAAGCGGACTCCATAGATTGCTGCCTTCGCCGCTTTTCAGCAGCATTGGGATAAGTCCAAGTATTGTTGTTACTGTAGTTATCATGACCGGCCTGAAACGTTCTACACATACGGACTTAATAATTGAATGTATGTTTTCTTCTTTGATCAAATTTTCTCTGAACATAGCGTTTACAGAATCAACGAGTATTATTCCGTTATTAACAACGATCCCTGTCAATACTATCAATCCGATATATACTGAAATGTTCATTGTTGATGATGTTATAAAAAGCATAATAATTACGCCTATTATAGCCATTGGAACAGTTGTGATTATTATTAGCGGCAGGACAAAAGATTCAAAAAGTGAAGCCATAATCATGTATATAAAAAGTATCGCCAGAATAATCGATACCATCATATTTTTTTTGTTATCTTCAATTTTTTGTACAGTTTCATCATATATATAACTATATTCATCTGGAAATTTTATTCCTTTCAATACCGAGTCAATTTGCAGCGCAGCTGATTTATATGATAGATCGCCTATCCTGGCTGTTATTGATACACACCTGCATCCATTATGCCTCCAGATTTTTGTCGGACCTACTCCTTCATTCAGCCGGACAATTTCTTTTACAGGAATCAGAGATCCTTCTGAATTCATTATTGAATAATTGAGTATTTCCTCAATTGAGCTTCTCTGTTCCGGCAGATATTTCATTCTGACATCCACCTCGCGGTCATTATCAATGAATTTTGTAATAACAGGTCCGAAAACCGCATTCCGGAAAAAATTTGTAATCTCCTGCACACTCAGAAATGACGCAGTTGACTTGTGCCTGTCAATAGTCAAACGGTACTCCGGTTTTCCTTCGCGAAATCTTAGCACACAATCCTCTATCTTCGGCACTGTCTTGACTCTTGAGGCACATTGCGCGGCGAGTTCTCTCAATATATTATTATCATTGCCTGTGAATGTAATAGTCAACTCTCTGGCTGACGTCTCATCGGCCTCAGTTAGAAAGACAAAGCCGCCGTATTCCTTAATATGATGTTGAACATCTTCTTTTAATCTTGTTTTTGCTGCATTTTGCTTTTCTTTAGAAGAAATAGAGTCCAGAAGTTTAACTGTGAGTGTTCCTCTCCATTTTTCAACTTTTGTAGAAATCTTTTCTGTAATATTCATTGATTGAATTAAACTTTCTGCTTTTTTTACAGCCCTGTCAGTAGTATTCAGAGATGTTCCTGTCGGGAACTCCAGATAAACATAAAATTCACCTGTTCCGGCAGGATCAATAAATTCGCTTTTAAGCAGAGTTAATAAAATCAGTGCGATAAATATCAATACTACAAGTATTCCGATTACTGTTTTTCTTCTGGCAAAAGTATAATCTATTATATTGGAGAATTTATTCAGCAGGATTTTCTCAGACTGATCAGCTTTACTAAAAAATCCTTTCGTATATAAATGCACTTTTATTTTTTTCCCGATATTATTGCTTCTGTTTCTGATTCGGGAGAAGCTCAGGAATACGGCAGGAATCAGAATAATCGCAATGGCTAGTGAAATCAGTAAAGCTGATGAAACAGTGAATGCCAGACTCCCATACATTCTTCTGGTTAGTATATTTCCGAATGCAATTGGCATAAAAACAACAATTGTCGTCAATGTTGATGAAATGATTGCGTTTCTAACCTTACTGACTCCATTAGATATTGTATGAAAATTAATTTCTTTATTCCCGAAAATAGATTCTGTTATTACAATACCATTATCTACTATCATGCCTGCCCCTAACGCAAGACCGCTCAAACTCATTACATCAATACCGATTTTTATAAAATACATACATGCAAAAACTATTATAATTGCTACAGGTATTGACAGCCCAATTGTGAGAACAATATCAAATCTGCGTATAAACACATAAAGGACAAAAATAACTATCAATCCTCCCCAGATGCATGAGGAAACAACATTATTAATAGCAACATTTATATATTTACCCTGATCATATATAACATTTATTCCACAATCTTGTATCCTATTAAATATTTTTTTTGCATTATTACATACGTCAAGAGTGTTGGCATCTCCTGCTTTATGAATATAAAGAGTCACCATTTCCTGCCCGTTATAACGGGCGATGTCTTCTCTCTCCCTGCAGGACTCAAGCACATCGGCAAAATCGTATAACTTTACAAGCGATCCACGAGCTGCCTGCATTATCGGTGTATCTCTAATATCTGATATATCCTTATATCTCATCGCAGAATATACTATAAATTCCTTTTCGGAGGATCGCAAAAGTCCGCCGGGAAGAGATATGTTATTGTTCTGCACGGCAGAATAAATCTCTCCAAAGGCAAGAGACCTGCTATCGAACTTTCCACGGTCAATATCAATATGTATCTCGCGCTGAAGTCCCCCCGCGATATTAATCTCCGATATTCCCTCAATCCTCTGCAATACAGGCTTAATGTTTCTTTCCGCAAATTCACGGATTTTAATCTGAGACAAACCTTTTTTGTCAATTGTTGCTATAAGCACCGGCCTGTCAGACGGATCATACCTGACAACAACAGGTTCCTGAACCTCTTCAGGAAAATAGTCCTTTATCAGCCCTATCTTTTCACGAACTTTCAACGCAGCTACCTTAATATCTGTCCCTAACTTAAAGGATATATTTATTCTTGATTTACCTTCCTCGGAAACAGATTCAATTTTTTCAATTCCTGTAATTGTTTTTACGATTTTTTCCACCGGTTTGGATATAAGGGTTTCAATTTTATCGGGTGAAATTCCGGGATATTCTATAATAACGGAAATGGCAGGATATGCTGTCTGAGGCATTAATGACACAGGGATTCTGCCAAGACTGATTATCCCAAAAATGAAAAGTCCCGCGAACAGCATAAAAGCGCTTATTCTATTTTCTAAAAAATATTTCATTTATTCATTATCGCGTATATAGTTGGAATAAAAAATAAAGGGAACCTCTAAAAATTACTTTATAAAGAGTACATTTCCTAAATTTTAACAATATTCTTTTTTCTTATTCAAAATATCTTAAAAT
>JAFGDQ010000093.1 GCA_016932015.1 Spirochaetota bacterium | reverse complement strand
TTAATTTTTATTTTTTATAAAAAAGAAAATTATTCCTTTACTAATTCCTAATTAAATTATTTTCCTTGATCATGAAGGTGCAATTACCCTGCAGAGATCATAAAACAGAATAACAATAGATTTCAAAAAAACATATAAAAAGGATTAACGGACATAATAATGGCAGAAAAAATTACATGGATTGAATTCGATAAGCTTGAAAAATTTATGGTTGAGGTTTTCAAAGGGATTGGAGTTCCGGAAGAAGATGCAAAAGTATGCGCAGATGTTCTCATCACTGCTGACAAGCGTGGTATTGATTCGCATGGAATTAATAGACTAAAACCTATCTATTATGACAGAATTTTAGCCGGCATCCAGAAACCGGTAACAGATTTTGAAATTGTAAAAGAGGGCCCTACTACAGCAGTAATTGACGGACACGACGGCATGGGCCATGTAATTTCCAAGCGTGCTATGCAGATGGCAATTGACAAAGCAAAGGAATTCGGCATGGGAATGACTGTTGTCAGAAATTCCACACATTACGGTATTGCCGGCTATTACGGCATTATGGCGGCAAATGCAGGTATGATTGGAATAACAGGGTCAAACGCAAGGCCGTCTGTTGCTCCGACATTCGGTGTGGAAAACATGCTTGGCACCAATCCGCTTACATTCGGAATGCCTACAGACGAAGAATTTCCTTTTGTACTTGATTGCGCAACGTCGCTTACACAGCGCGGCAAAATCGAGTTATACGCAAGAGAAGGAAAGGAATCCCCTGAAGGCTGGGTAATTGACCAGCACGGAAATACAAAATCCGACAGCATTCAGATTCTTGACGATCTTGTCAGCGGCAATGCCGCCCTTACACCTCTTGGAGGAATTGGAGAAGAGAATGCCGGTTATAAAGGCTACGGTTATTCAACAGTAGTTGAAATACTGTGTGCTGCTTTACAGGCAGGAAATTATCTCAAGATGCTGACAGGAATCGAGAATGGGAAAAAAGTGCCGTACAGACTCGGTCATTTTTTCATAGCTGTCAATGTCGAATCCTTTATAGATCTTGATTCATTTAAAAAAACAACCGGCAACATACTAAGAGAGCTCCGGAATTCAAAAAAAATGAAGGGACAGGACAGAATATACACAGCCGGTGAAAAGGAATACCTTACGTGGCTGGAAAGAAAAGATAAAGGCGCTCCAGTAAACGAGGATCTTGAAAAAGAAATTGTACAGATTATTGATGAATTAAAGCTGAAGGGTTTTGATTTCGGTTTTTAAATTCATTCTGTATCAGGATTTAATATTTAATAAATATAAACAGTTCTTATAGAAAACTTGTTTAATATTTATGAAAAACATGAAAAAGAATAATAAAATTAATTATTACTCTTAAATTAAGCATATATTTATTTAAAATTGAGTTTCCAATCTCCCCGTTGTTTTAATACGGGGGGTATATTTAATAAACTTAAAATATATTATCTGCTATTTCCCCTTTTTTAATATTTTAGGTCAATCACAAATAAGATTAAACTGATTATGAATCCTGTACTGGAAGTTAAAGATATCATAAAAGATTTTCCCATGGTCAGGGCAGTAGATGGAGTAAGCCTTTCAATAAAACAGGGTATTTGTTTTGGACTTCTTGGCCCTAACGGAGCAGGAAAAACAACTTTAATTGAAATTATTGAAGGAATAACCCGGCAGACATCAGGAGAAATCTTTTATAAAGGCAAGCCAAGAAAATTAAAATTCAGAAATGAAGTCGGTATTCAGTTCCAGAATACACAGTTGCCTGAATTTCTTACTGTAAAAGAATGTTTAAAAACATTCCGCAATCTTTATTCACACAAGCTGCCTCTTGAAGATCTGATTGAAATGTGTCAGCTCAGGGAAATTTACAACCGGGACAACCGTAAAATTTCCGGAGGCCAGAAACAGCGTCTGCTGCTTGCAATCGCTCTCGCGAATGATCCGGAACTTATCTTTCTTGATGAACCCACAACCGGACTGGACCCTCAGGCACGGCGTCATCTATGGGATATTGTTAGAAACATAAAAGCAAATAATAAAACAATAGTCATTACAACGCATTATATGGAGGAAGCTGAAATACTTTGTGATGAAATTGCAATAATGGACTCTGGAAAAATTATTGCACAGGGTTCTCCTTCCGTACTTCTCAAAAAAAATAATAATGATGCACTTATAGTATTACGTGATGATATTAATACAGATAAACTCAGCAAGCTACCGTTTAAATGGACCAAAATTTTAGACAGGGTTGAAATTCACACAGACAATGTATATGAGTGTATTGATATATTAATTAAAAATAAAATTGACCTTACCGGCCTCACAGTAAGATCTCATAATCTTGAAGATCTTTTTCTGGAATTGACCGGAAAACAATTAAGGGAATAAAAACTTCTCTTTTTTAAAAAATGGTGATATAAATGTGGAAAAGAATCCTGACACTCTTTATTGCAAGGACACTTGAATTTTTCAGAGACAAGACTACCCTTTTATGGAACTTACTTTTTCCTTTCTTTATAATTGTCGGCTTAAGTTTTGTTTTCAACCAGGAAAACCAGACTTTGTATAAAGTCGGTGTTGTCAGCATAGACAATAATTCTTCATTTGAACAGTTTAATTACCTGAAAGAAGAAAAGCAGGTTGATTTTATATTTATAAAATCTTCTGAAGAAGGAATGGAGAAACTCAGTCATCACCGGATTGAACTGCTGGTAAATCTGAATACAAAAGAATACTGGATCAACTCTTCTTCGCCCAAAGGTGATATCGTTGAAAAATTATTATTCGCAAAAAATTTTGAAAGGAATACAGAGTTTACAAAACAGACAGTAAAAGCTGAAAAAATATCATATGTTGAATGGCTGTTCCCCGGTATTCTCGGTATGAATATGATGTTCAATTCCCTGTTTGGTGTGGGATATGTCGTTGTCAGATACAGAAAAAACGGGGTCTTAAAGAGAATCAGCGTAACACCTACAAGGCCCTTTGAGTTTCTTGCAGCCCAGGTTCTATCAAGAATGTTCGTAATATCAATTACAACGAGTATTGTATATCTCGGATGTTCACTTTTGTATAATTTTGAAAACAGAGGCTCGTATTTTGACCTTTTTGCGGTCCTGATACTTGGAGGATTCAGTATGATCTCGCTCGGCCTTCTTGTAGCTGCAAGAAGCAGCAGCGAAGAATTTGCCGACGGGATTCTTAATATTATCACTTGGCCGATGATAATATTTTCTGAAGTCTGGTTCTCCCTGGAAGGTACTAATCCTGTTGTACAGAAAATTTCAAAAATATTTCCTCTTACTCATATAGTCGAAAGCGCCAGAAAAATTATGAACGACGGGAAAGGCCTGGCTGATATTTCAGAACATCTGCTGATTCTGATTATAACATCAGCCGTTTTCCTTACACTCGGTTCTCTGCTCTTTAAATGGCATAAAACGTAAAAGGCACTAATCTTTTCTTAAATTATAACCGTTATCTCCATACGGCTGCATCTTAGTGAGCCATAAAGCCTCAAGTTCAGATAAATCTTCCGTATAGTCATAAGAAGGTTCACTATTTGGTTCAAGTTCATCTATAATCTCAAGCACAAAATTATCTGAACCGTACTGTTTGAAATCATTCTTTAACTGACCGTTTTTCTGAAAGCAAATTTCAGGATTAAACTTATATCTGTTTACAGTAGCCCTGAGATTCGAACTGCTGCCTATAAATATTTTTCCGTTTTTCAGATTTCGTATCTGGTAAATACCCATAGGCTGTACAGATTCTTTATATTCTTTTATCATTTTTTTCTTATCTATCATTTTAATCATATTTCCTTCAGTTTATCTTTAACCAGTTTATATGTCTGATTGTTTCTGTTCATTACACCTTCATCAACAAGCATACGTCGTATAGTGCAATGATCATCATATAAAGTATTAATCATCTCATCTATTTCAGTTTCAGTATACATTCTGTTCATTTCAAATAACCTGAGAAATTCGTTCAGAACAATCAGTTTCTTTTTACGCTGAACAGGCAGTTTGATTAAACGCTTTTTCTTAAAAAAAGTCTTTATCACTTTTTGTCTGTATTTCTCAACACGTTCATCCTGAATATATTTTTCAATATTATCAATTGTAACAAGTTCGCGCAATGAAAGATTGAACAGCTCATTATTAAGACTATAAACAGTATAATACTGTTCCTTTTCACTGTTAACAAGACCGGCTTTTTCAAGTTTCTTTAAATGAAACGATACCGTTGATACTGCAAGGTCAACCCTATTTGCAAGTTCCTCAACATATTGAGGTTTATCCATAACAGCATTAAGCACCTGCAGACGTGAAATGTCAGATAAAGATTTCAAAATTTGTATACTTTTTAACATATCCATTTACTTAAATTATAAACCTTATTTTTATTTAAAAAATTCAGTACTGGTAATAACACCAATTCCGTCTTTTTTGTATTGCTCTAATATATCATCAAGATTCTTTTGTGTCATGACAGCATCTTTTAATACATATACACTGTATCCGCGATTTATTCCGCCCATGGCGGTAAACCGTACACAGTAGGCAGCGTCAAGTCCAGCCAGATACAGTTTATTTACATGATTCCGGATCAGAAAAGTATTCAGTTCAGGATTTGAAAATGAATCACCGATTTTTTTTGTAAAATCATTATTATTAATTACACTAATCCGGCTGTCCATTTCCGTTCCAGGTAATCCATCTATGGTTCTTCGAATAATATTTCTTGTTAAAAAATTATTAATAACTATCTGCCTGACATAAATTACTACTATGCCAGATTCAGCCGCTTTATTTATAATCTTGTTGAGTGTATTTATCTGCCTATCAACGTTTCTAAATAATGGAGGAAGTTTCCGGTTTAATCCTGTGTAATCCTCCTGTACGTCAATAACTAACAGCGCCTTTGCCGGATTATCGTATTCTGAGATTTGTTCGCCTGTTGTCGGTGTATGCATAATTCTGATCAGTAGAAATAATAAAACAGCAATTGTAACAAGAATTATAATTATTACTAATAACATAATTTTTAGTTTTTTTGATAAGCTCATTTTGTTTGCTTAAAAAAAATACCATTTTATGAATTTAATTATAATCAATTCAGTGAGAGTTACTGAAAATATTTGACTGGTAATTAATTTATATTTATTTCAATAAATATATTATATAGCAGGAAGATCGTCAATCTATTTTTATAAATATCGAAATAAATATTAAAAAATTGACGAGTTATAAGAATTCGCTAAGGCAGGCCTTAAATAGCTGATTATATCAGTTGCTTTCAATATCTTAAGATCATTGTGTTTAACACACATATCAGCAGCAAGGCCATGGATATACGCCCCTATACCTGCAGCGTGCAGACAGTTGTTTTTAAGCAGCAATGCGCCTATTATTCCCGAAAGCACATCTCCGGATCCGGCAGTTGACATAGCCCGGTTCCCGGTAGTATTTATAAGCGAATATTTCCCGTCAGACACTATTGTTGCCGGGCCTTTAAGAAGTGTAACAGCAGAAGTTTTTTCAGCAAGCAGTATAGCTGAATTGAATCTGTTTTTCGCAAGTTCAGATGATTTTTTATTCAGAAGTCCTGATGCTTCTCCGAAATGCGGTGTTATTACAAAATTAATATTTTGCGGAAGACTTTTTGTTTTCAAATATTCCGATAAATGAAAAAGACCGTCACCGTCAATCAGAACTTTTTTAATACCATACTTATCAAGTTTGCCAATAATATTCTTAAAAACGAGTTTTGAAAATTCTGAGCGCCCCATACCCGGACCAATTACCAGTGAATTGTATTGTCTGTCTTCCTTAAAAACTAAATCAATATTTTCAGCATCAGAATTAATTGATCCGGTAATTAATTCAGGAATTCTGCCGGCAATGATTTCTCTTGCTTTTGGAGTTGTAAGTAAAGTTGCAAGCCCTACCCCTGTTTCAAAGGCAGCCATTGCAGACATCATAATAGCTCCCTCCATATTATCAAAACCGCCTATTAACAGGAGATGACCTACAGAGCCTTTATGTGAGTCAATATCTCTGTTAATATTAAGATGTGTTCCGGCAAAAACATCGTCAATTAAATCAACATGAAGATCGGAAGATTCGGAAAGATAAGCAGGAAAGCCTATTTCCCGGATCACCAGATTGCCTGTATATTTCATTCCAGGATATGTTACAAGAGAGATCTTAGGCAGTCCTATAGTAACTGTTGTATGCGCATTAATAACATCGCCTTCAGGAGCCTGTCCGTCCGAAGAAAGTCCGCTTGGCAGGTCTACGGAAAGCACTTTTACGGACGATTTATTAATTTGAATAATTATGTCTTTTATTATTCCCCTTGGTATACCTTCAAAACCGGTACCAACCATGGCATCAATTATCAGATCATAATCAGAAAAGTTAAATTCATAGATGTTCTGTTCTGTAAGAGAGATAATATTAATATTAAAATTTCTACAGATATTATAATAAATCCGTGACGTGTCACTAATTTTTTCTGTTACGCCGGCAACAAAAACATCAACATGATAACCGGAATTTGAAAGGAAATATGCTATTACGAATCCGTCCCCGCCGTTGTTGCCTGTTCCACAGAAAATCGCTGTTTTTTTTACGCCTTTGAATTCCGAAATGATATAATCAGAAATTGATTTACCTGCGTATCCCATCAGCACTTCACCTGGAATACAAATATTATCAATTGTCTCCCTGTCAATATTCTGTATTTCAGAAGCTGTAACAACTTTCATTTTTGACTCCTGTTATGGAATTATTTTAAAAAAATTTATCTCCATTCATAAATTTCTATTCCCTTCTTTCGTACATGATATGAATAAAACTGTCCGGAACTATCCATAGTAATTTCATTAAAGGAATTGTTGAAATGGGGAAATTTTATATAAACATTATTAACTATATCACCTTTAAAATTTGTTACTATAAACCGGACATCATCATTATAAATATCCCATAAATAAATATTTTCATTTTCAATTAATGAAAATAATTCATTTTTCGGTTCAGGAATTATAAATACCGTTCTTTCAATTTTTTCATTCGGGATTGAATAATTATATATTTTTCTATACCTGAATTCTGTTTCATAATAATATGCGACCGAAAGAAGCAGATTATTACCGCTCTTATAAGCGATTATTTTTTCAATTTTACCGGAATATGTTTTGTCACCATCCTGGTCTTTTAAATCAATTTCGCTGAAATTAGCACTAAAATCCTTTTTCCTGTGCCTGAAACGGAAAATGCTCCACGTATCATAACTTCTTGATATTACAAACAGCCTGTCACTTGAGTCAATTTTCATACTCTCAATAGAATTAAAAGGTATGTCCGGAGAACCTGTTTTTCCAAGAGTATACAATAAATTACCATCCGCATTAAAAACAAGTATATATGAAGGAGAAAAACCCATATCATGCCTTCTGGTTGATGAAACAAAGCTGTTCTGTACATAAATATTGCCTGCTGAATCAACAGATATTGACTCTATAATACTGAATTTAAACCTGGAGAACTTAATATCCTTATATTCATCCTGATCATATTTTTTATCTCCAATATACATTAGTGGTTCACCGGATTTATTCAATACATGCAGGGTTTTGAGATTACTGTCAGCCAGATAGATGTTATTATTATAAAATCCGATTTTAAACGAAATCTCAAGAATATTGTCTTCATCATATTTCAGCATTACTTTTCCAGGAGCTTCACCCGAAGGTATTGAGCATAATAAATCAGACTTTAATTTTGTTGATTTCCAGCGTCCGCATGATAGAATTAATGCAAACATTATAAAAATAATAATTTTTTTCATTAATTAGTTCCTCTTGAATTTTGCATTCTTAATAACTGAATATATCCGCTATTGTCAAGAATATCTTGGACTATAGATAATCTATTCTTTCCCGAAGAATATGTCTGAAAAATTAATATCTAAATAGTTGACAGTAAAAATGACACGCATAAATTATGCGAAAGTAAATTTTACTTAATACTGATTATTACTATATGATCAAAAATATTCAGACACATTATAAAAAAATGGGAAAAAAACTGCCTCGTATATGTTTTATCGGCTGCGGAAATATAGCGGCAAAACATGTATCTATTTTAAAGAAATTATATCCCGGTATTGAAATATATTTTGCAAGCAGCGACGGTATAAAATCAAAAGCATTCAGTAAAAAATATAAAGGAAAAGGATTTTTTAATTCTTACAATGAAGCTTTTGAATCAAACCTGTTTGACATTGCTTTTATAACTACACCGCATGCACATCATTCAGAACTTGCAGTTAAGGCTGCGAACAACAGAAAAGATATCATAATAGAAAAACCTATAGCAAGAAGCATTAAAGAAATTAACAAGATTGAAAAAGCAGCAGCAAAAAATAATGTCAGATGCACAGTAGCCGAAAATTATTATTATAAGCCGATCATAAAAAAATTACGCGCAATTATTAAAGACGGTCAGATTGGTGATGTTTTGTTTATTGAAATAAATAAAACCAATAAGGACAGTATCTCGGGATGGCGTGCTGATAAAGAAATGATGGGCGGAGGCGCTTTACTTGAAGGCGGTGTCCACTGGGTCAATGCACTGGTAATGCTGGCTGACGCTGCACCCGTTGGAGTTATTGCATTCAAACCTGATGTTAAATACGAAACAAATGTACCGTTCGAAGACACCCTTATGATTAATGTCAGTTTTGACAATGGAATTATAGGTAAACTTTTGCATTCCTGGTTTATAAAAAACCCTCTCAAAGGCATCGGTATTTCAAAAATATACGGAACAGAAGGAATTATAACATTTGAAAGCAACGGACTGTTTTACAGACTTCACGGGAAAAAGAAAAAAACATGCCTTATAAACCCGTTTGATTTTCTCGGTTTCAAAGCAATGCATAAAGCTTTTATTGAAAATTACATAAAGTCGGTTCCATGGGAACCCTCACTTGAGTCAATTAAAAAACAGTTTCAGATTGTAGAAAAAGCGTATAAATCGCTCAAAACCAGAAAAATAGAGGATATCCTATGATTTATAATATATTTCTGCTTATACTTTCTATTGTTATGTTATGGCTCGGTTCAGATAAACTTGTCGGATCATCTCACAGAATAGCAAGGCAGCTTGGAATATCTGAATTGGTTATTGGACTTACAGTGGTAGCTCTCGGAACCTCTGCACCGGAATTCGCAGTTACAATTACGGCAGCATTAAAAGGAATGTCAAGTATATCTGTTGGTAATATTGTAGGGTCCAATATTTTTAACCTCGGTTTTATTCTCGGTACTGTTGCACTGTTCAGGTCAATAAAAATTTCCCGTAAATTGATCTACAGAGACGGGATTTTAATGATAGCATCCACTTTACTTTTACTTATCTTTTTTCTCGATCTTAAACTGAATTTGTTAGAAGGTTTAATTTTAACAGGCATTTTAATCATTTACCTGATTTTTCTTTTCATAAAAAAAGAACCTTTGGAGGAAGATGATGAACATAATCAACCTGCAACATGGAAAGACTGGATTCTTCTTCCTGCCAGCATTGTTGTTATTGTAATAGGAGGAAAATTATTAGTATCTTCAGGATGTTATATTGCCAGGTCATTTGGCATCTCTGAATGGGTAATCGGTGTAACCATTGTTGCTGCCGGGACCTCTTCCCCTGAAATGGCAACTTCAATTGTCGCAGCATTCAAAGGCAGGCATGGGATTTCCGCAGGTAATTTGATCGGCAGCAATATATTTAATCTGCTTGGCGTACTAGGACTTACAGGCATTATTCATCCGCTTACTATTGCAGATACATCTTTCTATTCTTTAATAATGCTTTCAGGCATGGTATTCCTTGCAGTAATCATTATGCGTACAAGATGGCTTGTTTCCAGAATTGAGGGAATACTGCTTATTGCTTCAGGCCTGGCTCTCTGGATTTACGACTTTCTGAAATAAATTTGTATTTACGAATCATCTCAGCAAGAAGCAATAAATGAAAATTATTTTTCTCGGAACCGGAACATTATCTCCTTACGCAAAAAGAACCGCTGCAGGCATAATAATAAAGCTGGATACAAATTTACTTCTTCTTGACAGCGGAAGCGGAGTTTATTACAAAATTGCAAAAGCTGGTATTGACTTTCATAAGATATCTCATTTTTTTTATACTCATTACGAACATCCGGATCACGTAAATGATCTTCCTTTCATTTTATTTGCAAAGAAATACGATACACGAGAGAATAAATCTAATATTACGATGACAGGTCCATCCGGTTTTTGCGAATTTATAAAAAATTTAAAAACACTGTATCCGAATTTACAGGAATTACCGTTTGAAACAAACATCAGAGAAATGCATAATGAGGAGATAATTTATGATACTTTCAGTATTAAGACAAAGCCCTCATCACACGGAAAAGTCAGTTCAGTTGCTTACAGAATTGAATGCAACAATAAAAGCATAGTTTATACAGGAGATACGGATTATTGTAAAAATATAGTCGAACTCGCACGGGATGCAGATATTCTAATAGCAGATTCTTCTTTTCCTGATCAGTTAAAAATAGAAAATCATCTTTCACCGGGGTTCGCCGGTAAGATTGCATCAGAATCCGGAGCTAAAAAACTTATACTGACACACTTTTACCCCCAATGTGATGAATATGACATACTCTCTCAGGCGGCACAGAAATTTAATGGAGAAATAATCATATCAGAAGATATGATGCAGATCGAATTATAATGAATAATAAAACAGGTACTAATAAAAAAATAAATCCCGTATTACTTGAAAAACCTGTCAAAGTATCAAAAGATCATTATCTTTTGAAAATTGATATTGAAAATGATAATTCGCACCCGGGTCAGTTTGCTAATATCAGAATCACGAATAATAGTGATCCTTTAATCAGGCGCCCGTTTTCAATTTTTGATCATAATAAAAACATAATAGAAATAGTAATTAAAAATGCAGGCAGGGGAACCGATTTCATTATAAATCAATTCCAGCCGGGAAATATTGATATAATTGCTCCGCTTGGAAGCGGATTCAACTTATGTGAAAATAAAAATGTACTGCTGGCTGGAGGAGGGGTCGGAAACGCCCCCTTGTATTATCTCGCCAAAGAATTAAAGAAAAAAAATAATTCAATCACATATTTATTCGCCTCCAGATCTGCAGAATACATTTATTTTCAGGATCAATATTCCGTGCTGGCAGATAAATTTCTGATTTCAACAGACGACGGAACAAGCGGATTTAAAGGACTTGCAGGAAATGTAGTGGAACAATTATTCGCAACTGAAAAATACGATAAAGTCTATATTTGCGGCCCTTTCCCAATGATGAGATCAATCTCTGAATTCATAAAAACCCATGAAACCTCTTATGAAGTATCTCTGGAAAATTACTTCGGATGCGGAATCGGCTTGTGTTCAGGCTGTACAGTTGAAACAACAGAAGGAACAATTAGAGCCTGCATAAAAGGCCCTGTATTTGACGGCCGAATTATTAACTGGGATTCACTCAAATAGAACGCCTGATGAAATATCAGGCGTTCATATAAATTCCGGTAAAACCAGCTTTAAGATTCAGCACAATTATTCCTCCAGGAAATCACCCCCTACATCCTTTAAAATTGAAGAAGCATCTTTTTTATCTTTAATTCTCTTTAAGATCGAATCTTTCTGATTTTTTATGATATTTTCTTTAGGCCCAGTTTTGGAAGGATCAATATTATATTTTCTTTCACTGCACACATTACATTCTTCTTCCGGTACCGTACCTTCTATAAAAATTTCATCAATCTGCTTATTACAACAATAGGAAGGAAGAAGGCCTGAAACTGCACATACTTTTGCCGTAACAAGATCAGCAAAAACAGGAAAATCCCTGTTTGCCTCATTAGCGTGTGCTTCTGCCATGTATTCTCCCCACATCGGTGCTGCTACTCCGCCTCCTGACTGTCCAATTCCGAGAGAAAGTCCGGGAGTATCATATCCTACCCATAAACATGTTGTAATCGCCGGTGAAAATCCGACAAACCAGGCATCTCTCCAGTTATTGGTTGTGCCGGTTTTTCCTCCCGCGGGCCAGCCGAAATTAGCCGAAACTCCGGTACCTGAATTCATAACCGATTCAAGCATACTGATCATTATCTGTGATGTTTGAGGGTCTATAATCTGAAGAGAACCGTTTCCCTTCTCTTTGATCAGCATGCCTTTGACTTTCTCTTCAGTATTTTCAATTATTTCACCGTTTCTGTCTTTTATATATCTGATGCTGAAAGGAATGACATCCCTGCCGCCGTTAGCAATTATTGCATAAGCTCTTGCAATTTCAAAAGGTTCCACTTCGAATGACCCCAGGGCAATGGTCATATTTCTTGGAATTCTTTTGCTTATATTTTTCTTTTCAATCTTCAGTAATTTTGCAATGTAATCTCTTACATAATCTATACCAAGCTGCTGAATAATATTTACGGAAATTATATTTATTGATTTCTTCAGCGCGAAACGAAGCCTTACATTGCCGAAATAAATTGATTCGTAGTTTTCGGGAATCCAGTCCAGGCCCTCGGCATCAGGATATACAATTGGAGAATCCAGAACTGTTGTTGCAGGAGTAAACTTTTTCGATTCAATTGCTGACGCGTAAATCAGGGGTTTAATCGCGGAACCGGGCTGACGGCTGCTTTGTGTAACTCTGTTCAGCTGATTGATGCTGGAAAATTCGCTTCCGCCTACCAGTGCTTCAATATATCCTGTGCTTTGATCAATCGAAATAAGAGCACCTTCCACATCCTGATAATTCTTGTGATCAGAATTTTTATCTCTGTAATCAGCAATTACGGTACCTACATTACTCAATCCTGTTAATAAATTCAGTTCATCAAGTTCGTCAAGAATTTCTTTCTGGATATAATCATTCAGTTTTTTTGTTTCCAGGGAACCGCTTTTGTAATCCGGAGTAAAATCAAAAAACAGGGAAAAGAATTGAATATCATCAGAAAAATTTTCAATAATATAATCTTCATTTTTAAAAGATAAACTGTTGGATATGGTATTCTGTTTTTCAAGCGAATCATGCACAATACGCTGAGCGGCAAGCTGTTTTTTTAAATCGAGAGTTGTGTATACTGACATTCCTTCTCCATATACTTTCTGCTCTCCGTATTTTTTTATCAGCCTTCTTCTGATGTACTCTGTAAACCACGGAGCCCTGTCAACTTTATTTGACCATGATGTCATTGTGGGTGAAAATTCATTTATGTATTCAAGATAAGCAGGCCAGAAATCAAGATATGCTTTTTCAGCAGCCGGAATATCTATATATCCGCAGTCAACCATCTTAGCCAGAACAATTTTATGCCTTTCAAAAGAACGGTTCGGATGCCTTATTGGAGAAAGCTTGTTCGGAGCTGACGGTAATGTCGCTATCAGGGAGGATTCCGCGAGATTCAGTTCCCATACATGTTTGTTAAAGTAAAATTTTGCCGCACTTTCCACTCCGTAAACACCGTGACCGAGAAATATCTGATTAAAGTACATTTCAAGAATCTGATTCTTGCTATAGCGCATTTCGATCATTATTGCGATAAAAAATTCTTTTACTTTCCGGACAATTGTCCTTTCCCTGGAGGTCAGCAGCAACTTCGCCAGCTGCTGCGTAATAGTACTGCCGCCCTGCTTGATACTTCCCGACATTATATCAATAAAAAATGCCCTTATAATTCCCTTTATATTGATTCCGGAATGACTGTAGAATTCATTATCCTCTTTTGCAATTACCGCATTTATAAGGTCTTCAGGAATTTTTTTTAATTCTACAATTTCTCTTTTCTGCCTGAACAGTTCTGAAATAAGCAGCCCGTTTTTGTCATAAATATTAGTTGTAATGTTAGGTTCGTAATCACCAAGAGCTTTTACTCTTTTATAATCCGTTATTATTACAGTTACCGATATTGCGATGAAGGCTATAATGAATCCTGCTGCAAGGCCGAGTATTAAAGCTTTATTTATTCTGAAACTGTTTTTAATTTTTTTAAAAAAAGAACTGAATGTATTTGATGCATATGCGGATTTATATGAAAAAATATATTTCTTTTTACTGGTTTGCTCTTTTTTTAACTTCTTTTTGCTGCCCGGTATTGCAAAATCGGTTGAATCTTCTCGCTCATTTATTATTATAAACGAATCTTCATTGTCATTATTTTCAATTTTTTCCTCTCTCTCTGAAAATCCTGTGACAGATGAGTTCTTCCGGTTTTTTTTGGTTTTTTTAAATCTTGATGAGTGTCCGTCGTATTTTTTAAACATAAATATCAGTTAATTATTATTTTTTTGAATTATATAGCCTTATTAAGCATAATAAAAGAAATGCAAGAATAAAATAGATAATAACCAGGTGTTTAAAAGCAAATTCAAGATATTTTTCCCGAATTATCATAATTTTTATAAAAAAATACAATTTGTATTATATTTTCCTATATTTTAAAATAATCATCTATAAACTCCTGTAAACCTCTATATTCATCTTTAATCAAATTTAAAAAAAAGTCGATTTTGAATCTGACAACTAAGCAAATTATTCTGTTATCAGGGAAGATGACAGCAGTTTTCAAGGAGGAAATATGATAATAAATCATAATACAAGTGCAATTTTCGCACATCGTACTTTAAAATTTCATGACTGGAGCCTGACTCACGATATAGAAAAATTATCTTCAGGTATGAGGATTAACCGTGCAGGTGACGATGCTTCCGGACTCGCTGTTTCAGAAAAAATGAGAACTCAGATCAATGGTCTGAGACAGGCAGAGAGAAATACGGAAGACGGCATGTCTTTTATTCAGACAGCCGAAGGATATCTTACAGAACTTCATGATATAATTCAAAGAATCAGAGTACTTGCAGTTCAATCCGCAAATGGTATATATACACCCGAAGACAGGCAGCTGATTCAGGTAGAGGTTTCAGAGCTTGTTGATGAAGTTGACAGAATCACATCACAGGCAGAATTTAATAAGATGAAAATTCTGACCGGTTCCTATGCAAGACTGCACCCGACAGCATCGATGTGGTTTCATATGGGGCCGAACATGCATCAGAGAGAAAGGGTTTTCATCGAAACAATGACCAGTGCAGCTTTAGGCTTAAGAAATCCGGTAGTACTTACTTTTATTTCGATTTCAACACCCGGAAAATCAAACTCCGTTATAGGGCTGACAGATGAAGCTTTGAGAGTTATCGCAAAACAGAGGGCAGACCTTGGGGCTTATTACAACAGGCTTGAACATGCAGCTAAAGGACTGATGAACGCGTATGAAAACGTTCAGGCATCCGAAAGCCGCATAAGAGATACAGATATGGCAGAGCAGATGAGTTCATTTATCAGATATCAGATACTTACACAATCCGCTACTGCAATGCTGGCACAGGCAAATACAAAATCGCAAACAGTATTACAATTATTACAATAAAGATGAGCCAACATCGAAGTACCACTTTAAACGCCGGGCCTCCCTCCCGGCGTTTTGTATTATTATTGACTTAATAATATTCAATATGTTAAATTTTTCTAAAATAAGCTGACTTACCTTTTTAATTCAATGGAATATAAAAAAATAACATTATCAATCGCATTGTTCACGGGTACAATAACATTCGGCACTCTCGGATATTATTTCTTTGAACATATGTCTTTTTTTGAAGCCTTCTATATGACAATCATCACTATCAGTACTGTAGGTTTCGGCGAAATCAAACCATTGTCAGACATCGGAAGAATTATTACCATAATTGTAATAAGTACAGGCATAACGTTCGGTGCTTATACTATTGGAAATATTGTAAGATTTATAATAGAGGGAGAATTAGCAGAGACACTCGGGAGAAAAAAATTGGAGAAGGAAATTACCAAATTAAAAAATCATTATATTATATGCGGATACGGAAGGATCGGCAGCCTTATCTGCACTGAACTCGAAACCTATAATATCGATTTTGTTGTAATTGAAAATGACAGCACGGGTATTGAACAGTTAATTAAAGATAAATATCTATACATAGCAATGGACGCGACATCAGAGGAAGCTTTAATTAAAGCCGGAATAGAAAACGCAAAAGGAATAATTACAGCAGTTCAGTCGGATGCAGACAATGTATTCATAACTTTAACAGCTAAAGGGATAAGGCCTGACATTTTTGTATTGTCAAGAGCTTCGGACGAAAAGTCAGAAATCAAACTCAAACGAGCAGGAGCAACAAGGGTTGTTTCACCTTATCTTATCGGCGGCAAGAGAATGGCTCAGGTAATAATCAGGCCTACTGTAGTGGATTTTATTGATATTGCGATGATGGATAAACACCTTGGCCTGGTAATGGAGGAAACCAGAATAATGGAAAAATCCAACCTTGCGGGAAAAAATCTGATAGAAAGCAACCTTAGAAAGGACTTCGGACTTATCATCGTTGCAATTAAAAAAAGCACGGGTGAAATGATATTCAATCCTACACCTCAGGAAAAACTGAACGTAAATGATGTTCTGGTTGTTCTGGGTAAAAAAGAGGATCTTGCTAAAATGAGCGGCAAAATATAATAATATGTGAACTGCACTTATTGAACGTCCACATATTATTATTCAATATATTATCAGAATTTAATACAGACTTCTGTAATTCAAAAATGTTTTCCGGTCTTTTTTGATCTCTATACTTTCTTTATCCGTTTTATAAATCTGTCCGTTTTTCCCCATATATTTAACAACGATATCATACTTACCGGGTCTAAGGAATACCCGGCCTATTTGCAGATTTGCTGGCAATGTGTGCCAGTTTCTTAAATCCGGTTTAATTTGAGAAGCAAGAGCTGTTCCTGTTCCAGCTCCTGCAATAACGCCTATTAAACCGGCTACACCGCCGAGTTTCTTTGACTGTTCCGCTATTTTTTTTGCGCCGACTCCTACAGCAAGTGAAGCAACAGCCTTAGCAGCAATACCGGCCGCAACTTTCGCATACATTCTGGAATAATTGTCCTGCATATTCTTCACAGCTGTATTCTCTACATCTTCAAGCAATATGGTTTTTGCGATGTCCCTGCCGTTAACATTAATGACAAGATGATCAATTTTATTGGATCTTTTTCTGAACTGAGGTATCGGATGTTCAGCTATTTTTAAAGCAATAAAAACACCTGCAACTGTAACCCCGGCTTTTACAGGTATCTTTCTGACTGAAACATTGATCCCGTTTTTCATTTTAACATCATTTAAAAGATGTCCTCTTGAGACCTTAATGGCACCCTGACCTGCCTGAAAAATCACAACCAACTCACCCGCATTAACGGGGGAATTGTCCTGTTGACCGTATTTCTGTACCCATTTATCGTAATCTTCATTATCTCCAAGATCTTTTGAAAGTCTTTGCAAATCAGCATATACAAGCTGAAGTCCCGGATCAAGATTATTTATCTGCTTGTATTCTATATACGCGAATTCCCTGTCATTGTCATCATTATCAAGCTGTGCCGATAATTCAAAAGCAATTGCAGTCAGATACTTGGCCATCAGATTCTGTTTATAGCTCTTGCCTGTTGTTACATTGATATCCCTTAACAGGTCGTTTACTTTCTTGAAAGACACTCTTGCGCTGTCCGCGTCATTCAGCATCAGAAAATTAATGCCGATATACATATGTATCAGTACCCTTTCAAAATCCTCGCCTTTATAGTTGGTTTTCGTCTCATTCAGGAGAAGTGCTGCCGTCTGCTTGCTTATGCTAACGGCTATATTATCTGCAAGTTTAGCCGCCCCCATCAGAATTTTATTGCTTTTTTCATATTCTCCGGCAGCATGCAGCATCATTCCGCATTCCATAAGAAAAATGAGCTGATTATTATCCTCATTATTAACATAAGGAAGCAGTTTCTTTGCTCCCTGAACATAATTACCTTTGTAAAAGGCAATTTCTGACTCCCTCATAAGCTTGTTATAGCCCGTAGAACATGAGACAATCCCTGAAATAAGAATAAAAGCAATAATTATTTTTGGATATTTCATCCTTTCTTTCCTTAATTATTTTTTTATAAGGAATATTTTGTTTTTGAAGTCGCTTTAAGAAACTCCTGCTGTTCCTGCCATTCAACAACCCTTGTTTTCAGATTATACAGTTTTAAAGTAATTACAAGATACTGAAGTCTTTTTCCGCCTACAGTCCTTACATTGTCCCTGATATCTCCCGTCATGTACATATTCGGGGATTTTGCCATTCCAACCGGGATTGCAGCATCCGGGTCAATCATGCCTGTCATTCCCTGCTCCATTTCCTCGATTGCTTCCTGGCTCAGAGTGTCATCTACAAATTTTATTCTTTTCTTAATAAGGTTTGTAGTGATCTCATCTGTTATCAGTCTTGTATCAATATGTTCAGATGTTCTGTTCCTGAATTTTTTTACCTGAAGGAATGCGGATTTTTTCCATTCATTCTTCAGAAAATCATACATGGAAGAGACCATTTTATTAACAGTAATTTTTATTTCCTTAGGCCCGAACTCCATTGACCCTTTATCTTCCGAAGCATCCCTGTACTGCGTACCGCCGCAGGCGGTTAACATAAAAGCAACTGATAAAACAACAGCTATTTTTTTCATAATTTCAGCCTCCCTGAAAAATCTGATTAGTGATTGGTGAATTAAAGGTTAAAACTAACTGCTTCAATTACAGCATACCTCAATTTTATCGGAAAAAAGCAAACATTCTTCAATAACTAATTAAAAATGAATTCCTGTTGCCAGGTATATTGTATAAATCCGGATAAAAATAGAGGTATAACAATATAAGTATTTATAAAGATATTTGATTATTAATTATAAAGAAAAAGTGAATTAAATATCAGCAGTTATTATTATACTAATAAATTACATGTAAAGTCAAAAAAAAAAATTTTGAAGTCACTGAATATAGCCCCAGGATTTAAGAGTTTCTTTCATTCCCGCAGAAATGCCTGATTCTTCAAGTTTACCTATATCAATCCATCTGTGAAGGTCCATGCGGGAAATTTTAACGGATAACCCTTTTTCAGAATTCATGATATCACTTTTAACCGGCAACCTGGTATCATTTAATAATAAGAAATCCTTATTCTCTTTGATTACAACCGGATTATTAAAATAATTCAGATTAAGATAAGTGGAATATATTCTGTTTTTGTTAATTAAAGCGCCGTCGGATTTTATAGAAATTGATACCGGCGACCTGTCTTCTTCATTTTTAAATACAAGATATAATGGGGAGGTTTTTGACCGGAAAATAATCTTTGTACTGTCTCCGGTTGTCAGAATTGTACTTTCTTCCTGCTTTTTTAAATCTTCAGAATATAAAATAATGTCATTTATCTTTGACCTGCATTTCAGATCAACTTCTATCTGATGCTGTTTATTTTCAGTATTAAAAAAAGACAGGACTGTTCTTTCCGGATGATGGAAATCGTTCCTGGTATAGATATTTCTGAATTTCATCAGTTTATCCGGGCGCGAATGAATCAGATTATTCATTTCTTCAGGATCCGCTTTCAGATCATATATTTCTTCAAAAGGAAGTTCCTGTTTACTGCCGAAGAAATAATATTTATTTTTAATTTTATCTTTTGCATCCTGCAAGGTAAAAATATACTTATAATGATCATCTGTAATCACAGAACAACTTTTTCTGCCGAAGCACCAGAGCTCCTTATCAAAAAAGTCATTATGGAACTCTTCTGTTAATACTTTTTTATAGCTCCTTCCGTCAAAAGCATTCACTTTTGCGAAACCGCACAGATCGACCAGAGTCGGAGCTGTATTTATTGATGATACATATGTATTTATCCGCTTTGCCTTAATATTATATTTCTGCTTTAAGGCTTCAGGAAGCCTTGTCATAAATGTCATTCTGGTATAATCATTATAATGAAATCCCATATCAAATTTTTTCAGATTATACCCTGCACCGTGATCCGTCGCAACCACAAGTATTGTATTTTCAAGCAGCCCGTTTTGCTTTAAAGCCAGATAGATATTTTTAAAAACATCGTCAGTATAACTGATGCATCCCATAAAGTCCGGCCTCCAGAGTGCTTCAAGCGGAGCATTAACTGCACCCTTCAGGAAATATTTCGGAGGAGCAAAGAAAGGCTTGTGAGGCGAATTATAATGCAGATATGCAAAAAATTCCCTGTTATTGTTTTTTCTAAGGAATTCAAAAAACCTGTGTGAAATGCCGTATGTATCATAAGGATTGTAGGAAAATTCATACGACCGTTCAAAACCGTAATCAACGCCTGTTGAAATTAGATGAACCGTAAAGCCGCTGTTACCGAACTGTTCCGTTATGTAACCGTTCTTTTTAAATACGTCCGGCAGAGATTCATACTTTCCTAAACGTATTCCCCTGTAATACCTTTCCTTTGTATTTTCAGGAATAAAATTTCTGTTGATTCCGTGTCCCGATTCCAGGGGAATTATAGAAGAAAAAAGGCCGACTGTTGATATTCTTGTTTTATTGCCCAGTGTAAACATATTGTCAAAGACAATGAATTCCCTGTCTGCAACCTCTTTCATATAAGGCGTAAGTCTGGAATCATCATTATAAAAACTGAAATGCCTGGTTGATACTCCGTCAAATATCAGGTAAATAACATTATATCTTTTTGACCCGGATTTTTTAAATACCCTCGGATTTCCGATGAATAATGCCCCGCCGTCTTTACCTTTAAATGAAAATCTGACTGTTACGGATTTACCGGAAAATTCGGAAAGATCGATTTTATATTCATTCCAGCCTGTTTCCTCTTTTGCTCTTGGAAATCCGGTATTATTATATCTTATTGCCACATCCGGGCCGGTATGCTTGTGAGTATATTTTTCAAGATTCATCTCTTTTCTGAGCTTTTTTCCTGCGGCTGACAATATTTCAACTCCAGCTTTTCCGTCTGACAGTAATGAAAGCGCGGAAAATTCAAGCTCTGAAAAATTTTCAGAATTTAGCCTGAAAGATATAGAAGCATTATCCGGTACAAGTATACTTGACCTTTCGTCCATCCAGATGCCGGGATACCCTGTCCCCATTCTGAAACAGATGTCTTTGTTTGCACCTTTAATAAACGAATCGTTTTTTATATAATACTGCCCGTCCCTGATTTTTTTAAGTGTGTTCAGAATACTTTTTTTATCATAATTTTTAACTTCTGCGGTATTTAATTCATCAATTAAAGAATAAGCAATTTTCTGCCTGTCATTCTGAGGCCCTTTCTGCAGGGCTTCACTTTTTGTTATCTCATAATCATCAGGAAAAAATATATAAGCCGCCCATAAATAGACGGCTGTCAGTCCTGCAGCAATAATCAGGAGAATAAATAAAATTATTTTCTTTTTACTAATTTTCTTCAATTAAAACTCCAAGTATACAGTTCATCAATAAACCGGGTCATTAAAAGCTGGAAAAATATAATCTTTACTGAATATAAAATTTCCAGCACTTTCCTTATCAATAAAATCATAAAAAAGAATTTTCATTTTATCAAGAACGTCTTTTCGTGATTTTGAAAGATCATTGCAATTATCAGGGTCTTCTTTAAAATTATACAGCTCAAATTTAACCCGATCCTTAAGTGGAATGTATATCAGTTTATATTGTCCTGAAAATATTGCCCTGTACTTGGCTGCATTCACAATATTTTGATATTCCTGATAAGTAACAACTTCATCATTATAATTAAAATCAATACCTGAAACTCCTGATATGTCAGGATAATCTATTCTCTGATGATGAAAAAACAGCGGCGATGATTTGTCATTGTCGAACCACATGCCTGTTTCGGAATATGCGTTAACAGCATCAAAATTATCCGATACGCAACTTTCAGAACTATTAATTCTGTTTAACATGGATTTGCCTGTAAAATAATCAGGCTTACTGAATTGAGCAATGTCAAATAATGTAGGCATAACATCAATTGAACTGGAGGTAAGACGGACAGTCTGTCCTTTTAAATTATCAAGAGCAGGATGGTGAACTATAAAAGGTATCTCAAGGGCATCATTGCCCTTTAAATGCTCGCCGTGCCCCATACCGAAATCGCAGTCATATAAATTTTCGCCATGATCGGAAAGTATAAGAACTATAGTGTTATCAAGTTTTTTACTGTCGCGCAGGAATTCTATAACTTTTCCGGCTTCCCTGTCAAACTTGCTTACGCATCCGTCGTATAAAGCAACTACCTGCTTTTTGTCTTCATCTCTTACTTCAGCAGATACAGTCCTGTCCTGGTTAAGGTTTACGACTCTGTCTTTAAAATATTTAAAACCTCCCTGATAATCCGGATCTGTATATTTCTTATAATAAGGATACGGAGGTGAAAAAGGAAAATGAGTGATTGAATAAAACGTCACAATAAAAAAGGGATCCTTGCCGCTCGATTCGATTTCAGCTATAGTTTCCTCTGTCAGGTATTCGGGAAAAGTAAGTTTCGCCATATCTTTCATTTCAGGGAAAAAGCCTAATCCGAATTTATTGGAAATGAACGGGAGTAGAAAAGTCTGTTTTTCAAGAATTATCTGTCTGATCAGAACAAGAGTATTCATGTCCGGCGCAGAGACTTTATCGAACCCGAGGTCAATTCTCGGGAAGATGTCGCCCGCAAAATCGGAGATTACAGAAGTTCTGTATCCTTCATTATTCAGATATGAAACCGCGGATTCAAACTTTACGATTCTTTCCCTTGTGCGGGGAAACATATGCTTTATTCCATGCGACAAAGGATACTTTGATGTCAGTATGCTCACCCATGACGGGAATGTTCTCGGAAGAACTGTAAACATTCCTCTTACCTGAAAAGATTCTTTTACGAACCTGTCCAGATTCGGCGTTGTATTTCTTTCATATCCGTTACAGCTGAAATGATCCGGCCGTAATGCGTCAGATGAAAGAATAAGGATATTAGGTTTACCTGTATCCGTATTATTATAAATAAAATAATACGAAAATTTAAAAACAAAAAATAAAGCAAATGCAGTCAGCAGTATTGCTTTATACCTGAAAGACAGGGATTTTAACCATCGTAATGCTTCTGATATATAAAGCAGAATCTTTTTAAAATTGAATGACGCTGTAAAAAAAACAGCGAAAGCAATTAGAATTATGTATCTGATTATTTTAAAAAGCATAGGTGAAAAATTATCTGTCAACAGATACTGATAATGCTTAAAAATAATACTATGTGCTGAGAAATTCTCCACATATGACTGCGGATTCTGAATTAACTTTTCAGAGAACAAAAGGAACGTAAACAAAAACAGAGCAATTACAGTAAATAAAACGATATAAAATGATTCATGTTTCTTGATAAATGAAGATCTTTTCTGTATCTCTTTAAATGCTCTTGAAAAAACAATACTCAGCAGGCTTCCGATTATCACATAAAGAAATAATACTTTCAGAATTTGAAAAATTATTACAAACAGATAATGCTGCAATACCATACTTACAGCCTTCTCACTGGTATTACCCATATAAGTCAGGCTGAAGTTCATGACAGTGCTTACAAGAAACAATAAAGTAAAAAATACAGCCCCAGGGAGCCATTCTGATTTATTAGTTTTCAAACAGGAAAACGGATATTTAAGCTTTTTTATATTTATCATATTTACATCATTTTTGTTAATCAGCAGCCTGAGCCGCAGTTGCAAGTCCTATGGATTTTTTTATTATACTGTCTTTATTTTCTTTGTCTGTTTCCCATTCTGCAGGATTGTTAATAATATATTCCCGAATGTTGTGTAATGATTTTTCATTTCGTATCACGTGGTCATAAAATGATCTTTGCCATATTTGACCGGAAACGTTTAAATTATTTGATTTTACATAATTGAGATATTCTACGGATGTTTTTGATTTAAATGATCCAATAATATTTGATACTGTAGGGACAGGGCTTGCCCCTGTCCGTTTATTGATAATTAAAATTCCATGTATATGATTAGGCATAATGACGTATTGATCTAATTCTATATTTTTATTTTGGCCGGGGATACTGTTCCATTGTTTTTCAATGATTTGTCCCAATTTTGATAACCGTATAATTGTATTATTTAAATCATTATTTTCAGTATTTTCATTGAGGACAGGGGCAAGCCCTGTCCCTACAATATTCTGGTATTCATCGAATATATTTTTTTTGTCTTTGGCGCAAATAGTTACGAAATACCAGCCACCCATCGAATAATCATAATGTTTCAATCGATTATTTTTTCGTATTTTATATTCTTTCATATTTGTTCGTATGCCGCTTTAACTGAAGGCATTTTCGCAGTTACTTCTCTGCCGAGTGAAATTCCCGTTACCGCTTCAATAATAATTTTCATGTATTGTTCCATTGGCCCGGTAAACAGCAGCGGATGGAAATCTTTTCTTGAGACTTTCATTGAAATTAATTCAGAGCCTTCATAGCCTTCCACAGAAAAAAAATAATCATTATGCAGTATACTGATCAGATCAGGCAGTTTAACTGCGTAAATCCCTTCAACTTCATTGTCAACAAAATTGTATTCGTTCAAAGCCCGGTTATCAGTTAACAGAAATACATGCTGAAATTCCCTGTGATCAAAGTCATCTATCTTTTCTTCGTATCGATAATATCCAAGATCAGTTAAATCGCTGTCAGCAGGGCTTATACCTATTTCTTCATATGCTTCTTTCTGAATTTTGTTTTCATTTACTCCGAAAGGTACATGGCCGCCGACTGTAATATCAAGGCAGCCGGGAAAAGTATCCTTATCTTTTGCTCTGCGCTGGAAAAGTACTTCTGTTTCCGGTTCCGTTCTTATAACCCATAAATGAACACCCTCATGAGCGATTCCTTCTTTATGTGCTTTTTTTCTGGACACAGCCTTTCCGGTTGGTTCTGCTGTTTTCCAGTCCCATTCCTCGAGATATTCTTCCGGTTTATTTTGCTTTTGCTGCAATTGTTTATGTTTCTCTTTCAATAATTTTTAAATGTCAGAATTATTTTTTAAAGGCAATATAAATTATGAGTAATTTATGATACAAGGCATTTTTATGCAGTTATTGAGGTTTTTTATTCCAGTGAATCAGGCCGATATTCCATCCTGCACTCCGGTAAAGCCGTATGACGTTCGCTTATACCCGGCTTTGGCTGAGAATCTTACAGACATTAGCGCAGCCTGTAATAGCCGAAATCTGTATTTTTATAACAACTTCAAAAAATAACTTTGGATTCACGCAGCCTGAGCTTGTTCATTTTTTACTATTTCAAGTTTCTTTTTCAGCTTTTTCATGTTAAACAGATAGATAACAAGAGCTGTAAATATTGGAAGCAGCATTGTCATGTACATAATCTCATAGCCTGTTATTTCATTTCCGGTATATGATTTTATTCCTGTAATTACAAAACCCGCTAAAATAGGGCCTGAGATATACCCTACATCAAGGCCTGTATAGATCGTGTTGCTGGCTGCACCGCGTTTACTGCGAGGAACGAGCTGCATGCTCATAGCCATAAGAAGCGGTATACAAATGCCGTATCCAAACGCGCTTATTACTCCGGCTATTAAAAACATATAAATGCCCTTTGCCATGCTGATCAGTAAAAATGAGACCCCGAAAATCAGCAATCCCGGTACTATTGCCTTGTCTACTCCGTATCTGTCTGCTATTCTTCCGCTTAACGGCCTTGAGACTAAAAGCGCAATGGCATACGCTGTAAAGTACAGGCCAATACCCGAAATTCCGCGCAGACCACCGTAAATAATTATAAAAAAGCTGATGCTGGCAAATCCTATTGTCGTAAATGCGGCAACTGTTGCCGGGATAACAAGGTCAGGTACTATAACACGTTTAAGCTGAATCCTGAACTTTGATTTCTTGGGCGGGGCGCTTGATTTAAGCTGCAGTGCCAGAATAAACCCGATAAAAATAAATCCTGCTACAATAAAAAATGTCGCGCTGTAACCAATTGAACCGGAAAGCGCGAGTCCTATAGAAGGCGCAATAGCAGTAGCGATTGCCTGCCCGAGCGTAAAAATACCAAGACCGGAGGCCAGTTTGTCTTCCGGAAGCGTGCTGCTGGCCATTGCCATACTCAGCGGCGCGGCAACACCAATGCCCATACCATGGATCAGCCTTGAAATAATAATCAGGGTAAGATTGTCTGAAAGCCCGTATCCTATAAATGAAAGGACTACAAGTCCGAGTGAGATGGACATTAACCGGTTTTTTCTGTAATAGTCCGTTGCAGGCCCGGACACAGGCCTGATACTCAGAGACATGATAGCGAACATACTTGAAACAACACCTACAATGGCTGCCGTAGCTCCAAGGCTGTCAACGTATTTTGGAATCAGTGTATTCATCATAAAATGAGATATATTAAAAATTACTGCAATTACAGCTATCCGCGTAAATTTCGGATTCCAGATTCTATCGGTCTTATCTTTATTGATCATTATTTCCTCAAACTTCTTTAAATTTAACTATATTTTTATTTCCGTCCGGACTGAAAATTTTCTTTCCGTGAGTCGGATTCAGTTTTTAATTTTCTTCATAAAATACAGATTCCCGGATGATTCAGTAATAAGTGTCCTGAACAAAGTGCATAATAAAACCTGTACGGTTCATATGTACGCGTTACCTGCCTGCAGGTGATATCTGCATTATCCGGGTTTAATGTTGTTTCCTGGGATTGGGTTTAAAAAACCGAACTTTATCGGCTTGTTTTATAACCTTTATGTGCCGGCTGCGGTGAAAAAATTCGCGGCTCTTTCCTGAGAATATATCCGGTTTTCCGGTTTGGCTGATAATTGCTTTACAGATAAAAGCAATATCAAAGGGACCATTGTCAGGAAAGATGCAGACTGTTTCAGTCTGCTGGTAAGTTTCAGTACCCGATTTTCCGGAATTACACTGTGCGGCAAAAGTGTGATTCCGGTTATAGAGTATTGGGAAACTGCTGAATAAGCACCGCCATCTCTTTTCTCTTCAGTTAATAAATCAATTTAATTGAAGGCGGTAAAGACCAGGGATATCGTTAGCATTAAAAATACCGTATATTTAAACTGCATTTACATAAGAATTTCCATAAGTATTAGTAATCCGCTAATGCAGATTATATTTTTGAATAATAATTACAGCAATTTTTTATTTATGCTGCTTTATTGTCAATTTTAAAAAAATATTATTTTTAAACATGTTTTGATTAAATCAGTTTTTATTTTTGTGAATATCCGCTATATTCATGTATTTATGTGTGCTTAAAAGAACTAATTATTAAAACCAAACAAAAACTGAAATGAATAATCGGTACTAATTAACAAAACAAAATTTTATAAATTATATCTGTTATTAGTTTCTAAAAGACCGGTTATATTTTCCACTTCTCAGTTCATTAAAATAAGCATCATATTTTCCGCTGTCTTTTAATTTCTGTAATCCTTTATTAAAAACTATTATCAGCTTTTCGTTTTTTTTATGTTTTCTGGTTAACAGTAAATATTCCGTATGTTTCCCGAGCGGCCTGTTATGATTAGTAAACAAAATAACGGTTTTCCTGTCAAAAAGTTTATTTAACTGGTAATAACCGACATCAATAAGCTGCGGAAAAATATCTATACGACCGTTTAGTAATTTTCTGAAGTTGAGCCCGTCTGATGCAGCTCTGTCTACTTTTATTTTACCTGAACGTTCAGCTTTTTGAAATTCCACTGTATACATATATTCAAGCGTTCCTCCAATATGAAGATCCTTCAAATCATCAAGTGTTTTCCAGTCTAACTTTTTTGATTTTAAATGAAAGAATACCCAGGGGGCTTCCCAGACCTTGTTACTGGAATAAAATTTTTTCTGTCTTTCGCTGTTGATTTCCCATCCCACAGCTCCATCCCATTCGCCTTTTTCAGCCAGCATAAGAGACCGCCTCCACGGGAAAAATCCGTATTCAACCTTAACTCCTTCAAGAGCAAACGCTTCTGTTATTACGCGCGAGCCTATGCCGTAATCTTTGAGGTCTTTTGAAAAATACGGAGGCCATTCACCATTGGTTAAATGTATCGTCTCCTGTGCGGTAGAAATAGTACGAAGAAAAAAAACTATATGGAATAAGAATATCAGTCTTTTCATATAATTGCGAAATATTAATACGTCATATATAATTCAGAAAACGGACTCACTTTTAGAAGTGTTAATCTATACGAAAATCCTGAAAATTGCTACTGATTTTTTTAACTGCACTATGCCTGGAGATTTAAAAAGTATTATATAAAACTCTAATTCAGAGGAATGAACACTTTATTTTAGACTGATGTATTACTGAAAAATATCTATTTATGCTACAAGCTCTCTATCAGGGCCCTGGAATGCAGGTCGCAGTAATCGTTTTCAAAATGACTGCTGTGTGCCTTTACCCAGGCAAATTCGACATACCTGCTGCTGCAAAGCTCATCAAGACGCATCCACATATCAATATTCTTCGCTTTTGTCCCGTTTGCCGTAGTCCAGTTATTCAGCTTCCAGTGAATGATCCATTCACCAATGCCCTTACGCGCATATTGTGAATCCGTCACTATCCTTACATCGTCAGTATAATATTCAAGTGCAGCTATAACTGCCTCAAGCTCTATAAGTGCCGAACTTTTGCTCTCAGAGATAAATCCTTTCTCTATATACGAGCCGTCTTTGTTCTTCACCAGAAAGGCAAAAGCACCAGCATCCCTCTTTGGATGGAAGCTTCCGTCAGTAAAGATTTCTGTGAGGTCCTTTTTTTTATCTTCACTGAGAGCATATATTTTACCGTGATCAGAGACCATAAGGTTGTTCTTATCATTAAATGCCTGAACGTCTTTTCCGTCTATGATGGAAAAATCAAGAGTAAAATTTTTATGAAATGTATGATTCCTTTTGTTGTGCAGAAGTTTTCTGAACTGGTATTCATTATCCCGCAGAAAAGATACAATTTCATTAGTGTTTTCAAAGCTGAGATTTCTTGTTTCCGGGTTGTACTTTAAAAAGGCCACATGGCTACCGCTTATCTTTATATGATAAGTTCCTTTATCTTCATCAATGATTTCCATGTGAAGTTTTTTTATCATTAATATTTTGCCTGTTTGCTGCTGTTGTTCAATATTCTGTATTCATTTGAATTAATTTCAATCAGTATTTTGGTGTCTTTCGGGTTATGTGTGAGATTTTATTGTGTGCCGGGTCTGAGTTGTTCAGTGCTAAAAGTACATCTTTGTGCTCTCTGCCCATAGCCATGCTGCGCATGGTTCGCCCCCCGGAGGGGGCTTCGAAAAGCTGTTCAAACGGGTACACAGGCTACACCTTGAAAATCTGTCACAATACTCAAAAGGCGGTTCTATCTTAAAGAACTTAAGCGTATGCGTTAACCTCGCAAGCAAACATATCTTTTATCTTTCTGACAGCTCTTGAATATGCGGTCATTGCAGTTCCGCTTTTAATGCCGAGAAATTCGCCGATGTTTTCATAACTGAAACCGTCTGCCCTGTAAAAGAGAATGCTTCTGTCTCTTTTGCTCATACCTGCAAGCGCTTTTCTCAGCTTTATCAGGTCCGGTATATTCTCATCGTCTTCCTCATCATCAGTATTATCTTCTTCTGTAACAAAAGGCCTTTGTACATAAAGATCAAGAGCGTCCTCCTCATAACATACAAGTTCCGGTTTCAGCTGCTGGTCCCTTAAATAGTTCCTGAAGTAGTTTCTTGTTACACTTAAGACCCATCTGAGCATACTGCTTATATCAGGATCAAATTGTCCGATTGAAATAACTATCCGTATAAGAATTTCATTTAAATGGTCATCTGCTTCATCGGAATCATTACTTACTTTCAAACATTCCCTGTAAATGGGACGCGAATATTTTTCCACGAATTCAATATATGATTTCCTGTTTCCTTCGCTCATTCCCTGAGCAATACTTTTTTCAATTTCCTTTAATGTTTTCATTTTTATTCTCCTGTTTATTTCATAGTACCTGTTGTTATAGTTTTATATACCTCTGCCTCAGCATGTAAAACACATGCAGGGGTTAACAGAGTTTTTATAATTTAAAAGAATTTCAAAGATTAAAAAAATGTGAAGATTTGAAAAGAAGAGGCAATATTATAAAAATTTGTAAGATAAACTTGAGTACTAAAATTATAATTTACTGCCTTATAATAATATACACATTAATCTTACAAAGAAAACTCAAATTTGTATAAAATGATAAATTTTTTTAACTTTTTTTTAAAAAAAATTAAAATTATACAACTCATACTTCCATAGTTCTATTTCTGGTTTAATCGTTTCCTAATCGTTTTCTAATCGTTCGGGTGAAGATTGATTTGACAGTTTTTCCGAATGGTTTTTTGGATCATGATAGGTGCCGAAAATGCTGCACGTGCATAACATTATATATCATGTAAGGTATGGATACAGAGCAATGCCTGCAACGTGCCCTCATCCCCCACCCCATGCAGGTGAGGTCAAAGGATCACTGTAATAAAAACTCAATATTTTTTAGCATGATACGGCCCTGCCCCTCTAAGAAATCAAGGGAAAAGAACAATCCTTAACTTTATGACATAGAGCTACAGGCACATCACAAAGCGCAGCAAAGCCGCAATTGTAAGGTCTTCGTGTATATATATATAAGGGCAAAAAAATTTCCGTACTGAAAAAGCAAAAGCCTCCGGATATTTCCATAAACGGATTATCCGGAAACCGGCCGGGCAAATGCGAAACAGTTACTGAATGAAACAAACAAGCCCTTAAAAAACTAAAACAATAAAAGGAGACACACAATGTCAAAAGTAACTTTAAGTCCATTAATAACAGACGTAAGAAACAGAATGGGTAACGTAGTATTTTCCAAATGGAAAGACACAAATTACGTAAGACAGTATTCAGCCCATTCAAGAGGCAGCAGCGAAAGACAGCTCGAGATAAGAGACGCGTTCGCAACTGCAGTATTGGTATGGAAAAGCGCAGGAAGCACTCTGCATGCAGCATGGGACGCTTATGCTGAGGAACAGAACATTAACATGTCCGGCTACAATGCTTTCATTAAAGCAAACATTGGCCGCATTCTTGACAACACGGCAATGGAGCTTTTTAAAAGCACAGGCGAAAACGAGCCTGTATCATTATCCGCTGGCTCAGGCCCTGCTTCAGGTGAGATTATTTGCGAATTTATCCTCCCTGCAGGTACGGAACAGAGGCATGTAATATTCTTTGTTCAGAGAATTATCGACGGGAAACCGGCGAACAGTATTGCAATGTATGAATCCGGTGCTGATCCTGCATCACCGTTCAGCATTACCGGCCTTGAGCCGGGTGCGGAATATCACGTATACGCGATAGCTGCGGATGCTGACTACGCAAACGCGGGAAACATTTCCGCTGCAGCAAGCTTAACAACAACAGCAGGAGCATAGCATGACTGTATAATTCAGCGCCCTTTTAATGTTTGAAAGAGCGCTGAATATCTTTTTGACATAAAATTTATGTTAATTTTGAATAATAAAATTGACATATTAATATGTTTTTTTTAATATATAAATCTATTTTATTTACGATAATGCTTACTTTTTTTTGAAATACTGTTGGTTCACTTTTTCTTTCCGGGTATTTTGTTTATCAGGATAAGATATTTATTTTATATTAAACATTTCTATTATATTGCTTTCACATTTCGATATTATACCTATGAAAACTGAAAAAATATTAAAGCCCGGACAACCCGGAACCAAAAAACTGACAGAAAAATTTGGTGATGATCTTGTATGTATTAGATACAGGTACGATGAGATATCCAAAAAGAGAATAACTACTGTCGAAATTATTGTTGATAATAAAATCAGAAATACTAAACCTAAAAGAATACCTCCCAATAAAATAATTTCGATTAGAATAAATTATAATGATATGTATCTCAGAAAACTTGTAAAATCTGCCGGCGGAAAATGGAATTCAATAGAAAAAGTCTGGGAATTAACATATAGGCAGATTGTTGAGTTAGGATTAGAAAATAAAGTAATTGATTATAAATAAGGCTATGCCTTATAATATTATGTTGGAAAGTAAATGAGATTTATGAAAATTCTAAAACTTATAATAATATCCATTTTATTTATTTCTTGTACTTCAAATCAGATTAAACAGGAAATGAATAAAGATGTAGGTTTTCTTGTTTTAGATTTTTCTGAAAAATATTTACCAGAAAGTTATACTTCTGATGCAAAAGATAATCCTTTAAATATAACTTGGGGATATCAATTAAGAATAAATTCGAAATTTCCAATAAGATCTCGTACAAAAATTTTACCCAACGAAATAATAAAAATACCATTAAATGTTGGAGAAAATTCTATTTTTTACAGATTAGGGAACAATAGTAAATTATTCAAATCTTGGGTAAGTGACTCATGGCGAGAAATCAAAGTAAATATTAAAAAAGATAATGAAACGCACCTCATTATTAGTTACGATAAAGTTAGTCGAAGGACTTCATTTAAATATAATTTCGACACAAAAAAGAATAATGATATAACTGATAAGGAAGGTAATAATGGCTTTCTTATTTTAGATTTTTCAAGTGATAACCTATCGGAAGCTATTAAAGCAAATAATAAAAATGGCGTATGGTTCACGCGTATATGGTTAAATGGAAAGCTTTATTTCTATGAGCACATAATGCCTAATGAAATAATAATTAGACCTGTTCCAACTGGTTTTACTGAAGTAGAATATACTATTTCAAATAGTAATGTTTTTTATGAAGGGAAAGTCTATAAGTTTACTAGTGGCCAGAAGAAAAATATTCAATTCACAATATCAAAAAATAAATTTACTATTTTTCGAATAAAAGAAGTTGGAGAAATGGACTCAAGTTGTATCTCAATATTCCCTGCTTGGTCATTACTGTTTCTTCCATGGCCTGGCTATTCTCAGTCTGTTTATTTTGACATAGGACAGTCCTTTATTAAAGACTGAAGTTTCCAATCGGATAGCCGGGGGTTTTTCTCCCCCGGCCTCCACAACACCACATCAAGCGGGTCCGCAATGGGCGTTTCGATTCTCGTTTT
>JAFGDQ010000092.1 GCA_016932015.1 Spirochaetota bacterium | reverse complement strand
ATGTATTTTTCCATAAACTGCCTCCTTTTTCCAGCAGTTTATTTCATGTTTCACTTCTTGTGAAGATGTGGTTAATTTGACGCTTACATATTGACTGAAAGAAGGTTTTCCTCTCCGTAGTTTTTGAAAAGCTCAAGCGCTTCACCGGATAAAACGCGGGAGGAATTAGCTTTAATAAAAGCGTTAAATCCCGTCATGTTCATATCATGAGCGTAATTATTCCATGAGCTGTGCATGACTTGACCCATGCTTCTCCATATGGATACCAGAAGAGCGAAAGCTTCTCTTACTTCGATTTGTCTTTCACTGCTGCCTCTTGAATAAGTCGTATATTCCCTGACATAGTTTGTGTCTTTCCATTTTGAGAATACAACGTTTCCAAGCCTGTTTCTTACATCTGTTACTAAAGTGTTTAATTTTACCTTTGCCATCTTGTTTCTCCTTTAAATATTTTTTAAGGCAGTTATCCGGCATTGTTTCGCTTTTCTTCACCAGACATGTTCCCGGGATATTCTTTCCTGAAACAGCTTGCGTATTTATCAATACTATCGCGCCCAGAAAAGAAACAGTACTTGTGATTAAGCTGTTACCTGATTTTAACTGCTCTTTGCCTATATATACGAAAACGCGTTACATATTTTTGTGATCAAGGCCGGATTTCAGAAATTTTTTTAATTACAAAAAAAATTTTTTAAAATGTTAAAAGTTAGACTTTGAAGCGGTTAATAAGCGAAGGAATCATTGGGCGTATAAATTTGTATAAAAATAAATTTTTTAATAATTTTTTCTGCTAAAACACAATTTTTTATACTAAATACTTTTCGTTTTTCAGATGGTTTGTTATATTTATAGAATCCGCTTTTTATTATTATTTTAATAATCAATTTGTTACTACAAATTATGATATAAAGAAGATATGTCGGACCTGGAGGCAGATTTGTCCGGGATTGCCGTAAAATATTAATCGCGAAGGTCACGAAGTATTATCTTTATATATAAAACAAGTCTTTCTCTATATCCACATGGGATATATATTTTTTAAATTACCTATATAAATAAAGGGAGGTTTTTATGTTAAATTCGAAAGAAATAGACAGACAGATTGCTCAGGGTATGCTTGACGGCAGTAAACAGGCCTATATTAATTTTAGTGAAAGATTTTCAGGTTTGATATATAAAGAGTGCATGAATTACTGCACTGAAAGCGAAGATACGGATGACCTGCTTAATGAAACATTAATTCATCTTTTAATAACGATCGGGAGGTTTGATCCAGATAAAGGGAGTCTTTTAACCTGGGTTTTAAATGTAACAAGAAATTTTTTAAGAGATTATTACAGAAAAAATTCTGATAAGGTTGAATTATTATTTTATGATGATTCTTATCTTGATCTTTATCCCGGTAAACAGAATGAAGATATCGATGAATCAGCAGAGGAAATCGATTTTGAATCATCTACTGATATTGCAATGCTTAATATCGCGCTGTCATGTATAAGTGAAAGGGACAAAAGCATACTTCAGTACAGGGCTGACGGATTCAGTTATGAAAATATCAGTGAATTTCTGCACATAAAAGCTGAAACTGCCAGAACTGCATACTGCAGAGCAGTAAAAAAGGTCAGGGAGAGATATAATAAACCGGGATATATGTAATAGATATAAAAACAGTATAACAATCAGAGAGATTCCAGTGATTAAAATTTATATTTTATTTATAATTTTGCTGTAATTATTTAATTGATTTTGGTTATGATATTCCAGTTTGTTATAAATTATTAAGTCATAGCTGTTGAATCTATCCTGTAATTAAATAATATTTTTGAACTATTATTGTAGTTAATAATCTATATGTGTAGATTATTAACTTAATCAGGAAAGATTTTTTATAATATCGCAGTAACAGGTATTAGCAATAAAGAGAAAATAACAATTTTTTCTGATTTTATTTAAAAAAAATCATTATTTATTGACGAATTTAAAAAAAAATTATATACTTTAATGATTTAAATAAGTGAAGGATGCAAAAAGATTAAATTTTAAAAAATAAATATACAAAATTTAATTTGTCCTTATATTATTTGAACATACTTCATCAATATTCTGCATTGTTAACTAAGTTATTATATAGCATATAACTAATTTCACTTTGTCTTTCGGCTTAATTTAAGTTTTATTGCTCTTATAAATTATTACTTCTGCTAATTTTTAAATACCTTTCTAAAATAGATAATGATGGTATGGAGGGATACCTGTCATGAAAAAAATTATACTTTTAATCCAATTACTGGCAATTATTATCTTTTTCGGATGTGCAATACAGGAAAAGGACACCGGATCAGTGTCTCTTAAAATTGCTCTTGAAGATAATGTTAGCAAATTATCAAAAACAATAATTCCTGATATTGATATGACAATAGATTCATATGATATCTTGCTAACTGGTCCGGATGAAGAATCTGTTACGGAAAGTACAGATGTCAACGGTGAAATCACTATTAGTGATTTGAATCCGGGTGAATGGGAAATAACTGTTACAGCAAGGAACGGCGAGGGACAGGCAATCGGCGGCAAAACTGAAACAATACAAATACTTTCCAATGCAGTCACTAATTGTGAGATTATTGTAATTCCTTATAGCGGATTCGGGACATTATCTCTAACTGTAACATGGGATAATTTAAGTAATACGAAAACAATCACCGGTACCATAGAGTCATCAACGGGTATTATAGCACCTGTCGAATTCACGCTGGATGAAGGAAATAATATATATACGAATGAGTTCCCGGCAGGTTATTATACATTAAATATTATTGTCTATGATGACGGAGAAGTTTATGGTGGTGCAATGGAAGTGGTTAGAATAATAGAAGGTGAAACTGCAGAAGCTATTATATATATTACAGAGGCCAATGCTGATGGTGATGCAGGCATAGTAATTATTCCTGAAATGAATGACCCTATAGAAATTACGCTTTCAGGTGGTAGTGAAACTGTTACAGAGGGAAATGTTTTCACTATTACCGCTGAAGCAGAGGATATTTCGGGCGGAATTTATTCATGGTATATAGATGGAGCGCAGATGCTTTCCGGAGAGGGAGAAACAAGCTATACGATCCCGAATAATCTTGAAGTTGGGAGCCATCGTCTTGATGCTGTCGTATTTTCTCCCGATGGATTGCGGGGGGGGAGTATGTCGTGTATTTTTGAGGTTGTAGAACAAAGTGTTGCGACTCAGATCATAGCGGACCATACGGTTGTAGATAAATATACAGATATACCGGATGAGTATATATCTATTGTAAAGACCTGGCTTGTAGATATAGCAGGAGAATCTCACAGTGCGGCATACAGGGACGGATGTGTTTTGCTTGAAAGTCTTGATTCAGAATTTCAGGTTTCCACATTTGACGGGACGATCCCTGCTGTTACATCTTCCGAACTTCGGATAGGAAGGCATGCGACAGTAGGGGAAGCCGGTTTTTATACAAACAATACAGCAATAACGACAATTAAGAATAAAATCAAGTCACAGCATGACGCCGGCAATCCATTGCATGTTTTAGGATTCGGTTGGTGCTGGGATATGACCTGGACAAATGCACCCGGAGGAGATAAAGATCCCGTATATGGAGTACACTGGGCAGGTTCTTCAGACGGCGGTCCTGAAGGGAATCTGATCTGGGGCCTTGATGCGGGAGATGAAGCTTTAACCGGCAACAGCGTATGCATGGATACTTACCTTAATGCGGTAACAGAATACATTAATTACTGTGAAACGAACGGTTATGATTGTAAGCCGATTTTTACCACCGGGCCTGTTGACAATAATAATAGCGGTACGGAAAACGGCTTTCAACGGGAAATAAAACAGCAATACATAAGAGATTTTGTCGCTGAAGATTCGGGCCGTATACTTTTTGATTATGCTGATATTTTGTGCTATAATGATTACGGGGAACTGTCATCACCGTGTGTCTGGAATGATGACGGTACAGACAGGATATATTATGGCATTCATTCTGATAATGACGCTGAGGATACAGGTCACATAAGCAATGCGGGAGCTTTAAGGCT
>JAFGDQ010000002.1 GCA_016932015.1 Spirochaetota bacterium | reverse complement strand
TCTGGTGTACCAGTTGTCGCGCCAGCGGCATTGCTGGGTAGCTATGTTCGGAAGGGATAACCGCTGAAAGCATCTAAGCGGGAAGCCCACTCCAAGATTAGATTTCCCTTGGCCTTAAAGCCACTGAAGACTCCTCGAAGACTACGAGGTTGATAGGCTGGAAGTGTAAGCGCAGTAATGCGTTCAGCTGACCAGTACTAATCAGTCGTGTGGCTTGACCATATTATCAAAAGCCCGAGCTGAATTATCAGCTCGGGCTTTTTTATTTTTAAAATCAGTTTTATTTAACTGTATCTGCGTGAAAATATTAAAAACTCTCAATACTGATTTAGTAATTTAAACATTGACATATTGAAAAACTGTAAATAGATTTAAGATCGCTTATTTTATCCATATTTAACAGTATAAAATACTATTTTTTTACTTCATTTATAATAATCAAACGCAGAGTTTTTTACTAATGCTACCGGAGAAAATTCATGGGTTTTAATTGCGGTATAATAGGACTACCAAATGTTGGTAAATCCACAATATTTAATGCTCTTACTGGTCTTGATGCACAAATGGCCAATTATCCCTTTTGTACCATAAAGGCTAATCAGGGTATTGTTCCGGTTCCTGACGAAAGATTATCAAAAATTGCTGAAATCTTAAAAAAATCACATCCTATTCCAACTAAGATTGAATTTATTGATGTTGCAGGCCTTGTAAAAGGCGCTTCAAAAGGTGAAGGCAGGGGAAATCAGTTTCTTGATGACATAAGAAAGACCGATGCTCTTATCCATTGCGTCCGCTGTTTTGATTCCGGAAACGTCGCACATGTGAACAGTAAAATTGATCCTGTTTCTGATGTAGAAATCATAAATACTGAATTATGTCTTGCTGATATCAGCATACTTGAAAGAGCACGGGAAAAGATAGCAAAACTTGCAGCGTCCGGAGATAAAGACGCTAAAATTAAAGTTGAAATAATAAATAAATTCTTATCTCATTTAGATGAGGGAAAATTACTCAATATACTTGAATTTTCAGAAAAACAGAAGCTTATAATAAATGAATACGGACTAATTACAGCAAAACCTGTTTTATATCTTGCAAATGTTGATGAATCTGATACTAACAATGAATACGTAAAAAGTCTAACAAATTACTCTAAAGAATCCGGTTCAGAATTTCTAATTCTTGCAGGTAAGCTTGAAGAGGAAATTTCAGAACTTCCGATGGAAGAAAGACAGGAGTATTTACAGGAATTAGGAATCAAAGAATCTGGATTAATTAGACTGATCCATTCTGCATATAAGCTTCTTGATTTTATTACTTATTATACTGCAGCAACTGATTTACAGGCATGGACCATAAAAACAGGTACTGCGGCTCCTCAGGCGGCAGGAAAAATACATACCGATTTTGAAAGAGGATTCATTAGAGCAGAGGTATTCAGTTATGATGATTTAATAGAATCCGGATCTGAACATATAGTAAAGGAAAAAGGACACCTCAGATCAGAAGGAAAGGACTATATTATCAAAGAAGGTGATATAGTGAAATTTCTGTTTAATGTGTAATATTCCTATTCACTTACCTGACTTTAATATACAGTTTTATTAACATATTTTTATAATGATGACGATTTAACTAAAGAGAAATAAAGAATACCTCGTTAACAGGGAGAATTACATCATGCCAGCCAAATCAAAAGAAATTAAAAGCAATTTCCTTGAGAATAAGGCAATCTCCGGAATTATTATTGGACTTATATGTTTTGTTTTTATTGCTCTTTTCAGTTTTTCGAATATTTATGAGTCTTTTGAAAACAGATTTTACGATATGCGATTCGATTTAAAGACCCCTATTAATGAATGGGATCAGCTTGTATTTCTTAATATTGATGATAACAGTATAAATAATGTAGGGAAATATCCGTGGCCAAGGCATTATTATGCGACAGCTCTGGATGTTTTAACAGAGGTTGGTGCAGAGCAGGTTACTTTTGATATGGAATTTCCTGATCCTTCTCCTGATCAGGTAGATATTGATGTTGTAAACTATTTGCAGAAGAAAGTTCAGGAAAATATGAAAATAAGTAATGAAGAATTGTCCGCAATTATATTGAACAATGATAATATTTTTGCTGAAGGTCTTAAAAAATACGGTCGTGCAATTCTGCCATATCATTTTCTAACAGGGAAAATGAAATTTTATGATCTTTCAACTGATGAAATGGAGGAACTGAAAAACGCGCAAAAAATTTTTACCAATATTGCTTCAGTCCCTGTCCCAAAAGGCAAATTAGATAAATATTTTCACCTTATTGACCGGGAGGATGTTGATATAGCAAGGCCGATTCCGATACTTGTAAGTTCAGCTTACAATTTTGGATTCACTGACAGTGATTTTGATTCAGACGGTGTAGCACGAAAAAAGAAATTGATAAATGTTTATGACGGAAGAATTTATTTCGAAATGGCGCTTGTTATGCTAATGGATATCTGCAAGGTAAAAAAGGAAAATGTTGAAATATATCCAGGAAGAAGAATTGTTCTTAAAAATGCGTTAAATCCGTTAACATATGAAAAAAAAGATATCTCAATACCGGTTGATTCTAAGGGTAGAATGTATATAAATTGGGCCGGAGAAGGGCCTTTTCTTGATTCTTTTAAGCATGTTCCATTTTATGGTCTTATTGAATATACAGAGGTAAAAGATGAAATACATAATTATTTTAACGGTCTGGACATGGAGGATGAGTCCCGGGAAAGAATCGGCCTTTTTTCAGACCTGGATAGGTCTTATACTGCTTTCAGGAAAGCCATGGATTCTGAATCGAGACGAACTGCCTGGAACGATATAAGTAACATAAAGAAGAAAATTGCAGACATTGAAGATAAATATGAATCAATTATAAAAGATGAGATAACAAAATATGAAGCGGAGTATGAAAAAAATAAAAGTACGGAAGCCGCTGAAATTGTCGGTCAATATAAGAATTATTTAAAGGCTATAAATATAGTAAGGCAGGTTGAATCTTTAAAAGATAAAATATGTATTGCGGGACTTATTGCAACAGGAACTCAGGACGTTGGTGCTACTCCCATTGATAATAATTATCCGATGGTCGGTACTTATATTAATATTATAAATACAGTACTGAATGAGTCATTTATTATTAAAGTAAATAAATATTTTAATTTGATAATAATGCTCATTCTTGCTGTAGTTATCGGTGTTCTTGTCCAGATGATAAGCGCAAAAAAATCAATTATTGCGATTGTCCTTTCTCTTGTAATACTTAATTTTGTTAATATTCTTCTATTTTCATATTATAATATATGGATTGAGCAGCTTGGTACGAATCTGGCCTTTTTTCTTCCTTCATCTATAATTGCAGCCAGTAAATTAATGAAAGAGGAAAGTCAGAAAAGATATATTAAAAATGCGTTTTCAAGATATCTTGCACCAGGTGTAATTGATCAGATTATAGAAAGCCCGGAAGCTCTTGAGCTTGGAGGTGAGGAAAGAGAAATTACAATATTCTTCTCTGACATAGCCGGATTTTCAACTATTTCAGAAAAATTGACGCCGCCTGAGCTGGTTGCAAGACTTAACGAGTACCTTTCGGCTATGACTGAAATTATTCTTTCTCACGGCGGTACGGTCGATAAATACGAAGGCGACGCGATAATGGCATTCTACGGAGCACCGCAGTCATTTGAGGATCATGCACTGAGGTGCTGTCTTGCTTCTATTGATATGAAGAAAAAGCTTCGTGAGTTGCAGGATAGCTGGAAGAGCAAAAAAATTGACGTAATGAAAGTAAGGATGGGGATTAATTCAGGTAAAGCTGTAGTAGGCAATATGGGGTCAACAAACAGACTGGATTATACGGCAATGGGTGATTCCGTAAACCTTGCATCAAGACTTGAGGGTGTAAATAAGTTTTACAACACTTATGCTATGATTAGCGAAACCACATACGAGTTAGTTAGAGATGACGTTGAGGTACGTAAACTGGATACAGTTAGGGTGGTAGGGAAAGAGGAACCTATTGTCATTTACGAGCTTCTTGGCAGAAAGGGACAGCTTCCGGAAAGAATGTATTTAATGATGGAAAAATATTATGCTGCACTTGATCTTTTCGGCAACAGGGAATGGAAAAGAGCGATTAATAAATTTAAAGAAGGATTAAAGATAATAAAAGATGACGGACCGTCCCTGAAGTATATTGAGAGATGTGAACAATTTATAAAACGGCCTCCTTCCAAAAGTTGGGACGGTGTTTATAAGATGACTTCCAAATAAATCTTACAGGAATAAATTAAAGCTGTGTGAAATAAAACTGTGGGAGTTGCCCGCAGTTTTTTTAATTGTTATGCTACTATTTAGGATTCAATCCTAAAGTATTTTTTTTAAAATGATAAATTAATTCCGCCCATTATGAATGTTCTGTTTTTTTCTCCGGACACATAAGCCGATCCCGGTATAAAATATCCCATATTCGCGAAAAATGAAAAGTCTGAGAATATTTTCCATCTTAAGGATAAATCAATTTCCTGTCCTATATCCTTATTGGGTTTTGTCGCTTCGCCGTCATTTATGTTTGAAATTGAAATGTCTTTCTGATAATTGTAATAACTTGCGATAACATTAATCCGTTTAATTAAATTATTACTGAAATCATAGAATGGTGATAAGGAAAGTCCTATTCTGTAAATATGAATATTTGTTAGATACGGCCTTAACGCAAATCCGCCGACATATGTTCCAAAGTAAAGAAAGCCATTATCGTCTTTTGCTGTGTTGCCGTTAGGAGAAGAAGGCTGTTCATCTCTGTCCGCATCTCCTGAGCCGTATGCATAATCAAAAATTATAACAGGCCTGAGTTTGACATCGAAAAAGTAATTAAGCCCTGCTCGTGCTGCCATGGCCTTAATATTCTGTTCTTCATTTTCCGGGGTGTCGATATCCGTATAACTTGTTCCCTGCTCAAGAATAAATTCTCCATAGTAAAATGCATTTTGCAAAGTTCCATTAAAACCAATTCCGTAATACCGGGAGTTGTAAGCTGTTTTCGCGTCAGGATGGCCCGGATCATCAATGTCGTCATTATTATCCATCTGGTACAGACCCATAAGGTACAGGGTCTGATTATATATTGTTTTTGATAATATACCGCCTATGAAGACTCTTCTGCCGTTATCAGCAAAATCTTTTGTGCTGAGACGGTATGGATTTGTATCCTCGCTAAGCAGTCCGGTATAAGCTCCGAAAACTTTTACATCCACATATTTTGAATAATAACTGATTTCTCCGCCGTCACCTCTGCCGTTAAAAAGTAAACCTGTTCCTATCATAAAATATTTACGACCGAGAAATCCTCTTAAGGTACTGTCGCCGTTAATTATTGATACATATCCTACATCAAGATCAAAATCATTTTCACTGTCATCCAGTCCGGATCCCTCGGGTTTATCTATATAGTATGAATAGATATTTCTGGCTCTTAAGTATATTTCAGTATTATATGGAAGGGCTGTTCTAAGCCACACTTTGGCTATGTTTACTGACGACATGATTTCTGCCTGAGCTTGATCATTTCCGGAACGGTCATCAATAAGTACAGAAGTAATCCAGCCGCCGTAACTGATTGAAAAAGGACGAAGTCCGGCCCTTAGCGGTTTCATGTCATCTTCAGCTTTAAATTCAGGAAAAATTTCGCTGTTTTCTGTTTTTCCGGATTGTGCAAACAGATCGAAAGAAGAAGCAGAAAAGATTATTATGCTAATCAGAAAAAAGTTAATTAATTTCACTCATTACCTCCGGACAATTCACTTACTTTAGTCATTATTTCAATTAACTCCCCGCCGCTGAGAATATCCCACTCACTTCCTTCATGACTCATTATACCGTTTGCAGTGCAGGCTCTGTATGCATATCTTTCGGTTTCAAAAATTCTAAACAGTAGCGTATCCTTACAGTCGAGATGCCTTGCCATCATAAGAGCAAAAGTCCCGCGTCTGAGCGGAGTATTTTCTGATTGTGTTATTCCTTTTGTGATGCCTTCTTTATTTAAAAAGGCAATATTTTTATTGAATGTTCCGGGAGATTCACCCATTACCATTATAAAAAAATGCACACCTTCCGAAAACGTTGCTTTTTCCTTATCAGCAACTTCATTGATAAAGTTTATATTCCTTTCAGTATTTTGAGAATAAGCCTGAATGGTATAAAAAAACAGAATACATAAAAAAATTATTATTTTTTTCATTTTTATGCTATTTTTCCTCCCATGTTACTTCTAAATTGACAGTGCTTTCAGGAGTAAAATCCGAAGCATTTTCAACGATGTCTGCCGGATTTTCACTGTCATTGACAAGATCAAATCCTGAATATTCATGCGCGTTCTTTTCATCATCAGTTGTATTCGGGTCAAATAAACTCGGGAGTGATTGATCTTTTAAGCTGAATAGAAGATTTTTCGGTTTTGAATCATTCGGGCCCTGACGAAAAACTGATTTACCGGATATTCTTCTGATAGAACCCTGTATGTTTCTTCCTTCTACTATTCCTTCCAGCACCTCTATTGTCATTCCTGACCTGGCGCCGTATGATACCAGTTCCTCTGTTCCCCGAACACTTGACGTTGCCACTGGTGTTGATATTCTGAAGCTGGTTTTAAGTTTGCCGATTTTTTGTATTCTGGCTTTCAGGCTTCCATGTTTTAAAGCAAGATGGGTATTTTTTTCAACGGGTGTCGGCCGGTTTCGGAATACCTTCATCATTGTAAGTTGATTTATTTTAACCGTGTCACCGTCAATATCAAGAACTGCCCAGGATCTAACTCCTGTACTGATTTTGGTTCCTTCGCTAAGAGTCATTCCTTTTTTGAGCGGAACCCAGTTCCTGTCTTTTTTAAATGCAGCATCTCCTTTTGAAGATTGAACGACAATTTTTGCAAAAGCAGTGCCGGAAAATAATAATAATAAAAGGATTATAAAAATTAAGTTTTTTTTCATAATTTACCTCCTTTGTGTCAATGATAAGTTAATTGTGGTGTAAAAATAAAATTTTATCCAGGGTTTATAAAAATATTATGAAGAATGAATTTTAATATATTTAAATAAACACAGTTGAAATTAAGTTAAACAATTTTATGTAAATGGTCAATAATCGGTTACTATTTTTTGATGAAGAAAATCAGGGAATCAGGTTCTTTTATTTTTATTGTGTTAGTAAACTGAAATGTCAATGATTAATTGGGAAAATTTTGTATACGGCATTCATGACTATATCCGGAGTAATTTCTATCATGCAGTTATGCTGCTGCATCGGGCAGGTTCTTCTTTCACACTGTATACACGGTACATCTGCTCTGATAACAGGATTTAGATTCCAGTCCGGATGATTCCATACAAACGGGTTCGTAGGACCGTAAATGGTTATACTTCTGATGCCGACAGCATTTGCAATATGCTTTGCTCCTCCGTCCAGACATATAATTAAATCTGATTTTGCAAAAACAGCCGCCATTTCAGTAAATGTCGTACGAGGCAGCATTTCTGCATTATTACCAATTTTTTGAAGAATGTTTTCAGTGTATTCTTCTTCGCCCGGTCCCCATGCAAGAAGTATTTTTGCGTTATATTTGCTGATTAAATTTTTACCTGTAGTAATAAAATTGTCTGCAGGCCACTTTCTTGAACTCCTGGGGCTGTTCGGAGCAAGTATAATAACAGGCCTTCCGGGTTTTATTTTTAATAAATTGAAATATTTTTCAGCCGTTTTACGGTCTTCTGAATTTATATTAATTTCAGGAGGCATATAATCTGACTCTATATTTAAAGGTTTCAGGTGACACAGTCTTCTTACAACAGTATTAATATTTTTATCCTGAATATCTATTTTTCTGTTATAAAAATAACTCCTGCTTCCTTTCCTGCCGATTTTTATTGGAGATCCGCTGAGAAACGTGATAAGTCCGGATTTTGGGTTCCCGATATAATCTATTACAACATCAAATTTTTTTTTCCTGATACGGGAAATGAGATTAATATTATATGTTAAATAAGAAAAATAATTTTTAAAGCCTTTTTTTGAATGTTTTTTTACAAGAATAAAATCATCAATGAGAGAATAATCTCTGATGAGGTTTGATTCTTTTTCATTTACAAGAAATGTTATGTTTGAATCCGGATATTTTTTCTTAATTGCTTTCACAACCGGAGTTAACAGTAAAACGTCGCCTGCAGGTTTGAACTGAATTAAAAGAAATCTTGCTTTGCGTAAGTTTGTTTTTTGCATGTATTAATTGTTTGAATTATTTAGCGGAAATATTATTTATTTTGCTGTTTTGCAGAATAAAGTACAGGATTAAGATCCGGATCATTATACATTTTAAACTGTCGGTAAAGTGAATATCGTCTTTTCCCGCTCTGAATTTCCGATAAAAGTGTGTCATATGCCAGCATAAGATCTTTCATCTGTGTGTTAATATTTGAGAGATTACTAATGCATTTATTTCTAATCTCTTCTGATGAATCCTGACGTTTTGATTCAATTTCCATATGATATTTTTTTAGGGCTAGTATTGTAAGCCTGTCAATTACGCTTCCGACAGTTTCTGTATTTAGCGGCGAATTCCGGTTGAAAGTTGTTTCATTAAATAAAATATTATCAATTTCTTCTGTCTTGTTTACGCGCATTGCATTAAGTTTATCAATATTGCGTTTTACGTCTGCAATATCTTTGTCTTTTGCACTTGTGTCTCTTGCTTTGTCTTCTTCGTGCCATAGCGTGGTATTTATCAGCGAAAGTAATGCAATCTGGTCTGAAATATTGTCTTTTTTATAATTATTTATAAGATTTAAAGCATCATTAAAATAGGTTATACTTTTTTCTATTGAATTATGCCATTGACTGAGAATATTGTTTGAAATATTCATTATTAATTGCGATTCAGGAAACATTTTTTTCTCTTTATTTTTATAATTTTGTTATTGTTACTGCTCTAAATGTGAATTTACATTATTCCTGAATATTTTCATTTTTTGCAATAATAAAAATTTATAGACTGAAATACTGATTTCTATTATCTAATGGAGCGGTATAATAATAGTATGAATATAAGGCTTGACTTAATTCAATTATCTATTATAACTAACAAACCCGGTTTTTAAATTTTCTATATTGAAATTTGCCTGTTATTTTTAAAGAAAAATTGAAGTCGTCAGTCAATTTTTTCTGCTAACTGAATTAATAATAGAAAAAATTTAAAAACAATATAAAAAAATTGTAAATGATACTGTCAAAAAATTTAAAAAAGACCAATGTAATTGTTAAAGCCAGAGCTAAAGACAGATGGGCATTAATTGAAGAAATGCTGGATTTGGCTATCAGGAATAATCTGGTAAATAAAGATGACAGAAATGTATTAAAAACAGCCCTCTTTGAAAGAGAGAAGTCTATGAGTACAGGTATCGGCAGGGGAGTGGCGATACCACACTGTTCAACAGATGTTGTTGAGGAAGCTGTAATAATACTTGCTTTGTGCGATCCGGGAATTGATTTCGATTCGATCGATAATGAACCGGTTAATATCGCAATTTTTCTTCTTGTCCCCAGAAATAAACTTAAACAGCATATAAAAACACTGGCTGATATTGCAAAAATAATGAATAATGATGAACTTAGAGAAAAACTTCTCACCCTTAAAAAGCCTGAAACAATATTAAAGGCCATTAAAGAGTTTGAGACCAGTTTAAATTAAATCTGTTATGGATAATATTGCCAAACTGACAAGCGCTTATAAATCAGATGAAGATGATTATGAAAAGTCTCTCAGGCCTTTGAGCTTTAAAGAGTTTATTGGCCAGAATAAAATCATAGATAATCTGAAAGTATTTATAAAATCGGCAAAAATAAGAAAACAGTCTCTTGACCATGTACTTTTAGCAGGGCCTCCGGGGCTCGGTAAAACCACACTTGCTTTCATAACCGCAAAAGAACTTGGCGTTAATATTAAGGCAACTTCCGCACCAATGATAGATAAATCCGGAGATATGGCTTCCATTCTAACCGGACTTGAAGAGAATGATGTTCTTTTTATTGATGAAATTCACAGGCTTTCTCCTGCTATTGAAGAAATCCTTTATCCTGCGATGGAGGACAGATCCATTGATATTATTATAGGGCAGGGTATTGGAGCCAAGTCCATTAAGATTGATCTTGTGCCGTTTACTCTGATTGGCGCGACTACCCGAACAGGATTGCTGACTTCCGCTCTCAGGGACCGTTTCGGAATTCCCCTGCGTCTTAATTATTATGAATATGAGGATTTACAGCATATTGCCATGCGTTCAGCCGGTATAATAAATACCGGAATCAGGGAAGATGCTGCAATGGAAATTGCCAAAAGGTCACGGAGAACCCCGCGTATTGTCAACAGGCTGCTGAAAAGAGTTGCGGATTTTGCGCTGGTTGAAGGCCTGAGTGAAATCGATATGAATATTACTCAGTATGCTCTTGATAAGCTCGATATTGATCAGGCCGGACTTGACGATATGGACAGGAAAATTCTCAAAACAATAATTGAGAATTACAGCGGGGGGCCTGTAGGTTTAAAAACTATTGCTATTTCGGTTGGAGAAGATACCGGAACTCTTGAAGATTTTTATGAGCCGTTCCTTGTACAGTCCGGATTTATAAAGCGTACTCCCAGGGGAAGGGAGGTAACAAAAAATGCCTACGATCATCTGGGAATTCCCTATTTTCCTGTAGGGAGATCGAACACAGAACAGTATTTATTTGATGATGAAGACGATCATCCTGAAGAATGATCAGGATGCAGTTAATGCCTATTAACCGTCAGAATCAGCAAGCAGTCTTTCCGCAGTTTCAGCATCCCCGGGCGTATCAATTCCGAAACCATTATATTTCACTTCAGATACATGTATTGCAAATCCGTTTTCAAGCGCTCTCAGCTGTTCCAGAGATTCTGCCTTTTCGAGAGAGGAAGGTTGCAAGGATATAAATTTTTTGATAAAATTTTTTCTGTATGCATAAATTCCAATATGTTTATAATATTTTTGTACAGGATTTCTGTTAAAGGGGATTCTTGATCTTGAAAAGTATAAAGCCTTTCCTGCTGCGGAAAAAACAACCTTAACAATGTTGGGATCATCGATTTCATCATTGTTTTCAATTAAGGCTGCAGCAGTTGTCATATCCGCCCATTGATAATTTTTTATGGAGTTAATTATTGTATCGATTATCTGCGGTTCTATTAATGGTTCGTCGCCCTGTATATTTATAACAGCATCAAAATCTTCGTTCTGAATGACTTCTCCAATCCGGTCGGTTCCTGTATGGTGTTCTCCTGTTAAGACCGCGTTTCCTCCGAATGATGCGACTTCGTCGAGTATTCTTTTATCATCAGTAGCTACAATTATTTTACTCAGATCAGCTTTTTGAGCCTGTAAATAAACTCTCTGAATCAGCGATTTGCCGGCAATTTTTATGAGCGGTTTCCCGGGGAATCTTGTTGATCCGAATCTTGCAGGTATTACTCCTATTATTTTCATTAAGTATGTTGTTAACCTTTGTATTCTGTAAATTTTAATTATATCTGAATGTATTATTTATTTGATAAATGGCAATTAAAAAACAGTCTGATATCACGATTTCACATGAAATAAAATAATTAAAATCATATTCTGTACCAACTTTGTTGCCGACTAATATTAATAGAATATTTATATCTTCTAAAAATATCTCTGGAATTAAACATGTCATCTAAAGGAAAAAGTATAATTATCTGTTTGCTGATTTTTTTAATTACTGTATTTATTTATACGCCATTGAGAACAGAAAAACTGGAACGGCAATTTATACGTACATCCGCAGTTTTTATGGATAAAATTGTCATGTCTCTGGTCAGTTATGAGAAAAATAAAAAATTAGCGAATAAAAATTTATCGGATTTCTATACTCTTGTAAAAAAGAGATATCCGAATATTGCATTAGTAACAATAGCTGACAGTAATAACAAAATACTTAAAGCCGGTAAAGATGACAGATTTCTAAAATCAACTAAAACTTTTGATGCTATTATTGACAGCTTTACAAGAGACGAGTTCACACCGGGCGGGGGTAAAGATCTGTTTATAAGATATTACGATCATAACAGATTTTATATATCTGTCAGAAATATCGACGGTGGAAAAATACTTGCTGCTTTTCCTTATAAGCTGGAGGCCGGAGTTATTATTCAGCTGGGTCTTGAACTGCTTTTAATTCTTATCATTTCAATAATCCTTACTGCGATTATCATAATTCTGAAGAATCAAAAGACCGGAAGTGAAACGGTGAGGATGATTAAAAAAGAAAAAGAATTATCTGAAAAACAGTCTGGAAAAGAGATACGGAAAGCTGAAGAATCTGTCAAAGAAAATAAAATCGAATTCAAGAATATATTGTCAGATATTGATATAGATTCATTAAACGATTCAGTATATGAAATTTTTAAAGATATTGTTCAGGATTATAAGCCTAAAAATCTGTCATTATATTTGAATGATAAAGAACGTGAAAAATTATATAAGGTTTATGAATTAAAAGGGAATATATTTGCAAAGGTCGATGATTTGAAGAATAATTTTTCAGAATTAACAGAGGAGATCTCAGAGGCATTAAAAAAATCTTCAATAATCTTAAAACAAAAAGGGTGCGATGTAACCATCCCTGTATTGTATAAATTTAATCTTATGGGAATTCTTAACTTTACAAGAGAGGAGCAGTTTACCGGACCTGAAATAAATGAAATTAGAGAAAGATTAAATAGATTAGTTGAGCCGTTAAGTAAATATTATACTTAACAGCCGGTTTTCATTAGATATTACATCCGATTTCAAAACCTTCATGAATTGCATCATCTATTAAGCCGGGATTTCTGCAGGATCCGGCAGTATAATATTCGATTCCGTTTCTGTTAAATTCATCAATAAGTATGCGGTCGCTTTCCATGCCTGAGGCAATAATAATTAAATCTGCCTGAACTTTACTTTTTATTGTTTCCTTCTCAAGTAAAGTCGAAGTATTCCCGGATATATTCGCAACAGCTGTCATTGACATAATTTTTACTTTTCTTCTGATCCGGGAGATAAATCCCCATCTTGTTGTCGGCCCTATATCTGCTGCTATTTTATCCATTTCCACTACTGTTACTTTTTTCCCCATATCTGCAAGGTACTCGGCAGTTTCAAGCCCGACCATGCCGCCTCCTATAATCAGTATTGAATCACCGGGCGCGTTTCCTGTCCGCAGAATTTCAATCGCTGTTTTATATTGTGTTTCTCTTATGCCGGGGATATCCGGTATCTTCGATTTTGCGCCGGTTGCTACAATCACTGCATCAAATTGATCATTGTCTGGGCCGGCAGGATTAAATTTTGTATTGAGCTTAAGATTTATTTTTAACAGTTCAATCTGACGGGAGTAGTATTCAGGAATTGATTTAAGTTCATCTTTATGCGGAGGAACAACAGAAAGATTTACCATACCGCCGATGCGGTTGTCAGCTTCATAGATTGTGACTTTGTGGCCGCGCATTGCAGCGACCCTGGCTGCTTCAAGTCCGGCAGGGCCTGCGCCTATAACTGCGATATTTCTTGAATGTTGAGCCGGTTTAATAAGATTTTCGCCTTCTCTGCCTAATTCAGCATTCATTGAACAGAAAAGTTCAGTGTCCTGTCCTCTTTTTGTTGCCGAGATGATTTTATCGAAACAGTGACAGCATGCAGTGCATTTTCGAATTTCGGTTGCCTTTCCTTCTTTTGCTTTCTTTACAAAATCCGGATCTGATAACAAAGCTCTTGCCACTCCTATGATGTCAGCTTCTCCGCTCATAATTATTTTTGATGCAGTTTCCGGGTCGTTGATTCTGCCAGCAATGGATACCGGTATTGAAACCGTCTTTTTTATTTCAGCGGAAAGATAGGTAAAGGCTCCGTGCTCAACTGTCATGGGAAGCATCGGCCTTGTTGATTCGTGCCAGCCTGCCCAGATATTCAGTCTGTCTGCTCCCGCTTTTTCGAACAGTGGCGCCATTATTCTTGATTCTTCAAGAGTTACACCGCCGTTCATACCGTCATCCGCGTCAAATTTTACGCACAGATTGAAATCATTCCCTACAAGCTTTCGGCTTTCCGTGATTATGGATGTCAGGAAAAGGCAGCGTTGTTCCAGATTGCCGCCGTATTTGTCTGATCTTTTATTGGTGAGGGGTGAGAGAAATTCGCTAATCAGATAACCTGAACTTCCGAGAAATTCGACTCCGCTGTATCCTGCCTTTTTTGCGCGCAGTGCGGCCTGGGCAAAGGCTGTTACAAGGTCGTCTGCTTCCGTTGTAGTAAGTTCTCTGGGTGTTTCGCCTGTGTATCCGGACATTATAGGTGAAGGGGCTACTGCCCGCCCTCCGACCGAGCGTCCGGGAGAATACCGGCCCGCGTGATTCAGCTGTAATACGATATGAGCGCCGTTTTTTTTCACATGGCCGGCTATTTCCGACATGGGTTTGATATCGTTATCGGTTTCAATCAGGAGTTCGTTTGTAATTGCAGTTCTTCCGCTTGGATGAACACTGGTCTCTCCGGTTGTAATGAGTGCAACATCGCCTGCTGCTCTTGCAGCTAAAAAGTGTTTGGTCTTTTCAATGCTGAATCCTGTTCCCATTGGAGCCATGAGGAATCTGTTTTTTAATTTCAGATTCGGCATTTCAAGAGGTGTGAAGAGGCAGCTTATATCCGGATTATTCATAATGTTTCTCCTGTAGAACTAACAAAGGCATGTATAACAAAAGGAAAAACATATGAAATATTTCAACCAATAATTACCCTGTTTCGTCCGTTTTCTTTGGCTTTATACAGCATATCGTCAGCAAATTTTATCATTTCTTCCAGACTGTCCATTAATTTTATACAGATACCAATACTAACGGTAGTTTTAATAAGATTTTTCCCGGTTTTAATTTCAGCAGATTCTACTGTCTGTCTGACCGATTCAAAAATTTCTTTTGCCTTTTCATGATCCATATTTGAACCTATGACACAGAATTCTTCTCCTCCAATACGGGCAACTATATCGGAGGACCTGAATCTTCTCTGCAGAATGTTTCCGATTGTCTTGAGAACGATGTCTCCTGCATCATGGCCGTATGCATCATTGACTTTTTTAAAAAAATCAATATCCAGCATTGCTACTGTTATTGTAAGGTTTTTTCTTTTGGAATTCTCTAAAAGGTTCTTTCCGACATTATATAAATATCTGCGATTATACAGGTTTGTCAGGTAATCTTTATTTGATGCTTCCTTAATTTCGATAATATTCTCAAGAAGTTCAATATTCTGTGTAATTCTGCAGTAGAATTCTTCTGTAAAGAACTCCTTGCTTAGGAAATCATTTGCGCCTGTCTTAATGAATTTTGCAGATAGTAAATTATCACCTGACATGCCAATAATTGCGATTTGTTCTTTGGAGTATTTGTTTCTGATTTCATTAATAAGCTGAAAGCCGTTCATGTTCGGCATGTTATAGTCTGTGATAATAAGTTTGATGTCAGGATTTTCATTCAGAATGCCAAGAGCTTCCTGCCCGCCTTTTGCCTGAAGTACCTGGTATTTGTGTACTTTTAATAAATCTGAAATTTTTGCATTAAAGGAGCTGGAATCATCAACGACCATTACTTTGGTGGATTTATTCAGATAAATACGTTTTACGATATGGACTATATAATCAAGGCTCTGTTCATTATCTTTCAGGATATAGTCTACAACCTTTTTGGACCATATATTATCACGTATTTCGTCTGACATTTCACCTGTGAATACTATAGCCGGGATATTTTTCGATACTATGTAGTCTACTATTTCACCGGACTGGGCATCCGCAAGGTACAGTCCTGCAAGGCAGGCAAGATAATCAGAACCCTGTTCATCAATTAGAGCTTTTGCCTCACTGAATCTGGTAACACATTTTGCTTCGAACTGCAGTGCTGATTCTATTTTATTTTTTACTATAGAACAGACTAATTTGCTGTCTTCAATTATGAGTACCTTTTGCAAGCTGATCTCCTGAATATTTCAAAGTCTGATATTATTATTTTTGATTTTTTACAGAGAATATTGAAATGAAAAATAATTTTAAACTGAAATTTGAACACAGTTAAATATTTTTTAACAGAAACACAGCAATATAAAAACGTTATACGGTACTCTTAAAGGTAATTTAATATAGAGAATTAATCAAGTAAATATTTAAATTATCTCCCTAAGTTGTTTTTAATATTCTATATTTTGAAATTAATGCTTGAAAATGATATCATGATATCTATTATAGCAATATGAATGAAAAGTGTAATATTGAAAAACTGAATCAGATAAGGCTGACTGAATCCGTTAATTCATCCGGTTGAGCATCCAAAATAGGTCCGGCGGACCTTCAGAAAGTGATGAAGGATGTTCGTATTCCTTATGACAAAAACGTCCTCATCGGACTGGATACTATGGATGACGCAGGAGTGTATCAGATATCGGATGATATTGCGCTGATACAGACTGTGGATTTTTTTACGCCTATTGTTGATGATCCGTATACATTCGGAAGGATTGCGGCATGCAATTCGCTTTCCGATATATATGCTATGGGCGGGAAGCCTCTTACTGCTCTGAATATAGTATGTTTTCCTGTTAAAAAATTCAGTCTTGATATACTTAGTGAAATCCTTAAGGGCGGCATGGATGTGCTGAAACGGGCCGGAGTTCAGCTTCTCGGCGGCCACAGCGTTGAGGATAACGAGATGAAGTACGGCCTTTCCGTTACAGGAGTTATTCATCCTGATAAAGTATTAAGGAATGTAGGCATAAAATCCGGTGATTCCCTGATTCTTACAAAACCTCTGGGAACGGGAATAATCGGAACAGCAATCAAGGCCGGTATGGCTGATGATGATATGAACATTATGTTTATAGAGTCTATGACCACGCTGAATGATGTTGCTGCCGATGTCATACAGAATTATGAAGTTCACGCATGTACAGATGTAACCGGATTCGGATTGATCGGGCATCTTTCTGAAATCCTGTCTGATGAAAAGCTGGAAATTGTTATTGATTCAAATGAGCTGCCTGTGCTTCCGGGCGCTGCTGAAAAAGCGGCAATGGGACTGATCCCGGGAGGCATGTATAATAACAGAAGTTTTATAGGCGATAAGTGCGTTGTTGAAAAAACGGTGGAACCTGAACTTTCAGATATTGCTTTTGATCCGCAGACTTCCGGCGGACTGGTTATAGCTGTTGAGAATAAATATGCGAATGACCTTCTGGCTGAATTAAAAGCGCACGGACTTAATCATTCACGCATAATAGGCAGTGTAAGAGATGCGGAAAAGCCGGGAATAATTGTAAAATAATACTGAACTTTCCGGTTTTCTTAAACAACCATCTCGGATAAGTCGGAAACCATGTAATCCGCATCCTGACTTATTCTTCCAATTCTTTCCGGCCATAAATCCTTTATAAATTCGGTTGTCATCAGTGTATCCATATTCAGCATTTTTGCTCCGATGAATTCATTGCTGCCTCCGTCTCCCACAAACAGGCATTTCTCTCCGTTTACCCGCATTTTGATTAACGCGTATTCATATATTTCCCTGTCCGGTTTTATTATTCCGACTTCGCAGGAGAATACTGCATAACGGAAATATTTATGAAGAGGAGAATCCTGCCATCCCATAATGTCAATCGCATCTGCATTGCTTATGAGGCATAACTTGATTCCCGAGTCATGAAGATGCTGAAGTGTGTTTAAAATATTTGTTTTAATAGCTTTCAGACACTTTTTAAATTTTTCGATTCTTAAATGTGCGGCTTCTTCAATTTTCTTCTGGTCAAAATCAATGTTTGCTGATTTTAATATGCTTTCAATTATTTTCTTAGGATCTTTTATGCGGCCTGTTCCCCTGATCTCGTAGGTATTTATTGAATGCTGTATCCAGAGTTTTTCCGGAATATTGAATAAATTCCATTCGTTTATTTCATTGTTAATGATTCCCGGATAGGTAAGTGTGTGAAACAAATCGAAAAATATTGTTCTGTAGTTTTTCAGATTAAAGTTGTCCATTTTTGAAAAATTATATTCCTTTAATTGTGTTCTTAGTTTCTCTGTAAACTGTCGTTTTTCATATCTTTGCCGGCGTATGATATTTCATGTCCTGCTTGCTTAATCTCTTGTCTGCTGAAAAATTGTACTATTTATAAATTCCCTTCAATTTCCCTGTTCAGCCTGTTAAAGAATTCAACCATGAAGTTATGTCTTTCTTCTGCAATGCGTCTGCCTTCGTTTGTCTGCATTCTTTCCTTAACATATCTTAACTTGACAAGATATTCTCTGTAACATGTATCGTCTCTTGAGTATGATTCTGTTGTTTCTATATCCACATTTTTATCATGCAGTTTAGCGCCTATTTCGCCTGCGAATAAAAAAGCTCTGCCGATTCCTACTGCGCCAATTGAGTCGAGTTTATCTGCATCGAATAATATTTTGGCTTCTCTGGACTCCGGGATCAGACTCCCCCTGAATCTGTGAGTCTCAATGCAGTGGATTATCCGGCTGATTTTATTCTCATCCATTTGAAATTCGGAAAGCAGTTTTTTTGCGAGTATGGCTCCCTGCTCGGCATGGCAGTATTTTCCGTTATGTTTATCCTGATGCTCTCTGCCTATGTCGTGCAGGATCGCAGCTATCTTCAGGATTTCCATGTCGGCATTTTCTTTACGGCCAATGTGCATACATGTATTGTAAACTCTCAAGGTATGGTCCCAGTCATGACTGCCTTTGGAGTCAGCAAAGAATTCTTTTGCGCGTTCTGTAATCTTTTCCGTTAAGTCCATATATGATTATAAGTTATCTTTACTCATTTATTCTTGCAACAACCCTTGCTAAAGATGAATCAGCTTCAATTTTTAAAGGAAATGCGATAATTTCGAAATCATCAATAAACAGAAGCTTTTCAAGGTTTATTAAATTTTCAATAATTAAAATTCCGTTTTCGAGCAGCATTTTATGAATTTCAAACGGATAATTGTCAGGAGACGGAGTGTCAATCCCGAGCATTTTAATATTTTTCCTGATTAAAAATTCCGCGAATTTTTTGTCTATTACAGGATGATCATCAAAATATGTTTCATTCCCGAATTCCGAGTCATAACCGGTATATAACAGCACAATGTCATTTTCGTTAACATCATTTTCCATGTTCTGATTATAAGCAATTATATTCTGATATCTTACATCAAGCAGACACGCGTTTCCGATGAAAGTATCAAGAGAAATATCTCCGATAAAATCAGTACTGTCTGTTAAGTGCATCGGGCCGTCAATATGAGTTCCTGCATGCATGCCTGATTCAAGTATAAAATTATTATAGAAATCATTTTTAAATTGTTTATCCTGAGTAATCTCAACAGGTTTATCTTCAGGATAAACCTGTATTTTATCGTTTAATGTATGAGTTAGGTCTATCAGCTTCATTTATCTTTTCCTTATTTCTTTATCTAAATATGGTAATTATAAGTGACGGATTTCTATCCCGAAAGTAAATGCCGGATTTGTCTACTGTTTTTCGGCATTAGTACATCTATATTTTTTAAAATGATATTTGTCATATTTAACGACTGATATATTATGATTGAATATTATTTGAAATAAATATAAATTTAAAAAAATACTATGAAATACATAATAAAAAGATTAGTCAATATTCTATTGGTAATTTCTCAGTATTCTCCTTTTGCATTAATATGGATGATTAAAGCATTTGTAATAGACTGGCCTTTGAGAAAATGGTCATTTTATAAATTGCCTGAAAAAGCAGGGGAAATGGGATTACATTATATTGAATCAGATTACAGAAAGGAATTCGGTATTATAAAGGGGAGAATTCAGGGATATTTTATAGAAATTAAACCTGCTGAAAGTATGAATTCTTCAATCAAAGTAGCTGCGAATTTTAAAGACAGTAAATTTGAGCTGTCATTACACAGGCCTTCAATGATGCCCGGAAAAAAACAAAGCGGGTTTAAAACCGGGAACCGGATATTTAACAGTATTTTCAAGACTAAAATGGCGCATATCAATTCAATTCAAAAGTTAGCAGCAAATAATGAGTTATATGCCAGGCTTTCTGAATTTTATACTGAATGGATATTTAAGGTGGAAAATCTGAGAATTGATAACGGCGAAATTTTCTGCTCTTTTAAATACGGATTTAATTTTTTCTCATATATTCCGGTATATAGAATTGAAAGAATTATAAAACAGCTTGTTAATATAGCGGAAAAATATGATCAATTGTTCCGTGAGAAATAAATCAGTATATTAATTCCGCTTATCCTAACGCGACATCAAGAAGCATCATTGTCGCGAATCCGAGCATTGCTCCAACTGTTGACAGGTCTGTTTCGTTTCCTGTCTGCGACTCGGGGATCAATTCTTCAGCTACTACAAAGATCATTGCACCTGCTGCAAATGAAAGCGCATAAGGGAGCAGGGGAGTGATTACAAGTACAAGATAGGCGCCTGTAACACCGGCTACAGGCTCTACTATTCCTGAAGCCTGTCCGTACAAAAAAGCTTTGAGCCTTGAGAATCCTTCTCTGCGAAGAGGAATGGATACGGCAGCTCCTTCAGGGAAATTCTGCAGCCCTATTCCTATGGCAAGAGCTACCGCACCGGCTAACATGGAAGGGTCCTGGCTGCTTGCCAGAGCACCGAACGCGACTCCGACTGCCAGCCCTTCAGGGATGTTGTGAAGTGTTATTGCCAGTACCAGGAGCACGCTTCTTTTCCATGATGTTTCTATGCCTTCAGCTTCCTCTCTCGGCTGGCCAAGGTGCAGGTGCGGCAGTATCTTGTCGACAATAAATAAAAACGCGCCTCCGGATAAAAATCCGATTACTGCAGGCACCCATGGTGTTGATCCGCTTTTTTCCGCCATGTCTATCGCGGGATTCAGCAGCGACCAGAAACTCGCTGCTATCATAACTCCTGACGCAAAACCTAACATTGAATTAAGAACTTTTTTTTGAATAGATTTAAAAAAGAAAACCATTGCGGCACCTGATGCTGTTATCAGCCAGGTAAAAAGGTTCGCCCACAGGGCTAACACAACGGGATTGTAATTCAGTAATTTGTCAAAATTCATATTTCCCCCCTTTCAGTCCTTTGTTATCTCAATTTTATATTTTGCTAAAAGCCCGGAAAGACCGTACAATGAGAACCGGGCTTTTTTTAATTTGTTTTTTTCCGGATCAATTAAAAAGTTATAAGACGTGTGAATATCTGATTTTTCAAGAATAGTATTTTCAAATACAGCACCTGTGAGATCACAATTATCGAATACGGAATCTGTGGCATCACAAGCTGTAAAATCAACCTCATGTAAAGTCGAATTTTTAAAAACAGTTTTTTTGATTTTCGTATTGTAAAAAGAAGAATGATTTAAAATACAGTCTGTAAATTCAAAGGAGAGTCCAAAGTCGTTGCATTCTTCAAAATGTATGCCAAGCATTTTGCAGTTATGGAATTGAATATCGCGGAATGAAGTCTTCTGCAGTTTTATCATGCTTAAGTTGCATTGATTGAAAATACAGTCTATGAATACCGAGCCGGAGAGGTCTGTTTCGGAAAAATCACAGTCATTGAAACTGCAGGCTTCATACTCTCCTTTTGATAATGGATTATTTTTGAAGCTGACTTTCTCATATTTTTGTTCTGTAATGTAATCTCTTTCCATTTTGCTGATCTTCTGTTTATTTTAATTATTCCTTCCTGAGTAACTATAGCTGAATAGTCACAATTGTTCATTTAAAATATCAATGCATGTATCTTTCATTTTATTTACAAGGGATCTGAATGTTCTGCTTTCTTCTTCCGTGAAATTTCTGAGTATTTCATGTTCAGCATTTTCTATTATTGTCCAGTATTTTCCGATTACTTCAATTCCTTTTTCCGTTATTTCAAAAGTATCTTCTGATTTAGAGGAAATATATCTACTGTTTTTTAAAGGAGTCAGGAAACTGTCCACGTCATTATCCGGCACCCCGAACTGGCGCTGAATATTGTCAAGCGTCATAATCGCATCACATTTCAGTACCATCATGAATATAAACTGTGTACTGGAAAGTTCGGAAACTGCTTTCAGTCTTTTATCCAGTACTCTCTGAATAAGCATGGATGTTACATTGATCTCCCTGCCCAGGGTTGTTTTAATTTTATTTTCTATCATTCCCATTACCTGCTTCAGTTTTAATTCATATATGCTGATACCAGCCGCTACTCCAACGTTCAGGCTTTCTATATGGCTGTGCATTGGTATCTGAATAATATTATCCGCATTCTGCATAAAAACTTCAGACGCACCTTCAGTCTCATTTCCGATTACAAGAGCAATCGGTTTATCCGATAAAGAGATCATTGACTGTATGTTCGAGCCGCGCGGGCTGGTTGTTATTATCTGATAATTGTTTGATTGTAAGAAGTTTAATGCAGCTTCAGGATTTTTAAATGTTTTTAAATCAGTCGAGTAAACTCTTCCTCTTGAAGCATCAACTGTTTTTCTCTGGTATAAATCCATGTCCTTTTTTGTGCTGATAGTCTTATCAATCCCGAATGCATGGCAGGTTCTAATGATTGTTCCTAAATTTCCGAAATCCTGAATATTATCAAGAACAACGATGAAATCATTGTTTGCGGGAGTATATGACTGCCCTGCAACAGCAACTTCAGGGATTAAGTATTTCGTATCTGTTACTTTTCTCAGTATTCCGTCCGAAACATAATATATTTTCACAGCCCCGGAATTCTCCAGAATCAGCGTGCTGGTTTTGCTTAACAGTATATAATCAATTGTAATGCCTGAAGTAATTGCCCAGTTAATTGCTTCAGAGCCTTCGATCAGGAATTTCCCCGCGCTTATTCTTCCGGACAGGGTGCTCAGGCTTTTTGCCGATTGTATAAGTTCATTTTTAAGCGATGTTATTTCTTCAATTTTCATTTATAATATTAAAAAAGAGTTTAATCATATTTGCAATTAAAGTGATGTTCGTAAAAGAAAACAGATTACAATGTAAACCGTAATAGAATAATAATCAGCAAAAGGTTTTGTAAAGTTTTTAATTATGTTAATATGTAAAATTGAAGTATAATAGTTACTGATTTTAAGCCTTAAAAAACAGAGATGTAAACACCTGTATAATGTGTAATTGCAGCAATAATTATGAATATATGGAATATCTCATGAAAACCGAAAAAGCCGGGTTTGGGATTCGGCTTTTTACGTGCATAGATTACTGCGCCGATTGTATAGAATATTCCGCCGCCGAACATAAGCAAAGTGACGCTCACAGGCATTGCAGTAATTAACTGTTTTAACGGAATTATTGCCACCCATCCCATTGCCAGGTAAAGGGCGGTGTAGAGTTTTCGCGGAGCCTTCAGAAAAAACAGTTTAAAAATTATTCCTGCAATGGCGAATGCCCATTGAAGAATGATGATTGACCATCTCCAGTATCCGTCAAGATAGATATAGCAATACGGAGTGTAGGTGCCTGCTATTGCGATGAATATGGCCATATGGTCGAGCTTGCGCCATATTGATTCCGTGTTTTCATTTTTTTTGGTATAGTGATATACGGAACTTGCCAGGAACATAAGCCCGATTGAGAATATAAATATTATAGAGCTGACTTTCCCTTTTACTGCGAGATACGGAGATCCTATAAACGGTATAATTGCTATGAATGATAAAAATAAACCTGCCAGATGAGTGTAGAATGAGATTTTTTCCGAAGACTGAACTCTTTTCATTATGTAGATCCTTAATGTAAGTAGGGATATTATTTAAATGTTGTTATTTATAAAGACAGGATAGCATGCATCAGGGTTGCAAATTTTTGGGGATTCATGATCAAAATTTTGATGTTAATGATACTTTAAATGGAGTGCTGATTCTTAAATAGATTCCGGATATTATGCACTATAACTATTGATTATAAAACTATAAACGGTTCATTTCCTGTAATCGTGTATAATCGCGTCCCTGTTGCTTCCGAAAAACATCTGCTCCCGGATTGCCCGCGTCTTAAAAATTATATCCCTGCCGCTTTCCGTAACAGTAAGTGTCGCGTCGCCTGTGGTCCTTATGCAGGTCGGCCTGAAGCCGAAAAATTTTAATATTCGTATGTTCCCTCTTTCCCGGTGTATCTCAAGCCGTCTTCACGCACTGACGGTTTTTTATCTATTCCGGGAGTGTCGTAATATTTTTGTTCTCTGGCCAGAAAGTCTCCGGGTTTTGAGAGCTTGCCGCTGCCGCATCCTGTTTGCAGGATAAAAAGCAGAGTGATGAATATACCTGTAAGAGTGCTGACTTTCATTTTACCTCCAGGCGACTGAGCAAATGATATGAAAATGGAAAATCAGGATTTTCACTAAGTCAATTCAAATTTTATTAATTATTTTTTCAATTGTCAGATTTTTGTATTATTACTATCTGTTATTATGCAAAAATCACCCGCCAATAATATGTTTATTGACATAATATATTATACAAGATTTTAAATATTCAGGTGTTTAATCATAATTACCGGTTCAGAAAATAAAAAATAATTCAAATTAGTTTTGCACATAACAGGAGTATCATCATATGGACGTATTTGAAGCAATTGAGAAAAGAACCAGCATCCGGTCATTCAGGGAGGAGCAGATAAAAGACAGCGAACTAGAGTTGATACTTCATGCTGCCGAGCGCTGCCCGAGGATCGGAAGCCTTGATATAATCGTGCTTCAGGACAGGGAAAAGATCGCGAAGATATCGGATGCCGCGAAAGAGGCCATGATAGCTGCAGGCGGATGGGTGAGGGGAAGGGCACAGACGCCCGGGTACAACCCTCTGTATAAGGCACCGACTGTGATCATGCTGTACGGCCGTCCGGGACAGCCGTTTCTTGAAACTACAACAGGCATAGCAACCGGAATGATGATAATGGCTGCAACAGCTTTGGGCCTCGGCAGCGTTACAGTATCTTCAATAAGGCACGGCTTTTCCTCTCCAAAGGGAAAGGAGCTTTATGATATGCTCGGCCTGAGCAGGGGTGAGGAGGTGCTGTTATCGCTGTCTGTCGGCTATACGGATGATCCAACCCTGCATGAGATGAAGGGATCATCCCGCAATAATGTGGCTATTGTCAGGGATTAGATAAAGAGTCTGCAGTAAAAAAAGCATAATCTCCGGCCGCGGAAACTGTCTGCCCCTTTGAGAGAAATCCTTTATCTGGTCCCGCCTACAGGTAAGGCGAATTTCAATATTCTTAATATGGCCCGCGAAGGGCTTAAAGACAAGCTTGCCGCTATGATACATAAAGCGGTCAGGCAGAAAAATGAAATTTTCCAGCCTGATCTGCGAATTAAATATAACAACGACTTTCTGATTGTCGATATAACGGTAAAACCCGTAAAAGTGCCCGGAATAGCACAGGCATATTTACTTGTCGTATTTAAAGAAAAAATATTCGAAAAATTTAATGCTGAGAAGAAGACCGGATCGTTAAAAGAGAAAAAAAACAGTCATGCTATTGATTCACTTAAACAGGAACTCCAGTCAACGAAGGAATACCTTCAATCAAATATCGAAGAGCTTGAAACATCGAATGAAGAGCTTAAATCCATGAATGAAGAAATGCAATCGGTAAATGAAGAAATGCAAAGTACTAACGAAGAACTGGAAACATCGAAAGAAGAACTTCAATCAACAAATGAAGAACTGGTTACAGTCAATTCGGAGCTTCAAAACAAAGTCAACCAGTTGTCACAGATAAACGACGATATGAATAATCTTATATCGGCAACGGAAATCGCCACAATCTTCCTTGACGCGAAATTATGTTTTAAATGGTTTACCCCTGCGGCAGCGAAAATTATCAATCTCAGAAAGTCCGATATAGGCAGGCCGCTTGACGACCTTAAGACGACGCTTTCCGACGTGGATATTACTCTGCACGCGAAGAATGTTCTTAATGATTTGAGTAAAGTGGAGATGGAAATTCTTTCCAATGACCATGTCTGGTATTCAATGCGTATCATGCCTTACAGAACTATTGAAAATGTGATCGACGGAGTGGTAATGACTTTTGTCAACATTCAAAAAATTAAAATGGCAGAAAACGTAAACAGATTGGGAGCGTTACTGCATAATTCCCTTGACGCGATCATGGTAGCTAATTTTGACGGAAAAATTCTAGCGTGGAACAAAGGCTCTGAGAATATGTACGGCTGGAACGAAGGTGAAGCCTTAAATATGAACATTGACAAAATTCTCCCTGAGTGTATAATGAATGAATATTCGGAATTATTAAGGTCGTTGAAAACCGGGAAAATTATAAAACCGTTTAAAACCCGGAGAAAGGCAAAGGACGGTAAAATTATAAACGTATGGGTAATTGCTTCAATGTTAACCGACGAAAACGGCAATCCCCTTGAGATAGCTTTTACGGAAAGGAACATGGAATGGCTGGCCGAGTCATGAAAAAAAATAAACCTGAAAAAAACGAATCGGTTGCTGATAATCTGAAGCTCAGGGAGCAGGCCGACAGGCTGTTAAACGGAAAACCGGTTGAAGGCGAAAACCTTACTAAATTACTGCCGAAAGATTTTAATTTTCTGATTCATGAGCTTCAGGTGCATCAGATTGAATTACAAATGCAGAAAGAGGAACTGCAGCGCGTGCAGAATGAACTGGAAAAAGCGCGGGACAGGATAACCGATCTATACGACTTTTCGCCTGCCGGTTATATAACAGTTAATGATAAAGGGTTGATCAAAGAAGCCAATCTGAAAATTGCCGATATGCTGGGAGTTGAACGGGAATTTTTGATCGGAAAGCCATTTACGCGTTTTATTCAAAAAGATTTTCAGGATGTGTTTTATAAACACAGAAAACTTGTTCTGGAGATGTTGAATCACAGCATCTGCGACCTGAAACTTAAAAAAAAAGACGGTGCGGAATTCCACAGCCGTCTTGAGATATTAGTCGTAAAGGAAGGTGATGACAGGCCGGCAGAGTTACGAATAACAATTACAGATATTTCAGAACTTAAACTAGCTGAGGAAGCCATTCTTAAGGCAAAAGACGAACTCGAAGAGCGAGTACAGGAGCGTACGATACAGCTCCGCGCTTTAGTGCTGACGCTAACACAGACTGAGCAGCGGGAGCGTCGTAAACTTGCTGAAGTTCTTCACGATAATCTTCAGCAACTCCTGGTGGGAGCAAAATGGGGCATACAGTTGGCGCTTCAAAAAAATCAGAATAATGAAGCAGACCTGGCATTGAAACGCACTGCTGAGTTTATCGATGAATCAATCAAAACTTCAAAATCCCTCGCGCTGGAGTTGGCTCCGCCCATTCTTTACGACGCCGGTCTTGTCGCAGGTGTAAAGTGGCTCAGCCGAAGGATGGAAGAGAAATACGGATTGGTTGTTGATATTAATGCCGATCTGGAGATAGAACCTGATACTGACGGGATAGGTATAATGCTTTTCCGTATTATTCAGGAACTTCTTTTTAATGTAAGCAAACATTCGGGAGTAAAAAAAGCCGCAGTTTACATAAGCATAAAGAACGGACATGTAGAGATCGAGGTATCGGACAGGGGTTCGGGATTTGATTCTGCAACGCTAATGTATAACAGCATTGATTCCGGATTTGGGCTTTTCAGCATACGCGAGCGGCTTGCATTTTTAGGTGGTAAAATAACAATTAGCAGCAGTCCCGATGTGGGGACTTGCGTATCAATTCTCGCGCCTTTAAAAGCGCCGGATATGAATAAGAATAAGCCTGGTAATGATTTATTACAAACACATACGGAGATTATACATAGAATAATATCAACCGGTAATAAAATCCGTGTACTTGTAGCCGACGATCATAAAATAGTACGTGAAGGTCTTTGCGGGCTTCTTGGTTCTGTGCCGGAGATCGAAGTGATCGGAGAAGCAAACGACGGGAAAGAAGCAGTGGCAATGACAAAAGAATTGCTTCCTGAGATTGTTGTTATGGATGTTAACATGCCGAAAATGAACGGCATTGAAGCCACAAAATTAATCATGTCTGCGATGCCCGATGTCAAGGTGATCGCCCTTTCAATGCATGAAGAGGCGGATCTGGCAGACAGCATGAAAAGCGCGGGAGCAGTGGACTTTATACATAAAGCCGGAGCTTCACAGGATTTGATAGCGTCAATCCTGAATCATGTAGGACGTATCAGACAAAAGAAACAATTCATTTAGGTCTGCGTTTTTATTCCATAGTCAAATAGCATGACACCTGTATTTTTTTAAATATATAGTTATAATCGTAATCCGATATGTTTCTCTCCACTATAACATTGTTAGAACGATAAGTTTTTAAAGATAACATTCTATGCCCTGATTTTCAGACATGTCTAAATTTTAACAACTCGGAATCGGACAGGTATCCGGTAATTTTTTGCCAATACGGCATTGTTGTAAAAGTTACATCCGGCTTTAAAATCTTGCCCTGTCATGCATGGATTCAAGAGTGAGTTCTGCTAATTCGGCAATACATTGCACGTGTTCACTGAGCGTCTTTCTCCGGTACTGTCTTTCCGTTAGACTGGAAAATAGTTTAAATTGCTCCAGCCATCCGTAAGTACGGCGAAGGAATTATTCGGGAGACCAGAGGATATAAAATTATCGTCAGATAATCCACGCACATTACAGCTGTTGTGGTTTCGTTTATGCCGGGCGAGAGAGAACTCGTAACGCCATGTATAAAGATCTATCTGATGCCGAAAGCGAATCCTGCTGCAACGTCCGGTGACGGCTGATGCTGTATGCCGTATGCAGGTCGGTAATTAACTCCTTTCCCGGAGGGATTCCCAGGGTGAGCGACACTATAATGACATCAACCACAAAGTTGCCAATACCTCGTTCCATCCGCACAATGGTTTTGTGCTCATATGCTAAACGCAGGAGCGCCGCGTAATTCACATTCTGGATATAACTATTTCCCTTTACGGGAATTGTCTGTCAGTTCAGCTCCGCAGGATAGGGCAATGCCTGATATTCATTTTCTGCGGATATATCCCGTCCATAATTCTCATGGGAAAGTCTGATAATTGTTTACATGGTTTCATCGGCAACCGAAGCAATAATGCTTGAAGCCTGGATTGAAGACATGATGCAATGAATGAAAACAATAAGGGCTCGCATGCCACCTATAGCAAACATCACGATCATCATTGAGCCGGCAATTGTAAACAGCATCCCGAGTGCTCCTTCCGCTCCCAAGCTGAAAAGACGAGGCCAGTAAGCCATCCATTTCCCGCTGACCGTGGCTTCCGCTAAGATCAGAACTGCCGACAGAGGGATGCTGGCTGCAACAATCAGTGAAGGTACGAACAAAAAGCTTCTACGCATATTTCTGAATAATTGTTAAAGCTTGCTCATAATTCAATCCTTAACGTTCTGTGCTATTCCCGAATGAATCTCCGCTGTGCTGAACTGTGTTGTTAGTTCGATAACACTTCGGAGCCGGAGATAACGCCGAAAAGTACTTCGTATAGGCTGCTCTGGCGTAAACGGAAAAAGCTCCTGTTGAGCACTTCAAACAATTCGTTAATATTTTTATCGGCGCGTTGCATTGCGGCAAGATGGCTTGTGTTCTCCGTCGTCAGTGATTCGGCGCACGCTCTGAAAATTGATACGAAAAGATACTCCCTGACAAGCGCCCGCGTTGTTTTAGTATAGCCGCCTACGACCGAGGGCAGTATCCTGGTAGGCCATGACAGTCCAGTTAATTTTTTCGAGGCTCCTTCGACAGTAGGAAACTGTTGACCTTAGCGGTCTACTTCTGCGCTTTTCCGGATATCTTTTCATCTATTCCATGGCCTTTCAGTCTGGAATTAATGCTTTTTTTCCCGGTAAACTCCCTGAGCTTACCCGTTACTTTATGGAACTTTCCTTCAGCCCTGTCCTGCGTACCGGACTTCATAATTTTATTTTCTTCCATAATATTCCTTAGTTCTCCTTATTTGGTTTATTTAACTCTGGATCTCCATTTCTGAAAAATCCTTACTAATAACACAATAATAGCAATCACAAGTAACCCATGGATGAATCCGCTAAAAATATAACCGCTGACTAATCCTAAAGCCCATAGCGCCAATAGTAATATGAAAATTATCCAGATCATATAATCCTCCTTCCGATTTATTTCAGATTCCATACCTTCAGGCAGATTCCCTCTTCATAACAATTGAAAATCCGGCAGCTTTCATTACTATTGAGACCAATATTTAAGTTTTTTATGGACAGAGGATAAACCTGCTTCCCGTCAATGTCAATCCATGATATTTATGACTTTATATTAATGGATGTTGTTATAAATAAACAGGCTGTCACCGGAGAAGCCGTAAGCCTTCATCGTATACCGAAAGGATGTGAACGCGAAAGGCCGGAAAAAGCGGATTTTTATTCTTCCTGAAAAACAGACAAAAAATTGATTATATAATAAATGTAAAATTTTCTTGAAAAAATGCAATCCAGAGATAAATGAATGCGAATGAAGAAAAGCCAATAATTGAAAAAGCGACTGACTACAAAGTTCATCCTCAATAAGAAGAATATTTTTGCTTATATAATATTTTTCTGTTTGCAGTTTTTTCTGATTTATGCTGAGATTTGATTTTTTGAACGCTGCAGAATGTTTCATCTTTTTATGCCTGTATTCCCAGTTTGCGAAATTTTCCTGAATTTATTGCGATATAAATAATCCGGAGGAATCTGATGAAAGAACACATTGACCAGACAATCAAGCTGTCGCCCGAAATCCTCAATCATGTGCGGGAATGGAAGGATAAGCCCGGAAACCTGATCATGATTCTTCACAAAGTACAGGAAGAATACGGTTATGTTCCGAGAGAGGCTGCCCTGAAGCTGACGGAGCTGCTTGATATTCCACTGGCAAAGGTTTACGGAGTTCTTACTTTTTATCATCTGTTCAAGCTTAAAAAGCCGGGAAAATATCCCATACAGGTCTGCATGGGAACTGCATGCTATCTGAAAGGCGGCGAAGATATTATACGGGAACTTGAAAATCTTCTCGGGATCGGAGTCAACCAGATATCTGAGGACGGACTTTTTTCAATTGAAGCTGTCAGATGTATAGGCTGCTGCGGGCTTGCCCCGGTAATGACAATCGGCGGTGAGGTTTTCGGCAAAGTGAAGCGCGAACAACTCGCCGAGATATTAGCCAGATTTAAGGAGTAATCAGGAGAGGCCATGAAACTAAATCGAAGTGAATTTATAAAATACAGGGAAAATATTAAAGTAAAACAGCCTGAAGAGACGGTAATTCTGGTTGGCCTCGGCTCCTGCGGAATAGCAGCTGGAGCCGGGAAGACCTTTGAAGCTTTTCAGGATGAAATCAGTTCAAAAAACCTGTCCGGTATTACTGTCAAACAGACTGGATGCATGGGCTTATGCGAAACAGAGCCTACAGTGGAAGTAAGGGTCCCCGGAATGCCTGATATCATATACGGGAAAGTTACTCCGGAGATTGCCCGGAAAATAATCGAAAAACATGTTATCCGTAAAATCCTGGTTAACAATCTGATTCAGGACAAGCCTTCATCAGATATAATGAAAAAGGGGGAAATAGATAATGCCGTATAATCATTATATACTTGTCTCAGGTGACAGCGAGAGCAGTCTCAACAGGAGAAATGAGCTTATAAGCTTTTTTGAAAAGGAGATTGCCGGACAAAATCTAACTGATGATGTTCAGGTTGTAAGCACTATAGACACATCAGCCTGTGGCATGGAAGGCCCTTTCATAAAAATTCTGCCGGAAAATATTTACATTCACAATCTGACACCTGAAAAGGTGCGGTCAATAGTTCAGGAACACCTTGCCAAAGGGATACCCCCGGAAGGAACAGGGACTGAAGCGGATAAACAGTTCAGAATTGTACTCCGCAACTGCGGTGTCATTGACCCTGAAAGAATTGAAGATTATATACTAAGAGACGGATACTCGGCACTCGAAAAGGTAATATTTGATATGACGCCGGAACAGGTTATAGACGAGATCCGGAAGTCCGGCTTAAGAGGACGCGGCGGGGCGGGCTTCCCCACCGGCCTGAAGTGGTCGTTTACAAAGGAAGCTTCGTCTGATCAGAAGTACGTAGTGTGCAACGCTGATGAGGGAGATCCCGGAGCGTACATGGACAGGAGTACTCTTGAGGGCGATCCGCACTCTGTTCTTGAGGCTATGGCAATTGCCGGCTGCGCTGTCGGAGCTGATACCGGCTACATATACATAAGGGCTGAATATCCTCTTGCCATAAAACGTCTTGAATTAGCTATTAAGCAGGCGACTGAACTCGGCCTTCTTGGAGACAATATTCTTGGAAGCGGTTTCAGCTTTAATATTGAAATCCGCTATGGCGCCGGAGCATTCGTATGCGGCGAAGAAACAGCCCTGCTCGCATCTCTGGAAGGAGAGCGGGGAACTCCCAAACCGCGTCCGCCCTTTCCCGCAGTCAAAGGCCTATGGGGAAAACCCACTGTAGTTAACAATGTTGAAACCTTCGCGAACATACCGGTTGTCATACTAAAAGGAAGCTCATGGTTCTCATCTATAGGATCAGAAAAATCAAAAGGCACTAAGGTTTTCGCAGTTACGGGAAAAGTAAAAAACTCGGGACTCGTGGAAGTCCCCATGGGAACTCCCCTTAGAGATATTATATTCAGTATCAGCGGAGGGATCAGAGACAACAAAAAATTCAAAGCAGTGCAAACGGGCGGACCCTCCGGCGGTGTAATACCTGAACAGTTTCTTGATACTCCTATTGACTATGACAATCTTACGGCAATCGGCTCCATGATGGGCTCGGGAGGAATGATCGTTATGGACGAGGATGACTGTATGGTTGACGTCAATAAATTTTATCTTCAATTCTCCGTTGACGAGTCATGCGGCAAGTGCGCTCCATGCCGTATCGGCGGCCGCGAACTGCTCACTTACCTTGAAAAAATTTCCGGAGGACAGGGAGAGCTTGAAGACATTGAAAAGATGAAAAGGATCGGAAAAGCCATGCAGAAGGCTTCTCTCTGCGCCCTCGGCCAGACAACAAGCAATCCGATTCAGTCAGCCCTGAAGTATTTTTATAATGAATATGAAGATCATATTGTACATAAAAAATGTACAGCCGGCAAATGCGTCAGTCTGTTGAAATTTATTATAATCACTGATAAATGCGTCAAATGCGGAGTATGCAAACGGGTTTGCCCGGTTTCCGCAATATCCGGCGACCGTGACAGCGGGTTTCTCATTGATCAGTCGAAGTGCATAAAATGCGGACTATGCCGTGAAAAGTGTAAATTTGAAGCTATTAATAAAGGGTGATAATATGACTACTGCAATTGTAAAAGCTAAGATAAACGGGCTGGCTGTTGAAGTGCCTGCAGGAACCACAATTCTTGACGCTGCCACAAAGGCGCATGTCAAAATTCCTACTCTCTGCAAGCACCCTGACCTTGAAGCTTCAGCCGGATGCGGGATTTGTATAGTAAGGGTTAATGGCTCGAATAAACTTCTCAGGGCCTGCTGCACTGAAATTGAACAGGGCATGGAAATAACTACTCATGACAGCGAAATTGTCGAGGTTAGAAGAACTGTTCTTGAACTGATACTTGCCAATCATCCAAATGACTGTCTTCAGTGCGGAAGAAATAATAACTGCGAACTGCAGCGCCTCGCGGCGGACTTCGGAATAAGGGAAGTACCATTCCCGCACTTCCTTCCTGCCTTCGGAATGATCAGGGATTATTCAACCGGAACAATTATTCTTGATGCTGAAAAATGCATTAAATGCGGACGCTGCGTTGATGTCTGCCAGAACATCCAGAACGTATGGGCGCTTAACTTTGTGGGACGGGGAGTAAAAATACGTATTGCTCCTGCCGGTGACATTGTACTCGGCGAATCACCATGCGTTAAGTGCGGACAGTGCTCGGCCCACTGCCCGACCGGAGCTATTACCGAGTACGACAATACCAGGGATGTCTGGGAGGCTCTTTATGATCCCGATAAGTACTGCATTGTACAGATCGCGCCCGCGGTCAGGGTTGCTGTCGGTGAAGCTTTCGGATTCGAACCTGGAACAAATCTGACAAAGAAGCTTTATTCCGTTCTCAGAAGAATCGGATTCAAAACAGTGTTTGATACAAATTTCAGCGCGGACCTTACTATTATGGAAGAAGCGACTGAATTTGTTCAGAGGTTCGCGCACGGTAAAGGCGCGCTCCCTCTTATAACTTCCTGCTGCCCGGCATGGGTTGATTTTATGGAGAAATACGAAACCGATATGATCGATAATTTCTCCACCTGTAAATCACCGCAGCAGATGATGGGCGCAATGACAAAAACCTATTACGCGGAGCAGCAGGGGCTGCCTCCTGAAAAAATATTCATGGTCTCAATAATGCCCTGTACGGCCAAGAAGTTTGAAATACAGCGCAGCAGAGACATGTCATCCTCCGGGGTTCAGGACACTGATGTTGTCCTTACTACAAGAGAGCTGTCCCGGATGATAAAACAGTCCGGAATCGACTTTGTCAATCTGCCTGATGACAGTCCGGATCATATTATGGGAGATTATACAGGAGCAGGCACTATTTTTGCCGCAACAGGCGGAGTTATGGAAGCTGCCATACGAACAGCGTATTATTTTGTAACGGGAGAAAACCTGGCAGACGTGAATATTGAAGCGGTACGCGGGCTGCAGGGGGTTAAGGAAGGCGAAGTAGACATCCGGGGTACCACGGTAAAAGTCGCTGTCGCTCACGGCCTGGCCAACGTGGAGTATGTGCTTGATAAGGTTAGAAAGGCGAAAGAAGACGGAAAGGAACCCCCTTATCATTTTATTGAGGTGATGGCATGCCCGGGAGGCTGCGTAGGCGGAGGCGGGCAGCCTTACGGTGTAACAGATGAAATCAGGCTTAAAAGGGCTGAAGGTATTTATCAGGACGACGCCGATCATGAAATCAGATGCTCGCACGATAATCCGATGATTCAAAAGATCTACGCTGATTATCTTGGAAAACCGGGCAGCGAAAAATCCCATCACCTGCTTCATACAAAGTATGTCTCCAGGCCGCTTTATACCAAATAAGGCAGGAGAAATATTCCGGATTTATTTTGAGTTACGGTTATAAGCGGCCTCATTTTTTTGTATTTTTGATAATGATATTACCCGTTATACGGAATTTAACTCTCCCCCTCCTTTTTCATAAACCTTATTGTAAAAAAAGCTTTACAAAAACCTTACATATTCATGAGATTTACCTGTTTTTTATATATTCATAATCGTATCGCGCTGTTATAACCTTAATGTTTTCCCCCGGGTAAAACTAAAACCGCGATCATATGTCACATTAATAAAAATCTCAATAAACGGATGCTGAAAAAGCATCCGTTGCGCAAAAATAATACAAAATCAATAACAAGGAGAGGATTTTAATGGAAAATCAAAAAATACCCAGTCGCTGGCTTGTCGCGATAATGGGAACCCTGCTGCAGATATGCCTTGGCACTGTTTACGCGTGGAGTTTTTTCCAGAAACCGGTAATGGCCGCAAACAACTGGACAAACAGCCAGGCTGCATGGGGATTCAGCTTAGCAATATTTTCTCTCGGCATCGCAGCCGCCTGGGGCGGTATCAATCTGCCGAAATACGGGCCAAGAAAACTCGCAATGACAGGCGGTGCTTTTTTCGGCATAGGATACCTGATCAGCGCATTCGCGTTCTCGATTCATAACCTTCCGCTATTTTTAGTCGGTTACGGCGTTATCGGCGGAATTGGCCTCGGCCTCGGCTATGTTACTCCGGTTGCTACTGCCGCCAAATGGTTCCCTGATAAAAAAGGATTCATTACAGGAATGGTAGTTATGGGATTCGGCTTCGGAGCCCTGGTTATGTCAAAAATACTTGCTCCGTTATTCCTAGGCTTGACAAATGGCAATCTGGTTCTAGTGTTTTTGTTTATCGGAATTGTAATGCTTATTATAACGCTTTCGGCAGGTTTTTTTCTGCAGAATCCGCCAAAAGATTACGTGCCCGCAGGATATATCCCGCCGGCAGTATCGGAATCGGCAAAAATTTCTCAGGATTCAATCACAGCAAAGCAGGGCCTGCTGTCTTCCAGATTCATTATGATGTGGATTGTGTTTTTTCTGAACATCAGCGCCGGAATGATGTTCATAAGCTTTCAGTCGCCGCTGCTTCAGGATATACTGAAAAAAGCAATTGATCCGGCCACTTATAATGATCCGGCTGTTATTGCCTCGCTTGCCGCTTCAGGAGCCACTCTGATTGGAATCAGTTCTATTTTTAACGGAGTCGGCCGCTTTTTCTGGGGAGCTCTTTCAGACAAGCTCGGACGCGTTCAGGTTTTCAGACTGATTCTCGGAACCCAGGTAATTGTTTTTATCGCACTTCTGTTCGTTAACTCACCGATAGTATTCAGCATACTTGTCTGTTATGTTCTTCTCTGCTACGGCGGAGGTTTCGGATCAATGCCGTCTTTTGTTCTGGAAGTATTCGGAGCAAAACTGATGCCGGTTATTTACGGAGTTATTCTCACAGCCTGGGGCTGCGCAGGAATTACAAGCCCGCAGATTCTTGCTTATCTTAAAGATAATTTTCCTGCTAGCGCCGCACAATACTCCTTTACAACAGGTGCTGTGCTGTTGTTCATCGGGCTAATTCTGGCTTTTGTTCTCAGCAACAAAAAATTCGAACCCAAAACAGCTTAAGAGTAATTAGCGGATAATAAAAATCCGCATAGTTTTTTTAACGGAAATCAATAAACAAAACCCCCGCAGACTGCGGGGGTTTTGTTATATTAAAAAATTAATCGTATTGATCCTGTTCCTTTATCCATGCGAATGTGTGATTTCCTTTTATGCCTATAAACAAAACAGCATCTTTTACGGGCGATGCCGTGAATCCGTTCGCGGGCTTCCCGTTTTTCCAGGCAGTCTTTCCGTCAATTGCAATATTGCGGTTTGATCCCAGCAAAGGAACCGCAATATCACCGGTTTTGTTTACAGGACTTTCGACTGTCATAATAAAACTGCTGTTGTTTTTCCCGCGCTTCCATTTTACCGAAATGTATCCTCCCGGTACAGGAATTCGTCCCTGTGCCCATTCAAGATCAACAGGATTCGGAGCAATATTATATCGCGCATAACCGTCAGTAACAGGAGTGACTCCAATGACCTTCATTGACAGCGCCGGAACAGCAGTGCTCCACGCATGTGCAAGGCCCAGGAATCCCATTCCCTGTCCTGCAGCTGTCGCGCGCGGATTTTCAGGTTTTCCGTTAATACCGGATTCTTCCCAGGGAGTCGGCCCGTATTTCAGCATGTTTCCCCACGCTTTTCGAATCAGGTCAAGAGCTCCTTTGCCGTCATTATAATTAAAACGCCCTATAGCCTCATTAGCCATCATGTAAGGGGATATATACTGAGCCATATACGGATTATCCTTATACTCGGATGTAAGAGTGCCGAATTCAGTTCCGAGTTTTCCGATAAGATGGGTTATGACTTTTTCTGCTTTAGGTGTATCAAGAATATTGAAAAGCAGCGCGCCTGCGTTTGACTCTGCAGGATGATCCGGCATCACTGCACTGGAGTTATGAAGCATTGCTCCGGCTTTTTCATCCCAGAATCTTGATACAAGCTCTTTTTTTACTCTTGCAGCAAGACGGTCAAGCCTTTCAGATGCCGCTTTATTTCCGGCTGCAATGCGTTCGAGTCTGGCCATGGAGCGGAGAGCGCCGTAATATGCTTCATTGGCATATACGTCTATTCCCTTGCACTCGTCCGCAGGATGCCAGTTATAGGGAATTTTACCGTCGTAACTGCCGGTCACCCAGAGTACGCTGTTCTTTTCAGTATGTTTTCCGAAAAAATCCATTACGCGTCTTGCAGCAGGCATCAGCGGCCTTACTGCCGCTATGTCGCCGCTGTATTTCAGATAATCATCCAGCTGTATAATCCACCATAATGAAAAGCTGTCTATTCTCAGAAAGCGGTTCCATGCAAGATCAAACCCGGCAGGAGTGCCGTCAGGGGGGCCCGGGTCCATATAAGGCTTAAACGGTACATCAAGCCTGCTTGAAAAAGGCATAGTTCCGTCAGGCTCCTGCTGAACTGCGAAAAGATAAATACAGTCTCTCATAATATTCTGATAATCAATTCCCTGGTAGTATGCAGATAATCCGACTGTTCTCAGGTCATTGTTCCAGACAGTCCTGTCCCGCTTAGGCCCGTCCAGAATTATCCAGTTCGCGTCAGGGTTGAAGCGCGTATCCCTTGCAGTTGAAAGCTCGATTGCAAACGCGCTGCCGTACCATGCCCTGTTGAGAGTATCGTCGCTGCACAAAAAATGCCCGTCATATTTTCCCCGGTAATTTGTCTTTCGCACACGAACAAAATCAAATGTTGCCGTTCCGGGGCCGTCCAGGGTTATTGCTATGTACCGCTGCGATCCGCGAATGCCGGGACTGATCAGAACCGAATAAGCCTTTGGCGGGGTGATCAGCGGCGGAGGGAAAACATCGGCTCTGCCGTCCGGGTTGTCATCGGGGCCTCCCGATTCTCCATATTTAAAATATACGGTATTTTCCCTTGTGTCTCCGTCTCCCCATTTTCCAAGTACGGGAAGATATTCCGCATAAGACATGCGTATGGGAGCACCCGAAGCTTTTACGACTCCAAGTTCTATAAAACCGCTTCCTAATGTGCCAAGATCAGCAATTACTGCTGAACTTCCGTCTCCAGTTGCTGTAATTGTTGCTGTATGTTCATCGGATAAATTCTCCTGCGGGTCTGCTTTAAGAATTCCTTCAGGATTTCTGATCTCTCCGGTGTTGCCTTTAACGCTGACGCTTTGCGGCCACACATAATCCCCTTTAGTTGTCAGCACATATTTTTTCCAGTCAGTATTGTCTTTAACCGGATTTAACGATAATCTGACAGCTGACTCGGCTGCTTCACTTCTGTTTGCGGTAAAGAAAAACATTGCAATAAAGCATGGTAATAACCAGATTTTAAGTAAAGACCGGTTTCTTAAATTTAAACGTGTCAATGTAACTGATTTCATAATATTCTGCTCCTTATTTTATTTTAAAAAGAATAGGCTATGCTTAAATCGGCAGTGAATTGATCGTCTTTTGCAGAAACAGGACTTTCAGCAGCATCAAGTAAAAGGCGCTCATATGCAGCTTCGGAAATGATAAAGATATGTTCTGTAAAATAATATAATGCGGTTATTCCGAAATTAACATTTTTCACACACGCATCAGCCTTGTATTCGGGAAGTTTTGATTTAACTGACTGCTTTTGATCGATTCCGAAGTAAGCATCCATATAAGCTGAATCTGCAATCGTAATTGACGGACCTGCAAAGAGTACCAGTTCAGTACTGCCGGAAAGAGGCAGATAAAATCCCAAATCTCCTATCCAGCCGTTATGACCGCCTATGGCGCGCCTGATATCCGCTGTAATTGCTATCGGCATGATAAACACCTGTGCAAAGGCAGCAATTTCAGGCGAAGGTGATATTTTATCGAGTCCTTTTATACCGTCATCATTATTGTTTTTTCTTCCGGGGTTATAGCCTGCTGAAATGCCGGCTCTCCAGGTCAGCCCGCGAAGTAAATTAACGCCGATTCCTTCACCTGCAGATATAAATGCAATATCCCTGAAACGAATATCCGGAAATCCGCCGGGCATTATTTTATACTTATCGCTGCCTTCGTATGATGGAGCTGCCGAGCCGGTTATTCCCAGCATTATTCTCCAGTCCGGCAGCGGGCCGCCGAGTTTCGCCATAACTTCTCCGGCTGAATATTGCCAGTGGGCAAGAGGGGAGGGCGCTTGCGCGTACAATTCCGCGTTTGCACAGACAATAAAAGCCATAATGAGAAACAAAATTATTTTACGCTGTTTGCATGCGGGAATTTTCCGGCTGATTATGTTTTTAAAAAACACAATTGTTTTAAAATGCATATAATTCTCCGTTGTTTATTATATGAATGGAACTCTTTCTCTTCAGAAATCCCGGCCGGGAATTGCGAATGGTTTTATTCCGAACATATTCATTGGTCATTTGCTTAAAGGGTGAATGCTTTCAGAAAAATTATTGAGCAATTGATCAATAATAATGTAACACTCTTTAAGCTCGCCTGAGTTACTTTTTTTTGCGAAATATGAATGACTGCTGATTAATACCCGGAATTCATCATTTTTATTGACAAAGCAGTTAGAAACAGGATTCTCTGAACCGGAGGCTGAAATGGGAAACAGGGCTGAACAGGTAGCAAAGCAGAGAGAAAATATTCTGAATACAAGCCTGAAATTGTTCGTAACGAACGGGTATCACGGAACCACAGTACGCGATATTGCGAAGAAAACAGGTATCAGCGTAGGGCTTATATTTCATTATTTTCCTGCAAAGCAGGACATTCTCAAAGAACTGTTAAAACAGTCTGAAGAGGGTGTTTCAAAAATAAAAGAATTTCTTGCATCGGAAAATGATCCGGTTAATATTTTTTCCGGAATAGCAAAGGCGATTCTGGAGTCGTTTTCCGAAGAGAATACCAAATATCTTTTTCTGCTCGAGAACCAGGTAATGACTCAAAAATCAATTCCGTTTAACGCAAAAACATTGAAAAAGTCGAATCTGATGATTAATGCGTCAGTTCCGCTGATTATCAGCGGGCAAAAGAATAAATCAATAAAGAGCGGCGATCCGTTAACCCTTGCGCTCGTTTTCTGGGGAGCAATTCAGGGCCTGGCCGAAACATTTTTCTGGCATCCGGAAGCTTTAGTTCCGGATTATAACTGCATTGCAGACATACTGCGGAAGAACTGATGACGAAAGAAAAGAATCAATTAATGCAATTATTCCTTATTGCGAAGAGGTAGCTGATTAGTTACCAATAAATTCATATACGGCTTTCAAGAATTAACCGGACGGTTCAAAAACCTTTCTATCCGTTCAGGCCTTATGGGTGATAGCATTAGTAATGAACCGGGAGTTTTTTTAAAACAGGAAACAAATCTGTTTTTTAAAGTACTGTTCTAGTTCCCGCAAATTTAATTACTGAAGGTTTTTAAAGCTGCGAATATCTGATTCTTCTTTATCCTTTTCCGATTCTTGACTTTTTCATTCACAGATGATATACTTGACAGTAATAAAAACTCACCAGAAAGAGTTAAATTCATAATAAAAAACGGAGGTTTTTCATGAAAAAAAACAGCCTTTTTTGTTTATTTCTTATTGTCGTATTCGCTTTCTCTGCCTGCGGCAGTGATGATGATTCCTCAAGCAGCTCCAATATATTCTTCGAAGCAGCAAAAAATACAGCACCGGTTTTTGATGCAAGTTCGAAGAAGGCTCCGGCCGGAGACAACTGGAACTGGGGGAACCCTGTTTATGAAATCTATACAATGTTCAGGGATTACGACCCGAATACGGATGAAGGCACTATAGGACTAGATAATATTTATAAGCTGATGTATCAGGCAGGCCAGTTTTTTAATTCATGCGATGAGAACGGAACATCAATTTCAGATACACCAATGACATCACCTTATATTTTAAGGAGTACTTCCCAGACGTACGATAAATACCTGATTCAGGAAAGCCCTGACGGGGCCAACTATTTCGCCACAAAAAGGGATGGTGATATAAGCTACGCACTGCTTTGCTGGTACATAGATAATACAACAAGCGAGGAATACGGCATACTGGAAGGAAACTACAATGAATCTACTCATGACATAGACATCGATCTTGTATGCTTTGTGGATTATGGTGCTACAGGCACCAGCAGTGAAAATACTAAATTCTCATTAAGGACACATCTTACCGGGAACTCTGAAACGCATACATTCACTGATTTAAGAAGCTCAAAATGGAACTGGGATGACGACGAAACAGATCAAATGTATTGCGCATGGTACATTGGCTCAGGTGTATCGCAAGGATCCGGGGAATACTCGCTTTTCAGAGTATCTGACAATGGAGGTCTGAATGACCAGTATTTTGAAATTCCTGCTGACGCTGCGGAAGCCGACTTACAGGATTTAGATGACTTAGGTTTAGATACCAGTACCTTATCCTATAAAACCGAAGTAGATACAATGTTTGCAGACGATGATTATTTTGATGCAATAAGTAATATTGAAATAGTTATTCAAGCATCAGATTTTAACGGTCAGGCAGGCAGTATGGGACTAATGAAACCAACAGAAATGCCGTAAAATTTCTGACATTAAATAAATTTTAAACAAAAGCCCGCTGCTGTAAAGCGGGCTTTTTAAATAAAAAGATCTGTCAGCGGATTAAGAGAGCGATTGCTTATGATGTCAGGATGCCTGCAAAAGAAAAGGTAAATTTTTTGTATTCGTCAAATCCATGCGCAATGAAATTTTTTCAAAAATGAATACATGTAATATTACAATTGTACAGATGCTATAATCACAAAAAAATTACTGATTTTCAGCAGCACTGAACAGCGTCCGAATTTTCAAACATCTTTTTTATTTTGCTGACAGCCCTCGAATACGCAGTCATTGCAGTCCCGCTTTTTATGCCGAGAAAATCTCCGATATTTTCATAACTGAAGCCGTCTGCCCTGAAAAAGAGTATGCTCCTGTCGCGTTTGCTCATAACCGCGAGCGCTTTCCTCAGCTTTATCAGGTCCGGTATATTCTCGCCGTCTTCATCATTATCAGTACTGACATCCTCCGCAACAAAAGGTCTTTTAACATAAAGCTCAAGAGCGTCCTGCTCATAACATACAAGCTCAGGTTCATCCTGCTTTTTCAAATAATTATTTTTTAAATAATTACGCGAAAGAGTAATTACCCAGGTATACATGCTGCCCTTCTCAGAATCAAATCTGCCTATTGTTATAACAACGCGAATCAGAATTTCATTCAAATGATCGTCGGCATCATCAGAATCATCCGAAAATTTCATACACTCCCTGTAAATGACCGGCGAAAAAAGCTCAACAAATTCAGTATATGACTTCTTGTCACCATCCATCATGCCCTTTGCAATTAAAATCTCTTTTTCTTTTGTAAGTTTAAAATTCATTTTGTTATTCTCCTGTAATATGATAAAATATAATTTCTTTTGTTTTTACCCCTGAAGCGGGATGGTTATTCTGATACTGCAAAAAAAATCAAAACAGAAAAGTCTTTCCGGAAAAGTAAATTAAAATCATAAAACAATGATCTGCTGTTTTCGGAAACCGTTAACCGGTTAAACAATGCTAAAGATTAATAAAGCCGGATAAAGCAAGAGGAAAGAAACAGCTTTTATAAAAATTTGTAAGCTAAACTTGAGTACTAAAATTATATTAAGAAGCTGTTATATTAATATACAAAAAAACCTTACAAAGAAAACTCAAATTTGTATAAAAAAGACAAAAATTTTTAATTTTTTCAAAAAAAATTCAAAAAAAATAAATCCGCTGCCGCAGCAGCTTTCTTCGTTTCAAAGCCGTTTCAAAGCCGTTCAGAAGGCAGATACTTTAGCATAAGATATTTTAGCATGAAATGCCGGGCTTTTTAATTTTTTCCGCAACAGAAAATTCATTCCTGGAAACAAGCAGGTGTTATTAGCCCCGAAGAAAAAAATGCCGGCCGGTTCAGGACATATCATGAAACATGAGATCCGGAATGTAAGGTGTTTTTGTATATATATATACAGGCAAAAAAATTTCCGCTCAAAGACAGCAGAAGCCTCCGGACACCTGAAGCAGAAAAGGAGAAGTCCGGAAACCGGCCGGGCAAATGCTGAACATGAACGGGATATAACAAACAAGACCTGAAAAATTAAAATAATAAAAGGAGACACAAAATGTCAAAAATAACATTAAGTCCAATAATAACAGATGTAAGAAACAGAATGGGTAACGTAGTATTTTCCAAATGGAAAGACACAAATTACGTAAGACAGTACACATCCCGTTCAGGAGGCAGCAGCGAAAGACAGCTCGAGATAAGAAACGCATTCGCAACAGCAGTATCAATATGGAAAAATACCGGCAGCACACTGCATGCGACATGGGACGCATACGCGCAGGAACAGAATATAAACATGTCAGGCTACAACGCTTTCATAAAAGCAAACCTGAGCCGTATACTTGACAATACTGCAATGGAGCTTTTTAAAAGCACAGGCGAAAACGAGCCATTGTCACTGGCCGCAGGACCGTCACCTGCTTCAGGAGAGATAATATGCGAATTTATCCTGCCTGTAAGCCAGGAGCAAAGACATGTAATATTCTTCACTCAAAGATCGGTAAACGGAAAACCGGCGCATATAGTCAGCATGCACGAAGCCGGTGCAGACCCGGCGTCACCATTCAGTATTGCCGGCCTTGAGCCCGGTGCGGAATATCATGTCTACGCAATTGCTTCAGATGCAGACTATGCAAACGCGGTAACTATATCCGCCGCAGCAAGCATAACAACGGCAGCAGGAGCATAACACGACTGCGAAATTCAGCGCTCTTTTGCCGGTCAGAAGAGCGCTGAAAATTATATTTATCATGAAAATTACATAAATATTGAATAATTACATTGACATATCGTTATATTTTTTTAGATGTATAAATATATTTGACTGCCTGCAGCGCTCACCTTGTTTTAAAATAATCTGTTTGTGTTCCACTTTTGTTTTCCGGGTATTTTGTTTATTTAACCTTGAGAATTCCGGCTGTTTTTAAATAGAGATATAAACAGCTTTTGTTCCGGTTTTTGTTACTGCTATTGATTATTTACTTTTCTTTGTGAAAATTACGTTTATTTCCCGGGATATGCATGCGGTTATTTAATGAGATATTTGGAAATTGCTGTTTCAATGCTTTTTTGCAGGTCAGGATTACTAAGTAATTTTAAGTTAAGACAAAAAGATGACTTTTAAATTATTTATGCATTTCTAATATTAGACATTTATGTTGAAGTTATTTTGCCGCTCAATATTATGTTGGGCTATAGAACATATAATAAAGTATGGCTCTTCAGACTATATGGTGAGAGCAGGCATGACATCCAACCCACCTAAATGGAACAGGATGGCATTTTTAAAACGTTCTCTATT
>JAFGDQ010000091.1 GCA_016932015.1 Spirochaetota bacterium | reverse complement strand
TTTAAAAAATTTTGAATAAGAAAAGGGAATATTGTTTAAATTTAGGAAATGTACTCTTTATAAAGTAATTTTTAGAGGTTCCCTAAATACTGAAATCCCAACCCCCTCACTTAAGCTAAAAGTAGAATTTACTAATTACTTGCAGCTTTAACAGCAGAGATCAAAGAGAGTAATTAAAAACCTCTTTGATCTCTGTTATTCTTTCCAGAACCGGTAACCCGCATGCTTCGAGACGCTTCTTTGTCTGTTGGCCGCTGTAGACAAGAACATAGTCAATACAGATCTTTGTATAAAAATCTTTAACAGGAAATTCAAAAAGCCTCACATAAAAACATGCAGCTTTTCCGAAAGATTTAACTGATGATTTGCAGACTGACAAGCAATAATTTCAAATTCGAGCCGACCGGCTCTTTATTTAATGCCTCAACCGCCGCCTGACGGTGAGCAGGACCCTCCGGTTTTAGTTCCGGAAAAGAGTGAAAATACTTTTTCTGTCAGGTTTGAACCGCAGTCAGGACACTCAGGAGAATTGAACTCTCCGATTTTTCTGATCTTGCTGAACAACAGTCCGCACTTATTACATTTAAACTCGTATACAGGCATATTACATTAACCTAGCTCATGATATTGTTAAAATTGTGTTGATTTCAAATTAAAACAACAACTATAATATCAACATATTAAAATAATACGATAATATCAATAGTATTTGTAATAATTTGAATTACAGCTACTAATCCACCCCGGTAGAGGCAGATTAGTAAAAAATATTATAAAAATACAGTTTTTATTTTTATAATATGCCCATTCCCTGTGAAACTGACAGCATAACGGCAGCAGCCATAATAGAGCCGACCTGTCCTCCTGCGTTTGCAGCCATTGCAGGCATAAGAAGATAATTTCTCTTATTATATTTCTGTCCTTCTCTCTGAACTACGCGAGCGGACATTGGAAATGCTGATATTCCGGCTGCACCGATTAAAGGATTAATTTTCCCGCGGGTAATAACATATAGAAGTTTACCGAACATTATACCGCATACAGTATCAAGACAAATTGCAAGAAAACCGAGTCCGAAAATTAAAAGCGTAGTCGGCTTAAGAAACATGTCACCATTCATTGTAGCTCCAATTGAAATACCGAGAAGCAATGTTACTATGTTAGTAATCTCATTTTCGGCCGCCCTGGTAAGTCTTGCTACAGCGCCTGATTCTTTCAGAAAATTGCCAAGCATAATAGTACCGATAAGAGGCAAGCCTTTAGGAGCAATAATTCCTCCGATTATTGTAATGACAAGAGGAAACAGTAATACGGCTTTCTTTGATACAGCTTTTTTGTCTGAACGCATTACAGTTACCTTTTCTTTACTGGTAGTAAGCAGTCTCATAATAGGCGGCTGAAGAACCGGTACAAGCGCCATATATGAATAAGCTGCTACCGAAACCGGCCCAAGAAGATGCCGTGCGTATTTTGACGCAACATAAATGACTGTCGGACCGTCGCAGGCTCCAATAATTCCAATCGTCATTGCATCCTTATTTGGGAAACCGAGAGCCAGGGCAAGAAGGAGAGTTAGAAATATACCAAACTGTCCTGCGGCTCCAAGCAGAAAAGTATACGGATTCTCTATCAACGGCCTGAAATCAGTCATTGCACCAATACCTATAAAAATAAAAAGCGGAAATAATTCAGTTATAACACCGAAATCATAAATTATTCTCAAAAATCCGTGTTCATCCATCAATTCTGCCAAAGGTATATTAACAAGAATGCAGCCGAATCCGATCGGCACAAGAAGCAGCGGTTCAAAACCTTTTTTTATACCAAGATAAAGTAATACGCAGCCGACAATTATCATTACTATGTTTGTCCAGTGAATATTGATGAATCCCCCAACGAGTGCCATTAAAGCGTCTGCAAGTGTACTTTCCATAATTATTCCTCGCCTTTAATTTCTTCTTCTTTTTTATACGGGAAAACACATTTCAGTAAATAAATCAGGAAGCTAAAGAATAATAAAGTTAGAAGTGTTCCGCCCATACCTGTAACTAACATTGTTAAACCGAATGTCCACTTATCGATCATAATCAGTTTTCCTTTAATATTGTTATGGATTTGATATTTATAATTATCTTAAAGAAAAGCCTTTCATAGCATGAAAGAGGTCTTTTCAACAAGATAAATGAGAACTACTGCCATTAAGCATAGGGATTATCTTTTATATTGTCAATCATAAACAACTGTTCTTTTCACTATAAAAATATTTTGTAACTATTCGGCTGTAACGGAGCGGTTTTACATTAAAATTCCAAATAGTTAAGCAGTTACATTATTTTTAATAAAAAGTATGGTATTGTACAGGAAAGATAAACAGATCAAGGCAGGATATTAATAATACAGAGCTGAGGGAAATTGAGTGATAACAAGTCTGTTCCTGAATAAAATCAGATTACTCAGGAATTGACTCAATCAATTTTATTACAGGATAACGGTTTTTCTTAGTAGAATAAACACTGAGCGGAGAATAGACAAAATCAAGTTTTTCTCCGACTTTTAATTTATCAATAATTACAGGAATATCCGCATTTGCAACAACCAGATATACCTTTGATTTACCGGTGGCGGTTGTCAATAACACAAGCTTATCACCTGCTTCAGCACTTCCTTTTAATGAGGATGGTATTTTATAAATTTTTTTCGGGTATAAAGAGCCTTTAAATTTTTCACCTTCAAGAGACTTATAATCATTTATTAACTGCAGATAAGTCGCTCTGGGCAGTGATGCATATGGCGAAGGGACGGCATCCGGTACAGACGGTACATCAACATCCGGAATTTCACCGGTGATTCCGGATTCTTCTGAATCAGCCGCCGCATGTACAGGTTCAGATTCTGTCCCAGGAAGACCTCCCTGAAGTTTTATAACTAGAAAATCCTGAGTTTCATAGGTTGAAGGGGATATCTCCTCAATAACAGCATCCGTATTCGGATCAGTAACCGCTCCTATTTCTCTTATAATTATTCCATCTCCGCCTTTCTTCCTTGTATAGAGTTTTGCTCTTTCAGTTCTTTTTTCCAGATTTCCTCCCCTTATACGCAAAAGTCCGATTTTTTTATATCTTTGCTGAGGCATGGAAGAGGAAAAAACAGCAACTTCCGCATTCCAGTTACGCGGGGACTGCTCATCTCCGATTTTAATATAATCAGTACTCATGCATGACAGGAATACAGTAAAAAAAATTAAATTTATAAATATCTTTCGCATAATTACCTCTTAAAAAAATACTTAAAACACTGCTTTTTATGTTCTACTGTTTTTAAAATTTTCATTGTTATCAATAACAGAGATATCAACAATTTACTGAAAAATGTTAAACGTAAGTATACAATTTTAACACGTAAAATCAGATTTAAGTAATTCAAATATCTTAATTTATATATATATTTACTTTTTCGACATGTCTTTTCAAAAAGTCAAGAGAAACAATAGTAAAGATAGCATACGGATAATTTAACATAATTTTTTAATATTTTCAATTTTCCCTTGACTTTTAGCCTGTAGCAATCAAATTTCTAACTGTTAAATAGGTTAAGTCTAAATCAAAATACATTACTACCTGACAGATGCTTTACTCTGATAATATAACGCCCATACTTTAAAGCATTTTTTTCGTTTATTCGTTTAATTAATATATCCCAGTCTGTGTTAACAGCGTTAATGCCGTCAAGGCCTGACGTATGTCTTTATAAGGCACGGCCGGGTTGAATTATTTATGTGTCACGGCTGTTTTTGCAGAAAGATTAATTCACAGTAATTATAAGAACCGAATAATTTTGTAAAAATTCAGTAATGTGTTAAAGTGGATTTTTTAATCAAATATTTTAACTTAATAGAGCAAATATTAATCTTCATTGATAAAATATTTAAATATTATTGTAAGGAGAAGTTTTATGGCTGAAGTCACTTTAAAAGATATTTACAAGGTACCGGAAAAATTCAGGGAAAAAGCATATATAAAAAGCCGGGAAGAATATGAAAAGATGTGGAAAGATTCTCTGGATAATCCGGACGCTTTCTGGGGGAACATTGCAGAAGAGTACGTAACCTGGTTCAAAAAATGGGATAAAGTTATGGACTGCAATTACGGTACTACTTCTAAAGATCTTTATGTTAAGTGGTTTGAAAACGGCAAACTAAACGTTTCATATAACTGTCTGGACAGACATCTTGAAACAAAAGGCGACAAGGTCGCTCTTATATGGGAAGGAAACGAGCCCGGTGAAGGTAAAAAATTCACCTATAAAGATGTTCATGAGCAGGTTTGCAAATTCGCGAATGTAATGAAATCTCACGGAGTTAAGAAAGGCGACAGAGTTACTTTTTTCCTTCCTATGATTCCCGAGCTTGCTTTCGGAATCCTCGCCTGTACAAGAATCGGTGCGATTCACTCTGTTGTATTCGGCGGATTCTCTGCTGAAGCATTAAGAGACAGAATACTCGACTGTGACAGCAAATTCCTCGTTTCCTGTGACGGGACTTTCAGAGGAGCAAAAGCTGTTCCTCAGAAAACGAATGCTGACAAAGCACTGGCGGAGTGTCCTAATGTTACTACTCACATCGTAGTAGAAAGAGTCGGCAGCGATAAGATAAAATGCGACTGGAACGATAAGGTTGACAGATGGTATCATGAAGAAATGGCAAAAGTTGATGCGAACTGCGAGCCTGAGGAAATGGATTCAGAAGACCCTTTATTCATTCTTTATACTTCAGGATCAACCGGAAAACCGAAAGGTGTTATGCACACAACAGGCGGTTATTTAACCTATGTGGCATACACACATAAAATGATTTTTGATTATCATGAAAATGATGTATACTGGTGTACAGCTGACATTGGCTGGGTAACAGGACACTCCTACATAGTGTACGGACCGTTGTGTAACGGTGCAACTTCAATAATGTTTGAAGGCGTTCCCAGCTATCCTGATCCAAGCAGATTCTGGGCAATTGTTGAAAAATACAAAGTAGATATTTTCTATACAGCTCCTACAGCTATAAGAGCTATTGCTAAAGAAGGTGATGAGTGGGTTGATAAATATGATATCTCTTCACTTAAACTTCTCGGCTCCGTCGGCGAGCCTCTTAATCCTGAAGCATGGAACTGGTATTATCAGAAAATAGGCAGAGGCGAATGCCCGATCGTTGATACATGGTGGCAGACAGAAACAGGCGGTATTTTAATTACTCCGCTTCCGGGTGCTATTGACATCAAACCGGCTATGGCTACAGTACCTTTCTTCGGCTGCGAACCTACAATCGTGGATGATGAAGGCAAAGAGCTCGAAGGTGTTTGCGAAGGCAACCTCTGTATTAAACGTTCATGGCCCGGCCAGATGAGAGGAGTATACGGAGATCCTGAAAGATTCTTCAGCACATACTTTGCTCAGTTCCCGGGTATGTATTTCACAGGTGACGGCGCAAGAAGAGACAAAGACGGCTACTACCAGATTACAGGTCGTGTTGACGACGTTATAAACGTATCAGGGCACAGAATGGGCACTGCAGAGATCGAATCTGCGCTTGTTTCCCATCCTACGGTCGCTGAATCAGCCGTTGTCGGATATCCGCATCCCATCAAAGGATGGTCAATTTACGCTTTTGTAACACTGAACAAAGGAGTGGAGAAAACAGATGCTCTTAAAAAAGAACTGGTTGCTCAGGTAAGAAAGGAGATTGGTCCTATTGCTTCACCTGAGGTTATTCAGTGGGCAGATGCTCTTCCGAAGACTCGTTCAGGAAAGATCATGAGAAGAATTCTAAAAAAAGTTGCAGCAGGTGAATTCGACAAGCAGAGTCTTGGAGATACTTCAACACTTGCCGATCCTTCAGTAGTTGAACATATGATTGAAGATGCAAAAGTAATACAGGGAAAATAACAGTTTTAATTACTACTATTATTCAAACTTTAATTAATTATACAAAAAGCGGAATTTGTTTTACAAATTCCGCTTTTTTATCGGTTTATTATGGCTATATTTGTTCTTTTTTATTTGTATTACAGTATGTAACCTTCATTACTTTTATTTACAAAAATAATATAAAGATAATTGGATAGATTCAAGAGTTTTATATAAAACCGGCAAAAAACACAGGAGATGAAAATGAAAAATGTTATTTTTATATTATTACTTATTTCATTTTTTACAAATTTATTATGCTTCGGAGAAAAGCATTTGAAAACCAAAAAATTGAACTGGAATGGTTATAAAATTCATTATGAAATGCGTAAAAATAGTTCTGAAAAAACATTATTCTTTATTCACGGCTGGACAGCAAGCACTGAATGCTGGAAATATCAGATGAATTCATTCCCGGATTATAAAGTAATTGCTGTTGACCTTCCCGGAAACGGGCTGAGTTCAAAGGACGAAAATAAAATATATACAATGGAATTATTCGCGGATTCCTGCATTGAAGTTTTGAGAGAAGAAAAAATTGAAAAGGCATTCTTTCTTGGTCACAGCATGGGATTTTCAGTTGCCGAGATTATTTCACAAAAATATTCCAAAAAATGCGCCGGCATAGCATGCATTGACGGAGCGCACTTTGAACTGTCTGATAAGCCAGAGGAAAGGGAACAATGGATTGAGTATAACAGATATTTTGTCAAATCGCTTGAAATCGAAAAAGGCAGGGATGATTTTATTAACGCACTGTTCCTTCCTGATACTCCTGAACTTCTTAAAAGAGAAATCTTCAGGATAAGCAGACAGGTGCCGCTGTCCATTGGCAGATCAATGATAGCAGCAGCTGAAACTGATATGAAATTCTGGGAAAAGCGGGTTATGGACATACCATGCCTTGCAGTACACACGGAGGTTTATCATTTGAGTCCCGAATATAAAAGAGATTTCATAAAAATGTATCCGCGGGCTGAATATCATGAATTAAAAGGAGTGAGCCATTTTTTTATGATGGAGATTCCGTATAGGACAAATCAGATAATTATGGATTACCTGTCAAAAAATTATTAAAATATTACAGCTGACTTTATGATTCGCCTCAATGCTATTGCACATAAACAGCCTACTCTATCCCCTCCCTGTCCAGGATGAGCCTCGCAGCTCTCCAGCCGTTTATCTGGCCTGCGCTCACCCCGTGCCATCCTTGCGACCAGTTGCTTGCGATAAAAAGATTATCCACAGGAGTATGATTCGGAACTTTATCCATCTGGTCAGGTGACGCATAGAAACCGTAAACCACCCCGTCTTTGTTCATGGTGTAATTCCTGATAGTACGGGGAGTAAATCCTTCCTTCAGCTCCACATAACGCGGATCTGCGAGCTCGGGAATAACCTTTGCGGCAAGAGTGATAAGTTCATCTACCTTTTTATCCTTCATGTCATAATATTCGTCAGAATAATCAGGCCACATAGAAATATCGGAATAAGTGATTACTGTGACGTAAGACTTCCCCATTGGAGCATAAATCGGATCGCCGTAATTGGAATAAATGGAGACAACCACCACCCCATTGGAAAAATCCCCTTTCATCATATTTTCATATGTCTCTCTTGTATCCATGGAAGTATTATAAAATATTTCCGTGTCATCATAGCCTCTCTTCTTAAGATCAATATTAAGACCCATGTAAACCCCGAAGAGAGAATTGGCCGGTTTTTTATCCTCCAGCGATTTCACATATCCTGAAGGAAATTTTTCCTCTCCAACCAGTTTATATACTAGCTGATAAGGATCAGTGTTCGAAACAACATAACTCGCTGTAAACGTTTCCCCCTTAGCTGTCTCAACCGCTCTTGCCATTCCCTCCTCTACAACGATCTTTGTAACAAGAGTATCAGTACGCACCTCTCCGCCCAGTTCCCTTATGCGTTTTGCGTACGCGTTTGCAAGAGCCTGAGACGTGCCTGTAACATGCCACGCGCCGTCAGACAGAAATACCTCGGTAGCAGCAAGCATCAAAACAGCAGTCTGCTCCGGAGCCGGTCCGCCGTAATAAACCCAAAGCTGAGACACAACAGCCTTAATTTCACTGCTCTCAAAGCATTCATCCAGAAGCTCCTGCAGTGTTCGGCTCTGCCATTTAAAAAAAGTCCTCTTTGTAAAAGGAACAGTCAGTTTTGTTAAAAAAGCACGCGCTGGAGAATACCGGAAAATATTCTTCAAGGACATCATTTGAGAGCTAAAGTCTCTGCATATTCTATGGAATTTTTCAATGCCTTCGGATTCATCAGGCCAGCGTTCTTTTAAAGCGTTTTTAAAACCTTCCCAGTTGGCAGGCAAAGTAATATCAATTCCGGGAAAAACAGAACGGTATAAATGGGGAAGTTCATAAAGCTTCACGTGCTTATCAACACCGCAAAGCTTATGCAGGGCATAGAGTCCGGCATCCCTTCTGCCCGGGCCGCCGCCGGCCATTGCGTGAAGGGCTGCGTCAATAGTAAATTCACCGCGTTTAAAACTGGTAGTGCATCCTCCCACTCTGTCGTGCTGCTCAAGGACAAGCACCTTAAGCCCTTTAGAGGCAAGATGAGTAGCGGCCGAAAGCCCGCTCATGCCTGCTCCCACAATTACGGCATCATATTGCGCCTCATGATCAGGACGGCTGCCCAGAGAACATGAAGAAATAAAAACCAGCAACATTAAAACAGCAAAAAACTTCTGCTTAAAAAGATTCACTTTTAACATAAGATTCCTCGCTCATGAAAATGATTAATGCCCGGTATCTACGTAAAACAATTAAATGCGATTAGTATAATCAACCAAATCCTGCCGGTCAAGAATATTAAGTCAGCAGGAACGCTTTTTAAGCAAAGTAAAAAAGGGCTGATACGTTTTTTTGGCCTGTTTTTATCAAAAAGTCAAGGTATCCGCAGCATCTGGTTAAGACAAATAAAGCTACTCCTGGAATTCGGATTAACTTCCGGGATATCCCGAAAAATTCTAATTTTCGATGTTCCAATCATTAAGTGGAAAAAGCATATTCCCCATAAACCTTAAATGCTCCTGTTTTATTTTTCTTGAATATCCCCCAAAATAGTATAAAATATTGAAAACATATTTAACAGGAGGAAATGGCATGCAAAGATATATCCTGACTGACTATGATAATGCTTCGCAGGAAACAAAAGCGGTGTATGATGATTTTATGCGCGCCACAGGCGACACATCTGTACCCGTTTGGCTGAAAAGTCTGGGCCATTCACCTTCATTGGTACGTTCTTACTGGGAAAGGGCAAAAGGAACCTTGTTCGGGGGAAAGCTGCCTCTGCCATTGAAAGAAATGATTGTGTTCGTTGTCTCGGGCCAGCACGGAGCCAAATACTGCACAGCCTGTCATGCCCAGTCAGTTCTGAAACTCGATAAAGCTATCGGTTTCAATGACCTTCAGGCCTTTCTCAAAAAAGATCCTGATTTTCACATGCCGGAAAGCTACAAAGCGGTTGTTGATTTCGCATCTATAGTAGCCTGCGACGCGAACAGTGTAACAGATGAAGATTTCGAAAATCTGATGGATGAAGGTTTCAGTCTTGAAGAAATAACAGAGATAATAGCAGTGATTGACCTTGCGTCGATGTTCAATGTTTTTACAAGCGCGCTTAAACTGCATCTTGACCCGGACTACAAGGCTATTTTATAATGAGCGCTGATCAGTATCTGAACAGGAATATAAACAATGAAAACCGGCTGAAAATTTCAAAAACAGGCGAATGGCGCGAACAGACAGCTCAGCAGCTTGTAAGGTATGAAGCCTTATTCTCGCTTCTTGATGACATTCAGGGTGTGGAAAATATATCAAAAATTGCCGGACTTGTAGCAAAACAATGGAAGTATTTCGCCAATGTTACCGCGTGGCGGTTATTAGTCTATGATGAAAATGATTTTATGGCGATTGACGGACACAAAGGACATGCGCAGGTCAGGCTTATAGACGAGAAAGATCTTGATGAATGGGATCTATTTACATGGAATGAATGCCGGCCAGCAGTTTACACTCTTTCTGAAACAGAAATAAATTTCACGCCGCCTTTGCATTTAACGGGCAGGAATATCATTCAGGTACAGGTTTTGCCGGTTTATCATCAGGCAAACTGCATTGCCGTCCTGACTGCTGGGTCGAGAAATAAGCCGTTTAACGAGCTTGACAACCGTTATATAAGGCTGATGGCAAATTATTTTGCCGACAGGGTTCTCTCGCTGATGCTTCAGGACAGAGCCTTAAAAATACTTCACACAAAAGCTACAAGGGACTCGCTGACAGGTCTTTTAAACAGAGGAGCTGTGCTTGAACAATTTGATACAATGCTTGCTCTCGGCAAACGGTCTTCTCACCCGGTCAGTGTTATAATTGCAGACATTGATTTTTTTAAAAAAATTAATGACACTTACGGGCACCAGGCAGGCGATATGGTCATTCAGGAGGTAGCCCGCCGGTTTGATAAAACTGCGAGAGAAAGCGACTGCGTGGGACGTTACGGGGGAGAAGAATTCATAGTAATTCTTAACAATTGCGGTATTTCACAAATTCTGCAGGTGGCGGAACGTTTCAGAAAAACTATCAGCAAAGACAATTTTCCGGTTAATTCCATAACCGAAAAAGAATTGAAAATATCTGTCACTATTAGCGCAGGAGTATCATGCACTGAAGGCAGCGCAGGTTATAATTCGCTGCATCTGATAAAAGAAGCTGACAAAGCTCTTTACTTATCGAAAAATAACGGGCGCAACACGGTCACTGCTGGAAGCTAAGAAAAAATAGACTCTGCGGCAGTAATTTTATTCATCAAAAAGCCTATATATTATAAAGAATGTCCGCAACATCTGATAATGACAAATAAAATTCCTTCCGGAGTTAACGTGAAAATTTTGAATGAGTGACAGATTGTTATGTCCTGCTGATAAAAAAATCTTATTATTATTCAGCATTTTTATTTTAAAATAATACAATAAATTCAGTTTTGAATCATCATTCGAACAGGAAAAAATGATTATTGCAGGAATACATATCATGAACCCGGATATAATTTTATTGACAAATGATTGTTTCAGAATATCTTTTCAAAGGATTTCATTGTATTGGTCCTGTTTTCCTTGAAATTTGTATGATCACTATCTACGTCTATAATTGCTTTATTAATTCTTTTCATAATATATAAAATTTAAGATCTCTGCTTGTATTTATTTAATATTCTTTTCTTTAATGAAAATATTCAATCTTTATCTGCAGGGGATTATTTTAAAACAGTATTATAATTTAAAATTACTTTTTCAGGGGAGATTATTATGAAAATCAAGCGTGTTTATGATCCGGAGATTGAAAAACAGGCAGCAATGGCTCCGCATCTTGATATTGCGAATCCGTCAGCAGCAAGACAGACACTTGTTGAAGCTGCAAAAGCTATGGCAGCTCAGGGAATAAAAAGGGCAACTGACGACCGTATTGAAGAGATTGAACGCAAAATACCCGGGCCGGAAGGTGCGCCTGATATTCCGATCAGGATTTATATGCCTGCGAACCGCAAAAGCGCTGTTCCGTGTTTTGTTAATTTTCATATGGGCGGATTTGTTGTTGGCGATCTTGAAATGGAACACCTCCGTTGTCTTGTTATGGCTTCCGAGGGAGGTGCTGTATCTATAGGAGTTGATTACAGGCTTGCACCGGAGAATCCTTTTCCTGCAGGAGTTCTGGACTGTTATGAAGCTCTTAAATGGGCTGCTTCAAATGCAGCAGAGCTTGGGATTGATACAGGCAGGATAGTAGTAGGAGGAGGAAGCGCCGGAGGAAATCTTGCAGCTGCGGTGTCAATGATGGCACGGGATAAAGGAGGCCCTGACATTGCCTATCAGATGCTGTTCTATCCTGTAACAGACGACCGTTGTGAAACAGATTCAATGAAGAACGGGAAAGGGCTTTATGTCTGGGATTATGAAAATTCACTATGTATGTGGGAACATTATTTAGGAAAGGACCGCACTAATGTTTCTCATTATGCTGCACCTGCGCGGGCAAACGATCTTAGTGGCCTTCCTCCTGCTTATATAATAGCATGCGAACATGATGCGCTCAGAGATGAGGGTATTTTATTCGCCCTGCAGCTTTTGAACGCAGGAATCCCTGTTGAACTTCATGTCTATCCCGGGACAGTGCATGGATTCGATATGCTGACAATGACCGACCTTTCCGGAAGGGCTATTCAGGATTCTGTCGCCGCGTTTAAGCGTGCTACCGCATAGTATCTGCGGTTTGCTCTTAATTCATCAGAGAGTGCAGACAAGTGGGAAGACCGGGAACATGTTTCAAAACCAGCTCCTCTATTCCGAAAAAGCAGACAGAAACACAAATGTCGCTGATAGCAGTAATACCTTGAAGAAACTGTCTTTTCATATTTCTAACGGATTACCCACCAGAAGATCCTTATAGGCTGAACCGAACGCTTTCCTGAACTGATCTATTGCCCAGTCCGAACTGTCATGTGCCGAAAGAGAGACAAACTTCACATCAGCATTGGAAATTGCCTGTATAGCATCACGAACATCTTTCTCATTAATATAATTCCATGGCATTCTGTCAGTACCGACAACAGCCTGCAAATTTATAGGGCCTAACATTATACGCCCGCCATGTACAGGAAAATGCAGGCCTCCTATTACGCCATATACAGGAAGATTGAACAATTTTTTTGCTCTTTCAATCACACGTTGCACAGTCTGATGCCCGCATCCAATGATTAGTACAATTCCCTTCCCTGCCACATTCACAGCCAGGGCCTGCTCTTCTGTATATCCCATGATATAAAGAGCTCTGGGAATACTGCCTGTTCCGTATACTCCTTTGGCCAGCTTCACAGGCCCGAGAGAGGCACGAATTTCCGACTCTGGATTAAAATTATGGGATGAAGGTTTTAAAGGTAAAGGAGAATACACCGGTATAGGGGGAAAGTCCACCGGCCCATGTGAAAGGCTGAAAGTATGTTTCCGCTGTTCCCCGGCACCCCCAAGGTGATCAAGATGATGATGTGATATAAACAAAGCATCAATGTCATTGATATTGACCCCGAAAAGATTCATGTTAGAAATCAATGGAGAGGGATGTTCGCACTTCATGTTATACCCTACATCTAAAAGCACTGAAAAATCACCCGCCTTCACAAGATACGATACACCTGGTTCCGTTTTTGCTTCCATAGATTCAGAAAAAAAATCAACCAGAGGCAGCACAGTCAGAGACGGTACTGCCTCAATGTTATCTATTGGAGCAACTACACGCTCATTGCGGGCTTTCTTTGCCCGCCTTCTATCGATCAGCAATTTTGTTATCATGATCATTGCTTATGTTCCTTTTGTTAATAGACTATCACAGAACTCCCTGGTCAACTTATCAGAAAAATCTGATCCTGATTTGAAGTAATCAATGGATTTGCAAAAACGAATACGGGACATTATTCTGAACAACGGTATTATTCCGAGTTCATGATACGCACTGGATATACCAAGATGCGCAACAATTGAAGCACCCCTGCCCTTTACTATACGGTTCATGGATTCTTTCATTGTCTCCAGTTCAAAGACAGGAAGCGGCGGACCGCCGAAAGTATATACCGCGCCAATTCGTTTGCCTTCAAGCCCTCTTACTTCACGCAGATACCTCGCTACCGGATACGACACATGCGCCCATTTGGGCCCTCCTACACATATCATGTCAAAGTCCGATACATCAGAATATTGCAGGGGGCCGATGTCCTCTTCAATCTGAGTATATGCAGCTATATATCTTTTTCTCCATGACTTGCTGAACAATGACAAAAAAATCAGCGGGTAATGATGCACATCCTTGCAAATTTCACCCAGGCAGGTATCTTTACTCATCGACTGTATTTTTTCGATGCTTATCGAATTTCCTTTACTTTCAAGTATCTCCTTAACCTTATAAATAAGTTTTTCTGTAAATCCGGTCCGTGAAAAATAAGCGATTAGAATTTTCATATTTATTTCCCTGCAGGTTCTGGATATAATATTGATAATGAAAATGATTTTCATTATCGTACTAAAAACTCATAATGTCAATTAAAAACCAAATGAAAAAAAGCAGGATAGTTTACAAACGGTCCGTTTTGAAGTTGCATGTCATGTGCACTCCTTACGCCGGTATAGGTAAATTATTTTGCCTTTCCTTGTTTTGCGACTTTGTCTATCGCCTCTCCGGGTATATCTTCATCAGCGAGGTAGTAATGACGTACAGGCTTGAGATCAGAATCAAGCTCGTAGATCAAAGGTATACCCGTAGGGATATTCAGTCCAATAATTTCTTTGTCCGTGATCTGGTCCAGATACTTAACAAGAGCCCGAAGGCTGTTGCCATGTGCAACTATGAGAAGCCTTTTGCCTGATCTTATCTCTTTGGATAATATTTCATTCCAGCATTCAAGTACCCTTTCAGAGGTATCTTTCAGACATTCGGTTTTAGGGAGCCTGCTCTTCTCAATACCTGCGTAACGTAAATCATTGCCCGGAAAACGATCATCCTCTTCAGATACAGGAGGCGGTGAAATATCGTAGCTTCTTCTCCAGATCAGAACCTGTTTCTCGCCGTATTCAGCGGCTGTTTCGGCCTTATTTCGCCCCTGCAATGCTCCGTAATGCCGCTCATTCAGTCTCCAATCTCGTATCACCGGAATCCACATCTGGTCAACCTGATCAAGAACCACCCATAGGGTGCGTATGGCCCGCTTAAGCAGCGAAGTATATGAGATATCAAACCGGAAACCAGCTTTACGCAGGGCCTGTCCTGCCTTGCGTGCCTCGGCCATGCCTGCGTCTGCAAGATCGACATCATGCCAGCCTGTAAAACGATTCTGAATATTCCATTCACTGAGACCGTGACGAAGAAGAACAAGTTTGTGCATAAAAATTTCTTTTCTCCCTCAGTGATATATTTTTTATAACAATAAAATTGTATATTCCGGTATATGCAATTTCATCAGGCTTTAATGAACACGTCGAATGAAAACCATCATCGCCTGATTATTCAGGCGTTTCCATTATCGGGTATACATCCCGTCACGGGCAAGTCCATTTAACATACAACGTTTAAAAAATCTCTTTTGTGCATTAGGCACATAGCGGATAAGGCAACGAATCATGGACTCTGCAGCATGTTATGTGCTTTCCTGACAGCCGTATTTCATACCGGAAATAAGCATATTCGATTTCAGTAACCTGCCTTCGAACAACTCACTGTGGGAATCAAGCATCAAAAGGAGATTCATATGTTGTCTCTATTATACCTTCAAATATCTGGTCTGTCAGAACTTTTGTTATCGTTCTCATCCCACTATATCAAAACTGACTATACTTTTTTGATTAAATGTAGCTTTTGAATTATCAAGGATAATTGAAAACCGCGTGCTGAGCATTTCGGGGGGGTATATAATAAGGCACTGACAACACAAGGTACGAACATAAAAAAGAAACAAGCAAAGGAAAACCGAATGCCAGCCATATTTGTCTCGGACAAATAGTTAGAAATCCCTCATAACTAATTTTGCGAATATTCTTTTACATTCCCGGCTGTTTGTCAAGATGAAAACGAGCAGATAATAAACAATCCGGCAAATTCCTAATAAATTATAACCACTTATTTCAGAACTGAAACCTGCCGAATAAAAAATTTTACCATAAAAATTTATATAAAGATATTTTTCAAGCATACCGCTAGCTCAAATACAAACATACAAGCCGGCTGAATATATGTAACGTTCTCCTAACCTGCTAAAAGCCATATTGCAAAAACACTTTCAAAGCTTCTCTTAAAAATACAACGAATATTATATCACTGAATACGGGAAGATCAGGCATGAAAAATCTTAGTCATTCAAGCAGAGCCTTATCTCCTGCAGCGACCACACTTTAGGATTAACACGAATTCAATGCTCAAATCTGGGCTGTAAACACGGAATATTCAAAATATTTTCCTGCAAACGCTTTTACTTTTACCAGTCTTGCAGCCGGGAAAGGTCTATTCTATTTTGCGAACGCATTTCTGACCAAGTCCTGCTTAAACTGCCGTACGGGTATTTTTCTTTGTTTTTCAAAAAATGCTTCGGTTATCTTTCAGGAACAATAAATAAATTTTTCGGGGTCATTGCTGTTCTGATAAGCAAAATGATAGTAGACTAATGCAAAATGTTTACATGTAAATAAATCCGCACCGGCATCATTTTGTCATTTCAGTCTTTTGATGATCTTTTTAGATTTAATCCTTTACCTAAAGAGTTACTACCTTTTGATATATTTTTAGTAAATTGATTCAGTTCATCTCTCCACTTGAGTAACCTGTGCGATTTTTTAAAAAATCCGGGAAATTGAATTGACTTTCCGTGAATCCTGATTTTGATGATTCCTATCATTTCATTTATTAATATGACCATATCAACTATCATATTAGCAATATCATTCATAACCTACGTCTACTTCGGATTCTACGTCTTTTTCATGAATCCCGGATCGAAAACCAACAGGAGCTTTTTGTATTTATGCCTGGCGTTTTTTCTGTGGAGCCTTGCTTATCTTCTTTTGAATATCACTTCAGGAAACAACGAAATAATCAACAAGGCCGCGAATATTTCAAGGTTCATTTACGCGCCTTTGCTATTCAGATTTTTCATGATCTTTACCGGCTATCATAAAAAAATAAAAAATTATTATTTATATAACGCTTTAATCTGGCTGATTACATTGTTTTACATTTTTTACAGCATATTCGACGATAAAACCGAGACTCATTATTTTACAGGATATTTGAATCTTTTTTCTCATATTATATTCAACATCATCAACCTGTGTGGAGTGGCTTCCCTGATTTTTTGGGGAAAATTTTCAAAGCTGAAAAGGGAAAAAAGACAGAGTCATATAATCATATTTGGCGCGATACTCACGATCACGATCACCATAATTTCTGATTATATTTCAGATTCGATTAACCTGCCTGTAATTACCCCTGCCCTTGTTTTGATTTGGTTTTTTTTCATCTTCTACGCTATAATAACAAATCAATTCATGGCATTTATTCCAACGTATATTAACCAGGATATCATCGACAACATAAATGAATTAATAATACTGCTTGATAATAATAAAAAAATAATTTACGCGAACAACAGAACTAAATCGATTATCAATGAAGAGGATATTGAAGACAGCGATATTTCAGCGGTAATATATGAACACGCTAAAATATACCCTGAGATCGACAAGCTGCTCGAAAATAAATTCAGGACTTTTTCATGCAGGGTCAATTTCCTGATGAATAAAAAATCAAAGATCCCAGTTGACGCGATATTTTCCGCTGCAAAGGATAAATATAGCGATCCCATGGGGATACTGATAATCGGCAACGAACTAAAAGGACTGAATCAGCTTAAATTATTGTTTAAAATTACTGCAAGAGAAGCTGAAATAATCCAGGAGCTTGTTGACGGATTCACTAACCCGAACATCGCGAAACATATGGGAATCAGCGAGAACACATTGAAAAGACATATCGCGAACATATACCTCAAATTAGATATAAGGAACAGGGTTGAACTCCTGAATTTTTTAAAAGATCTTAATCTTGTTCCGGGGTTTAAAGCTGAGAGAACGCTGCTGATACTGAACAACAAAGAAGAATAATTTTTAAGATATTGTGAATTATTCATAAATTTTTTATCCCACTTTTATTTTAATAAATCAACATCTGCAGATTATTTTCTTTCGCCACTTGTATAGTATTTTTTCCAAAAATTCCATTTTCTACATATTCCGGGTGATGTCGGAGCGATAAAACCGCATTATACTGTAGTAAAATATTAAAAATATATGTTATAACGATCCGCCCATTTTTTACGCTTATAGCGAGGTCTTACACAATATCTGCAAACGCTTAATTCACTATATCAAGGAGGGACATCATGAAAATATCCGTCAAAATATATAAAATAATGCAAATAGTAACAATTTTATCATTCGTAGCCTGCAACAACGCTGACACAGGCGGATCTGGCCCGGAAGGCGTCACGATTCCGGACGCGCCCGGCGCCCCAATAGTGGTAGCGGGCGATTCGCAGTTAAGCATAAGCTGGGATGCTGTTCCAGGTGCCGCGTTTTACGAAGTCTGGTTCAGCGAGACTGACGATATGTCAAAAGCAACGCAGGACGGAGGCGATATTGTCGCTACCAGGTATGTAATCGATGAGCTGACGAACGGAAATATTTATTATATATGGCTGAAGGCAAAAAACGAAGCAGGAACCAGTGGATTCGGGCTACCGGCAAGCGGAACCCCGGAGGGAATACCGGGAATTTTACCGCCGGACGCTCCAGGAACACCGGATTTATTTCTCAGTATGGATTATGTTTCAATAACATGGCAACCGGTTGCCTGCGCTGAATTCTATGAAGTCTGGATCAGCGAAACCGATGACCCGTTAACTGCCGTTCAGCATGGCGGCGATATTGAAGATACGTTTTACACATTGATGGGCCTTAACATGGACACAACATATTACATCTGGCTGAAAGCGAAAAACGCGGCAGGCGTAAGCGATTTTAGCCAGTCTGCAAGCGCCATTCTGGTAAGCCCGCCTGACGCGCCAGGAGCTCCGACTGTCACGCCTTCCGACTCAATGTTATTTCTCACATGGGATGCTGTGCCGCGTGCCACAGGATATGGCGTCTGGTTCAGGAAAACAGACAGCTACACAGGTTATTCTTTAGCAGGTCATAACATACAAAATACATTTTTTACCATCGCAGGGCTTGAAAACGGAGAAACATATTCGGTGTTTATTACATCAATAAATTCAGCAGGCGAAAGCGTATTCGGGCCTGAAGCCACAGGCATGCCTTACATTCCCGGCGCTCCGCCAATTCCCGGAAAAGCTTTCATAATTCCCGGCAACACTTCCCTGAATCTTTCATGGGATGCTGTTCCAAATACTGACGTCTATGAACGGTGGATCAGCCAGACCAATGTCCGCGGTACAGCAGTTAAAAGCGGCGATGATCTGGCATCAACAAGCGGCTCCATCAGCGGACTTGTGAATAACGCGGCATATTATATCTGGTTAAGGGCAAAGAACTCTGCCGGCGCAGGCGGTTTCGGGCCTGCTGCGATCGGAATTCCTGCAGAGCCGTTCGCGGACATTGATGAGATCGGAGAACAGATAAATGTAGCTGCCGGGTCGGAGATTTTCAAAATGATTTACGCGAACAATCATGCAGGGTATATCACATTACCCATTAATGAATATGAAGATTTTCTTAACGATGATCTGGATACTGGTTATCATACTCAATATCAGGCTTTTTTCATGAGCGAAACAGAGGTTACATTCGCGCTTTTAGCCGAAGCGCTTCAATGGGCAAAGGATAACGGCAAAATCAGCGAATCGGGAACTCATAATCTCATAAGCCCTGAAACAGTCAAATACGGCAACCAGGTTCTTGTGTATCTCGACTATGACTCGATAAGCATGAGACTAAGTTACAACGCCGCGAACGGAAAATTCACCGTAGAACAGGGTTACGAAAACTATCCTGCCCAGGCAGTTACATGGTACGGAGCAGTGATGTTCTGCAACTGGCTGACTGAAATGACAGAAGGAAACGCGGACAACTGCGTTTACAGCAACATTGACGAGACATGGGATCACATGGAAACCGATAATGATCCGGTTAAAACAGGCTACAGGCTGCCCTCGCTTTACCAGTGGGAGCACGCGGCAAGGTACATCGGCCACACGGCGCCAACAGGCGGCGATCTTGAAACCGAATACATAGCTCAGAATTTTAACGGCGGATCACCGGAACTTAACCCGGGTCATTACTGGACGCCGGGATGGTATCCGAGCGGGGCTTTGTATGATGTTTATCATCAATCAAGCACTTACCAGGTAGCCGCGGCAATGGGATTTCCCCAACAGGTAAAATCAAAATTGCCTAACGCTACCGGAATTTACGACATGAGCGGCAATGTCGCGGAATGGTGCTGGGACAGCAGGTTTGACGATGAGGATCTGGAAATTCAAAGAACCACGCGCGGGAGCGATTACAATAATACGGGAGAATTCAGCAAATTCTGCATAGGTATTTTTAACATAATCAGGCCTGACAGCCAGCGGTATTATGAAGGCGATTATCTGGGCATAATCGTATCTAATGGAATCAGGCTGGTTAAAATACAGTAAATTTTAAAACATTCGGAGGAAAAATGAAAATAAAAACTGGAGCAATTATTTTCCTTTTATCAGCGCTTATGTTCGCAGCATGCAGCGAAGATGAAGGAACAGAAGATGCGACTAAAAAAAAGACTTATGTAGCCGTAGGACAGGAAGGTGTGATAATGCTTTCTGACAACGGCCTTAACTGGATACGGGTGGAATCGCCCGTGTCTTCAACACTTTACGGCGCGGCATGGAATGGAAGATATTTTTGCGCAGCCGGCCAGGATGCAGCAATAGTACGGTCTCCTGACGGCATAAACTGGACTGTTGTGACGACAACATCCACTGCAAATACGTTGTCGGATATTGAGACTTTTAACGGTACTTTTTGCGCTGTCGGATATGACGGCGTAATAATAACTTCTGAAGACGACGGCGAAACATGGATAAATGTAGCAAACCCGGCCGTGACAACTTCTATCTATGAAATTTGCCGCACAGGATCTTACTGGTACGCTGGCGGAGCCGAAGGCAAAATGCTTCGTTCAGAGAACGCTGTTTCATGGTCGCAAATAGCGTCTCCGACAGGAGTCGGAATTATGTGTCTCTCTGCCAGGGGCAATGATCTGATTATGATTGACATCAACAATTATGTCTATCTCTCGGAAAACAATGGCAGCTCATTTACCGCTCATAACATTGATAAACCGTTTTTTCTTGCAACCGCGATAGCGTCGAACGGTAGCAATATAGTTTTAAACGGATTTGAAAACGTGGCAGGTGGTAGAATTTACACTTCTATCGACATTGCGAACTGGACGCTGGCATGGGAAGACACTAATGACAGGCATCTTGCTCTTGATTTGATATGGGACGACAATCGTTTCATCGGCGCAGGCGCTTATGGAAGCCTCGTTATTTCAAATGCCGATGCCTCGGTATGGAATTATTACAATATGGCCATAACTGAAGATATAGAGGCAATTATCATGAAGTGACTTGCTGAACTGGGAAAGCAGAATGTAACATCGCGGGAGTATTCATATACCAGAAATATTTCAATATTAAAACAACCGGTCAAGTGACGAAAAGGAGACAATCAATGGGCAATACTGATCCTGCTGACGGCGCAGTACAGATCGCGGAGGCCAATCTCGAAGCCAGTATACGCGAAAATCATTCTGCACAGATACCTGACGCTCAAGCGATCATTATTTACGATATGGAAAGCCTTACTGTCCTATATGCTGAAAATGACGGTCCGCCGGAAGACCAAAAGATCGCAATCTTTCAGGCTTTGAACACTGCGTTGATAAATAACACAGGGCTCGAATCCGGGGATGATGTTGCACTTACAGACAATGAGCCTGCCGACCCCGGGGCAGATTGACGCGCTTCCAGCTAAGGTGCCAACCGTGATATATTAAGCGTAAAGAAAATATAAAATTAAAAAGCATTAAATTCAGGAGGTTTTAAATATGAAAAACAAAGTTAAATTTACTTTAACACCATTATTTTTTTCTCTTTTTTTGATATCAGTAAATTGCGGCAACGATAAAGATGATACAAAAAATACGATAATCAGCTACGCAGGCAGCATGCCTGTCGGCGACTTCATAGTCATTCAGATAAACAGGGAAAGCTCGCTTGTCAGGCGCATCAATTACACACCTGATCCAGATGAAGACAGCGGCTGGTTAGCCTACTTTTCAGTCCCTGCAGACGACGAAAATGCGGAAGGCTTCTCAATCATAAAAAGGGTAGAGCTTACAGGCGGCCATTATGTGCTTTTCGCAGAAAGGGCAGATACTGCACTTGTTTACCAGGAATTCGATTCAACACACAATCCTGCCGGGTGGCCTTCGTTCGTAATTCTCCGTGAACGCGTGGACAGAAGCCAATACTACGAAAAAGCCTACAACTGGATGAGGTTCCGGATTGAAGAAATTCCGACAACCAATTCTGCAATGGAAGCAGGTTTCGCTGCTTTTGATTCTGAATCCAACTTCGGCATTATGTACGGCGCAGGTTATCGCAGCGCGGAACCTCCGGGTGACTGTATTGGCGACATTAATGATAGCGCGGACACCTCACGTGTCGATAATTTTACCTACAACACAGAACTGACCGCGAACACAATGTGGACAGGCGCGGAAAGCGACATGAATGCTGCCGTAAATCTTGCGGGCACAGCTTCAGGCTCCAATATGATCGACTTCGGGCAAAGCGTAGGAGACGGCGGATCAGGGCTCGCTGTCCCGCAATCCGATGTAACGCTTACCGAAGCAGAGGGAACATATCTGCTGATGTGTTACGAAAATAATCAGACCACGCATACAAATACTGTTGAGCCAATGAAATTAGTCATTTCAGGTTCAGGCATGCATTTAAAATTATATGTTTATTCACAAAATACAATTACTGAGCTCCCCGTATTCACAGCAAGTCTAAAACCTGTAGCGGCTCTTACCGCAGCCGAATCTCCGGGTGGAGCAGTCGCGATCATTAATCAGTATGCTGCAACGTCGGGCAATATCGGAGCGCATTCAGAGACTGTGAGGAATGCCCACATGTGCAGGGGGTCGTTCTTTGCGCAGGACAGCGACTGCATCATAAACATAATATTTGATCCGGACGGATTATTCTGCGGGTTTACAATGTCGGACACGGAAAGCGATGAGATCATCCGTTTCGGGTTCGGAATTAAAGACACGGAATATAGAAATTTATAATAAGTCTGAAAAATGAGTAACATATACCTGGTTATACAATTATCGGAACCGTTATACTGAAAGACATTTATGAAAGCCCGGATTTTTCATTCCCATTTTGGGAATAACAGGGCAGATCTGCATTAAACGTTTTTATTACAAAGACAGCGGAATTACAAAAAAGTGTGAATTGATTCTAAAAGCCCGCGCAAAAAATACGCGGGCTTTCTGTTTATACAGCAAGCAAAATTTCCTGTTAAGCCTGCCGCAATGAGGCTGTTTTTTGACTCTTTACGTCTTTCCTGCTTCGGAACATGTACACTGCATTTTTTCAACCAGGATATTATACAATAACGTACCGGAAGAATATTCAATAACAACATGAAAAAAAGTTCATATTCTGCTTGACTTTATGAACGATAGTTCATGTTAAACATGCTGTTTCCGGATGTGAGACAGTAACAGGGAAAAATGTTTAACTGAGATAGCGCGATATTCTTATGAAATTAATAATAACCATAATGATTAAAAAAAATTATCGCAATTAAAAATAATTACGAACACTTTGACGAATTTCACGGCAAAACAAGTTTTTTGAAAACTATAGAATTTATTAAACAAAAGGAAAGCTTATAATGAGTTATCATTACAATCAATTCTCCAAACCACGCGGACTCAAAGGCAGGTTAGCCGGATGGTTCATGGCTGCGGGCAACGGCAATAAAAAAAGGATCCAATGGGCAATCTCGCAAATGCAATTACAGTCTACAGACAATATACTTGAAATCGGGTTCGGTCCCGGTATATCACTCGCAAAAATATGTGAAAAAATAACAAGCGGATACGTTTACGGCATTGACGAATCTGCGGTAATGATCGAAGCAGCAGGAAAGCGCAACAGGAAGGCTGTTGAATCAGGCAAAGTAAAGCTTTTTTATTCTTCTGGAGGCAATCTACCTGATTTTGAAAAGAAAATAAATAAAGTTCTGACAATCAATTCATTCGAGTTCTGGGAAAACAAAATTAGGGTATTGATCGATTTGAAGAAATGTATGGATACAAACGGGCGGATTTTCATTGTGCATCAGGCACTGCATAAAAAAAACGAAACCTGCATTGATGATCTTTCTGAATCATACAAAAACAGCATGGCGGAAGCCGGATACAGTGACATCGAAATAACAAAAAATAACAGCTTAGATATATTTTGCGCAAAAGGAATTATTTGAACAAAATTTATCATAACATAGGGTATAGAATTAACTATGAAAATAAAGAAATATTTTTTAATAATAATTATATTGATTCCTGCAGTAGTGTATGCATGTTTCCGCATTCTCGTTTTTATTGCTGACAACAAAGCTACTGATCCGGAAAAAATGATCGAACGCTATACTGACAATTCAGGAGGCCGTTTTTACCGGATTAACTCCGGTATTAACAACTCGTATCTCATTCCATGTAAAGACGGATGGCTGATGGTAGACACAGGGTATCCTGAAGATTACGGGAGGTTCAGGAAAGCAGTTGCTTCCGCAGGTATTGATATCAGTTCGATCAAATGGCTTTTTATTACTCACGCTCATGACGAACACGCCGGCTTTGCCGAAGCTCTCAGAAAAGATACAGGCTGCCGTATTATTGTACCTGAAAAATCGTTAAATGATCTGCGTTCCGGGCAGATGGTTTGGACAGGAAAAGCCGTGAACAGAAGAATAGAATTCGTATCAGCTCTTTACGACATAGTCAAGGCCCGCGATATGAAATTCCCGCCGATTATTCCCGGCAAAAATGACATCATTCTTACAAATGATGATAAAATTTTCCTGAAAGGAATAGGAATTGAAGGAACACTGATGGCCACACCGGGCCACAGCGATGATTCATGGTCTCTGCTCATGGATGACGGACGCGCTTTCTGCGGCGATGCTGCGATGAACTTTTTAAATTTACTGGGAGCTGATTATCGTCCGATTTTTATAACTAATGAAAAGGAAGTCTATAACAGTCTTCGTAAACTCTTACGTTCAGGTGCTGCATATTTTTACACAGGCCACGGGACTGCTTTCGGTAAAGAAAAAATTGAAGAGATGCTGGCTGAATATAAAAAATAATCGGCTAGTGAAAAATAATTCATTTAAAACCTGTAAACATTTCTGAGCAGAAAAGTACGGACAGGAATGAAATGCTTTAATTTTGAATAGAGTATTCTTTACATGAGAACGCACCGATGCTGCATAAGTATTATGCTTGACCGGCAAATTTTTCAGGAAGCAATAATTTGATTATAAATAATATTAAAAAATCAGGTAGACATTATGGTAAATTCATCATCTGATATTCAAAAATTAAACCAGATAGTTTCTATTATTGATAATAAAGCAGCTCAATATAAAAAAGAAAGATACCATATGCATAGAGCAAGAGCCGATTCAGAAAAGAAATTGATTATAGATTTAATTAACGATGGATTGGGATTAGCTAAATCCATAGGTTCCCAGGCTCAAGGACTTATAGAAGATTTAGATAGATTGAAAAAACAGTTTATAAAACTATAATCTTATTCAGTAATTTGCGTTTTTTGTTCTGAATCAACTCCCGTTGTCTGACCTGTATATATATATTCATATGGATCAAATATTTCACCTTTTGTAAACGTTAATCATGCAATTGACTGTTAAAATACCGCATATACATTTAGTTTAATTTTCTTCTTTGCTGTTGAACTTTATTTCGCTCAATGCCGATTAAAATAGCTCCGGTAACAATTAGAATAACACCGACTATTAAAAAAGCTGAAAGCAACTCATTTAAGTAAAGAACAGCAAAGATAACTGTAAAAAAATGAATTTTTTATTTGACTTGGCTGAAAATTCCATGTTAAGATATCTTACATGGACAAACTATTTGATAAAACTTTATTGCCAAAATACATTAAATCCGGCCGATTTGCCCTGTGCCGTGAGACCTGACTTCTCTTATCTATTCAAATTAAAACAATAGTACACCTCTTAAACTGCCGGTACAGCAATAAGCCATAAGCAATTATGATAGAATTCTTGTAAAAATTAAGATAAATACCTTAATTTGCATTTCCATCCGGCTGTATTTAAGACTAATCAACTCATAAATTTTACCAAGAATAATAAAATTAAAAATTCAAAATAAAGGAGACGAATAATGGCAGCAATTACAGGAATAATATCAACCAAAGGAAAAATTTTAAATGATGCTTCGGAAAGAGTAAACATTGCTCTTGACTTGATGCATTACAGAGGCCCGGATAACAGAATAGCGCGAACCCTGCCCGGCTCTTCAGGTGCTATCGGTGCCCTTGAACTCAATCTTTCTTCTGAAAGAACACAGTGCGCGGATATTGTGAGAATCCCTTTTATTCTTTTTGACGGAGAACTCTTCAATGAAAGAAGCGGCAATATGACGGATGCTGAGCTCTTCAGGGAATATTACATGAAATACGGGAAAGACTGTTTCTCTCATCTTGAAGGAAGCTATGCCTGCGCTGTAATAAAAGAGGACGAGACTTTCATTGCAAGAGACGCAGTGGGTTCAAGGCCCGTTTTCTACGGCACGGAAAATGACACATTCTGTTTCAGCACTGAGATGAAAGGATTGATCGGAAATATACGCTTTGACATTCATGAACTGGAACCCGGGAATTTTTACAGCACAAAAGAGGGATTAAAACCCTTTAAGCCGTATACTGTTGAAGTGCCTGATCCGGAAAACCTTGAGCACGCGATAAAACTTGTAAGGGACATTCTGATTAAGGCTGTCGGTAAGAGAATGAAAGGAGTAAACGCGGTTTCGATGAGCGGCGGCCTCGACAGTTCAATAATTGCTGCTATAGCTAAAGAATTTAACAAAGACCTGCTCCTTTTTACCGGAGCAATTGAAAGCGCGGACGCGCCTGACCTTGAAAATGCAAAGCTCATGGCTGAATTTCTTAAGGCTGAACATTACATTTACAGTATTACCGATGATGATGTTGCGGAATTCATTCCGCAGGCTATTTGGCATCTTGAAAGCTATGATGAGGACTGCGTTTCAGGCATAATCGCCAATTACTACGTGTCAAGGATGGCAAAGGAGTATTGCAGCAGCATTTTAGTTGGTGAGGGCGCTGACGAAATCTTCGGAGGATACAGAATGGTTCTGAAAAGCGAGCATGTAAAAAGCAGTGAGCACAGGGAGGAACTCGCGAAAAATCTTCTGGCAATCGCCTACAATACAGCTTTAAGGAGGCTTGACAGAGGATGGATGGCCAATGGAATTAACTATCAGACGCCGTTTCTTGATCCTGAGCTGCTCGCACTCTGCGCAAAAATTCCGATGGAATGGAAGATATACGGCGAAAAACAGGTAGAAAAGCATGTTCTGAGAGAAGCATTTAAAGATATGCTGCCTGAGCCGATTTACAAAAGGGAAAAACTAAGGTTTGCGATGGGAACCGGAATTGATGATGTTATGGACAGAATAGTTTCTTCTGCGGTTGATCCGGAATGGATAAATGAAACTCCGAAGTCTTATTACGGAATGCCTTTTGCTTCGTTTAAGGAACTCTATTATTATGATGAATTTCTGCAGCAGTTCCCTCCTGCTTATGAGAAGCAGACTATTCGATGGGATCCATTTAAATAAATTTATATTGCTGCCTTCTCTTATTATTTTGAATTACAGCTAATACAAGTACAGCAGCTGTGATGAAAAATCGGGGTCGCTTGTAAGATTCAGCCCGAGCTTTCTAAGGCCTGCTTCATCGCCTGAGACGGGGATATGGGTGATATGTACTTCGCAGCCGCGAATATCCTTCAGTTTTTCAAGCGCTGCCTGGGCTGCCGGATTCGATGTGGCGCTTATGCTCAATGCTATGAGTGTCTCCTCAAGGTCAAGGCTGAGACGCCTGCCGTTTAATACGTCCCGCTTGAAATGATTGAGAGATTCAATAATATTCTTTGGAAGCAGGTCAATTGCTGAAGGGATTCCTGCAAGATGCTTTGCGGCATTCAGGATAAGAGCAGAGGCTGAGTGCATTGTGACTGAATTTTTGCCTGTTATTATTGTTCCATCATGAAGTTCAATGGCTGCTCCGCATGTTATACCGTCATTGCCTTTTCCCCGAAAACGGGCTTCTTCCGCTGCCTGTCTGGCCGGAATGACCACAGGGCGGTCTTCAACATTTGCTCCTGTTTCCTCCATTATGAGCTCAGCGCGTTCCACTATGTTTTTGTCGATAAGCCCCATTACGTATTCGCATGAATATCTGAAATACCTTCTGATAATCTCCTGAATCGAGGCATAACGCACTGATTCATCATGTGTGATCCCGAAGCCCGCCCTGTTAACTCCCATGTCTGTCGGCGATTTATAGGGACATTCTTCTCCGGTTATTTTCTCGATTATTCTGCGAAGCAATGGGAATGCTTCCATGTCGCGGTTATAGTTAACGGCTTTCTCGTTATACGCTTCAAGGTGATGTGAATCGATAGTATTGAAATCGCCTATATCCGCTGTTGCTGACTCGTACGCGAGATTGACAGGATGTTTTAGTGGAAGATTCCAAATTGGGAATGTTTCAAATTTCGCGTATCCTGCTTTTATTCCGCGTTTACGTTCATGATAGAGCTGCGACAATGCTGTCGCGAGTTTGCCGCTTCCGGGGCCAGGGCCTGTAACAACAACTATAGGCTTTTCAGTTTCGATATAAGAATTCGCACCATACCCTTCTTCGCTCACTATTACATCGAGATTGGTGGGATAGCCTCTCGTGAATTTGTGGGTAAATACTTTGATGCCCCGTCGTTCAAGCTTATTTTTGAACTGAACTGCGGCAGGCTGTTCTTCAAAACGTGTAATAACCACCGCGCATACATCGATTTCCCAGTCACGGAGATCGTCTATGAGTTTAAGAGCGTCCGCATCGTACGATATGCCGAAGTCAGCGCGCATTTTTTTCTGTTCAATGTCTCCCGCGTAAATGCAGAGGATTATGTCGATCTTGTCTTTAAGATTGTTAAGGAGCCGCATTTTGACATTCGGGTCATATCCGGGCAATACGCGGGCTGCGTGATAATCGTAGATAAGCTTGCCTCCGAACTCCAGAAACAGCTTGTCGCCGAACTGCTCAATGCGCTTTAATATTTCAGCGGACTGCTCTGCTATGTATTTCTCATTATCAAACCCGATGCTTTTCATACACGCGCCATTCCTCAATGATAATTAATAAAAATAAAACTTATCCAAAGGTATGAATTCATTTTGCTGTTTCAAGATATTTTTGTTTTATTCTTTATAATATTTTTTTAAGAGCAATTTCCCGATTTGATTGCATTTATTCGGTGAAAAAAACAAAGCTTCAGTCGGCCATATTTTTCAGTTTAAAAAATGTTTCCATCCATTTTTTTATCATTTTTTCCGGTTCATTGGTTTTATTAGACAGCAAGTCCATCGCTTTGACGGAAAATGCGGATTTTTTATCAGTCATCTGTTTCCGAATATTGATATTTCCAAAATACATTAAAAACCACCGGAGAAATTCGGTGTCAAGGGGAAATAATTGATATTTAATTGAATCCTTATTTAACCCAAAAAACTGAATTGTCAGAGAATTTGATTTATCCTGCGTAATAACAGCTGTAATATTTCTATCCACTGACCAGTACTCGCCGGTGATTGCTGACGGATCGCTATTAATACTAATGTTAATGATAAATAATGTAATCAAGACTATATTATTCATTTGATTTTCAGGGGTGCTAACAATTAAGCATAGATTTATTTTAAACATATAACCCTTTTCATTCTAACGATTTGTCAACACGAATATCAGCCTCATTACTTTTCTGCAATCTGCGGATTAGTAGAAAATATCTTAAATGTAACTGCTCAGCTATTTGGATTTTTTGTGTAAAAACCGCTCCGCAAGAAGAAAAAGAAACGCGTAAAGAGCACTTAAAAACATAATTTTTTTAATTTCCGGAAATTTTTTTGGAGAATTTAGGGATAATTTTTCTACTGAATATACAGAACGAATCAATAAAGAAATCAGAAGTTCTATTATTTTAAAATTTATATTCATTAAAAGAAGGAGAAAACATATGAAAAAGTTATTTTTTATTTTAATCGCGGTCGCTTTTTTATTCACGGCAGCCTGCGGAGGCGGAGGCAGCGATAATAATGATAATGATGATATTCCTGATGACGGCGGAGACACCGCACCTCAGCTGATGCTCTTTGGAGCGCAGGACGCTGATCACTGAAGGGAGCTCTGGACAAGTGACGGCACTGAAGCAGGTACGGTAATGCTTAAAGATATTTCTACGGATACGGATGGCAGTAATCCGGAAGATTTCACAGTATATAATAGAAAGCTATATTTTAGTGCAGACGCTAATAATACTGATAACAATAGAGAGCTTTGGGTAACTGACGGCTCGTCATCCGGAACTGCTATGCTGAAAGACATTTATGAAGGCCCGGATGATTCATTTCCGTTTGATTATTAATATGGTATATACTCATCAGAGACCCTGTAGCCTTTTCATCCTCCTGTTTACGAATACCAAATATCAAAAACGCATTTACTTCTACAAATGACAGCTTTTGCAGCTGGCTGAATCAGGAGGATAAGGATGCCTTATATTAACACCGCTTGAAGAGCCTGCTCTCTGATGACAGGTAAGACAGTTCCACATCTTGTTATGATCCGGGTAAAGGCTGCTTCTGTGACTGGCTGTGATCTTTCCTCTGCTGTGACAAAAAGTGCAGTTTGCCGCCACTCCTCCGGTTGCGTAATTATCGCCTTCAATATGGCAGTTCAGGCAATGCCTGTTGTATGGCGATCCCCAGAATCCGGTATGAGAGAAAGGCTCTTCAGCAGTATGGCACTTTACGCACTCAGACTGGTTATGGCATACAGCGCATGATTCACGCCTGTACTGAGCCTTCTGCGCGTGGCCGCGGATCCGCCATCCGATCGTATGATTTCTCGGCTTTTCCTTCCTGTGGCAGTCAAGACAGTCATTGTTATTTTTAATTGTATGACAGATCTTACAGTTTGATTCAATATCACTTTCCCTGAGTTCTTTCCCGTGATTACTCATCCAGAAAGGTTTATGACTAGAAGGCCAAACTTTCTCATAGCCCTTTATATGGCAGGATGAGCAATCACTTGTATCCCCTATTGCCATGGATTTATGACAGGCAACGCAGACTTTCATTTCCGGAAGCTGGTCATTTCCGTTTACACTTTTAGAGGACTCCGTATTTACATGACATTGTATACATGTTATATCTGCGTCAAAATGTTCTTTATGATCGAATTTTACAAGAGATCTCAGTTTGATATTTTTCCTGAGATCTGTTTTCTGATCAGGCAAAGTATGGCATATGCTGCAGCTGCTTTCGTTATTTATCTGCTCTTCATGGCATTCCGTACATACTTCATGCCCGGAAAAATCCATGTGCCTTGTATTCGAAGTGTTTAAAAGATGGCATTTAGCGCACCCAACCCCGTTCCCGGCATGAATCTTGTGATTAACTTCAATTCCGCTATCCGGTTTAAATACGATACCGGAAAGCTGAGCAGAGACCATAATAAATGATAAAATAATGAATATTGCAATCAGGCATCCTCTAAACCCTGTTATAGAATATTGTGATTTATTTAATTTATTTAATTTATTTAATTTATTTAATTTATTTAATTTATTCATGATCGCACTCCTTAAAAGGTATATCCGATCTGTATTTCAAATTTATAGTAATCCCTTGGCTCGGTTATTATTTCTGTTACAGATTCAGCATTTATATCCTGATTCTGGTTTGAAGTGTCTGTAAGAGATGTTATTTCTGCAATTTCATATGAGCCTTTTAACGACACATCGAGATATTCCAGAGGTTTCCACCTGAATCTCAAATAGTACTCCCTCGCATAGAAGCTGTCCTTTATCAAAGTTTCAGAATACTGAGCTTCATATTTGTGAGCATAATAGGATGTCCCGAGCCTGACACTCATTTTTTTCCATTTTTTTGAAAATTCACCGCCAAATGCCTGCATATCATTCTGTGTATCTACTGTAGTAATATTTTCATAGAATCCATGCACATAATACATGCCTTTCATTGCGATCATCAGCCCCGCTCGTATTAAATGGTATTCAGGATTAAACTGTGATTCATCGCTGTCATACAGCGGTCTTCTGTACTCATAGGTACAACCTACCTCCACATCGTTTACAGGGCCTGTCAGGTTAAATATATTGGCAAGGCTTTTATAAGCATCTGCAGATACCCGCTGATACGCTCTGCTTGCCGTAAGAAAAGATGAAAACTGGGTTAGCCTGTTCCCGAAATCATCAATATCCATAAACTGCTGATAAAAATTCAGCCTGTAGCCAAGCATGAGATTTCCGCTGTATCCGTTTAGCGAAAAATCAATATTTCTCGGTGTTGTCTCATAATACGCAACAGACAAATAAGCTCTCAGCTGTTCAGAGTACTTATATGATATATTGCCTTTAAAAAGATTATCGTTGGAAATAAATGTATCCGATGGTTCATCTATTTCGGTTTCTTTTTCGGTCTGCTCTCTTAGATTAATATATCTTAGTGCAAAATCCAGCTTGTATTCAGGAAATGAAAAAACTGATCCTGTCCCGGCAATGAATTCATTTTCATCCCAGTAATTTGAAATATCATTATAATATCCGTAATGCCAGGGTTTTCCTGCAAACCCTTCCAGTTTCAGCCAGTCAACAATACTGCCCCATGCTTTAATTCCGTCAAATTCCGAAAACTCATAATCCCAGAGTAGAGACCGTCCGAGTAAAGCGCCGTATTTTTCTGTATTATACTTAAAAAACGCAGTATAAATCCTGTATTCCAGCGTTTGGTCTTCATTAGCTGCGTCCGGCAATCCCCGCAGGCTTACGTCCGATGCGTCCTCAAGCCCGTCCGAAGAACTATTTGTACCGTCCAGGTCCTTACGCAGCCCGCCGAACCATTCGAATGTAAGATTTTTCAAGAATTCGAGATTAAAAGAATGATACTGATAAATATCCTGATCAGCTTCATCATCCCCTCCTCTGTACTGATACCGGGTATCAATTTTACCATGATAATCCAAACCCACGGCTTTTTCTGAAGGAACCAAAATCAGGCAAAACAGTAAAATTAAAATAATATACCGGCAGATACACAATCCGGTTATTTGGTCTTTTTTCCCCATTATCTTCTCCTTTATTCGTATGGAGTGATAATAACTCAGCACAGGAACCTGCTATCTGTATATATCCCGATACCACTGCACATCCGTCAGATTCCATATCAGCAATATATACAATACAGGACTTAATTCTTTAATAAAATACGGTATTATAACTGAACACGGCTATAGAACAGATATTCCTGTCTATTTTCAAAGCGTGTATAATTTAATTAAAAAAGAGTCCTGCGCCTTGAAACATAATATTTAAAACACTTTTAATATATTTCCCATATCCTTCCGGACGGAGCGTTCAAATACTATCTTTCGTTACAATGGATGATAAGCACTGAATGCAACAGGCATAAGCTTATGTAGATCAAAGTTAAGGAAGTCCAGTTACAAAATGAACTGATTTAATAACGAGATATTAATTTCAATCAGGATCTGCCATATTTTTTTAATGATCATCATCCTGAATAATATTTTAGAAGGTAAAAATTGTTCGGCGGAAATTTGATATACATTAAACTTTACTTGTTTCATTAAAATTATCAACACATTTTTTATCGATACAGTAAATAATATCTCTGTTTTTCATTTACGGAGTATTACTGTTGACATAATTTTTCCCGTTTGTTTTATACAGAAAGACAATAGTACCCCTTTTGTCTTTTAGAATGCGAAATGAATACTGCCTTCGCCTCCGGCGAAAGTATTGCAGTTATTCATTATGCAGGTATTAAAGATAATGTGGCAGGTTCTGATCACATACTTTCAGGAGAATACAATGAAAAAAGTCACAGCAATACTGTTATTGTTAATGGCAGTCTCAACTATCGGATGTTTAAGCAGCATAGTAAAAAATGCTGCAAAGGACACACCAATATCCAATAAAATTGATATCCATTCCGGCGCCGCGAAAGGAGATTATGCGGTGCTTAAATCCGTTAAGAACGATGAAATGAAAAATGATGCAACTGCGTCAATGATGACCGGTGAAACAACAACTACTTTTAAAATTGTTAAAAAAGGAAGTGGACATTTAACCATACGCCAGGAAATCTCCACCAGCATGATAGGTGCAAGTTTTATGAACAACCTTGTTTTTGAAATAACAAGCGATTACAAGGGCAATGTAGTAAAAGGATTTTTAATTGATGCCGATTCAGGCGAAAGAACTCCACTGAAAATAGCAAAACAGGGAGACGATAATTATTACGCTGCAAAACCTGTCAGTGCTTCGCAATTGAAGAAATGGGGCATCCCCACAAGAATTAAAGTTCCTGCAGGTATATTTTCAGTCAAAGGCATAATGTCAAAAAGTGACGATTCAGAAAATATAGTTGTGTTTCTGATGAACCCGAAAGCAAAATTCGGACATGTGGCAAGCTATTCTGTTTATCCTGATCCGGATACCGGAGAAATGAAAGCTTATAAAGCTCTTGAACTGGTAAAACAGGGAAGAAATTAATACTAACCACAGGAGGTACCGCTGCGTGTACCTCCTGATATATGGAGATGTAAAGGTACCGGCATGAATAATGACCGGTTTGCAGTATTCTGGAAAATGAATGATCACCATAAACTTCCGGCTAATTGCCGTAAACTTTTTTTATTTCTTCCGATTTCCTGAACCACTCATCAGCTTCTTTACTCTTTCCTGTATTCTGCATTATGATTCCAAGGCCATAGTACGGTGCATAATTTTTTGGATCAAGCTTTATGCTTTCCGCGTACCGGTCAAAAGCCTTCATATAATCTTTACGGTCCAGATAGATATCACCCAATGTATTATGTGTTGTTGAGCGCATAGGATCAAGATTGTTTGCGTAATCCAGATTGGTAAATGCCTGATCTGTTTTATTGACCGCGTAATAAGCTGTTCCCCTGTTATGATACGCAGATGAAAATTTAGGATATAATTTTATAGCTTCATCAAAATATGAAACTGATTCTTTGAATTTTTTCTTAGTCATCAGATACGCGCCGATATTGTTGTATTCCACGCCTGTGAATTCCTTTCTGCTTAAACTCTTCAGATAAACTCCGAGTTTAATTGACTGGTCTGCGATTTTTAATTTTTTAGTATAGTACGCGTCAGGGTAATGTTTACCTTCAATCGGCTCCCAGTTAAGATATGTTCCGTTATTGAAGTTGAATCTTACAAAACTATGATTCGGCGCGTATACCGGAATAACCGGAATACGAAGCACTTCGGAAACAGCAGTATAAAGCGCTGAGTAAGTATCACAATCTATAGTTTTTCTTTCAAGACCGGTATACAATAACAAATTTGATTTAAAAACAAATCCCTCTTCCTTAAGGATATGGTAAATAACCGACATTGTCTTAATTGCTTCTTCCGTGGTGTAATCCTTTTTAACAGTTATTCTTGCTGCTGCTTTATTGATCAGTTTGTTTAAATATTTTTCATGTTCTATCCCGGCTCCAAGCGGTTTTTCCAGATCAAGAAAATCATGTGCAATGGTTCGCGGTATACCGGAATACACTTCTGCATTCGCCAACTGCGAAATATTCATACTAAGAACAAATAAAAAAATAAGAATAAATCCTAAGAACGTCTTCATTGATCAACTCCTGTTCTGATAATATTGGCTATATTCCTTTAAGTCAGAACGTTGAATTTAAAAAATTAAAATGATAATTTTTTTGATGAAATCATCCTTAATATATCGATTTATTGATCCATAAAAGATATGTTTTTTTGAAAGAATATTCAGGTTTTCCGAATCATTGCAGTTCTAATCTGTAACCCATTTTCCCGGGCGATAGAGTAAAAAAATGTAAGTCAGGTATTTGCACATACATGCACAAATACGAACCTGCTTCTATTTCCCGGCATCTTTATTTTTAAATTTGTTATACCATTCCTCTTTGCCGTAAATTTTTTCAAGGCACTCAGGACAAAGGCCGTGACTGAATGTTGCGTCAGAATGCTCCTGAATATATTTTTCTATTGAGTTCCAGTAACCTGTATCATCACGTATTTTTTTACATGAAGCACAGATGGGAATAAAACCCTGAAGCGTTTTAACTTCATTCAGAGCGGTCTTAAGCTCTTCTATGACCTTTTCCCTCTCCTGTTCAGCAATTTCTTTCTCTTCGATCAGCTTGGTCATTTGATAAACCTCGAGCAGCCTTTTCTGGCCTGCCTCCTGCGCAACTTTTTTATAATAGTCGACTTCTTTCTGCTTATCTGCCAGCTGTCCTTCTAACCGTGAAAATTTTTTCCCGAAAGTAATCCGGCTAAAGATATCAGTCATATTATTCCTCCGTTAAGATAAACAATACACCTGTCCAGTCAAGCCCGATGCTTCTATTATTGTAGGGGGCAATCTCAACACCGGAATAAATTCCCAAAAGAGGGATATGATGTTTATTCATTATATTTTGTACTTCAATAGCCTCTTCATTTAAACTATTGCAATATTTGCCGGCTCTGCCTGAACAATTAATATAAAAAGCAAAATAAGGTTTTTTATGTTCAAATAAAATTTTATCCATCAAAGCCTGTGCGCCCTGTCCCGCTGTTTCAATCATCCTGTTATTATCCCGCAGCATAAACTGGATCTCATCACCCTCGTGAAAGAAAGGCTCAATAGGGATAATGCCTTTTTCATCCGGAGAAATTCCAACTATCAGCCGGTTCACATAATTGGTTTCAATAAAATCACAATACTTTTCTCCTTTATTGATGCCGAGTGTCAAAAGCTTCAAGGGATTTTCATTACGCCAGCTTTTGTCCCTGAAAATATTATCTATAATCCCGACAACGGGCTCTCCATCCAGTTCCTCAATAATTCCGTTATTGGTTACTTTCGTTATGGTATGATAGATACCATCCAAAGGTGTACATCCGTGAAAAACCCGGCTGAATGCCCTGACCGGCCCGCAGAACATAAGGCCCAGCGCAGAATCTTTGCAAACCGCATCTCCGCAAAATTGAAACGATTTGCCAAAGCTCAAATCACCCACCAAGCCCGCACCGGTTAGCATGGTAGTTTCCGGCATCTTTTTATAAATACCGTCACAAAGCAGAGTTGAGTGGTTCAGTACCGGAGGATGTCCTTCACAGGCTTCACTTGCAGCGGATTCGAAAAATATCATTAATGCTCTATCGTCTTCTTCCACTCCGATCTCATCAATTAATTTTTCACCGGATTCAATTTCGTTTTTATTAAAACCTTTTACATAGCCGAACCTGTATATATAATCATCACCCTGTATCAGCATTACCCCTGAAACAGGATTGCTGTACTCATACTGATGGTTGGTTATAACGCCTATTACTCCGCCGCCGATTACAGGTGTTTCTTTAAATTCATTACGTAATTGTGTGAAAAAAGAAGAATAGTCTATGGATGAGCTGCAAAATGCGAGGAGTATGTCATTCTTGTATTTATTAACAGATGTTGTCCTGATTTGCTCTGCTATTTCAAGAACAATCACCGAGGCATCTTTTGAGAGACTGAAGCCAGTACTTACTTTCATAATTACTCACCTTGAAATATTTTGATTAAATAAACATTCCTGTTCTGAATTGAATCTCCTTATATTTGATTCTCCGGAAAGAGCAGTGCAGTTACAGTTATCCTTTATAATTATACAGTAATTATATGACAGTCCGGTATATTTTGAAAGCGAAAATTACTATAAGGCGGTAAATTTGCAAAGTTTGCTGCCGGTACGCTTAATCTGCTGCCTGAGGACGGCACGAATAAAGCTGAATAGTTATATTATTAAAACAGCATTGACTTTTTAATAGTTATACAATATAATTTTTTTAAAAAAATCCTTTTTAATTTAATTTCTCAGAAGAAGGAAAAATTTTTTTAAGGAAGTAAAAATGAAAAAAATTATTTTAATCATATTTTTATTTTTACCTGCCTTTCTTTCCGCACAGGAAACCGTAAAAATAGGTACATTTACTCTTCCGCCATTCATGATGGAAACAGGTCCTGATAAAAAAACAGGCGGTGTTGCAATTGACTTCTGGAAGAAACATATTGCTCCTGAGATGAATGTAACAGTTGAAGCCATTGGCCCGTTCCCTGCAATGAGAATAATTAAAATGCTTGAAGACGGAACTATAGACCTGATTCCGAATATGACCAAAATAAAGGAGAGAGAAGCTAAATTTATCTTCCCGAAAACACCATTATCCCGGATTACCACCTGTCTTGTAGTCCGGAAAGACAGCCCGTTAAAAATAATCCGAAAAAAAGAGGAACTGTTCAATTTAAGGATCGGTTTTCTCGAAGGGGGGTTTATACCTCCATTGATTCGTCATGAAAAAATTAAAATAGAACTTGTTTACGGGGCTGATTATTTCCAAAGATTTATCGGAATGCTCGACGCAAGAAGAACAGATGCATTTCTTCACATCAATCATTTATCACTTATGTATGAACTGAAACTTATGGGAATAAGCGAAAAGTACAGAATCATTCTACTTCCGGTAAAAAAAATAAATGTTTACTGTCTTTTTCAAAAAACAGAAAAAGGCCGGATACTTGCTGAAAAATTTGAAAAAATTAATGCACCTTTATTTAAAGCAGGTGTCTATAACCAAATGGCTGAAAGTTTATTGAAAAAATAAACGCAGCCATAGCATTTACTTCTTTTCCTTATTATCACAATTATCACAATATCACATAAAACAAAATACTTCACAAAAACCCGCGAACAGAAATCTTTAAAAAGTTTCTTTTGGAGATACATTTCTGCGGTGATAGTATAATTTCAATATTTTTCTTGTAAATACCGTATTTCAAACCTGATTCTGCATTATTTAATGCTAACCGGATGCTGAGTTATTAAGCGGCTTAATTCGAATTTACGTTAACTGATATTCTGCAGCAGCACTCTTAAATTACGCAGCAGCATTTTCGACATATCTGAAGAAATACCGGTAGCTTTTATTTTGTTTTTCAGTGAACCAGTGTACGGTTCATCAATTTCATGTATTAACAATTCCAACGTTTCTTTCTCTGTGAATGTGACTCCTTTTAAAATATTATTCTTATTGTGCGCGTTTTTCGGACAGCAGTCCTGACATTTCATGCAGCCTATAATACTGTTATGCGCATCTTTATTTACCCAGTCAGGAAACTCACCTGCAAACTCGTTCAGAAATGTCAGACATTTTGAAGTATTAACAATATGCTGATTTGATTCGATGGCATCTGTCGGACAGGCTGTAATGCAGGCTTTGCACTTTTCACAAGTTTCCATACGTCGAACCGGGAACCAGGGGCCTTCATCACAAGGAAGATCTGAAAAATACGTTAACAGCCGCATATGAACTTGCCTGCAGCTCCTCCTATAAGCAGCAATGAGAGTGCGAATCCAGCAGATTCCGGACATATTCCTTTTTGAATAAACAGAAACGGTAAAAAACTTACGACCCCGATACGTACTGCTGTATCTATAATTCCGATGGAAGACAGTACAGCAAAAGCACTACTGTTTTCAATGCCCCATTTCCCGAAAAACGGGAATTTTTGTTGTTCTTTTGTATGAGCAATTTTATCACCGGAATGAGCACGTTTGAGAAATGGAAACAGTACGGCAGTTAAGAAGCATCCGAAAATTCCAAGTATTGTACAAATCGGACGCCATCCCATTCTATTTAAAGCAACAGCAGCCAGTGCAGGAAATGAAAATTTACCTATATCTCCCGAAAAATTATACGTACCTAAAGCCAGACGACGTCCTTTGTCGTTGTATACTCTGGAAATCATGGAAGAGGCAAGCGGATGCTGTACAGCAGCACCAACCCCTCCTATAATTAAAAGTGTTATAAGAGAAATCAATCCTCCTGCCATCCACATACAGGCAAATGCTATTGCTGTCATCAGAGTGCCTGTAACTAATAATTTCCGTTCACCAAATCTTTCACCGAGAAATCCTGCTGGAATCTGAAAAATGCCTGCGGCTCCTTCAAAGCATGTTACCAGCAAACCCACACTGGCGAGTGAAAGTCCGAAATCCATATGCCACAACGGTAAAAATACGGCCATCCCGTCAGCTATGCCGTCATGATATAAATGAAATACTCCTCCGCTTATAAGAGCTGCTTTTCTTTGACATTTGCTAAAAGTCTTTTCCGGCATAATATACTTTGATACTATATTATTAATATTTGTGAAAATTATTACCTGTTATTTTTTCTGCTTTTCAATTTAGGAATGATCGAAACGACTAAATTTGATATTTGAATAAATGTTGCAATCACCACAGCATCATGGAAAGCAAGATTTACAGACTGTCCGCCTGTCAGAGCAGTCTCTATTCCTTCTGCTTTTATTTTTTCCTTGTAAAAAACCAGTCTAACAGAATTGTACATTCCAGCGCACCAGAATAAAAATATTGCAATCATTCCTGTTAAAAATGAGATGTTTTTAAAAAGAAAAAAATCCACAATTGGATTTATTACTCTGGTCTAAACATACACAAATAGCGCTATTAAAATGATCCCTTGCTTCGAATTGTGTACAGGGAGGGTTCACAAAATACTGATCATATTTTCCAGACATTTATTTCCTCCTTTATAGTTATGCTCAAATGAATAAAAATACAGAGGTAAAATTTCATTTTCAACTGCAGGGGTAATTTTGCGGGGCAATTCATGAATTGCCCCTAACCGCCCGTACTCATCCTCAGCGTTAACTGCATATGAACGGTTGTTCGCAATGAATGACTGCTTTATTTATATAAACGATTAAAAAAGTTTTTTCTTTTGTTTCTTCGTCTTTCCTGGAGATTTATACACAAACCAGTCTTCTTCTGTTATTTCATGAAAATAATCAGCTTCATCCATTAAAATTTGTGCTGTTGTTTTCTTTATAGCGGCAATCTCTACACGGACACCCTCACCTTTCAAATGAGTAACCAGATCTACAAAATCCGAATCTCCCGACATAATTATTATAGTGTCAACTTTGGAAGCAAGCTGCGTAGCTTTAATAGTAAGCGGTATATCTGCGGACTTATGGCACGGAATAACTGTTCCGTAATAATTTTCATGTAATCTATCCGCAAACTTAGATGAAATAGACTTGCCTTCTCTGAAATAGTACAATCTTTTCAAACCCCTGTTATTCAGCAATTTCGGGATCAGGCTGTCGAAATTGATCATTGCATTTTTTGTTTTAGAAAGATCATGTATGCTTCGCTCAATGTTATTCCCGTCGCATAATATAGTTACTGACTGATGAATTAAAACCGGTTCCATAATTATTTCCTGTTTTATGTAAATTTAAATAATTACTAATATTTTGGTAGCGTTTTTTTAAAGAGACCTGCTCAGTCAAGACATCTCTTTACGACTTAATCTATAAATTTCAAGTATAATGACTTGA
>JAFGDQ010000090.1 GCA_016932015.1 Spirochaetota bacterium | reverse complement strand
ACTGTATTTTGTTCTTTTTATCATGTACTTATTCTCCCATAACTGGTTTTATTTGTCACTCCAGTTTTAGGGGGGCAGTCCAGTTATTATAAGTTTCATAAGAAACAGGTATATAATTTTCAGCTTAACCGCTGGTATTCTTTTGGTTATTTCAGGTATGATGATATAAAAAATATTAGTTCAACGATAAATTCTTTTTCTGACTGGATACGCGAGATGACAAATTTTGCGGAGAAAGCAGTTGCTGAAGAACGTTATATGAATGCTGCTTTCTTTTACAGAGCCGCTGAAATTTATACTTATGGTGAATTCATAGATAAAGAAGTATTGTATGATATGTTCATCGAAAATTTTTACAAAGCTTTTAAAGAAGATATAATAGCAAAAGTAAACATACCTTATAAATCCGGATTTCTTCCTGCTCTTAAATTATCGGCTCAGGGAGAGAAGCAGTGAACTGTTGTCCTGCATGGCGGCTTTGATTCGTTTCTGGAGGAATGGTATTTGATGATGAAGTATATTGCTTCCGGCGGATTTGACGTAATCGGGTTTGAAGGGCCGGGGCAGGGTGCGGCATTAATCAAATACGGGCTCCCGTTTGATATAGAGTGGGAAAAGCCGGTAAAAGCGGTGCTTGATTATTTCAGACCCGATGATGCTGCTTTGTTCGGACTTTCTATGGGAGGCTGGCTTTGCCTCCGTGCTGCTGCTTTCGAACCGCGTATAAAACGCGTAATAGCGAACGGTCATTCAATAGATTACTTTAAAAGTTTTCCATATATCATTAGAGTTATACATGAAAAAATGTTAAACAGTGAATCTTTATATGACTGGATGAACAAAGTTGGCTTGAAAAAAGCAAAAGCTGAAAATACCGAGGGATGGATTACAAGTCAATTGATGCATATAACAAAGAATAGGGACAATCCAGTAGATGCTGCTAAGGTCTGGCTTGAAATGAATGATGTAAATATTCATTCAGAGAATGTAATTCAGGATGTTTTATTATTAAGTGCCGAAAATGATCATTTTGTTCCGGTAAAAATGCATCAGAAACAAATAGCCGCTTTGATAAATGCACGCTCAGTTACAGACAGGATTTTTACAAAGAAAGAACATGCTCAAAATCATTGCCAGGTGGGCAATATACAGCTAATGTTAGATATTGTACTTGACTGGCTGAAAAAAAAGAATATCTAAATTCCCTGATATTAAAGTATAAATATTAAGGGAGTTCTTCATGCAGCAGAAGATGCAGAAATTGAAAGATATTCTTGCTGAAATGGCTGATTTAAAAGGAGCAATCGCTGTTCTTGGGTGGGATCAGCAGACTTACATGCCGAACGGAGGAACCGAAGCAAGAGGCCGCCAGTCAGGTACTCTTGGAAAAGTTGAGCATGAAATGGCTACATCTGCAGAGCTTGGCAGGCTTCTTGATGAGCTTAAACCGTATGCCGAATCGCTTGACCCTGATTCAAACGATGCGCGTATGATTAAAGTGGCTGCACGCGATTTTGATTTAGCGACGCGTGTTCCTTCCGATTTTGTTGTTGAACAGGCGCAGATTACTGCAATGGCCAATCAGGCATGGGCGGAAGCGCGTTCAAAAGCTGACTTCTCAATATTTCAGCCGCATCTTGAAAAGATTGTTGATCTTACTCACCGCTATGTTGGCTTTTTCCCGCCTGCTGATCACCCGTATGATGTACTGCTCGATATATACGAACCTGAAATGAAAACTGCTGATGTAAAGAAAATCTTTAATGAATTACGCCCGAAGCAGGTTGAGCTGATAAAAGCAATTAGCCGGAAAACGCGGATCGATAATTCGTTTCTGTATCAATCATTTGATGAAAAAAATCAATGGGATTTTGGAATAGATGTCATAACAAGGCTCGGATATGATATGAATCGCGGACGTCAGGATAAATCCGAACATCCGTTTACAACCGGTTTCAGTTTAAATGATGTAAGAATAACTACTAGAGTGGAGTCTGATTTTTTAAGCACGATGATCTTCGGATCAATCCACGAAGCAGGGCACGCGATGTATGCCCAGGGGCATTCTCCTGAACTTGAAAGGACTAATCTTGCTGACGGTGCTTCACTTGCTATACATGAATCGCAGTCACGTATGTGGGAGAATCTTGTTGGACGGTCTTTGCCTTTCTGGGAATTCTTCTATCAGAAACTGCAGGAAAAATTTCCTCAATTAAACTTAGTAACTCTGGATAACTTTTATAAAGGTATAAATAAAGTTGAACCTTCACCCGTAAGAATAGAAGCTGATGAAGCGACTTATAATCTGCATATAATGCTGCGTCTTGAACTTGAAATTGGCATCATTGAAGGGAAAATTCAGGTTAAGGATTTACCGGAAATCTGGAATGCGAAGATGAAAGAATATCTCGGTATTGAGCCTGAAAATGACGCACTTGGCGTGCTTCAGGATGTTCACTGGTCATGGGGAGCATTCGGATACTTTTCGACTTATGCTCTTGGGAATCTTATATCAGCACAGTTATGGGAGAATATAAATCAGGATATACCTGATTTAAGCGAACAAATTAGTTCAGGCAAATTCGATGATCTTCTCAGCTGGCTGCGTAAAAATATTCATTCGCACGGCCGTAAATTTATGCCGCAGGAACTGGTTAAAAAAGTTACAGGCTCTGAAATAGATCCTGCACCATATTTGCGATATTTAAAAGATAAATTCGGAAAGATTTACGGATTGTAGCATTTTGTTTCCATTCAAAATTATAAACTTATAGACATAATATATTATTATAATGGATAATCAGTAAATAGATTACGTATTCATTATTATTTTTCTAATATCTGCGCATAGTTATATAAACATATTTTTAAATAAATACAATTACAGTGTTTTTATGCTTGCTGGCAGTATTATTGATAATCAACAGGAGGATAATCCATGTCGGATTTAAAAATTGCCCTGATATATTTCTCAGCTACAAATGTTACAAGAACATACGCAGAAGTAATTCAGAAAGAATTAATAAGTAAAGGGTGTGAGGTAAAGCTCTTTGATGTAACATCTTTCTCTTCAAGACAGAAACCGCTGCCATTGGATAATTATAATGCTTTTATTTTTGGCTTCCCGGTATTCGGTGATTTCGCTCCGGGTGTCATAAATGATTGGCTTGCAAAACTCAAGGGCAACGGAACAAATTGTGCAACTTATTTTACATATGGTGGAAGGTCTACCGGGTATGCCCATTTTCATACCAGGTCACTGCTTAAGGGAGCCGGATTTACAGTACAGTTTACCGCCGAGTTTCTCGGGAGGCACAGTATAAATCTTGCGGGCTGGAATCTGATTCCTTCGCGGCCGGACAACAATGACTTTACCATAGCGAAACAATTTGCAAATCTTGCTGTAGAAAGGTTTACTGCTGATTCTGCAAAACCGTTTTGTCTTCAAACTCCGTTCGCTTATGATGCCAAGCTGGCATTTCTCAAAAATATTGAAAAAAAACCTGAAAGGGCGCCTAATCAGCCTGTAAGAATTCAGGAAAACTGCTCCATGTGCAGGCTGTGTGAAACAGAATGTCCTAATCAGTCGTTTAACGCAGATACGGGATTATCTGATCCGTTAAAGTGCATATCCTGTTTCCGTTGTGTCTATATCTGTCCCGATAAGGTTATTAAGGTAGATGACAAAATGAAAGAATTTTATCCGCATTTTTTAATGCAGTGGAGTTTAACAGAGGAAATGGCAGCAGCAAAGAAAAGCAGAATTATTACAGATTTTCTTGAGGCAAGTTGTTAAGCACAGGATGGATTGATGGTTTTTATTAGAAATAGTATCAATTTTAGAGGATGACTGGTTTTGTGATAAAAACGAAAAATTGACATTTAATAAAAAAGCCCGTTTAAAATAAAACGGGCTTTTCTGTATTTTGTGAAATGAAATATATTTATACTAAAGTTACTTTAACGGCTTTCATGCCTTTTTCGCCTTGTTCAATTTCAAATTCAACATCTGCACCTTCCTGTAATGATTTAAAACCATCAGCGTTAATGCCGGTGTGATGTACAAAATAATCTGTTCCTTCGCTGGTTGTAATGAAACCAAAACCTTTTTGATCATTAAACCATTTGACTGTTCCTTGAGTCATACTTGTTACTCCTGTGATGTTATCGCGGTAATTATTAACCGCTCTGATAAGCCATAAAACTACTATTTCGGATTACCTGATTTTTGAGGCAGAATCTTAGAAGAATTACTGAAGCATTATCATTTTGTGGTCATTATATAATAGCATATATTTTTGTCAATAAAAAATAAAAAAATATTAAAACCTTTAATACAGGATTTATTTTTTTTTATTTTTGCCGGATCGTATACCTTTTTCCGCTTTTTGTATAAAAGGCTTGTTCCCTTTGCTTTTATTAAAAGCTTTTAATATTTTTTCAGCATCTTTAAATGGTACTGTAAAAAAAGAAAAAGTGTCTTTTACCATAATTCCGGTAATATTTTCTCCAGGTATTTTGCATTCGTTTTTGACAAGTTTTAAAAGTTTTCTCGCATTCAGGCCCTCTTTTTTGCCAAAAGAGACAAAAAGTCTCGTGTTACCTTTAAGGCCTGATTCCTCCTTTGATTCCGATAATATTGCAACATCCCTGTATTTTTTTTCATTCAGATCATCTTCAAGCAGATATTTCAATAATGCTGCCATAACATTGACAGGATCGTTTTCCTCAATCATCTGCAGAGCTGTTTTTATATACGGTTCATGCTCTCCATTATTTATCAGATTATTTAAATCTGATTTAATTTTCAGCTTTTTGATATTAATTATATCTTTAATACCGGGAATTTTCTCTCTTCTTATATCCGTTTTCGTTTTACTGCTTATGTGCATCAGTTTTCTGTATTCGGAAGAAGAGATAAATGTAATCGCAACTCCTTTGTTTCCGGCTCTTCCTGTTCTTCCGATTCTATGCACGTAGGATTCCGGATCCTGAGGCAGTGAATAATTGATAACATGAGTAAGATTCATTACATCAAGTCCGCGCGCAGCTACATCAGTTGCAACAAGAATATTTATTCTGCGTTTTTTGAATTTTTCAAGAATGCGCTCTCTCTGAACCTGTGAGAGGTCTCCATGAATACCTTCAGCTTCATAACCGCGATCCAGAAGCTTATTCGCAACTTCATCAACGGATACTTTTGTCCTGCAGAAAATAAGGCCGTAGAAATCACTTTGAATATCAATTATTCTGCAAAGTGACTCAAATTTATCAGAAGCCTTCACCTCGAAATAAATCTGGTCCGTCAAATCTACTGTCAGCTGTTTGCTTTTAGCGGAAATCTGAACACTGTCTTTCATGTATTTTTTTGAGATATTTTTAATTCTTTCCGGCATTGTAGCAGAGAAAAGCAATGTTCTTCTCTCCGGATTTGTATGTGAAAGTATTTCCTCGACATCATCTATAAAGCCCATATTGAGCATTTCATCTGCTTCGTCGAGCACTACGTAATCAACAGTAGTTAAATCGAGTGTTTTCCGTTTAATGTGGTCAAAAACTCTGCCGGGAGTTCCAACAATAATTTCTGCACCTTTATCAAGCCGTTTCAGCTGTTCTGTTATTGACTGGCCGCCGTAAATAGGTATAATCTGAAATTTTTTCTTCCCTTTGAAAGAGTTAATTTCTTCTGCTACCTGAATGGCAAGCTCTCTGGTAGGTACGAGTATCAATGCCTGTACCGATTTTACGTTTTTGCGTATTTTTTCAATAAGAGGAATTCCGAAAGCAGCTGTCTTTCCGGTTCCTGTCTGTGCCTGTCCGATTATATCAGAATCGGATTGAAGCAATACCGGAATTACCTTCTTCTGAATTTCTGTAGGTTCTTCAAAACCTTTTTTTTCAAGCTCTTTTAATACTGATTCCGATATTCCAAGTTCTTTAAAGTTTTCGTAACTCATTAATACTTCCTGATTTAAATTACAGCCATGAGAGAATAGGTAGAATAATAATACAATCGATTTTATTTTTTAAATGAAATTTATTTCACCCGCTGGTAAGGCTTTTTACTGTGTTTACGGAGAAGAATTAACTTCTTTTTTCTCAATAATTAAAAATGTATTGAAAATATTCAGTATGAATTAAAAATACATGCAATTTCTTACAATATTGATAACCTCTTTTTGAATAATAAGATAACCTTAGTTTTGTATGAAAAAATATTTTCCTGTATAATCAGTTGATATTCAAACCGGGTATACAGTTAATAACGGATAATATTATAATGAGAATTGTAACGAGACCGGATTTTGACGGCGTTATATGCGCCGTTTTGCTTTTTGATGTTGAAAAAATTTCCAGACCCACTTTATGGATAGAACCTTATGAAATAAAAAATAATGATGGCCTTATTAAGGAGGGGGATATTATTGCAAATCTGCCCTATATTGATAAATGTTCTCTCTGGTTTGATCATCATTATTCAAATAAACCGGAAAAGCCTTTTAACGGTGCATTTGAAATTGCACCTTCGGCAGCAAGAATAATCTATGAATATTATAAGGGAAGGTTTTCAAAAGATTTCAATGAAATTGTTATAAAGGCCGACAAAATTGATTCAGCTGATTTTACAATTGATGAAATTCTTAATCCTGAAAATGATCCTTACATAATGCTTTATTTTACAATATCAGGCAGAATAAAAACGGATGAAGATTACTGGAACAAGATTGTTTATTTGCTTGGAAAATATGATATTAATGAAATTATAAAAGATCAGGAAGTAAAGAAGAAGTGCAACATAATAATTGAACAGGACAGGATATACGAGAAGGTACTCAGGCAGTATACTGACAAGAGGGAGCATATAACAATTACTGATTTCAGAGCAATTTCTGCAGAACCGAAAGGAAGCAGGTTTCTGGTTTATACCTTATTTCCAGACTCTTATGTTAATGTTAAAATCAGATACGATAAAAGCAACAGAGAGAAAGTAATCGTAAGTCTTGGGCAGAATATCTTCAACCGAAAAGGGAAGGTTCATTTGGGCCATCTCGTGTCAAATTACGGAGGAGGAGGGCATGAAGGTGCCGGATCATGCCATTTTCATATCAGCGAAGCTCAGAAAAAAATAGATGAAATAATAAATGTTTTACTGACAGATGAAAGTATTCATTAAAAGCAAATTAGAATGAAGATTATAACTTTTAAAGTAATGCCTGATTATTTGAAGATTTTACTGATTGAAGATGTATTGTCGTCTTGTTAGAAAATTTTGTTAAATATCAAAAATATCCGAAAGTGAACTCAGCTTTAATACATTTAGTACCTTTGGGCTGATTTTACTTATTTTGAAATTTTTACCTTTCCCTCTTTGTATCTTTAAAAGGCTGATCAAAACGCCGATTCCTGAAGAGTCTATGTAATTGACTCTGGATAGATCCAGCTCAATATCTTTATCTTCATTATTGCCTATATCCAGTAATTCAGTCTTCAGATTTTTTATAGTCATCATCTCAATATCGCCAATTATTGAGATGTTTACCGGATTTGAATCTTTATTAATTTTTATTTCCATATTCAATTCCTTGACAGTACATATTAATGCGTTTTGATTAAAAGAAAGAAAAAGTAATCATATTAAATGTTATTAAAGTAAAAAAATACTGCAATTAAACAAATATAAAGTTACTTATGCTATATATTATTATAATATAGCATAAAAAGATAAGTCAAATAATAATTATTAAAATATATATATAATTTCGGTTTTAAATAAGAGTTTTTTTTAAGTATTTGTTGCTGTCGGATGATATGATTAATGATGGTTTTAAGTAAAACTGCATAAATATTTTCAATCAAGGTCAATTATTAACATTCTGGGTATTATGTAACCGTTAAAATAATTGTTCTCAAGTTTAAAAATCAGATCAAGTTTATCTTTTTTTGAATATTTTTCCATCAAATCACCTATATCCCAGCCTACAGCTTCTACTGTATTGTTGTTGTGGAATGTATATTTCCCGTGATTTGAATTTTTACCGAATCGTTTGAAGGATTTTACAGGAACGTTCCGACTGAGGAAAAGGCACTCACGGTTTTTGTGCCCGTATGGCTCTAACAGATTGAGCCTTTTAATAAAATCAATATTAATATCTTCAATCGGTATCTCCAGATCAATGCTGTATTCAAATTTTTCACAGCCAGCATGGTTTACCGACTCTGTTATCTTTTTTTTTAATTCTTCAATTTTGTTTCTGTTAATTGTAAATCCGAATGCCTGCTTATGCCCGCCGATCTTTTCAAAAAGTCCTGAATGACATTCAACAAATGAAAAGAAGTTTATATTTTTCATGGTCCTGCCGGAACCCTTAACAATTTCCTTGTTGCTGAATAAAGAAACAATAATAACCGGCCTGTCTGCGGCATCCGCAATACGGTTTGCCAGTAATCCGCAAAGTCCTTCCGGCACTTTTTCAGTAGAAATAAAAATCAGATTATCTGCGGTATCACCGTTGTTTTTTATTTCCGACATTAATACTGCGAATAAATCGGAAATCATATTTTTCCTTTTACTGTTTAATCTGCTGATTTCAGTGATGACTGATTTCAGATTGTCAATATCTTTTTCCAGAAAAAAGTCTGCTATCAGGTTTGTTTTTCCGAATCTTCCCGGGGTGTTTAACAGCGGAGATATGTCCCACGAAATACTTTTTGAGGTCATTCTGCCTGATTGTTTTTCGACTAACAGTGACAGTCCGGGATGTGAGGTTGAGTTTAATGACTCAATGCCGTAATGAATTATTGTCCTGTTTTCCCCGTAAACCGGCATAATGTCAGCCAGTGTACCGATGGAGACGAGATCTATTACGCTGTTAAGGAATTCCGTTATCTTGCCGGAGTGATTGTATTCAATTTCAGAAAAAATATAGTTTATAATCTTATATTTATCAGTAATTATATCCGTATTAATAGAAAAAATTCTGCACAGATCATTGATTGAAGTGGCGTTTGTAATTTTATTATCCGATATTATATTTAACAGAAATTTAAAATCATATATTTGCTTATGATCAATTATAGCCTGCAACTGTTCCAGATATTCGATATCGAATAGTACGATATTGGTATTTTCATCAACTTCATTATTAAGAAAGTTTAGTTCAGTAAAGTTGTTAAAGATGTCTGTTTTTAATATGATGCCGTTTTTTATATGGGAGAGATATATTTTATAATTTTCTTCGCAAATTAAAATAAAAAGTTTATTAAAACTTTGAAGATAGCTCATGAGGATTGCGTGGCAAAATTTGAATGTTACACCTACACCTGCGAGTTCCTTAAACGGGTAGCTGCAGTCCCGCATTTTAGGATTTATAATAACCGCCTGTGGAACTTCCTCTCCCTGCTCATGATGATCGCAGACTATTACATCAATTCCGAGCCTGACAGCGTATTCGATTTCCTTTATGTCCCTGATGCCTGAATCAAGAGTGATCAGAAGGTCAATATTCCTGTCAAACATTTCTTCTATCACATCGTCTCTTAATCCGTATTCTTCATCATCAACAGCAAAGCGGTAATATGTTACATTGCCTATTTTTTCCAGAAGTCTTAAAAGAACTGTCAGAGATGTAAGTCCGTCAAGATCGGAATCCGCAAAAATTCCGATCTTTTCATTATTTGCAATAGCGTGACGAATTCGCGTAACTGCATCGTACATACCTTTCATTAAAAATGGGCTGTGAAGGCACGACAATCTGGGATTTATGAATTCATTGGCTTCCGCAATATCCGTAATTCCCCTGTTGAGAAGTATTTCAGCGATATATTTATTAATTTTGAGCTTTTGCGAAAATTCATTAATATTGTTTTCGTCGGCACTCCTGACTATCCAGTTCTGCTTCATTGAGAGCTATTTCCTGTTGGATGCTGCAGTCTTGGCCAGATAATCAGCTTTATCATTCTGAGCGCGCGGTATATGTTCTATTCTGAAACTGTTAACCTTTTTTTTCAGTCTTATCATTTCATCGTATAAAGGCTTTATATTTTCGCTTGATACCTTGTATATCCCTTTAATCTGCTTAACAGCAAGTTCAGAATCGGTTCTCAGCTTAAGATCTTTCGTCTTGAAATAAATAGCTATTTTTAACGCTCTGATCAGAGCTACATATTCGGCATAATTATTTGTCTGAACACCAACATAGGATGATACTTTGCCTACAGTTCTATTGTCTTTATCTGTAATATGAATTCCGATTCCTGCATGTCCGGGATTTCCGCTCGAAGCGCCGTCAGTATAAATCAATAGATACGATCCGTAAGGAACAGTTGATAGCTCGGCACCGTTAAAAATTTCAGTAAAATCCACATCCTTATCGTCAGAATCTGCCGTATTCTGTTTTTTGGAAGATGAAGAGCCGGCTGAAGAATTTTTCTTCAGGATTATTTTCTTCTTAACTTTAGCTCCTTCCTGCTTTTGAAGTAAGGTTCTTGCTTCTTCAACTATTTTGCAAACATCCTGAGCTTTTACTTCAGACATTTCCGCTATTTTTTCTACACTTTTGCCTTCAGACAAAAGCTGCAGTACTCTATCAATACTTAAAAGCATTTCTTTAAATGGCTCCTTTTTTTCTTTTTACTTTGATGTTGTAATTAGTTTGTGTATATAAATCTGCCGCAGTTTGTACAGGTGACAATACTGTCTTCTTTGGAAAGATCCTGAATCAGATTAAAAGGTACCTGAAAATTACACGCGCCGCAGATTTCTCCATTAATCTTTGCGATGGCTTTTCCGTTCTGCGAATTAATAAATTTCAGGAATCTTGCTTTGACTTTGGGAGATAATTCCAGAGCTTTTTCTTCAAACTTCTGCGTATTGACATTCTCCATATTTCCGGAATTAATTATTATTTCATTTAATTCACTTATTTTAGTTTCTGACTCGTTCTGTAACTGATCCAGTTCACTATTCAATGATTCTAGTGTCTGTTCTTTTGCTTCAATATCATCATAGAGAGTTATCAGATTTTCTTCAAGTGTTTCTCTGTTCTTTTTTGCTTTTTCCAGCTCATTATCAATGGCCTTGACTTCCTTTTCAGTCTTCAGCTGATCTTTCCTGGAGTTTAATTTTTTTATATGATCATCTGTTTCAGAAAGCTCGACTTCATTCTCATTAATTTTTATTTTTAAACCCTGAATTGCAGTCTCGAGCTCTTTAATATTCTTTATCTTTAAATTTATACCAGTATTTATGCGGGTAATTGTTGATTTGTTTTTTAATGTATTATTTCTTTCCTTTAGTACAATGTCCCAGTATTCCTGTAATTCTATCATCAGTTTTACATCTTTATTCATAATTCAATCCAGAAATTATTATAATATTAGATAAACAATTTAAAAGGATTACTCTCATTTTGAGATATAAATAATCCTGTTTCATCTTTACTGCCATATTGACTTAAAAAGGAATCAATCTCTTCTTTCAGGGATTTTAGGAGTATTTTTTCTGTTCCGAAATGACCTGCATCTATTACCGGAATTCCGTAATTAGCAGCTGTCTTGTAATGATGATAAGTGATATCTCCTGTTATTATACAGTCCACGGAACCGGATGATAATATTTCTTCAATAACACTGCCTCCTGCGCCGTTTACAGCTGCTATAGTCTCAATTGAGGTATTATCATTTCCCGAGTACGTCAGAAAATCAAGATTCAGTGTGTTCTTAATTGCAGATAAAAGTTCATGCAGTTTCATCGGTGATTTAAGTTTGCCGCAAGTTCCAAATCCGTAATCTTTATCATTGAACGAATCTGTTTTAATAAGAAGCTGTTCATTTTCTATTCCAAACAGATTGCCGAGCTTATTGTAAAATATTTTATCAAGATTTGTGTGCAAGGAAAAGAGTGTAATTTCATTGCTTAACAGTCTGATAAGTAATTCTGATGACGGGTCACCTGTTGTTATCTTCTTAATAGGCTTAAAAAGAAAAGGGTGGTGCGTAATAATCAGATTGCAATCGTTTTCAATGGATTCATCTATTACTGTAGTATCAATATCTACAGCCAGCATGATATTCCGGATGTCATTATCAAAAAAGGCAATCTGTTCTCCTGTGTTATCATACTTTTCCTGAAGTGCTGCAGGAAATTTAGTATTTAAAAAATCAGTTATTTCTTTTACTTTCATTTTATATTATAAAGAAAAAATTTATGAAAATACAATTTTACTGAAAATAAGAACACAGTATTGCCGGGTTACATTAATAAGACATAATATTAAACTGAAGTCATATATTTTCAATTAAATTATCAAGTATTAATCCATAAAAATTTTTTAATTCTGACTGATAGAACCAGCCAAGATGATTATGGCAGAGGGAACAAATCGCATAGTTCCATATGAAACCGGGAAACCATGTGAATTCATCTGTTGATTCCCCGATGCTGAGACACCCTGCGGCATCTGAAAAGCATCTTATTCGATAGGTATTACCTGCAGGATTGGTGCAAATATGTGTATGGCTGCCATTTATATCAATAACATTATTTCTATGCGTGATAAAATGATTACAAAATTTGCAAATAATTAAATGATCTCTTTCAGTTTCATCTTCGACATCAAATTTATTCCTGGTGTCCGGTAATGTAATGTTTGTGCCGGGTGATCTTTTGAATGCAAGTAAAGGATAGATGTCTTTTTCAGATGTTTCGTAATAAGAATTCTGAATCATGTAAATTTCCTTTTTGATCCAGACCAGAGTTTTTCGAAAGTTTTAACGCAATTTATTAATTATTATAAAAACAGCACTAAGTATAATGCTCAATAATATACTTGTTCCAAGGGGAAAATAAAAGGTAAAATTTTCTCTTTCGATTTTAATATCTCCGGGGAGTTTGCCAATATATTTTACTACAGAGATATTATTTTTAAAATATAGTAATATCCCAAAAAGTAATATTACACACCCGATGATAATTAGTGTTTTGCCAATATTGCCGGACATTTTATCTCTTAATTAGGGAATAATATTTATTACAATGTAATTGATCGGTTTATGTCAATGCATTTAAAATATTCATCCCGGTATTGGCCTTCCTGGAAATGATATTAAAAGACTCCGGCGATTATCTGAAATTATTGTCAGTTAGATGATATATTGAAAAAAAATATTGACGGTGGAAGTTATTTTTTATATTAGTTAACTAACTGGTTAGTTAACTAATATTTTATTATATTCATGAGTCGGACCAATGGCATAGAATGACTGATTAAAAAGCAGTATAAAGGTAATAAGAGAATGAGTACAACTGATGAGAAAGTTATAAAAGCGGCAATCAGGGAATTTGCTGAATATGGATTTGAAGGCGCACGCATGGACAGAATCGCAAAGAATGCGAAAGTTAATAAAGCAATGATCTACTATCATTATCAAAGTAAGGAAAAATTATACGAGTCAATTTTATCTTTTCATACAAAAGGAATACACGGCTTTATTAAAACTATTATTCCTGACAGACGGGCTGATATGAATCAGATTTATACCTTAATAGGCAAATTGCTGGAATATTTAAATAATCTTCAGCCTGAGTTTTTCAGAATAATGCTCAGGGAATTTGCCGGAGGAGGAAAATACATAAGAAAATTTATATTTCCGAATTTAATTGCCCCTATAAGTTCATTGTTGCTGGAGAATCTGAACAGGGAAATTGAAAGAAAAAATATTAAACCGGTACATCCGTTTTATACATACCAGCAGATCATAGGCAGTATTATATTTTTTAATATTATGCGAATCGGTTTTAAGGGTACTGACCTCTATGATATTCTTTACAGTGAAAATTATCTGGAGAAATTCACGAATAATTTAATTTCAGTTATTAAGTACGGTATTGAACCTGATAAGGAGTCTTAATGATGAATAAGCGAAGGTGTTATATAATCATATCTCTATTCTTATCAATGTTTTTATTCAGTTATACACAGGCTTTTGAGAATAATTCAGGGTTTGAAAAAATAAGCATTACAGAAGCTGTCCGTATTGCAATGAAAAATAATCAGGATTATAAAATTGCTGTTCTGAAAGAAAAAAAAGCAAGAGAAAAGGTAAAAGCGGTATGGGGACAGCTTATGCCAGTCCTTGAATCTGAAGCTTCTCTGATCCGTCAGAACGCGGAGAACGGATTTATGAGTCTTTCAGACGGGCAAAACGAAATCAGATTTATCCAGATGAAGTTCGGCTTAAATCCGGGTATATTTTATAATTCTCTTAAAGCATCAAAGGATGCTCTTAAAATAGCGCAGGAAGATGCACGCAGGATCAAATCATCTGTTGAATATTCTGTTATTAAAGGATACTTTGATGTACTGCTTTCAGCAGAGATTATTAAACTGCAGCAGGAATCAATCGATGTTCTTAATTCTAATCTGCGTGATGTTCAGAACAAATATAAATCCGGGACAGTTCCAAAATTCGAACTTCTTCAGGCTAAAGTTGAGGTAAGTAAGCATGATCCGATGCTTCTTGAAGCGAAAAATAATAATAAAGTCGCGATTGATATGTTTAACTATATCCTTGGAAGTGATGAGTTACGGTACATACCTGATGAGAGAGTATTAAAAGATGACTCAATGAAAGAGCCGGAAATCAGTGTAAAAAGAGACGAATATCTTATCAATCTTGCAATTAAAAATCGTCCTGAAATTATTCAGCTGGAGACCAGCCAAAGTCTTGCCGTTCATTCAAAGAACCTTAACAGCTCATATTATTTATGGCCTGTATTTTCAGTCGCAGGGTATTACGGTAAAACTCAGTATCTTCCAAATGAAGTTGATCCGGCGGGAGGGGCTTTCCCGGTTGATCTGGATTTTTCTCAGCTTACAGGTACGGATGAATGGCAAAATACGTGGCAGATACGTGTAGCTGCGACATACAGATGGGGAGCTTTGAGTCCTGCTGATCCAGTAAGGGCGGCTGAGCGTGAGGATAAAATTAAAATAGAAGAAGCTGAAAAAGAACTGCATAGATTAAAAAGACTCATCGGGATATCAATAAGGTCTAACTATTCAAAACTTGTTACTGCCTACTTAACTGTTCAATCTCAAAAGGAAAGTGTTATAACAGCTGAAGAAGGTATGCGTGTAGCAAAAGAGAGCTACAGGGCAGGTGTAATTAAAAATTCAGAATTATTGTCAGCTGAATTTTCTTTAAATAACACCAGAACGTCTTACATAAAAGCAATTTATAATTACTATATAGCCCTTGCCGGGTTAAAAAAAGATATTGGTATTGATGATGAAAGAATAATTGTGGAGGGAAAAATATGATCAGGAAAAAGAAAATTATTCCGGTTCTATTTATGGTTATTCTGCTGACTGCATCTGTTCTTTATTTCGAAGTTTTCAGGCATGATGAAGAAGCAGAGGGTAGGATCACCGGATCAGGCACAATTGAAGTGACTGAAATTGAAATCAGTTCAAAGATAGCTGGAAGAGTAATGGATCTTCCAGAAATGGAAGGGAACTCCGTAAAAAAAGGAGAATTACTGGCGAAGCTTGAGTATGATGAACTAAAAGCACAGAAACTCAGTGCAACTGCTAATCTTGAAAACACTAAGAAAAATTTAGCAAGAATTAGAGATTTATTTAAGTCAGGATCTGTGTCAAAACAGGCGTATGACAATGCAGAGACAGCATACACAATAACAAAAGCCGCGTATGATCAGATAAATGCAGCAATAGAAAACGCGATTATTTATTCTCCAATATCAGGTACGGTTCTTGATACGAATCTGGAAACGGGAGAGATGGCCTTTCCCGGTACACCAATCTTAACAGTTGCGGATTTAACAAGGCCGTGGATGTACATTTATGTTAATGAAGTTAAGCTTGGTTTGGTAAAGCTTGGTCAAAATGCTTTTATAGGTATTGATTCATTTCCTGACAGGCAATACAAAGGAAAGGTTGTAGCTATTTCAAATAAAGCTGAGTTTACACCGAAAACAATTCAGACAAAAGAAGAAAGAACAAAACTGGTTTTTGCGGTAAAGATAGCTATTGAAAATCAGGATATGAGCCTTAAACCGGGAATGCCTGCTGACGCTGAAATACTTATTATGGAAAATCAAATTGATTAAAGTAAACAGCATAACAAAGACATTCAATGAAATTACTGCCGCATCTGACTTGTCTTTTAATATTGCTAAAGGAGAGATATTCGGAATAGTAGGTCCGGACGGTGCAGGTAAAAGTACTCTTCTTCGCTTAATCGCCGGCATTATTATTCCTGAAAGCGGTACGATTCACATAAAAGATATAAATGTTGCAGAGAATCCGTTTCTTGTAAAAGAAAATCTTGCCTATATGCCGCAGCGTTTCGGGCTGTATGAAGATCTTACTGTTGAGGAAAATATATATTTTTTCGGAAGGCTTTTCGGTGTTTCAAGGAAAGGTATCTTTAAAAGAATGAAACGTCTTTATGATTTCAGCAGGCTTGAACCGTTTAAGGACAGGCTTGCCGGAAAATTATCAGGCGGAATGAAACAGAAACTCGGTCTTGCATGCAGCCTTGTGCATAATCCTGATATTATACTGCTGGACGAACCTACAAACGGTGTTGACCCTGTCTCACGCAGGGAGTTCTGGAAAATTCTTTATGATCTGTTAACAGATGGTGTAACAATAGTTATAAGCACTGCTTATCTTGATGAAGCTGAGAGATGCACAAGGCTTGCTTTAATGTACAACGGAAGTTTCTTAAGACTCGGCCGGCCTTCTGAGATTAAGAAAAGCATAGCAGGCAGCCTCCTTGAAATTTCAGTATCGGATGTATGGAAGGCTGAAAGAGCGATCAAAGCTGGTGGGAATTTCGGAAATATTATAAGAGAGGGCAGTGCGCTAAGAATATTTTCAGGGAATCCTTCAAAAGCTGATGCAGATATCAGACGTATTTTCAAAAATGAGAACATCGAAACAAAATCAATCAAGCGTAAAGTACCTACACTTGAAAACTGTTTTCTTGAGATCATTCACCGGAGAAATTTTTAATGAAAATATACCGGTCATTAGTCAGAATAACCGTTATTGCGGACAAAGAGTGGATTCAGATACGCAGGGACACGCGAAGTCTGATTTTTGCGCTTATCGCTCCTTTTGCGCTTATTCTTCTTTTCGGGTATGCGCTAACAATGGATGTAAAAAACGTAAGCATGGCAGTATATGATCAGGACAGAACAACAACATCCCGTCAGTTTCTTGAGAAATTTTCACATACCGATTACCTGCATATTTATGATTATGTATCGGATTATAGTGAAATAGATCGTCTTATAGATAAAGAAGATATTAAACTTGCAGTGGTCATTCCTGACGGTTTTGAGAAACGTTTTAAGTCGGGAAAGAAAACCGATATTCAGCTTCTTGCTGACGGTTCAGATTCGACAAGTGCAACTGTGGCAATCGGGTACGTAAAGGCAATTATTGCTAATTATAATATTGAAGTAAAAGTAAATGAACTTAAACGAATCGGCATATCTGAAACCAAAGTTCCTGTTGAAACTGAGAACAGGATATGGTTCAATCCCGAACTTCTCAGTAAAAATTTTATTATACCCGGTCTTATAGTAATAATGCTTTCCGTTATTTCAGCGTTAATTGCGTCACTTACTATTTCCAGGGAATGGGAAAGAGGAACCATGGAAACACTGATTACCACACCTCTTCGAAGCTATGAACTGGTTCTCGGAAAATTGATCCCGTATATTTTTATCGGGGTATTCGGAATCATTATCATGCTATTGGCAGGATTCTTTATCTTTGATGTTCCTTTTAAAGGTAGCTTAATAGAATTAATTATACTTGGTGTTCTTTTTCTGATCGGTACAACAAGCCTCGGGATGATGATATCTTCAGTAACAAGGGTACAGGTATTGTCCGTTCAGCTCTCAATGGTAATAACATACATGCCTGCTTTTATTCTTTCAGATTTTATCTTCCCTGTCGCGAATATGCCTCTGATTATTCAGGTGATAAGTTATATTGTTCCGGCAAAGTATTTAATCATAATATTCAGAGGAATAATTCTGAAAGGAATAAGTTATTCACTTCTCTGGACACAGATAGTATTCCTTGCAGCATTCGCATTAATAATGATTACAATCAGTATAAAAAAAATTACATTACGACTGCCCGAATAAAAACAGAGGCATAATTTATGCATACACCAATTCGAAAAAATATTATAAAGAGCCTGGTTAAAAAAGAGTTTAAGCAGGTGTTCCGAAATAAGCAGATGATAGGAATGCTTTTCGCGATGCCTGTGGTTATGATGCTGATTTTCGGATATGCTGTTAACACTGACGTTAAGCAGATTAAAACCGCTGTGCTTGACGGAGACCGTACATTTGAAAGCCGGAAGTTTATCAGTAAATTTATATCAGGTACATATTTTATTTATGACAGATATCTTGAGTCGGAAAAAGAGATATCATATCTTCTTGACCTGGGAGCTGTAGATATGGTCCTGCGCATTCCGAAAGGATTTGCAAAGAACGTTAAGTCCGGCAGAAATACTGAAGTACAGATAATACTAGATGGCACGGAATCAACAAGGGCGTCAGTAATTTCATCATATGTGACGGGTATAACAAATGATTTTGCTCTGGAATATTTTAAGAATAAAATACAATATCTTATGATAAGCAGAAATACTGCAGGCATGCGTATGAAAGAGCCTGTTAATGTTCAGGAAAGGGTGCTGTTTAATCCTGATCTTAAAAGCAGAAATTTTTATCTGCCCGGTGTTTTTGGAATTTTAATTACTCTGATTACTATAATGCTTACGTCGATGTCTGTAGTCAGGGAAAAAGAAATAGGCACTATTGAACAGATTATAGTCAGTCCAATTTTTTCTCTTGAATATATTACAGGGAAAACAGTTCCTTTTGTCATTATCAGCTTTTTTGATATCTGTCTTGTTTCGATTATCAATATTTTCTGGTTTAATGTTCCTTTTAACGGCAGTTTTATTTTTCTGCTGTTTGCGAGTCTGATTTTTGTAATATCAACACTTGCTGTCGGACTTTATATTTCAACAATTTCCAGAACCCAGCAGGAGGCCATGCTTACAACTTTTCTGTTCTTTATTCCTGCGATTTTATTTTCCGGATTTGTATTCCCTGTATATGCAATGCCTTTTGCAATGCGGGTTGTGGCATGTTTTAATCCTCTATGGTATTATATTACAATCATTCGCGGAATATTCCTGAAAGGAGTAGGAATAAAGATGTTATGGTCGCAGGTTTTCATTTTGCTAATATTCGGAATTGTGTTGACCGGGCTGAGTGTTCGAAGATTTTCACGGAGGATGGAATAATGGGATTTTCTGTTGAAGTGCAAAATCTTACCAAGCAATTCGGAAAATTTACTGCTGTAGACAATATCAGTTTTGATGTAAAGCAGGGAGAGATCTTCGGATTTCTCGGGCCTAACGGTGCAGGTAAGAGTACTACCATCCGAATGCTATGCGGTATACTTATGCCGACAAGCGGTGTCGGCAGGGTATCAGGTAATGATATTATAACAGAACAGAGCCGGATCAAGAATAACATTGGTTACATGTCACAGAGGTTTTCTTTATACAGCGATTTGACAGTAATGGAAAACCTTGAACTTTTCGGAAGTATATACGGCCTTGAAGGGAATCAGTTAAAGAAAAGAATAGAATATGCTCTGGATATTGCGGAAATCGGTAAAAGAAAGGATACTATAGTAGGCACACTCCCGGGAGGTGTCAAACAGCGCCTTGCTCTCGGAGCTTCTATTTTACATAATCCTGAAATTCTGTTTCTTGATGAACCGACATCCGGAGTGGACCCGATTATGCGGAGAAATTTCTGGGACCTGATTTACGAGTTCTCAAGACAGGGAAAGACTGTATTTGTTACTACACATTATATGGATGAGGCCGAGCACTGCGACCGCCTGGCGCTGATTATTTCAGGTAAAATTATCTCCATGGATTCTCCCGAAGCTCTTAAGAAAACGCTGACAAACGGAGTTTACGCTTTAACCGTTGAGGATTTTATTTCGGTTTTTGATTTTGTTTCCGAGCTTCCGTATATAGAAGAAGCTGCCATTTTCGGTAGCACAATACATATTTTATGCGATCACAAGGTTCCTCTCAAAAATAAGCTAAGCGATGATCTCAGGGCAAAAGGCGTCAGTAAGTTTAAGATTGAGAAAATTACACCGACTCTTGAGGATGTATTCGTGTCTGAAGCAAGAAAGCTGGGGATATAGATTTTTTAGGTAAGTTTTTGTCTGATTTGATATTTGTTAAAGATTATATATGAGCAAAGGTAATTTTGCAGGGGCAGGCCTTGCGCCTGCCTGATAACTATATTTATGAAGCAGCAGTATTTTTCTTTAATCTTAAACTTATCCCCGTAAAAAGCACAACCGCAATTATCAGTAAAACAAATCCGGGCAGGTATTCTTTAAATATAATTTTTCCAATTCCGAACAGGGAAGTGTATACAAGCACGATACCCATAATCCAGTTGATGAAAAGCGAAGTTAGCTTTTCGGATTTATTTTCAATCTGACCGTCATCTACTTTTTTCCAGCCCGGGCCTCCCGGAAGTACTCTTTTATAGAATTCCAGAAGCTTGTTTGAGTCTGTCGGTTTTGTTACAAATGTGGCAATTACCCATGCTATTGTAGAAAACAGCACAATAAAAAACAGACTTTCCGGAAAACTGATTTTCAGGACGAATTTTGTAATTGAGTAGCCTGCAAAAGGCGCTAACATTGCGACGATTTCAGACCAGGCATTTATTCTCCACCAGTACCACCGCAGAATAAGTACAAGTCCTAACCCGGCACCGCATTCAATGATAAATGCCCATGCGCCTGATATTGAATTTATAACAAGTATAAGAAGGCTTGAAATAGCCACAAGTATCAAAGTTATTATTTTGGAAACGACTACATAATGTCTTTCTGTCCCGCCTTTTTTCATAAACCGTTTATAAAGGTCGTTCATAATGTAGGAACTTCCCCAGTTCAGATGAGTTGATATGGTTGACATATAAGCAGCAAGAAAAGCAGCTACTGTCAGACCGAGAAGTCCGGATGGAAGGTAGTCTTTCATGGCAAGAATATAGCCGGTCTTCTTTGCTTCAGGAGCGAGGTCCGGGTAGAGCACAAGTGAACAGAGAGCAACGATGATCCATGGCCATGGACGGAGCGCGTAATGAGCTATAGAAAACCACAGTGTGGAAAGCAGTGAATGCCTCTCATCCTTTGCTGACATCATTCTCTGGGCAATATATCCGCCGCCGCCGGGTTCAGCACCCGGATACCATGATGCCCACCATTGCACGAAAATATGTGCGAGAAACGCGCTGAACGATAACGCGATTATACCGCCCGCGACCTGTCCTCCGCTGAAATTCAGAGTCGGTAGAAAGTGAAAAACCTGCTCGGGAAGAGCACGCTTAAGTCCATCGATTCCGCCAATTTGCGGAAGATTGATTATAATAACAGAAAGAATTATACATCCAGCCATTGCCATAATAAACTGAAAGAAGTCGGTGATCACTATTCCCCATAGACCGGCTATAGCGGAGTAAATTCCTACTATTAGCATACATGCGATTACTGATATTATTACAAATCCTTCACTAAGTCCGAAAATATTTCTGATTATTTCAGCAAGAGCAACATTAACCCATCCCATAATAATACAGTTCATAAACAGGCCAAGATAAATCGCCTTGAACCCTCTTAAAAACGCAGCCGGTTTTCCTGAATATCGGATTTCAATGAATTCAACATCAGTCAGGATATTAGCTCTTCTCCATAGTTTGGCGAAAAAGAAAACGGTAAATACACTGCCTGCTACCATGTTCCACCAGAGCCAGTTTCCTGATATTCCGTTTTGGGCTACAAGTTCAGTTACCGCAAGCGGGGTGTCTGCGGAAAATGTTGTTGCAACCATGCCCGTGCCGGCAATCCACCATGGAAGTTTTCTGCCTGACAGGAAAAATTCTTCAGTGCTCTTACCGGCCCGTTTGGAGAAATAAATAGCTATTATAAAACTTACGATAAAATATACTGCGATTAGCAGAACATCAGGAAAGCTTATTGACATGACTTTTCTCCTGATAAATGATTTTAAAGTGTATAGTGTATTAATCGTTTTCTTTATAGTAAAGATCTACATCAAAACCGCCATAACTTGAATCAAAAGAAATATTTATATTCTCATAAAGGGTTTTAATTGTGATCGGATCATTGTCAAATTCGGGTGGTGAGAGTTTTATGTCCTGTTCAACGAATTGAAGCTGATTGGCAAATGTACCTGTAATCATATTCGCAAGTTCTCCTGCAACATCAGCGTAGTGTTTCTGAAGTGATTTTGAGTTTGGTTTTACATCAGGTATCATTTTCTGGATAAGCAGATTTAAAGTGGATTTCGGAATATTTACTATAATTTCCCCTGAAAGAGATCCGTCAATTTCAATTGCGACTGTTGAATCTTCTTTTGTCGACTGGCTTTTAAAAACTTCCTGAATATCGTCATCCTGAAAGAAGTTTTTAAATATATGGTCAACAGCTCTTACAATACAGTTGTAATATCTGTCATAGCTGTTCATGAGATCCTCAAATTGTTACAAAAAGATGTGATTTAAGATTATGTCGTATATAAATCATATATAGTCAAGTTTTATTTTCCAACATTTTATCTGTTGTTAGTTAATTTATTGATTGTTAATCCGGAAGAGTATTTGTATGATTCACAGGAATCAATAGCAACTTTTACTGCCCCAAGTGCAGGAGTTTTTTCCTGATTTGTGATAGTCAGATACTTAATATTTTCTTTGAGTCCGGGCTGTACGCGTTCTTTTACAACCTGCTTTACTATCGGTATCATTATTTTACATGCATCTGACAATCCGCCACCGAAAATTATAGCTTCAGGATTAAAAATCGATATTAAATTGGATATTCCGATTCCAAGGAAAACAGATGCTTCATCAAATACTGATTTCGCAAATTTATCTCCCTTTTGAGCTTCTTCATAAATAAGTTTTGAGGTTATTTTTTCTCTTTTAAGGCGCATATGGACTGAAGAATCAGGATTTTTCTTTAACTGTTTTTCCGCTGATCTTACAATAGCTGTTGCAGAAGCATACTGTTCAAAGCATCCCGTATTACCGCAATAGCATTTCCGGCCATTATAATCAATAGTTGTATGGCCGATTTCCATAGCACTGCCGGATTTTCCTGTATAAATTTCATTGTTGATTATAACTCCGCCGCCTATGCCTGTACCGAGAGTTATCATTATCCAGTTGCTGAATTTCTTCCCGTTACCTTTCCACCATTCGCCGATTATTGCTGCATTCGCGTCATTCTCGAGAAATGTTCTGATACCTGTTTTTTTTTCAACAGCCTTTACTAAATTGTATTTTTTCCATGCCGGAATATTAGCGCTTGTTATAACAATGCCCCTGGCCTTGTCAATTGTGCCTGCTGAGCCGATACCGATTGCTTTTATCTTTTTGAGGGATTTTCCATCTGATGATGCAAGTTCAGTTATAAGATTGATCAGGCTGTCTTCAATCTCACCTATGCTTTTCAAAATCGGAATTTTTCTGAAATTCAGAATCGTACCGTCTTTATCCGCCAGCAATCCTTTAATATTGGTGCCGCCTATATCAAACCCGATATACATAAAAAAACCTCTTTTATAGGGTAATTGCTGTTTCAGTCTTATGCTGTTATAAAGAACATATAGAAGTATTCAATAAGAGAGTCGGTTTAGATTGTCAATTAGTAATATTTTAAATACAATTAATGAAAAAGCACTTGAATGATTCCATTATTTAATGCATTTGAGTTTTTGATATAATATAAACAATTTTATTAAGAATATTATTATGCAGAAGAAAATAGATTTACATGTACATTCCAAAGCCTCTGACGGATTATACTCGCCTTCAGAACTGATAGATTATGCGATAAGCAGGAATATTTCTGTACTTGGATTATGTGACCATGATACTGTTGCCGGAGTACCTGAGGCTGTTAAGTATGCCGGTAAAAAAAATATGGAATTAATCCCGGGAGTGGAATTCAGCCTCAACTGCTCCGGAGGCTCTTTTCATCTTGTAGGGCTTTTTATTGATCATCAGAATAAGAGGATGCTTGAAATAACCGAAAAACTTAAAGAATCCAGGATGGGAAGAGTTGAAAAAATGGTTGAATCACTAGTCAGTGACGGTTATGAAATATCACTTGAAGACATTATAAATGAAGCAAAAGGTGCTGCTCTTGGTAAACCGCATATAGCAAGAATTCTTGTAAGAAAAGGTTACGCGAAAGACATGTTCATTGTTTTTAAAACTTTTATGTGTCACGGAAAGCCGGGTTATGTAAAAAGAGAAAGAATATCATTTGAAGAGGCTGTTTCTGTAATAAAAGAATCAGGCGGAATATCCATTTTGGCCCATCCGATTTCACTTAACCTTAAAACATTCAAAAAATACGAATCGTTCATTGATGACTTAAAGGAAAGGGGACTTGACGGAATAGAAGCTTATTCTTCAATGCATTCAATGAAAGAGGTTAGTGAATTCCTAAGGATAGCAGATAAGTTTAATATGATAGTTTCCGGAGGAAGCGATTTCCATGGAGATAAGGGCAAAGTATTGGGGGTATATACAGATGGCAATTATATCCCGGCTCAGATACTGGAAAATATAAAATCATACATTAGTGAAGTTTCCCGCAAATAATTAAATGAAAAGACTCGATAAATATTTGATCAGACAATTCCTGACAGCCCTGGCAGGATCATTGATATTTATGCTGGGTATGTACGTAATTACTATTTATCTGGATAATTTAAAATATTTTTCCCATCCTGAAGTTGATTTTTCTATCATACTTGAATTTATATTCAGTTCAGTCCCGGAAATTTTAATTCATGTTCTTCCTCCTGCAGCTTTATTCGCCACTTCATATTTATTCGGAAACATGAATTCCAGTAATGAAATTATTGCAGTATACAATGGAGGTGTGGGGTTTGCCCGTTTAATGGCTCCGCTATTGATAACAGGTGTGATCATTGCTGTTTTTTCTTTTCTGTTTTTCGAATTTATATCAGTTGACTGCAGTAAACATGCATTTGAAACCCGGAATCAGATAAAAAAAAATACCGGTAAAAGTCTTGGATACATGTACAGTAATTTCGATTTTTTTCTGAAATCGAATGACGGTACGATTTATTATATGAAACAATTCCATTCAGAAAATAATCGTATGTATAATCCTGTTATTTTCAGATTCGATAAATCCGGGAATTTAATTTTTCAATTAAGTGCGGACAATGGTGTGTATAGTAAAAATAAATGGGTGTTCAGAAATGCATATATTATTAAAAAAGGCAGCAGCGGTAAATATTTAACAGAGAAAAAAGCATCCTGTGAAATGATATTAAAGGAAAAACCCGAAGACTTTATGAAAAGCCCTGAAAAAATGATGCACATGAGAATACGGGAGGCAAAAAGGTTCATACAGGAAAAACGAAAAGAAGGCGCAAACTATAAAAAATATCTTGTTGAATATAACTGGAGATTCGCATTTCCTTTTTCTGTACTTGTAACAATATTTATCGGAAGTTTATGCGGTATATATTTCAGGAAAGCTGTTCTGGTACTGGCTTTCTTTTTGTCAATAATTATATCATTCGGATACTACGGTATCATGGCTGTAGGTATGGCTTATGGTAAATCCGGAAAACTTGATCCTGTTGTTGCAGCATGGCTTGGTAATGCTGTCTATCTAATAATTGGAATCATTGCTTTGAGATTAAAAAAATAATGTATTTATATAATATCTATAAACATTTCAGATTAATTCTGCTTCCTTTCGTTCCTTTATATTTTATTGTATTTTACATTAAGAGATTTATCAGTAAACCTGAAAAGATTACAATACCTGTAATCTGTATCGGAAATATTACTACAGGCGGAACAGGAAAAACCCCGACTGTAATTAAGGTTGCCAGATTGCTTCAGGAAAACGGATATTCACCGGGCATTATAAGCAGAGGCTATAGAGGATCGAAATCAGATAAAGGAGCAATTGTATCAGACGGCAGTAATGTGCTGTTGTCTCATGCTGAGGCAGGCGATGAACCTTTTATGATTGCAAATGAATTACAGAATATTCCTGTCGTGATCGGCAGAAAAAGACGGATTTCCATAAAAAGGTTGATCAGTAATTTTAAAGTTGATACAATTATTATGGATGATGGATTCCAGAATAATTCCATTATCAAAGATATAAGCATTATAAATTTTGATTCTACAAATCCATTCGGTAACAGTCTTTTGCTGCCTGCCGGAGATTTGAGAGAACCCGCATTCTCATTGAGAAGAGCTGATTTTATAATAATAAATAAATCGGATTTAATTACCAGTAAAGATTATATTTCATTAAATTTCAGGTTAAACCGGTATTCCCGGCATAAACAGGTTTATAAAGCCCGGTATAAAAATGAATTTTTATATAGAATGAATGACACAAAAAAAGAATTGCCTGCTGATTTTATTTCAGGTAAAAACACATTAATAATAAGCTCAATCGCGAATCCGGATTCATTGAAGGGCTCTATTCATAAATTAAATCCGGCTGATATAAAACTAATCCCTTATCCTGATCATTACAGTTTCAGCAGGAATGATATTGAAAGAATTATAAATGAATCTGAAAAATATGATATAGCAGTTATAACAGAAAAAGATTTTGTCAAGATGTCCGGGTATTCGTTTCCGGACAGATTCTATGTGCTAAAGATATCTTTATTTATTGAAGATAATGATATATTTGTGGATAATTTAATAGAGCGTTTACAACATATAAGTTAAAAGGTGGCTGTTATGTCTGAAGATTGTCTGTTTTGCAAAATAATTAAAGGTGAAATACCTTCATCTAAAGTATATGAAGATGAAAATGTTGTCGCTTTTCTTGATCTGTTTCCATTCACTGACGGGCATACGGTTGTAGTTCCCATCAATCATCATGAAACATTTCTGGATTTTCCTGATAATGAAATGGAAAAATTTTTCAGCGTTCTCAGAAAACTGGCTAATCAGATTAAGAAGAATTTAAACGCAGACGGAATAAATATTGTGCAGAATAATTACGCTGCTGCAGGGCAGGTAGTTTTTCATATGCATTTTCACATTATTCCAAGATGGCTGAACGATAAAAAACCTTTTATTAAACAGCCTAAGACACAAGCTGCGCCGGAATATCTTGAAGAAATGACGCGTAAAATTACAGGTTAAATTTTTTAAAATATACTAAATAATTATCATGCAAATAGTAATTGTAGGTGCAGGCGCTGTCGGTTTTCAGCTCGCCGCTCAGCTGATTGAAGAGAATAAGGATGTTGTAATAATAGAGCAGAATCCGGATGTTGCAAAACATGCAGCCAATCATCTGGATTGTATCGTTATAAACGGTGAGGGCAACAATACACGGATTCTCCAAAGGGCAGGCATAGAAAAAGCAGATTTTTTTCTGAGTGTGACCGATTCCGATGAAGTTAATATGATATCATGCGCGCTTGTTGCGAGCGAATTTAATGTCCCTAATAAAATAGCAAGAGTAAGAAATCTTGATTATTCCAAAGTCAGGAATTTCAAAAATGTATTTCTTGGCATAGATTACATAGTTAATCCTGAAGTTGAAGCTGCAAAAGAGATTGCTGAGAATGTAATGTATGGAGCTACAAGCGATATTGTATTGTTCAGCAATACAAATGTGCAAATGAGAAATATGGTGGTCAACAGCAGTTCCTTTTTTAAAGACAAGACCTTACAGCAAATTAAGGAAAGTCTGAAGAAAGATTTTCTTATTTCCTGTGTGGTACGCCAGGATCAGGTAATTATTCCTTCAGGTAAAACCGTTATTAAAGAAAATGACAACATATATTTTGTTGCTACGCAAAGTATACTTGAAAAGGTTTTCAGTGACCTTGGACGAAATGCATTAAATATAAAGAATGTAGTAATCGTCGGCGGAGGGAGAATCGGGCGCTACACTGCCAGATACCTGCTGGAGCAGCAGAGGAATATCAAGATAATTGATTCGGATTACGAAAACTGCAAACTGCTTGCAGAAGAGTTCCCAAAGACAATTATTATTAACAGCGATATTTCAGACAGGGATATATTTGAAGAAGAACAGCTTCAATCATATGACCTGATTGTTACGACAACAAATAATCAGGAGCTGAACATCCTGGCTGCCATTTATGCGAAGACTTTCGGAATAAAGAGGTCAATAGCTCTTGTAACTAGAAAAAATTATCTTTCAATTGCTTCAAACCTTGGCATTGATTCCATTGTGAGCCCTAAAAGAAGTACTGTAGATACTATTCTTAAATTTGTAAGAAAAGGCAATATCAAAAGTGTTCACAGCATTCTTACTGGGAAAGCTGAGGTAATTGAATTTTCAGTTGATAAAGACGTGTCAATTTCCGGTAAAGCCATCAGGGACATCAGACTGCCGGAAAATACTTTAATCGTCGCTGTTTCTCGCGGTGATCACAGTTATATTCCGGACGGCAATTTTCAGATAATGGAAGGTGACAGCATAGTAACAATAACAACAAAAAGTTCAGTTCCCGAGCTGGAAGAAATTTTTAACAGTTAGTCATCATCCTATTCATTAGATAGATCATATTTTATTTTTTCAAAAAAATATCATACAATAATCAAAAAATAAAACTCAATATATATGAATATAAAATTAGTTTTCAGAATTATTTCCATTTTGATGTTTATTATTTCTTTTTTCCTTCTTTTCCCAACCGCATTTGCTCTTTACTATGACGAAATTCATGAATTTAAAGTATTTCTGATTATAATTGTTTGTGCTGTTTTATGCTCATCAATTTTATTCTATCTGTTAAAGTCAGATAAAAAACAAAATCTTTCCAGCAAAGACGGCTTCCTTATGGTTGCTTTAAGCTGGCTTACTGCATCTTTTATCGGAGCTCTGCCTTTTTATTTTTCAAACAGCATTCCTTGTTTTACCGACGCACTATTTGAAACAATGTCCGGTTTTACCACAACCGGAGCATCTATTCTCACTGAGATTGAATCTCTGCCGAAATCATTGCTGTTCTGGCGATCCCTGACGCACTGGCTGGGGGGAATGGGTATTGTTGTACTGACTGTCGCGATTCTGCCTGTTCTCGGAATAGGTGGGCTTCAGCTTATTAAAGCGGAAGCTCCCGGGCCTTCTGTTGACAAGATTACACCAAGAATTAAGGAAACGGCAAAAATATTATGGTTAATTTATCTCGGGCTGACAGTTGCGGAAACGATTCTATTAATGTTTGGCGGCATGAATTTTTTTGACGCGTTAACTCATACTTTCGGAACTCTTGCAACCGGCGGTTTTTCTCCAAAGAATACAAGTGTCGGCTTTTATAATTCAACTTATATCGATATTGTAATAACCGTATTCATGATGCTTGCAGGTACGAATTTTATTCTTCATTACAGAATGATATCCGGAAGATACAGAAGCCTGCTTCAGGATGCTGAATTTAGGACTTATTTAGGTATTTTTGCAGCAGCTACCCTACTAATTTCATTTAATTTATACGGATTTTATGAAACAGTTGGCGAGTCTCTTAGATATGCCGCATTTCAGGCTGCTTCAGTTCTTACAACAACCGGTTATGCTACGGCAGACTTTGAAAAATGGCCATACTTTGCGCAGGCTGTACTCTTTTTATTGATGTTTGTCGGGGGATGCTCCGGATCAACTGGAGGCGGTATTAAGGTTATCAGAATTTTTTCTCTTCTTAAGCAGGCATATAATGAAATGAAGTATCTTCTTCACTCAAGAGCAATATTTATTCTAAAAATCAGCGGTAAAACAATCAGAAAGGATATTATGTATGCGATTTCAGGATTTTTCTTTCTTTATATTTTTCTTGTTCTTATCGTAACCGTGATAGTCGCATCATCGAGCCAGGATGTAGCTACATCATTAACGACGGCTCTTGCTACAGTGGGAAATATAGGCCCGGGATTCGGGAAAATAGGCCCAGCGGAGAATTATGCATTTTTTCCGGATTATGTGAAATGGGTTTTATGTTTTGCCATGCTGGTTGGAAGGCTTGAACTGTATACAATACTTATTCTTTTTACACCTGTATTCTGGAGAAAATAGATCAAAGTCAGTCAGATGAATTTTGAGCACCTTCAGTATCTCCCAGCCCGTTCTGCCAGTTAGTGTCTTCTCCCGGCAATGAAGTATTGATTCTTTCCATAGAGATCTTCGGGTCGTTTGATCCGGCGGGCCATCCGTACAGTGCATTGATATAATCTATATCGCGATTGTTATAGACAAGCCTGATAACAGCTCCGGTATTACTTAAGCTGCCGGAGTAAATTAAGTCTGCGGTTTTATCCGGAACACTGTCATCGTTTGTCCTTTCCAGAAGAAAATGTTTTTTTGCGGGAATAAGCCCGTACAATTCAATGTTGAGTGAACCGGGTATTGACCATCCTGCAAGATTAATGTCTTCATCTGAATTATTATAAATCTCAATCCATTCATCATAATGGGAAACATCAGTACCTGCCCATGAAATTTCGGATATGACGATCTCAAGTGAATCATACCCTGAATCGCCTAAGGTGTTATCAGCACCCGGAGTAGCAAGGTTGAATAAAGAATAGGAATATTCACTGCTGATGTTAATCTGCGTATTGGTAATAAACCAGTTGACAGGATCAGTCCCATCTCCCGGCTTATTGTTTCTTGCCATGCTTTTTTTGGTAATGCCGCTGTATCCGGAGAAATTCTCTGCAGCTGTGCCATTACCCGCGCGATCGATTATTGTATTATCCGGATCTTTCAGAATTATATCAAGAGTTGAATTTGAAACAGACAGGCTGCTGCTTTCAAAACAGGTATCCGGAATAAACGCTGAGTCTTCTATTGATCTGCGCATAATTACAATCATACTGTCTGCATCTATTGATATATTTTCGAGATATAATCTGTTACCGTTTCTGGCAGCACCTTCCAGATACCAGCCTGTAAGAATAATTTCCCTGCCTGCCATGTTTTTTAATTCGATAAATTCATCGCCGGACAGGGTGGAGTCAATACTCTGCCTGCTTCCCATCCACATTACTTCATTAATAATTATATCCTGATAATTCCCGAAATCATAAGGATTGTTATTATTACTGATTGTATGAACAATCTCCTTTCCTTCATTCCATCTTTTCTGCCATTCATTTTTATATAGATCAGCTATATCTTTTGAACGTATAATAATTATATTTTCATCATTATTAGAATTCGCATTGTATGACCAGTTAAAAGATCCGGTAATTACTGACTTGTCATCAAGTATCATGGTTTTATGGTGAAGTTTTCCTCCGTGATATTCGATTTCATTGTAATTACCGTCAGACCTGCATGGAATTCCATTATTTGACAGCAATTCCTCTGATGAAGAATACATTTGTGATTCATCAAGGATTCCTTTGACTGTAACAGTGTTATTAAATTTAGTTATGAATTTATTGATCAGGTCAAGATGTGTTAATGAAAATATCATAAAATAAATACTGCTTTCTGCTGCATCTATTCTTTGAATCATATGTTCTATTCCTGTATAACCGGAAATTGTCGCGGGTGGAAATAACGCTTCTATTTCAACATTTTCAATAATAAATTTTCTGATTTCCTTTACAGGGGATCTGCCTGATAATCCTAACAGGTATTCAAACTGCTCACGATATGTATTGAATAAATCATAGTCAGCAATTATAACAGAGTTATTATTATTTAAATTAAAACCGGTATCTGTAAAGTTTGTGGAGCCAGTAACTGTATACTTATTCTGTTCATCAGCAAACAGCGCGAATTTATTATGCATTATGCTGGTATTTACTAAATTAAAGTCTTCAAAATTCCTGTCTTCAGGAAATTTGCTGCGTTTTTTACCGGTAACCGGGAAATGAATATCAAGAGCATTGGCAATTCTATAATAAGCCTGATAGTAATTTCCTCCAAGTTTGTCCAATGTCTCATTACCGTCAATATTTCCTACAAATCTTCTGAGAAACAAAATTCATATGGGCACCAGAGCAAATCCGAAATCTGCTGCCCTTCTTTTAAAATTTTTCAATACCCTTTCTT
>JAFGDQ010000089.1 GCA_016932015.1 Spirochaetota bacterium | reverse complement strand
TTTAAAAAATTTTGAATAAGAAAAGGGAATATTGTTTAAATTTAGGAAATGTACTCTTTATAAAGTAATTTTTAGAGGTTCCCTTTAATAATATTTTCAATTTTTACATTGGCATGTTCTAAAATTTTTTCAATGTTTATTAAAACCTGTTCAGTCTGCTCTTTCAGGCTATTTTTACCAATTAGATTGCCATTTTGATCGATCGCATTTTGTCCACCTATATAAATAGTTTTGTAATTACCGCTTACTGAAACCGCATGTGAATAACCTCTCGGCTTTGACATATTATCCGGATTCAGATACACTTTCTTCATCGAAACACCTCCTTCTGTCGTCTTATTTATATTCTGACATCCAAAAAGAATAAATACAATGAATAAAAAGGAGATGATATTTAAATGTTTTATTTGCATTATTAGTTCTCCTGTTTTTTATTGAAGGATATGTGTACAAATTATCATACCAGACAGGAAAAGCAATTAATTTCCAATGAGATTGGTGATTTTTCAGCAGCTTCAACTGCTCAATCAGAAGCGCGAACCATGACTTCGAATACAAAAAAATAAGCGAACTTCGAACGTAGGCGTCTATCCCGCTTATAGTTATTCAATTCCAAATGATCTTAATCCGGAAGGCTTCATTTTTTTTTCTTTAATTAGCCGCTCAATATGTTCCATATTTCTTTTAGATGTTGTACCTTTAACCCGCCGTGGTGTGAATCGTTGCAAATATGAATTTGTATCAAATTTACGCCTTTTGCTTTCGCTCCATCCAAAACATAAACCTTCATCCAACACTTCTTCAAATGTAACTGATTCTATACCGGAATTCTTTTTGTATATTTGTACCCATATACCCTTTGAAGATTCATGATTATTTTCAAGCCATTTGCGTAATGAATTTCCTGACTTAAAGGCAAGAATCGGAAGATCATTCTCTTGTTTTTTCATGTTTGGTTTTTATCCTGATTTAATACAAACATATTCATTGAGATGATAAATTCACCGGGATATATATGCGCAAATGAAGGCGATAATGGCATACATTGCTGGCTATTTAATAATGCCCCATCTTTTAAAAAGAAGGGTGTAGAATTTAGGCTGCTCAAAATCGGCCTGCATCAGCTTGGTTAAATGAACATACCCGAGCTTGATCTCGTCATAATGTCTCAGGCCTTCCACCAGTATCCTGACTTTGTCTTTTGTCAGCGAGAAAATAATTTTATTTTCATCGGTAAGGGCCCGTTCCTGTTCACCCGGATCAGGGATAGTGATCATATAGCTCTGTTTACCCTCGACCAGAGGAACAAGGGAATAGATACAGGAGTCTATTGGATCGAACTCTGAAGTCACATGGACCCCTTCCTTATATTTTATAGCCATCAGAATATTTCTCAACTGGGCATTGTTGCAATAAATGAAAACCACATCCGGTTCAAAGGCAGTATTTCTAAGCGGAGCCGTGAGGCAGCCGATATATTTTCCGGCTTTAAAGCAGGGGAATTTCATATTCTTTGCCAGTTCCGGCTTTTCGAGAAAATGGCCGAGAAACTTTGAGCCCGTGCCGCCAAGAGCCTCTTTTATTTCCGGATCATCATCAAATTGAGGATTATACAAACCTCCTTTTTTGAAAAAGTCGGGCTGTTCGACCAGCCCGTAGCCTATGACCGGCGCATAACACCAGTGGTCTTCTTTCAGCATTGCCACAGTTTTGCCCTCGCGTCGAGTAAGAGAGAAAGCCTGACATTGAGCAATATGCTGATTACGATCTCTTTTCGGCCTTACAGCTTCTGACGGAATTTCTTCTTCCTTTCTGATCATTTTTACCGCTACTGTATAAGAATCCAGCCTTAAAATATCTTCAATTTCTTTTCCATAACTTCTGTATTCTTTAATTGCAGGCATTTTAAAATCTCCATTTTTTTGAATAAATTTTGTAATTTAATTGCATATTTATAAAACCGAACAATTAATCCTCCGGTTTTACAGCTGTGCTAAAATTTGCATCCTCTTGCAATCCGGCGAATCCGGAGCCTGCGCTTTGATCTTGTAATGTGAATTTTAATTCACTGCAAAGCACATAAAAACCGCGAAAAAAAAGATCCGGAATATACAGCTATTTGCGGAATTGTATTCTTTTCTTCATTTTCTTTGCGGTTATATAATATAAGCTGGAATTCATGCGCCCATGATTCCGGAGCAGTTTAATACCGGTCAGAAGCTTTTGCATACAACCGGCATTTCGCCGGAATCAAACCGAAATATAACCGCCGTCGACAAAAATTGTCTGCCCTACTACAAAGTCGGATTCATCGGAGGCCAGGTAAAGTGCGGCAGCAGCAATATCCTCAGGTTTCCCGAGCCTTCCTTTTGGTGTTTTTTCAATTCCATTCTTTATAAAATCTTTCCCCTGTGTTGCCACATCATTGACCATCGGGGTGTCGATCACTCCCGGGCCTATAGCATTGACATTTATTCCAAGCGGGGCAAGGTCAATTCCCAGCGAAGTGGTCAGGGCCATTATACCCCCTTTAGAGGCGCAATATCCGTAATCATTATGGAGACCGATTACCGATCCCATGGATGCTATGTTTATTATTTTGCCTTTTTTCTGATCAATCATATATTTGACTGTATGTTTGATGCAGAGGAAAGCTCCCCTGAGATTCGTATTCAGCACCCTGTCCCAATCCTCTTCCGTCATGTCCAGTATGAATTTTTTTATCAGGATGCCTGCATCATTGACCAGAATGTCCACCCTCCCGAATTCCTTAACTGTTCTATCAACCATCTTTTTAACATCTTCGGATTTGGAAACATCGGTCTCAACAAACAATGCTCTATGACCCGCTTTTTTAATTTCTTCTTCGACTTTTTTCCCGGTGTCGGATCTGATCTCCGCAATAACCACAGCGGCTCCTTCTTCTGCAAACCTCATGGCGATAGCGCGTCCGATTCCCGAACCTGCTCCTGTAACAATTGCTGTTTTGTTTTCTAATCGTAATTTCATATCTTTTATTATTTTATTATTTAAAATATTATTTTTGGTTATTCGACTTCGGCTTCGCGGGAAGCCGAAGTCGCCCCCTGAAGATAATGAATCAGGGAAAATGATTATAATTTATTATTCAACCGGCATTAGCTTAATTTTCCAGATATTCGGCACAGGCGGATAAACGGGCATGCGCTCGCCGTCCCACCATTGCAGTTCCAGAAGAGGTTTGAACGCCAGGCCTTTTTTATTATACTTAACATCGCCCATCATTGTACCTTTAAACTCCGCCCCGGAAAAAACAATGTCCCTTACTTTTTCCGATTTGCAGGATCCGGCCTTTTCTATTGCCATAGCGAGTATTTGAGGATTCGCATAATAGAGCCCAACGCTCACGGAATCTCTTTTGAATTCCTTTTTGAATCTCTGGCCCAGTTCTTCAGCTCCAGGTGCGCCCGATTTTTCAGCCCAGAAACCGTCATGAATGATATAATTTGCATCTTTGCCCAGGGCCTCTACAAATTCCGTAGGCCAGAATCCTTTAAATCCGACTATATATTTTAATCTGCAATTCTGCTCCTTCATCTGACGGAGAAGGGTAATACCGTCCGTCGGGGATCCGAGCCAGAGCAGAGCGTCCACCTTTGCCGCTTTCCATTTAAGAATCCATGAAGAAAAATCCTTTGTGCCCGGGGCATACGGGTCATCGACGTAAAATTTATATCCGTACTTCTTCGCAAAGCTCTTGAAGCCGTTCCCGAATCCCTGGCCGTCCTGATTGTCTTCCATCATTAATGCGAGTCTTCCGGGCCTTTGATCCCTGGACAGGCCTTCCCACATCTGATATGGAACCTCTGCCGCTCCGGGAGCGCTCGTAAACATATCGGAAACCCATTTGAAATTCTCCTTTTCAATAAAGTCCAGCCAGCTGCAAACTATCTGAAAATAAACCTTGTATTGCTCGCATTTTGTGCCTGCCGCGATATTGATCGGAGTGATATTTGATGACAGGGCAAGGTCTATTTTATCGCTTTTAATAAGCCTTTCCATTGCCGCAGCACCCTGATCAGGTGTGCTCTTGTCGTCAGCAAAGATAAGCTTTATGGGAATTTTTTTATTCATTTCTTTTACAAAAACACCGCCGTTTTTGTTTATATCGGCAACTGCCTGCTCATAGCCCCATTTCTGCTCAGCGCCCGTCATTGCGTTCATGCCCGTTATGGACACGATAGCTCCAACCCTTATCTCATCCCCGGCCTTCGACCTGGAACAGTCAAGAGATACAAGGCTGACCGTCAGTACAAAAAATAATAATCCCGAAAAGACTGATAATTTTTTTACCTGCATCTGATCTCTCCTTGTAATATTATTTAAATTTTACTGTGATAAAAATTTTTACATGCTTCTTCCTTGAACCCGGATCACCTCCCTACCTGATTCATTGCTGACATACTTTACGGCTTTATTTAACTGCCGGGAAAATTCTGTATGCACAGCCGAAAAACACGGACACAATGAACCATAATGACTCAGAAAATCATTATGACTTTCTGGATAATGAAAAGCTGAACAAACCGATAAGTTTTCGTCCCGGCGCGGATTTTCTTTTTATAAGCCCTGCAAGCCCGCCGGGCATAAACTTCATTACAATTATAATAAGAAGCCCGGCCATAACCGGATGCAGCTGTACAAAATAAATATCAGTAATAGAAAATACTAAAGTCATAAAAAATGCGCCTATAACCGGGCCGATTATTGTGCCTGTACCTCCTATTACGCACATAAGTATAGGATAGAGCGTCCAGTCGAGCTTCAATACCGAATCAGGGTTAATGTGAAACAAATATATACCGTAAAGGCTTCCGCATACGCCGGCCATAAAAGCCCCTACTGCGAAGGCCAGGACTTTGTACTTTAAAATATTTATTCCATGCGCTGAAGCCGATGTCTCGTCCTCCCTTATGGCCCTGAGAGCCAGTCCTATTCTTGATTTGATCATGAAATATACAACCGCCGTAGCAAAAACCGCAAGCAACAAGCCTGTCCAGTAATACGGCTTTATGGAGGAGTAAACCGTAGACGGCAAATGAAGGCCGTCTGAAGCGCCGGTAACGGAGCCTCCCTTTACAAAAATTACTTTTATTATCTCGCCGACGCCCAGGGTACCCAGCGCGAAATAATCACCCTTCAGCCTTGAAAGCAGCGGTATTCCAATTATAACGGCCAGAACGACAGGGACAGTTCCGCTCAGAATAATTGTAACAGGATCGAAGAAGTATCCGGTTTTGGTGATGTCGTGAAGCCATATCAGGGCAGTGGTATAGGCGCCAAGCCCGAAAAATGCGTGCTGGCCCATGCTTACCTGTCCCGTGTATCCGGCCACCAGGTTCCATGCCTGTGTCAGCACAATATAACAGAAAGATAAAAACAGGGTGAAGACAAGGAATGATCTCTCTGCATCAACCGCAAGTGGCACAGCCGCAAAAATTAAAACTGTCAGAACAGGGATAATAATACATTTTATTTTTTTCATTTACTATGCCTTTTTAACGGTTCTTACAAGAAGCCCTTCGGGCCTGAACATCAGAACTATTAGAAATACTGCGTATGAAATCGCATCGGACCATCCTCCCCCTATAAAGAACGAGGACATGGCCTCAAGCAAACCCAGAATAACACCGCCGAGCAGCGCGCCTGTTACGCTGCCGATCCCGCCTATCGCAAGCGCAATCATCGCCTTGAGGACAAAGATGAAGCCGAAAAAGGGATCGAACGGGTAAATGGTCGCGAGTTCCACTCCGGCCACGCCTGCAAGGCCTATCCCTATTGCGAATGCCACGGCATTGACACGGTGCGGGCTTATTCCAAGGAGCGCTGCCGCGTCTATATCCTCGGAAGCCGCCCTTACGGCTATTCCCATGAAAGTTTTCTTCAGGAACAGCACAACGCCTGTTGTTGCTGCAATAGCCATCAAAAATCCTATCATCCGGTTAAACGGAATGCCGATGCCCATGGGGCGGAAAACAAGCGATGTATAGCTCGTGGTGATGGATCTCGGATTCGCAGTCCAGAAAATGGTCATAAGGTTTTCTACCAGGAACATAAGCCCTATTGCAATCAGAAGAGAGATATTCTTGTCCTCAAGGGCGGCCGCCTCCCTGAAAAGAGCCTGATATATTCCCGAGCCCAGCGCAAGGCCTATTATTACGATAATGACAAGCGAAATATAGGGATCTATTCCGAAAAGAAAGAACAGCCAGTAACAAAGATAAGCAAAAAATATTATAATTGTGCCCTGGGCCAGGAACATAATGCGCATTGTTCCGAATATGAGGCTCAGACCTATAGCAGCTATACCGTACATGGTTCCGAACAGAACGCCGTTTATCAGAAGCTGTACAACCAGACTTACACTTAAAAGTTCAAGCATTATTGTTTACTCCATCGTGTTCCTATATATGCCTTCTGCACTTCGGGATCGGATAAAAGTTCTTCCCCCCTGCCGGCCAATACTATTTTCCCGTTTTTGATGACATACGCCCTGTGAGCTATTTTAAGCGCCTGGTGTATGTTCTGTTCAACAAGCAGTATGGTAATGTTCTGATCATTGAGCGTGGTGATTAGTTCGAACATTGTCCTTACAAGAATGGGGCTCAGGCCAAGCGAAGGCTCGTCAAGCATCAGTATTTTCGGCCTGCTCATCATTGCGCGCGCAATTGCGAGCATTTGCTGTTCTCCTCCGCTTAATGAACCTGCTTTCTGGCTGCCCCGTTTTTTTAAAACAGGAAAAAGTCCGTATGCACGCTCGAGTGAATCTGAAAAAATACGGCGTGCGCCGGGCAAATATGCCCCAAGTTTTAAATTCTCAAGCACTGTAAGGTTCGAAAAAAGGCGTCTTCCTTCCGGCACATGAGATATGCCCGTGCCAACCACCTGCTGCGGTTTAAGTTTTGCAAGAGGCTTTCCGGAAAAATATATTTCTCCTTTGCTTGCCTTCGTAATTCCGGAAATCGTTTTCAGGAGAGTAGTTTTCCCTGCTCCGTTCGCGCCCACAAGAGCCACAATAGAGCCTTCATCCACATGAAGGGATACATCGTAAACAGCCTGCACGTCTCCGTAAAAAACATTTATTCCGTTAATTTCAAGCAGATGGTTCTCCAAGATAAGCCTCTATTACCCTAGGATTATTGGCGATTTCATCGGGCTCGCCGTCGGCTATCTTCAGTCCATAATCCAGCACAGCCACCCTGTCGCAAAAATCGAGCACTGCGTCCACTTTATGTTCTATCCATAATATGGAAATATTTCTTTCATTTCTGGCCTTCCTGATGACGCTGAGTAAATTTTGGATTTCCATGGGATTGAGACCCGCCATCGGCTCATCCAGAAGCGTAATGACCGGCATGGATGACAGCGCCATAGCCACTTCCAGCAGGCGTCTGTCCGATAAAGTCAGATGAGATGTTAAGATATTTTTCTTCGCTGAAAGACCTACAAGTTCCAGGGTTTCATGCGCATTTACGGCTGCATCTTTGTGTTTGCATTTATGCCCGTAAACCGAGGCTACCATTACGTTTTCAAGCGCAGTCATTTTCAGAAAGGTTTTGACAAGCTGAAATGTCCTTGCGATTCCAGCGCAACAGATTTTATGCGGCGGGCGCCCCGATATTTTATTTCCCTGAAGGAATATGTCTCCGCAGTCAGGCTTATAGAAAGATGTTATAACGTTAAAGAGAGTTGATTTCCCTGCACCGTTCGGGCCGATAAGCCCCACGATCTCGTTTTGTTTCACATCCAGGTCTATATTTGACAGAACCTGAAGTCCGCCAAAACTTTTGCAGATATTTTTCAAACGGAGAACAACGGCATAACTATCCATAGACAGTCTCGTTTCCGTGTTAAAATGTTATCGAAAACACTGTTTTACGAAGATGAATGAAAAGGTGGAAAATTTTCGCCCGTGTCTTCGATTTTGTATTTCCTGCAGCGTTTGCAAAAATCACAAAAAAACGAACAGCAAAACCGGTAATGGGTGAAAATCATAACAATTGAAGTTTGCCGATTCAGTCTCCGATTAAATGCTGATATTATTGCTTTGCTGCAGTTATTATCAGCGGATAGAGATGAAAGCATTTGAGTCATGTATACCGTTAAGGCAAATTTAAATACCTACCGGTAGATATTTAACAGATCATAAATATGTAATATAGCTGCACTTTTCATGTCAAGGAAAAAATTAGATCATAAAATTTTTCTTAAAGCATTTTTCTTCAGAGAAGTTTGCGGTTGAATATAAACAGTTTACTATTGCCTGCTCAGCCGCTAATGATTACGGGTAATTCCGGGATGTCGGGAAATTTTGATAAAGGGTTTCATGTGAAATATAGATTGACTCTCCATGCATTATAGTATTTTTATTGCCGGGCCGTTCAATTGATCGGGCAGTATTAAGTGAAAACACGCTCCGCCGAGTTCTGACTTCTTTATTTCCATTGTCCCTTTGTGCTGGTTGAGAAACATTTTTAAAGAAAGCAATCCGAGCCCATTGCCGTTTTCTTTTGTAGTGTAAAAAGGATCGAGTATTTTCTCTTTGACTTTATCCGCAACACCAGGGCCGCTGTCATGAACCTCCAGTATTACGTTTGCATCTTCTTTTATCGATTTAATGATTATCTCGCCTCCCCCGTCAGTTGCTTCTGCCGCGTTAAGGATCAGATTCATTAAAGCCCTGCTGAAAAGGATTGTATTGAACTCCAGTGTAATATCTCCGTTTGTTTCATAGTTCAGGCTGCAATGCTTCACCTTTCTGTGTTTTCTCGCGAACTCGGCAGTTTCCAGAATTACCGAATTTAAATCCGCGAATGTTTTTACATCAGGGACATGTCCTTTACTGGCTTTCAGAAGGGTATTCGTCAGGGTGTTTAAAATTTCAGCTGATTTCAATATTGAATTCACGGATTTTTTGTCTTCTTCGTTTGTGACAGTTTCGGATAAGTTCAGCATCTGCGCGTTGCCGCTTATTATTGAAAGAAGGTTATTTATATCGTGAACGACAGAGGAAGACAGGATTGCCGCTGTTGTGAGTCTTTCCGCATCAGCGGTCATTTTGTTTTGTTTGATGATCGTATCATCTTTTTTTTTAATTCTCCGGAAATTGAAAAATAAAAATATAAATGATCCTGCCCCCGTGACAAATACAAAGCCTAATCCTTTGATCAGTTCAATGTTTTGCAAATGAATTATGTCAAGAGCGGTTTGCGTGGCCAGTTTTCCGGAAAGCCAGATGTACATGGAAGAAAAAATTATGTAAACCAGTACGAAAGCAAGAGAGTACGCGAGCGGCTTAATTGATGATTGATGGTCAATTTCCGTCATGAATCCGTTATTTCTAAACGAGAATGTCATATGTTTAACTCCTGTTGCACGAGTGAGTTTATGCTCTTCAACTTTCACTGCTTATGTTGAATATTATGCGGATTG
>JAFGDQ010000088.1 GCA_016932015.1 Spirochaetota bacterium | reverse complement strand
TTTATTGCTTTTTGCTGGCTAATTATTATTCTTATTGGATTAAGTCAATTAATTTGTATAATAGGATTAATTTTTAGAGATTCCCTATATTATTTAATTTTCACACGACATGCAGAATGATTCGGATAAATAAAATCCGCAAGACTGGCCAGTTTATTCATGCTTTCATAAGCCTGCTGAATATTTTCGTGAATACCGGGAATTGCAAAATTACCCCTGTCAAAATTTTCAGCTACACAGCAGAATCCGGAAACTGCAGTTTTACCATCCTGAGTATTTACAATTACCGCCTGAGAGCCGGCTGAATGTCCGGGCACGAAAGCAACATTAATGCCCGGAAACAATGTTTTATCTCCATTGGTTAATTCGAATTTCATATCCTTATAGAAATCCGGAACGTATAGAAAAGAAAAGTAAGGATGCGGACTTGAAGCTGAATTATATTCTGTTTCCTGCAGAAAGACAGGACAATGAGTAAATTTTTTAAGAAATGCGACGTGATCAAAATGCATATGCGTTAAAATCAGGGCATCAATATCATTTATTGTAAGAGAAAACCGGTTCAGGTTCTGCTCTATAGACGCGACATCTTCAACCGTAGTGATTTTACCGGCTGCATAGCTTTCAGCGTCGCAGCCTGTATCCACAAGTATATTATATTCATCATTTTTAATCAGAAAAGCGCCATAAAACATTTCAACGTCGCGTCCATAGTTTCTCAGGTAAGTCAGATTCTGCATATGCCGGATTGTTCTGGCTGTCTGTAAAGGATGAATTTCATATATATTCATAAAATTCTCCGACTGTCTGATTATTCTATGAAGTTAATCTAAATGCAAATATTAGGATAATTATTAAAAATTTAAAACAAAAATTCTTTAAATTTCAACCGGTCAGGGACATTACCTTTAAGAATATCATTAGCATAAATTCGTTCCAGAGCATTTCCAAGTGCAGAGCATGTCTCTTTTTCTTTTTCAGATACGTTGGCTAACACTATCCCGCATCCCCAGAATCCGCTTCTTTCAGGATAAATAAACGGAGAAGGCAGTAGAACTTCTCCTGACCAGAAATTCACATCAGGAGCCAGTTTTGTCATTTCCTTTAAAGGATGTCCGGTATCTGACTCCTTTTTATAACCATACCAGTATAAAATCCTGAATCCCTTTTTTATTAAAGAGACTGCAAGTTCGAAGGAATTCATAGTTCCTTCTGCAACTCTTTCATACGGGTTAAATGGATCAATGTGTATTAATATTTCCGAAGGATTCAATTCCGAAGAATCAGATCTGTTTTGAATAGCGGAAATTCCATCTTTCTCTATAATTTCCGCATCAAAATCAGCAAATACTTCATTCAGGCTGTATGTACTTTCTGAATCCATATCGCAGAGCAGATATCCGGCCTTTTTCCCCAGAATCTTTACAGCCAGCACTGATGATCCGGGATACTTGCCAGGCATATCCTGAAAAATTTTCAGATACGCACAGTCATTTAATTCCGGATCTGCCGGTGCGTTTAACAGAAAATTAATAACTCCATGCTTACGGGGGCCATTCTCGATAAGAGTATAGTAAGCTGATCCGGCATGTGTTTGCCAGTATTGAAGCGGCGGTTTTATTTTCAGAATTTCAGCTAATATTAAATGCTTCCACACATCGCCCAATTCTGCATAATGATGATTCATAATAAATCCTTATATTTATAAGCAATCATAATCAGTAAGACATTCCATCTACATTTCCATTTTACTTCTCTGCTCATTCATGTACAACCGCAGAAAAAGCCGGGACTGTTTTCAAATCAGGACGCGGCACGTGCGACGCAGGTCATTTCAGCAATTTCTCAGGTTTTTAATTCTATTCTTTTATGTACTTACTCTGTTATCATATATTATCGGGGAATCCAATTTATTTTACATTTCAATGCTTCTGATAAAATAAAGGCATAGAATTTATGTTGACTTTCCAATAGTCCTGCCTATCTTCGTTCTTATCAATAATATTTCCGGAATAAATTAATATTAAACTTATAAGGAGAAAAGCATGAAAAAACTGTTACATGTTGCTTTATCTATGTTTCTTGTATTGCTCGTTATGTCACTTTCTGCCTGTAAAAAAAGCGATAAAGGCGGAGAAGGTAAAGAAGTTAAAGCCGGCTTTATTTACATAGGCCCTGCAGGGGATTACGGCTGGACTTACGCGCATGATCAGGGGAGACTCTATGCTGAGCAGGAACTGCCCTGGCTTGAAACCGTTACTGTTGAATCTGTTCCTGAAGGAGACGCTGTCCGTTTTATCGACCGACTTGTACAGGAGGAAAAATGCGATATCATTTTTACAACAAGTTTCGGTTATATGGATGATACTGTTGCCGCAGCAAAAAAATATCCGGACGTTAAATTTTTTCATGCCTCAGGATTTAAACGCGCAAAAAATCTGGGGACATATATGGGAGATATGTACCAGCTTTACTATTTAAACGGGATCATGGCCGCTGCATTAAGCAAATCGGACAAAATAGGATATGTGGCAGCATTTCCTATACCTGAACTTTTCAGACATATGAACGCTTATGCCCTTGGCGTTAAAACAATAAAACCAAAAGCAAAAATATACGCAAAATGGACTTTCGCATGGTACGGCCCGGACAAAGCACGTGAAGCTGCCGAGTCTCTTATAGCTGAAGGCTGCGATGCACTGGCTTTTACAGAAGACACGCCTACTGTTGTTGAGGTAGCGCAGGAGCATACGGAAAAAGGCAAACCTGTTTACGTATTCAGCCACTACAGTCCGATGCAGGAATACGGACAGGACGCCTGCGTTTCAGGACAGCTTACAAACTGGGGAGTACTCTATAAACAAATGCTTACAGATTATAAAACAGGCAAAACAGATGATCTTACCAACTATGACCTTCTGTATCTTCTTAAAGAAGAAGGAGTTGAATTAGGAGCCACATGGGAAGAAAAAATCAACCCGGAATATGTTGACAAGCTGAAAGATATACAGACAAACATAAAAGAATTCGGAAAAATTTCTGTTTATGACCTTGTTATGAAACGCTACGATCAGATGAAAAAAGGCCGTGATACTTTTGATCCATTTACAGGCCCGATTAAAAACCAGAAAGGCAAAACCACTGTACCCGCAGGAAAAATGGCTTCAATACCGCACCTTTTCGCGGAAATGAACTACCAGATCGATAATTTTGCCACACCGGTTCCTGCCAAAAAATAATTTGACAAATCACCGCCTGTAACAGTTTTTAAAAATACAGGTGCTTATTTACTTGCGGCACCTCAGAGACTCCTGAGACGCCGCAAGACAGATCATTTGCCGGGTTTCAGGAAGCAGAACCGGCGGCTTATTCAATACATTTTTCCCAGGGACATTCAGGTGAAAAAGATCCAGACCCTTGAAATGCGCGATATTACCAAGGCCTTCAATGGTACTTTCGCGAATAAAAATATAAATCTGCACGTTTCATCAGGCGAGGTTCTTGGACTTCTTGGAGAAAACGGTGCAGGCAAAACGACTTTAATGAACATCCTTTACGGGCTGTACCGGCCGGACAGCGGTTCAGTGCTCATAAACGGAGAAGACGTACGTATCCGCAATCCCCATGAAAGCATGAATCTTGGGATTGGAATGATACATCAGCATTTTATGCTTGTTGACAACCATTCCGTTCTTGAAAATATTGCTCTAGGCTTTCCCGATTCCCCCTTCTTCTTTCCGGATCGCTTTATAAGAAAAAAAATTAATACATTTTCAGAAAAATACGGACTGTACATAGATCCTGACAAACAAATCTGGGAGCTCTCAGCCGGAGAGCAGCAGCGCGTTGAAATTTTAAAAGCTCTTTTTCTCGAATCCGACCTGCTGATAATGGATGAACCGACTTCTGTATTGACTCCTCAGGAATCGATTGATCTATTTTCAATTATTAGACGCATGAAAGATGAAGGCCATTCTGTAATTCTCATCAGCCACAAACTTGACGAGATCATGGCAAACTGCAGCAGAGTTACAGTTTTACGCAAAGGGGAAACAGTCGGTGATTCGGCAATTAGTGACGTTGATGAACGCTCACTTTCAAGAATGATGGTAGGAAGAGACATTATACTTACATTTGAGAAAAAGCCTCTTCCCCGCGGCAAAGAGGTACTGAACGTTGAAAACCTGCATGTCATTTCAGATAGAGGACTGGAAACGGTAAATAATGTATCATTCACTGTTCACGAAAATGAAATATTCGGCATCGCCGGTGTTTCAGGCAACGGCCAGCGTGAACTGATAGAAACAATTACCGGTCTTCGCAAGGCCCGGTCAGGAAATGTTTCCCTTTTCGGAAGTTCCATTTTAAACAAATCTCCCCGTGTTATTAACAACCGGGGAGTTACACATGTCCCGGAAGAACGCATACGCTTCGGTATAGTTCCGAATCTGCTTATTTATGAAAATGCCGTTTTAAAACACCATCACTCACATCCTTTTTCAAGCATAATGTTTCTCGATTATGAGGCAGTTAAGGGCCACGCAAAAGATATTATTGAAAAATTCAGCGTCAGTGCCCCCTCAATCAATGTCCCCATGAAAAGTCTTTCAGGCGGCAATATTCAAAAGCTCATTGTCGGAAGAGAGATAAATAATAAACCCCCGCTGCTTGTTGCAAGCCATCCTACATACGGGCTCGACGTAGGAGCAACAGAATATATACGCAAGCAGCTTTTACAGCGCAGGGAGGAAGGCGGCGCAGTACTCATAGTTTCAGAAGACCTTGAGGAGCTGGTAGGCCTGTGCGACAGAGTCGGGGTCATGTTTAAAGGCAGGTTTACAGGTATAGTTGATCCTTCCACGACCCGCCTCGAGGACATTGGACTGCTTATGACAGGAATAGAGGCCGGAGAGGATTCATGAAATACAGTTTCAAAATAATAAATAATGACAGCTATACCCGTACCGCAGCAATTGCAGCACTTGCGCTTTCACTTGTATGCGGATTCATCGTAATCGGCATTCTATTTCTGGCCAAAGGCATCAACCCTTTCTATGCGGTCTGGAAAATCTTTTCAGGAAGTTTCGGCAGCTCATACGGCATAAAAGAAACAGTAACAAAATCTATTCCGCTTATTATGACTGCTGCCGGCCTGACTGTAGTTTTCAGGGGAAAATTCTGGAACATCGGTTCTGAAGGCCAGCTTCTGTTAGGCGCCGCAGCCGCCACATGGGTTGCCCTGAAAATCGGGCAGTCGCTTCCTTCACCGCTGGTAATCTTTTGTATGATCATATTTGCCGCCATTTTCGGCGCTCTGTGGGCTATTGTACCGGCTTTTTTACGTGCACGTCTCAGTATAAATGAAGTTATATCTACACTTATGTTCAATTACATTGCTGCCGAACTTGTCAGTTTTCTTGTAATCGGCCCGTGGAAAGGAACTACCAAATACGGCTATCCCTATACAGACGATATTCCTGCAAGCGTGATGTTAGGACATCTTCCGGATTCAAGAATACATTATTTTACACTTATCCTTGCTGTAATTCTTTCAATAATTATTTTTTATATGCTTTTCAGAACAAAATTCGGATATGAAATCCGGGTAACGGGAGAAAACAGAGAGGCTGCAAAATATGCCGGTATTAATTTCCTGAAAACAACATTGCTCATGGCCGCCATAAGCGGAGCAATGGCCGGGCTTGCCGGATTTGGTGAGATCGCAGGAATCCACCTTCACCTGACCAGTCCGGAAATTATCAGCTCCGGTTACGGTTTTACCGCCATCATTGTAGCCTGGTTAGGAAAACTTAATCCGCTTTTAACGATTATTTCAGGATTTTTTTTCGCGGGCATACTTGTTGGGGGTGATGCTATAAAGCTGAGCCTGGGCCTTCCTGCCGCAACGGTGCAGGTTTTTAACGGAACAATACTGGTATTTCTTATAATAGGTGATTTTTTCCTTAAACACAGGGTAACTCTTATAAAGATACGTCAATAAAGAGGCTGTATCTTTCGAAAAAAACTTATGCACTTATAAAAAAATTCAACATTTCTAAAAAAAGGATAACGCAATGGATATTGCCATACTGCTTGCAGTACTCAAACGGACACTTATTGCAGGAACTCCGCTTCTTTTAGGCACACTAGGTGAAATCATAGCCGAACGCTCCGGAGTAATGAACCTTGGAGTTGAAGGCATGATGTCAGTAGGCGCAGTAACAGGTTTCATTGTTACTTTTACCAGCGGCAATCCTTACCTGGGTATGATCAGTGCGGTAATCGTTACAGCAGCTTTCAGCCAGATACATGCAATTGTTTCAATATCACTTCAGGCAAATCAGGTCGTTTCGGGACTCGCACTGTCAATGCTCGGAATAGGCATATCCGTATTATGGGGAAAACCGTATATAGGAAGGCCCCTGCACTCAAAATTCGGGGAAATCAGTATCCCTTTTCTTTCCGATATTCCGTTTATCGGGGAGCTTATATTTAATCAGACTCTGTTTTTTTATCTTGCCCTGATTATCGGATTTATTGCCTGGTTCATGCTTTATAAAACCAGGCCAGGAATTGCCCTGCGTTCTGTAGGCGAAAACCCTAAAGCTTCTGAAGCACAGGGAATATCTGTTGTGCTGTACCGCTATATTGCTGTAGGCATAGGCGGCGCGCTTGCCGGGCTTGCGGGCTGCCATCTTTCAATTTCGTACAGTAAAAGCTGGATCGAAGGTATAGTGGCAGGCAGAGGCTGGATAGTGATTGCCCTCACTATTTTTGCGGCATGGAATCCGGCCAAGGCCTTTATGGGAGCTTTTCTTTTCGGAGGTATATTCGTTCTCCAGTATTTACTGCAGCCGCTGGGCATATCCCCAAGCATTCTCGCAATGCTGCCGTATGTAACTACGCTTATCGTGCTCATACTCTTCGCCATAGGAAAGGAAAGCAGAAAGAAACTGCACGCACCTGCAATGTTAGGAGAAATGTACAGGCGCGGTGAACGTTAACGGAATCCCTGCGCCCGCTCCCTTATTTCAATTATTCTGAAGCCTTGCTTTTTCTTCGTGATCTATTATGTCTATGGTATCCCAGGGATATACTACCCAGCGGTCTTCGAGTTCCTCCCCAAAATATATCCTGCCTATTTCATCAGGATAATGTCCGATTTTATCTTTCAGCTTATTGTGGAGCACAGCGACCGCGATTTCTTCCGGGTCATGCCGTAAAAGCTCGCGAAGGCAGTATTCAAGCGTTATGCGCGAATCATCGACTTCATCCACCAGCAGCACTCGTTTCCCTGTAATTTTTTGTTCTACTTCATCAATCCATTGTATTTTTTTGGGTCTGGAAGCAGGATTATTATTTTCATCATAAAGTTTAAGTCCCACTGTAAGAATCGGAAGCTTTATATAGGTCTTGAGTATACGTGCAGGAATAAATCCCCCTGTACCGATTGCCACGATTACGTCTGCATGGTATCCCGATTCTATAATTTTTTCTGAAAGTAGTTTTACAGTATTATGTATTTTAGCATATGAAAAATATATTCTATCATCCATTTATTCATCTCCGGAAACATTACATTTATACCAATTGAAAAATGGTTTTCCCATAGATGCTATCGTTCCTTCATATTTTTAAGATAGCAGCTATTATTTATCATGCTATTCCCCCTGAAAAAGTTTTGTTTTCTTCAGCTAAATATCATGATTGAAGTCACAGGCTCCGATATGAAATACCACTTTAAAAGCGATAATTAAAAGATAATCGCTTTAGAACAAAGAATCCGTAAATGTGTTTTAACATCAAGTACTTTCTTAATATTAGAAAAAATTGTAGATTTTGTATGGGAGAATCCAATGAATGGATTGAATATTTTTCCAGCGCTTGCCGCCTTATAATTTACATAAGCCTACAAGAATAGAAACGATCCGGAAAAATCAGGCTGGAGCCGATTTCAGAGTTAAAATTCAATTTTCCATTACAATCATTTCTTCACAATACGATGAATATGGCCTGATTTTATCATAATTCCTTTTAAAATTAACTTTTGGATTCAGTTGCCGGAGCAATTCAGAGGTGGCTCTTTCTGTCAGATGTCTGCACACCAGTCTTGTGTCCATATTAAGAATTTTACAGGCTTCAAGAGTCGGACAAAAATTTTTTGAATGGAAAACAATTTTATATTCATCTTCTTTAATAACAGGAGCTTCTTCTGCGGTAATTTCAAGTTTTTCCAGAAATAGATTATATGCTTCTCTTATTCCACTGAATTTGCTTTCTTTTGATTTTATATTTTTTTCTTTAAACCATTTCACGCTCTTTTCGCAAATTGCGTCACCTATTTCCTGCAGTTTGGTTTCATCAGCATTTCTTAGCTTCTTAACTTTATCTCTAACAGCTTTATTGTAAAGAACAGAGCAATCTGCATAAAGTATATCTTTATGAATTTCTATATTCTTCCCCCCGCGCTGAAATATTTCTTCAAGCGATATATCAATTCTGGTTCTTCCCTGTTTTAACGAGTCCTTTATTGAATACCCGTAAGCTGCTTGATCTATCCCTGACCAGAAAATCGCAGTAGAACACATAGGGCATGGCTCATGCGTTGACACTATTACGCATCCTGATAAATCTTTTCCCAGCCTTGAAGATGCGATTCTGATTGCTTTCATTTCAGCGTGTGCTGTCGGGTCATCTTCAGTTATATCCGTATCATGAGTCTTTGCTATTATCTCGCCATCTTTAATTATCAGAGCTCCGAAACCGCTGTTTCCTTCCCGTAAAGATAATTTTGCCTCCTCAATAGCAATACTCATATATCTATGGAAATCCATTTCTTTTTCCTTATTATAATTCCAGCGCTTCACTCTGCTGTTTTTAGTAGAGCGATTACAACCGTAGTCACTTGTTATTTTAGAATTGAACAAAGCCAGGCATAGTATTCCTGATAACCATCTGTGTTGAAATTTTTCGAAAGTTTATTCATGAAACCATGAGAATAACAGGTATTATAAATCTTTACATTTTTCTTTTTCGATAAATAATCTGAGATCTCCATTATTGAAAATTTTTGTTCATTCAAAGGGAAAATAAGTTCGGTTTCAATAGCGGGAGTTATTGACGTATAATTCCTTATTTGTGAGCTGTAAAAACAGACTGAACGTTTAATAATTTCGCTGCTGACTTTTTCAGTAATATTCCAGACTGCTGTTGCCCCAATGCTGAATCCCACCAGGATTGACGGTTTTCTAACTGTGATGACAAAATCCTTTAATAGCTCCGAATAAACCTGTATGCCGATATTATTCATAAAAAAATCATAGGCTTCTGGCTCGTCTTTAAAATGCATCTGTTTACCTGAATATGGTTCAATGATATCAAACGGCGATTTCAAAGATTCGCATAACGCTAAAAGCTCTCCGGTTTTACCGAAAATATCTGATACGACAATTAGATTCATTATATTGTTTTAACCAGTTGCATGATAAATGCTGTCACAGGCCCGTACTAAATCCGGATATCACTATAGTAACCTTTTCAAATGGAATTTCGGATTCATTATAAGAAATTGTTGATTCTTTTATAATCTCTTGAAATTTATTCATATTTGATTTTAAAAAATCAGCTTTAAAAATAAAAGTGAATCCTGTAAATCCGTCAACAACTTCATTTTCCCGTGGTTCAATTTTTTTGCCGAGCTGCAGCTCGCCTGTCTCTGACCTCATTGTTTTCCGTGACAATTCTTAATTGGAAAACGCTATTCCTGAATACTATAATTTGCCACGGTCGGCTCAGGAGCTCTGATGTACAGGACAACATTAATTGCATCTTCTTTTTATACGTGCTTATAAGCAGTTTTGTTTATAAAGGAAATAATCAGATAAAATTCTGTTTCCAACATTTTTATTCACATATTTCTTGAATATAAGTAAATAATTATTGAAAACTTAATTCTCATAGACAATAATATCCTGAACCGCTTTATAATACTTTTAAAGGATTTGTTATGAATGAAATAATAATTAAAATTAATAACTTTATTCCTGAAGCCTTTTCATTTATTTTTCAGCAGGGTTTTATGATGAAAATCCGGACTGGAGAAAGCATAAGAGAAGTACTATGCAATCAGTTCAACCTGCCAGCAGACTATGTAGAGAATAAAATTTCTACAATATTTCTCGATGGAAAGCCGATTGATGATATTGATTCCTCTCATATAAGTGATAAAGCCACTCTTTCCCTTTCCGCGGCAATGCCGGGCCTTGTCGGAGCTACGATGAGACGCAGCGGTTTCTATGCATCTCTTAGAAATACAATCAGTTATAGTGAAGACAATAACAAGCGCCGGAATACTGATGGGATGATTAGAATTAAACTTTTTAATAGTATTATAAAAGAAATTGGCGGCAATTTGTTGCAAGAAGGAATATATATAAGCCATGAAGATCTCAACTTACTTATTACTAATAAAAATTATGATTTTATGCAGTACTGTATAAAGATATATCTGAACAAAAACGAAATTGATTTAAGAATTTTACTGAAGAAGCTGCAGCCTTTGACTGATAAAATATGTGTAAAGATGGTCTCTTAATATGCAAGAAAATACATTTAATTTTGTTCATCATATTTTTTCTCTGTACATAAGGCATTTCTGAATGCACCATGTTTTTGTCTTCAAAAATATCAACCGCCTCCTATTGGAGGAAAGATTGCAAGTGTATCACCTTCTGTCAAAACAGTATTGATTCCCGCATGTTTATTGTTTATAAAAACAATAGCCGCTTCCTCCTCTTTGATATTAAGCGAATTAATAATATCAAAAACGGTTGCATCATCGGGAAATTCCATTATCCTGCTGTAAAAACGTCCATCTCTTAAAGTTGCATAGAGTTTTGTAACTATCTGCATATTAATACTTACCAGGATGCTTTCGGAAGTCCGGTATTTTCAACACAGAAGCACAGATCATAATATTTTATACTCCCTGTGCCTCTGCGGTATTTATTTTACCAGTTAAAAAGAGAGTCAAGTTCTGAATCTTTAACACTAAAAGTCTGGTTATGAGGTTTTATCGGATCAGTATAAAAGAATCTTGGAAGCCTGTCATGCTCCCTGGTAAAACCAGCTTTTTCGTTGAACTCGCGTTCCATTTTAAGAACCTTCTTGCCTAGTGCTACAATGTCATCGCCAGTCAGTGAAAGACCATAACAGGAATTCAGCAAGTCAATAAGAGCCTGAAATGTTTCCGGCTGATCTAGTACAGCGAATGCTATGAATAGACACATACCTGATGAATCTACAGCTGCTGTAGCTATCTGTAAATTGCGGGAAAGGTCAATCTGCCCTTCAGGTTTCAGCGGGTCAACAAATCCGCCTACCTTCAATATATTAGTTGCGATTGCATAACCTGCAGTATGATCGCCTCCCATAGGGCTTGTCGCGTAAGTAACGCCTATTCCTTGTATGGCGCGCGGATCGTAAGCCGGCAGAGCCTGCCCCTTAACAACCGGCACTTTTTCAACTCCAAAAACTCTGCCGGTTACAGCTGCTCCGCTTCCGAGAATCCTGCCAAGAGGGGTTCCTTTCCCTACTTCCTTTATCAGTTCGATCGCAGCCTTGGCATCGCCAAATTTTGCTATGCCTGCCTGCATTGCAACTCCGATTGTGACACCCATTTCAATTGTGTCAATTCCATATGTATCATCTAAAAAATCAATTTGCGCGATCACCTCCGGATCGTCTATTCCGCAGTTCCCGCCGTGCGCCCACACTGTTTCGTACTCAGGCTGCTTAGAAACAAAATTGCCGTCCTTGTCGTAAAAAGTACCTGAACATTTTATAACGCATCCCCGATGGCATGGATGTGTTGCCGCTCCCGGTCCACCGCGTTTATTTTCCAATTCCGCGAATGTCTCACCGCTTATTTTTGAAGCTCCTTCAAACTGGCCTTCGCTGAAATTATACGTAGGATATCCTCCGGATTCATTTATTATATTCGTAAGTACATTTGTACCATAAGTCGGAAGTGCCTGGCCTGTTACAGAGTGTGTAGTAAGTCCCTCGACCCATTTCTTATTTGCTTCCCTGAATTTTTCCAAATCCTTCGGTTCCCTGTTTTTAAGTCCGCTGTCATCAAGAACTATTACTTTAACCTGCTTTGCCCCCATAACCGCTCCAACACCGCCGCGGGCAGCGTGGCGGGAAGGTCTGAGTTCCATATCTGTTACTGCAATCGATGCAGCTCCCAGTTTCATTTCGCCGGCAGGCCCTATGGAAATACATGCTATTTTATCTCCATACTTTTCTTTCATTTTATCGACAAGTTCATAATTCGTAAGATTCTTCAGACTGTTATCCTTTTCAATCTTAACTCCGTCCTTGTTAATAATTATTTTAAACAAATCATCGCCTTCGGGATTTCCTTCAAGAACAATAGCCGCGTATCCTAAACGCGCGAGTGTCTGAGCGCCCATTCCCCCGGAATTTGCCTCTTTAATGCCGCCTGTAAGCGGACTTTTGCAGCCGACCGATATACGTCCCGACATGGCCGCCGAAGTGCCGCTTAAAAGTCCGGGCGCAATTACAAGTTTATTTTCTGCTCCAAGCGGATGACATAAAGGCGGAACTTCCGATGATACAATTGCTGAAGTCATGGCACGACCGCCAAGTCCGGCATAATCACCAAGAGGTTCCGTCTTAAACATAGGCCCCCCTTTCGCTCCCATGTTTATCCTGAGAATTTTATCCATTGAATCCCCCTTTAGTATTTAATTTAATTTAACAATACCTAAATATTACAAATTATAACAAATTATAACAGAAATTGTTTTTAATATAAAAATATATTCAAAAAAATTTATAGATTATTTTTTTTAATTGATTATTTTTTAACACTATAACAATATATTAAAGAAGTAGTAAAAAATATTCTATCACTGACTAAAAAAAAATAACTTATAATTAAATAGTTAAAAAATTTTTAAATTTTCTATCAAGCTTTGTTAGTTTCACGTGATTAAGTACCTATCCGAAAAAGCATTATAAAATAATATTTTTGAATATGAATTGCTTTGACAGGAAAGTTGAGCTTGCCGAAGGCCTTGAGACTGAAAACTTGAGGATACTGTACTATGCCTTTCCGAATTATTTTAAAGGCTGGTATTATTCATATGAATACTACAGGATCTGCACTATACTCCAGGGCAGTAAAAGCGTTGAAATTGACGATAAAAAATTCTTCACTTACAATAAAGACCAGTTTGTTATACTACCTCCAGACTCACGCGTTTCAATGGAAATGAGAATTCCAACCAGCTGTTTTGTATTAGAAGTAAGTGACAAACTAATAAATTTCATAAACAGTAAGGTTTGCGATGATCTTGAAATTGACAGAGTGGCTGTTGATAAAAAATTCGGATTCCTTTACATGGAAAACACGGAGTTGATCAGTGATGTCCTTAACAGAATTACTCGTGCCGCGTTTTCAAGCAATTCAAGAAAAAAATTTCTTATTGACCTTTACGGCCAGGAATTGGTTTTTAAAATTTTAAACTCATCCGGCGCTAAAAATTTTATGCTGTCAAACCCCGGAAATCAGATAGCAAAAGCGATCGAGATTATGAAAAAAAAAGTCAAGGAAAATCTGAACGTCGCCGAAATAGCGCGTTCTCTTGACATGTCCCCGGCGCTTTTTTCCATTAAATTCAAAAAAATTACAGGATTGCCGCCTAACGCTTATTTTACGGAAATAAAACTTAACGAAGCAAAGGAGATACTTAAAACGAGTTCTGTTACAGAGACTGCATATGAACTCGGTTATGACAGCATCTCATATTTTATAAAACTTTTCAGCGAAAAATTTGGAACCACACCTAAACAATATCAACTGCAATTTCTGCAGAAGCCCATACTTCAATCTATTTTATAATTATTTTAAGATATAACCTAATTAAACAACAAACGCATTCTCCGCAATCTGAAGAGCAGACCTGTCTGCAATCCTTATAATAGCCGCCTTTGCAGAAGCAAGGCTGACAACATTACTTATGAAAAATTTTGCAGCCCCGAGCTTACCGCTGTAAAATGCAGCCTCTACATTATCTGTAACAAAATTTTCAAGTTGTGCATTATCAGGATTGGAATCTCCTGCAATAGATGAAAGTTTTTCCCATGCAATTACAGCCTGCCACAATAAAAGCCATCCTACAATAACATCGCCGAAAAGTTCCAGATACTGATTCGCATACAGTGCGAACAGCTCAAAATCTTTTTTTTGCAATTCAAGAAGAAATACAGAAGCTTCAGCAAGTGCTTTTTTAGCTTCATCGAGAATGCTTATATATGCCTTTAAACCGGAATGCTCTTTATACTCAGTGCAAAATTCAGTGATGTCCTTCAAAAGTCCTGTGTAAAGGTCATTACTATCTCTTGAAAGTTTCCGGCCTGCGAGGTCAAGGGCCTGAATTCCGTTTGTACCTTCAAAAATAGAATGTACCTTTTCATCTCTCAAAAACTGTTCAATCGGATAATCCTTAGTATAACCGTAACCGCCGTAAACCTGCAGAGCCGCTTCAGTAACCCTGAAACTTAACTCAGTACCATAAGCTTTTGTGACAGGGGTCAGAAAACCAAGACGTTTCTCCCATTTCTGTTTTTCTTCTTTGCTATCAGCTACATGTACTCTGTCAATACAGTAAGAAGAATAATAAATCAAAGCGCGTACGCCCTCTGTGTATGATTTCATCATAGTAAGCATTCTGCGAATATCAGGATGCTTGATAATCGGGCTCTGCCTGTTTGATTCTTTTCCGATCTGGGAGCCCTGAAGCCTTTCCCTGGAGTATTCAAGTGCGTGAATATAGGCACTGCTCGCAATGCCTGCACCGTGCCTTGCAGCAATAAGACGCGATTCATTCATCATGGTAAAGAATATAGTCATGCCCTGATTTTCCCTGCCAATAAGCTCTCCGGTACAGTTATTCTCTTCACCAAAGCTTAGCTGGCACGTGGGTGATGCTTTCAGGCCTAACTTTTTTTCGACAGATACTACCTTGATATCATTCGGTTCACCCGGAGAACCATCAGAATTAATTTTATATTTAGGGACAAGGAATAAAGAAAGGCCTTTTGTGCCTGCAGGCGCTCCCTTAACGCGTGCAAGAGCAAGATGAATAATATTTTTGGCAAGATCCATGTCACCGCAGGTAATAAAGACTTTTGCCCCTTTAATGGAATAAGTACCGTCTTCATTTCGCTCAGCAATAGTCCTGGTTGCCCCAACATCGCTGCCTGCTTCAGCTTCTGTAAGGGCCATTGTTGAGCTCCATTCACCGGTAAGTATTTTATCGACATATTTGGCTCTCTGCTCATCAGATCCGTGCTGTGCGATGAGCAGTGCACCGCCTCTAGGCATTGCAACGCTCATCTGAAAAGCAAGGTTAGCAGCTTCAAAGAACTCGTTGGCAGCCATGCCGAGCACTGTAGGCATGCCCTGTCCACCGTATTCCGCGGGAATATCAAGCCCTCTCCATTCGCCCTCATTCCATAGAGCCCATAATCTGTGAAATGATTCAGGCATTATGACTTTTCCGTCTTTAAATACAACGCCTTCAGTATCCCCCACGGAATTCAAAGGCATAAATTCATTTTCAGCAAGTTTCTTTGCTTCACTCAGTACCATTAAATAAACATCTTTATCAAACTCGGAATACAATTCATAATCGGATAATTTATCAATCTCAAGCTGTTCAAATAAAACAAATTTCTGATCACGCTCATCAACCAGCATACCTGCCATAATTCCCTCCTGTAAAAAAGATTATACTTTTAATGCCATTTTCATTCTGACTGGTCAACTGTTTAAATTCTGAGCATTCTGAACTATTGGGCAGCAGATTATAATTATATATGCAGAAAAAAAATAATAAAAAAGGTTATTATTATAAAAGGTGAAGCGGATGAAAGTGCTCATGAATAAATTATTTCAACTACATAGAAAATGAAAATTTTTTGTTCAGAATGGCAGCTTATGACAAAACACACGCAGCAAGCTTCGTGAATTAACTCCAGAAAGCTTAAATTGAAAGTAATTATTCATCCAGAGCGGAGCGATTTTGACATAAAAAATCCAGATAGTTGAGCAGTTACAATTAAAACTATAAAAAAAAACAGCCAAAATGTGACATTTTGACTGTTTTCAAAAAAATACTGTATTAAATTACAGTTATTTTCCTATAACTATGCCGGTAGGATCTATTTCTTCACGTAATATTTTTAAATATTCCGGAGGAGGAGTGGGACTGGCACCGTATTTTTCGGGAATTATTATTTCAAAGCTGCTGTTTTCCTGAATTGATTCTATAGTCTGTCCATCATGAAGAGAAACAAGTTCAACTTTTTTTGATTCTTCATTAAATCCATAAACTCCCAGCTGGGTAACGATCCTGTATGGGCCTGTACCTCTCGGGAGTCCGGCTTTTTCACGGGCTCCCGGACCATCCAGATAACCTGCTGTTGTAAGAAAATCCACTTTATTTACAAAAGTCATGGGTGACTGCTTTGCCGCGATAATTATAAGTCTTTCCGAAAAAGATCCGACATCCGCAGCTCCACCGCTGCCCGGTAAACGGGTTTTAGGTCTATCATGATCTCCTATAACAGTAGTATTCAAATTTCCGTACATATCCATCTGAGCCGCGCCAAGGAATCCATAGTCAATATACCCGGCCTGCGAAAGAGACATTATATCATGCATACTGCTGGCAAGTATCCCTTTGTGATATGTCCTGCCTTCACCTACAGATACCGGCAGCTCCGGGATCTGAGGTCCGATTCCTCCGGCTTCAAAAACAACAAGCAGATCTGGAGCATGGGTTTTCTGAGCTAACATAGCCGCAATAATAGGCAGCCCGGTTCCCACAAAAACCGACTTCTTGTCTTCAAGCATCATGGAACCTAAATAAGCTAAATATTCTCTTAAATTATATTGTTCTGACATTATGAGATTTCTCCTCTTTAAAAATATATATTATTTTCTCCATGGCGCGATCATGGGCTCTCTCATCTCTTCTCTTCTTCGGAGATAATTTAACTGTTTTATACCGCCGCAGACCTCAAGATATTCCTCAAAATCTTTCACACCAAATACATATTTATCAAGGTAAGTCTCTACACCTTCCGGTGTTTTGCCAAGCTTGAGCCATTCCGAGATATGTTCTTCATCATAAAAATAAGCCCCGGGCATTTCGCATGGATGAGATCCGTAAGGAACTTCTACAACCGCATCAACACAGAAAAAAGGAATTGTAGTTCTCCATGGTTCTTCCCGGATTACATCATTCTCTACTAATTTTTCTGTTGTAACAATGAGCCTTCGTGCACATCTTGCAAGTTCAAAATCCTCAACCGCAATACCTTCAATCTGAGCATTACCGTATTCATCGCATTTATGAACATGAATAAAAACCGAATCCGGATAAGCGGCAGGAACAAGTACTATAGGTTTGCCGGTATACGGATCCTTTGCTGTTTTAAATGAACTGTATTTTAAAGTATCAGTTCCAAGAAGGGTACGGGTAGGAATGAACGGAAGGCCCATCATGCCGGCAAGAAAACGCCACTGATATCCGGCGTTGCTGATCTCTGCAACTACTTTACATTCTCCGCTTTCAACCATTCTTTTACCGGCAGGAGACAACCCTCTCAGTTCATGCCCGAATGAATAAGCAGGTTCAACTTTATTAACACATCCTGATCCGATAAGCACGTCAAGATCATGAACTGCTGTTTTACCTGCCATTGTTAAATTACGCTTTTTTTGGCGTATAATCTCATAAATAATTGCCATTGAAACACGGACATGGCCGAAACCGCCGCTTGCTATATAATCTCCATCTTTAACAAATTTTTCAACGGCTTCTTTGGCAGTCATCAGTTTGCTTTTCAGTTCACGGGATTTATTTTTCTTTACCCATTCCCTAGCATCATCAGGATCATGCCAGCCTACGAGTTCACCTATACCCTCATCAAGTATTTCCATCTTTTTTCTCCTTTGAAATGCATACTAACTTTAATTATGTTACAGTGATCGCAAAATCATTGCAGATTCATCCGCTCTAATATTTTTATCTTAAAAATACTGAATTTTAAAATAAAAATAAAATCCGGAAAATTATATATTAAATAATAATTTCAGGATAACTTCTAATGATAATAAAGTCATTGAAAATACTATAAAACATAATATCAAGTTGTCGAATGACAGTCATATAGCAGACGAATTAGGTAGAGTCAAGAAAATTTAAATGAATTAACAAAAAGGATTCAATATTCTTTTAAATGCGATAATGCCGGATTA
>JAFGDQ010000087.1 GCA_016932015.1 Spirochaetota bacterium | reverse complement strand
TTCAGGGCAGACGCGTGATATTGAAGTGATTTATCCTTCAATGTATTTCGGAATTGAAAAGCACAGAACAACAGCAGGCGCTGCAATACCTGATACGGATTATGCTGTTAACAACATCTATTTTGACGGAGTACGAATAGCAGCAGTTATCCCGGGCGGGGACGCGCGCTATTACCTGACAGACCAGGTGGATTCCGTAAAGACAGTTGTTGACGACGACGGACTTCCTGTCAGCCGGATGGAATACCTGCCGTATGGCGACACGTGGTTTACTGATGGCGATAAAAACAACGCGCCCAAGTACAACTCGCAGGAGCTCGACAAGGAGACGAACTTTTACTATTACAATGCGCGGCATTATAATGCTGAGGTGTCGAGGTTTGTTACGCCGGATACGGTTATCGACGGGGAGTTTGATACGCAGGGGTGGAACAGGTATGCGTATGTTAAGGGGAATCCGGTAATCTATAAAGATCCGACCGGACATTTTATTCCATTAATTCCTGCAGCAGCTGCCGTTGTTGGTGTACTCTATACTATACTGACCACTCCAAGGGAAAAGGGAGATACTGATAAAGAAACTGGACAGGACAATCCAAATGTTGGTGATACAGATCAAGAATATGGAGAAAGGTTTGTCAAGAATGTAATTACAGATGCTGCAATGGGTAAGGTTGTTGATGAAATAGGAAAAGTCAGCAAGTGTATTATTTCAAAGTTAGCTTCAAAGGAAAAAAATATTATTAAAAATGCTCCAAATAAATATGAGCATTATTCAAGAGGTAGGGGAAAACAATTAAATATAGAATATAAGGACAGTTTAATTTCAAGTGTTGAGAAAAAAGCGAAAATTAGTGAAAAAATTGCAACTGGAACAAAAGAAGAATTTAAAGGAAAATTATCTGTAGATGAATTAGATAAAAATGCTAATGAAATGACCTCAAAAGCTGAAATAGATGTAACAAAAAAAAGATTTTGATATGATATTTAAAGTTAGCTCAAAAGAGGCTTTAAATGAACGGATCGAAAATACAATGAAAAATGCAGATGGTATAATTCAAAGAACAAATGAACAATGAGAAACAGAAGGATTGACATCAAAAAAATACAGAGAAGAGATAAATATTATAAAGGTTATAGTTGTTTATTGTTAGGTTTGCTCTGTTTGTTTCTTGTTATAATGATTAAAGCAAATATATTAAACAGGTCTTCTTATTTGCCTTTTTTATTATTAGTATCGATAGTTTCAATACTGATAGGTATTTTCTATATCGGAAAAGTTTATATTGAAAATAAAAGAAAGAAGGGTTAATGCTAGCTTGTTTTAAGTTGGTTCAGACTATTTAGTAAAGGCATATATAACATTAAACAATGCTCTTCTATATAAGGAGGGCCGAAGGCCAGCTGGTCGTAAAGCGATTGAATAAGACACAGGATACTGGTACGGGCCAGTTCCTCCTTCTCCCTGTGGGAGAAGGAGGTTAGGAGGATGAGGTCAAGAAGCAGATAAACGTTCTTTCAAATGAAACACGGGGAAGCAAACCCCAGCGTCGGGGGAAGCCGTCTGAACCACAGATTAAAATGATTTAAATGATGGAAATGATTAGCGGTTCAGTCTTTAGGTGTTTTACAGGTTGTTTTTTTCTTGCAGTCAACACGTGCGTCATGAATGGGATGTTAGGCGCTTTTCGATAGTAGCGAAATGATATTCTTTTATGAAGAATGAAAAGATTCAAACAAGATGAAATCTGTGGAATCATTTTAATCTGCGTAATCTGTGGTTCAGACAATGAGAGGCAATGGCGAAGTAGAAGAAATCATTTTTTTAAACGGAGAAGGCATACCCTATCTTGAGGAAAAAAGCCCCAAACAAGGGGAAGCTGTTTCCTAACGAAGGGAAAGCATCCCCCAATTAGGGGAGGCCATGCCCAAACACGGGGGAGTCGTCTCCCAACTTGGGGAAACTGTCTCCAAGCTCGGGGAAATCGTCCCCCAGTTAGGGGACGCCATCCCCATACACGGGGAGCAAGTCCCCGACATCGGGGAAGATAAAATATAGATAAAGCAGTAAACAGACCCCCTCTGCCGGGATTTCATTACATGAAATCCCGACATCTCCCCCTTAGCAGGGGGAACAATCTGTGCCGGGGAGATTGGGAGTGCTCGAAGAAATCTGGATGTAGTCATAAAGAGAATACAGGAAGTAAAGTAGTTCGTTCTTTGAAAACATAGAGAGCTTTAAATAAAGATGAGAAGAAACTAAACACTGATTGTTTTAATTTCTTTTACAGCGGTCAAAGCTTTATCAGCGCTTATCAATTTTGCGTTATTGCATAAAGCAGAGGCAGCAATGATTGAGTCAGGAAGTTTGAGCTTATATTTCTGGCGAATGGAAATAATTGCATCTATTAATTCCTTATTGGATTTATCGATCGCTATTACATCAATTCGTTCGGAAAAAGAATTGAATAAGATTTTATCATCGTCAGAAAGATCCGGAAAAACAAGAAATTCGATAAGAGTAATAACCGATATACCCAGCCACTCGGCATTTTCAGTAAGTTTCAGTAATTCGGAATTACCCTTTAAAAGAGTGATAACAGCATTTGTATCAAGGAGATATCTACCACTCATTTCTAAGTTCTTTTTGTACAGCAAGTGCATCGCCATTCCATTTTAATTTACCGGCTAAATCGGAAAAGGAATATTTATTTTTTAAACTATCTGGTGTTTCTATGACAAGAAGGACTTCAACATCACCTTCTTTTAACGAAGTGGGAATATCGATTTTTAAATGTCCGTCTTTTTGAATGTTAGTTTTGATTCGTAAAGTTTTCATGTAAGTCGTCCTGTATGAAATTTATCCTAATATTGGTCATAATAATGAATAAAATCAATAAAAATAACAGTTTTTTAGAAAAAACTGAGCAAAGGCTCCACCCCCGGCCTCGCGCCATGGGACATGGCAAATCCCACGGGGACAGGGGAGAAAGAACCCCCTCTGCCGGGATTTCATTACATGAAATCCCGACATCTCCCCCTTAGCAGGGGGAGCAATCTGTACCGGGGAGATTGAGGGTGCTTGCTGGGCGTGGGGGAGTCAATGTCAGTAAAGGCGAAAGTCTGTAGATCGAACGATTTAGCAAAGGCATACATAGCAGCAACCATTGCTCCCCCTGTCAAGGGGGATCCCGACCGTAGGTCGGGCAGCCCGGAAGGCCAACAGGCCGGAGGGCGAGGGGGTAAAACAGCACATACATACATAAAGTAACTCAAGAGAATAATAAGAATAATAAAATAGATAAAGCAGCAACTTAAAGGAGAAGATTTCCAACTCAGTATGTTTTAAATTAAAAAACTTAACATATTGGAGGAACTGAAAACACAGTTATAAAGTAAAGTTACAAATAATTTTTCAAAAAAGTAGACAAAAAGAAAACCAACTTAAACAATAAACATAAAATGTTGAAAATTATTTTTTATTTCATGACATCACACCTCAATGTTTAAATAATATTTTTAAATATACTAACAGGAGTCTTCATGGCAATATCAGTATCAATTATCTGCTATAACGAGGAAAAGAAAATCAGGCGCTGTCTTGAAAGCGTAAAATGGGCTGACGAGATAGTAGTACTTGATTCGTTTTCAACTGACGCAACTCAGGATATCTGCAGAGAGTATACTGATAAGATACATCAGCATGAATTTGACGGGCATATTCAGCAGAAGAACAGGGCAATTGATCTCTGCTCAAACGACTGGGTGTTCTGCATAGACGCGGATGAGGTTGTTACTGATGAGCTTAAAGATTCAATACTTAAAACTGATACAGGTAAAACAGAATTCTACGGATTTGCTGTACCGAGAAAAGTATTTTATCTTGGCAAATGGATCAGCCATGGAGGCTGGTATCCTGATTATAAGATAAGGTTCTTTAACAGGAAGTTCGGAAAATGGGGAGGAGTGAATCCTCATGACACGGTCATTGTACAGGGAAAAACATCTTTTTTGAAAGGTGATTTACAGCATTACTCATATGAAAATATTTCAGCTCATCTGACCCAGGTAAACAAATTTACAGATATTATGGCGCGTGAATATGAAGCGCTCGATAAAAAGCCGTCTGTCTTAAATTTAACAATACGGCCTTTCTATAAATTTTTCAAAATGTATTTTCTCAAGCTGGGATTTCTTGACGGCAGAAGAGGCTTTATTATTGCAGTAATCGCGTCTTTTTATGTGTTCATGAAATTTGTAAAGCTTTTTGAAAGAAAGCTGAAATAAATATATAAGATATATTTATTTCAGCTTAAATAAATACTTCTCTTGGCTTGCTTCCCTGCTGCGGACCTACATAACCCCGGTCCTCCATAAGTTCTATTATACGCGCTGCGCGGTTGTAACCAATTGAAAGCCTTCTCTGAAGATATGAAGCAGATGCTTTTTTTGTTTCTTCTATAATCTTTATTGCTTCAACAAATAATTCATCTTCCGATTCCTCAGTCTCGTCCAGTTCATCATTATCAAGATTTTCGTCAATATCAACGTATTTCGGTTTTCCGAACTTTCTTGTATGTTTCACAAGCTGCATAATTTCCTCTTCAGTTATAAAAGCTCCCTGAAGACGGGTCGGGAATGAGGAAACTGGAGACTGGTAAAGCATGTCGCCTTTTCCGAGAAGCGTTTCCGCACCGTTCTGGTCAAGAATTGTACGCGAGTCAATCTTCTGCGGAACCTGGAACGCTATTCGCGCAGGGAAGTTCGCTTTGATTATACCTGTAATAATATCAACAGAAGGCCTCTGCGTGGCAAGGATCATGTGTATGCCGATTGCTCTTGCTTTCTGAGCTATTCTTGTAATGAAACCTTCTATCTCTTTTGCAGCGATCATCATGAGGTCTGCCAGCTCGTCTATAACAATGACAATATAGGGAAGCTTTTCGTAGAGGTCTTCATATCCTTTTATCTTTTCATTGTACTTGTCTATGTCTCGTGCATTGACCTGAGACAGCAGCTTGTATCTTCTTTCCATTTCCTGAGTTGCCCATTTCAAGGCTTTAGGTGCGAGATAACTCTCTGTTATAACAGGCGCAAGCAGATGAGGAACTCCATTGTAAAGCTGCAGTTCGACCATCTTCGGGTCAACAAGGATAAAGCGCACGTAGTTCGGATCATAATTAAAAATAAGGTCGCAGATGATCGAGTTCAGGCAGATTGATTTACCAGCGCCTGTGGCACCGGCGATCAGCAGATGTGGCTGTTTCTTAAGGTCAAATGTTACAGGCTTTCCGAGAATGTCTTTGCCTATTCCGACTTTCAGTTTAAGAGTCTGGGATTTGTATTCCGATGACTCTACGATATCCCCCATGGTAACCATTTCTCTTTCGCTGTTCGGAATTTCAACACCTATGGCTGATTTTCCCGGGATTGGCGCCACAATTCTTACTTTAAATGCAGCTAGCGCCATTGCGATATCGTCGGATAAATTTACTATTCGGTTCACCTTGATGCCTGGCGCGATCTGTATCTCGTACAGGGTTATAACAGGGCCCCTGTGCACATTTATAACGCGCGATTCAATTCCGAATTCACCAAGCGTTTTTACAAGGAGTTCCGAATTTCTTTTTGCTTCGGCTTTCCAGCTTACCGCGTCAATCGGGTCGGATTTGGTCAGGAAGGATTCGGGTATATAATATTTTTCACTGTATTTTATCTCATCAAAAACCTTTGGAATATAGGAAGCCGGCCTGTCGTCACCTTCGGGAATAGTCTTATTTCTGTCTATTAGGAGTGCCGGCTCTTCTTCGTCCTCTTCCTCCTCATCTTCATCATAATATTCATCAAGGATTTCAGCAGGCTGAATTTCATGTTCAAGAACGACTGATTTGATTCTGTTCCGGACTATGTCCCCAGATTCACTTTCATCTGCGTAATTTGTATAGGATATTTCAGCATCCACTATATCTTCAGAAATAAATGTTTCTTCATCCTCTCCGCTTTCTCCCTCTGTTTCGAATGTCCTTTTTAACGATACTTTGTCAGCGGAAGGGCTTTCAGTTCGACTGTTAAAATATTCGACTTCTTTTTGTTTCTTATCAAAGAATTCGGCAAAAGACCGGTCTTCAATAGCCGGAGTTATTCCTCTATGTTCAATCAGCTTTCTGATTTCTTTTTTTACTTCATTTTCCTGATCAGTATCTTCCGCCCCGATTATTATACGTTTTTTTATGATCCAGGGTATCTTTTTTCCTTTTCGCTGAATAACGGATTCGAGGTCATTCTGTGGAATGATGTTATTACTGTTAAAAAAAAATATTTTTTTAGCAGAAGTAATTATTTTTTCTTTAATTTTTTTATTTTCCAGATATGCCATAATGGAGGAAAGAGAAACAATTCCCAGTAAAATAAATCCGATAATATTTACCATCAATATAACAATCAGGGACCCTATTTCTCCGAAAATGCCGGTGATTGATTTTGAAATGAAATTGCCTATATATCCTCCGGAAAAATGAGGATCTGTAGTTCCGATAAGCAGAGATATAAAAGCTGAACCTGTAATCATTAAAAAAATAAGAGAGAACAGCCGTCCTGACAGGTCGTGAGTAAATCCTTTTTTTACTACACTCCATCCTGAAAGAGCAAAAATTATAACAATAATATAGGAACAATAACCGAATGATCCTCTCAGAAAATCGGAAAGATATATTCCGACAGGGCCAATTATATTGTTAATTGATTTAGACCCGGCAGCAGCTGATCCGCCCAGCATTTTAATATCGTTGAGATTAAATGTCAGAAGAGATAAAAAAATGACAATAGAAATAAGGATCAGTAATATGCCTGTTACTTCCTTGTACTGGCGGTTAGAAAACACAATAATCCTCCGGAGAAAACAGTTAATAATCTGACTGTAATCTACCTGATGTTAAAAAAATAACAGGCCGAGAATGCCAATCAGAATAGTATAATAACCGAATACATCTATTCTGAGTTTTTTAACCAGATAGAACAGAACTTTCAGAGAGATCAGTGCTACTATCAGGGTTACTGCCATGGCTATAACCAGCGGTATAATCAGGTCGGTTGGAATTCCCCGGGAAAATGCCTTAAAAGACTCAAGAAGCCCGGCGCCTGCGATAACAGGGATGGCCATAAGAAATGAAAATTTGGCAGATTCCTCCGGAGCTAAACCGGATAGCATTCCGCCTGTTATTGTCATGCCTGATCTTGATATTCCGGGAATGATAGCCAGAGCCTGAAAAATTCCGATGAAAAAAGATATTACACCTATCTCATCTAATTTTCGGCTTTTCAGAGGAATTATTTTAGTGGATAATAAAATAAAACCATTAATTATTAGCGCTGTAAAAGCAATGTTTGCTGAGGAGAAAGCGTTTTCAAAAAAATCATGAAACAAAAGGCCGATAATTCCGGCAGGAATAGAGGCAAGGATAATATTGCGCATAATTATTAGCTGTTTGTTTTTAAATTCTTTTTTTAATATTCCGGTAAAACTGCCTTTTGCTATATTAACAATATCCTTCCATAAATATATTACAACCGCAAGAAGAGTCGCAATATGCAGTATTACATTGATAAACAGTTCTGAATTTTCCGAAATGGAATTGATTGTATTTTTAAAAAAACCTATATTTTCGAATATAACAAGATGCCCTGAGGAGGAAATCGGCAGAAATTCGGCAATACCCTGGACAATGCCAAGTATTATTAAAGTAATTAAAATGTTCGGCATTTAAACCTCTATTATATTGATTTCAATGATCGGAGACCTTCTGGTAAGTCCGAATATATGTTTTTTCAGTTTTTTCTTCAATGTTATGATCAGCTCTTCATCATTCATTCCGTCAAGGAGAAGCTTGTCAATTTCTGTTGCAGCTGTGTCTTTAATTGATTTTAAAACTTTTTTATTTGTAAATCCGATAAATCCTCTGGCAGTAATTACAAGCGGATCCCTTAGCACAGTGCCTGTTCTGATCGCTGTTATGAAGATAATTCCTTCAGTTGACATGGACTGTCTGTCTTTAATGATTTCACTTTCAATATCGCCTGTTTCGCTTCCTTCAACAAACACCTTGCTTAAGGTCAGTTTATCCGTCTTTTTAAAAATGTTTCTGTTTAATTCAAGGATATCGCCGTTTTCGGCAATCATAATTCGTGAAGTTTTAATTTTGAGGGATTCTGCAATTTTAGCATGTGCTTTCAGGTGTTTATATTCTCCGTGAATAGGCATGAAGAATTTCGGTTTGGTTAGAGTAATCATTAATTTTAATTCTTCTTCAGTAGCATGGCCTGTGGCGTGAATATCCTCCTTGTCGTAATATACTTCAGCTCCCTTTTTCAGAAGTGAATCCACTACATTGCTTACTGTTTTTTCTTTCCCGGGTATTACTGAGGCGGAAATAACTATTGTGTCTTTATCGCTTATTTGAATATGCTTATGTGTTGCATTGGCCATTCTGGAGAGTGCGCTCATAGGCTCACCCTGGCTGCCTGTACATATTACAACGATTTTCTTGTCAGGAAAACCGGAGGTTTTCTTGATGTCAATTATAAGTTCTTTTTTATATGTAAGGTATCCCAGGTCACTTGCGATGGCGAAATTTTTTTCAATGCTGATTCCCGAAAGAGCTATTTTTCTGTTATACTTGTACGCTGCGTCAAGAACCTGCTGAATTCTGTGTATATTTGAGGCAAAGGATGCCACAATTATTCTTCCTTTTGCTGAAGAGAAAATATCAAGAAGGCCTTCTTTAAGTGAACTTTCCGAACGGGAATAGCCTTTTACCATGGCATTAGTGCTGTCAGACATCAGCAGCAGAACTCCCGATTCTCCGTATTCCGCAAACCTTGCAAGATCAATTACCTGTCCATCCAGCGGAGAATAATCAATTTTAAAGTCACCGGAATGTATAATAGTCCCGATATCAGTAGTTATTGCCACACTAATACCGTCTACAATTGAGTGATTGATTCTGATGAATTCCATAGTAAAGGCATCGGTTTTAACTGTCTCCCTGGGAGATATGGGGATGAGTTTCGGATCGTTTTTTGGCGGCCTTTCATCTAATTTATTCTGAATGAATCCGAGCGTTAGGTTTGTGCCGTATACAGGCGCATTCACCTTCTGCAGCAAAAAAGGGACAGCCCCAATATGATCTTCGTGCCCGTGAGTAATTATAATGGCTTTTATTTTTTTCTTGTTTTTTTCAAGATATGTAAAGTCCGGAATCAGAAAATCGACTCCCGGAACATCTTCATCCGGGAACATTATTCCTGCATCAACAATAATTATTTCATCTTTATATTCAAATACTGTTAAATGGTTGCCTATTGCACCCAGTCCGCCCAGAGGTATAATTTTAATTTTATTTTCTTCTGCTGTCATATTCCTGTATGCCCGAATCCTCCCTCGTTTCTTTTTGTTTCCCCGATTTCATCTACAATTTCGAATGCCCCTCTGTAAACTTTGGAGAAAATCATCTGGGCAATTCTCATTCCATGCTCTATTACAAATGGTTCAGGACCGAAATTCGCAAAAATAATTTTTATTTCGCCTCTGTAATCCGAGTCAATTGTACCCGGAGTATTTAAAAGCGTAATACCGTGATTGAGCGCAAGTCCGCTTCTCGGCCTTATCTGTGCTTCATAGCCTTCAGGTATTTCCATGAAAATTCCTGTAGGTATGAGTTTTATCTGACCGGGATCAATTGTTTCCGGAGAGTCGAGTCTGGCACGTAAATCCGCTCCGGATGAGCCGGAGCTTTTGTATTCAGGAATACTGCTGTTCTGAGATAGTTTAATTTTAACTGGAATCATATTGGTATATGAGCAAAATGAAAGAAAGTTTGTAAACAAAAATTCTTTCATTTTGTTATTATTAAGTACTAATTATATTATAACACAGATGAATTTAAAAAGTAGAAATATTTCAATTTGTATTTGATTTTTCTTAAAGAAAAAGTAATTTTATGATATTTGATTTAAACATGCATTTTTCATTAATTTTGATCATTACAGGGTTTTCAATTAGAAAAAATAAGTATAGATTATCCGGTATCAGTAATAAAGTCGGCAATTATGCTGTTTATCATTTCTGATTTTTCCACATTAATAAGATGCCCTGCCTCCGGAATTATCTTTAAGCTGGAATTTTTTATATGTTCGTTAAGGTATCTTCCATACCATGCTGGTGTCATGGTATCATTTTCAGACGATATTATTAAAACCGGCAGTTTTATTTCATTAAGCCTGTTTCTTATATCGAAATTATCACATGCTGAAAAGTCTCTGAGGATCACTTTTGGATTAACTTCAATAACATCTTTCATAATAAAGGAAAAGTACTCGGAATCAATGTCTGCCGGAAGTACGAAATTTATTAAATTTGCCATAAACGCTTTTGAATCAGTTTTAATTGCTTTTATTATATTGGGGAGAACTTTCATCTTTGCTCCGGTATTTATTAAAACTGCTGAAGTAAACATATCAGGATAATCCGCAAGCATTTGCTGAACAACTGCGGCTCCCATTCCGATTCCTGCCGGAATACATCTGCCGGGATGCAGTATTTTTATAAATTTGATTACAGAATCGGCATAATCGGAAATTGAGGTCTGTCCTGAGTATGAACTGTCGCCGTGTCCCGGAAGATCAACCGCAATAATATTGATGCGGTCTCCCATTCCATTGATCTGGAAAGTCCAGCTTTGGGCTGTTGCGCCGGCTGTATGGATAAAAAGAAGAGCAGGATTACTGCTGTTTATCGGCCATTCATTAACAATAAAACTCAGGTCTGATAACTTGTGTTTTTCCATTAAACAGAGCCTTATAAAAGTATGTCTTATACCCTAATAAGTAATAATAACAGTCTTATAAAGTCAAGTATTGATCCCGCATTATGAATGAAATAAGTTCCGGAAAATATTATTCCAGAATTTCTTATTGACAATTGAACTGTTAATAACCTGTTACTATTTGTTAATATTTTAAAATATTTAATTATGATTCTGCTTGTTCATGGAATGACGGCCTGTTGATTATAGTAAAAAATATGAGGGATTTATAAAAAAGTAATATGTTGCACTTCATTCAAAAGATCTCAAGACTTATGTCATCCAGGGTTCTTAGTCTGGTTGAACGTGCGAAGATGACTGAGCATACTTTTATGGTTTTTGTGGCGATTATAATCGGGGTTCTTGCCGGTTTCGGGGCTGTTATAATCCGGGCAATGATCAAGGCAATTTCAGATTTTTCCTTTCCCGGCAGCAAATCTCTTCTTGAGAATATAACAGCTGCTCCATGGTACATAAAGCTTCTTCTGCCTGCACTTGGCGGACTGGTTGTCGGCCCGATTATCTATTTTTTTGCCAAAGAGGCTAAAGGACACGGTGTGCCTGAAGTTATGCAGTCCGTGATAATGAAGGGCGGTAAAATAAGACCGAGAGTAGCTATAGTAAAAGCAGTAACTTCAGCAATTACAATAGGAACAGGAGGATCTGTCGGCAGGGAGGGGCCGATTGTACAGATAGGTTCAAGCATAGGTTCCTCTATTGCACAGTTTTTCAGGGTATCCAGCAACAGGACAAAAACATTCGTGGGCTGCGGGGCAGCCGCAGGAATTGCTGCCGCTTTTAACGCGCCTATTGCGGGTGCTTTATTTGCTGTGGAAATAATAATGAGAGATTTTGCTTTTGCCCACTTTTCACCTATAGTTATAGCATCTGTTATGGCAACTGTAATTTCCCATCACTATGAAGGTAATTTTGCCGCTTTTCAGGTTCCTGTTTATCATATGGTAAGTCCCTATGAACTGATATTTTACGGAATATTAGGCATTGTATGCGCTGTGGTGTCGTTTATTTTTATTAAAGTGCTGTATTTCTCCGAAGATTTTTTTGATGAGCGGCTGAAAATGCCGGAATATTTAAAGCCTGCACTGGGAGGCCTGATAATAGGCGCAATTGCAATCGGTTTCCCTGAAGTTATGGGAATCGGTTATGATACTATCAATAATGCCCTGCATGGCCGGATGATCTGGTATATTGCACTCAGTCTGATTCTTCTTAAAATTTTTGCAACTTCCATAACACTCGGATCAGGCGGGTCCGGCGGTATTTTTGCCCCGTCTCTTTTTCTCGGAGCAATGGTAGGCTGTGCATTCGGCTGGCTGGTGAATAATTTTTATCCTGAGATAACTGCGCAGCAGGGTGCATATGCGCTTGTTGCCATGGGCGGGCTTGTAGCAGGGACAACACACGCGCCCATAACAGCAATAATAATCGTTTTTGAACTCACCAATGATTACAAAATAATTCTTCCGCTGATGATTACATGTATTCTAAGCACAATTTTTTCATCCAGGTTTTCCAGGGAGTCTATTTATACTCTGAAACTGCTGCTTAGAAATATAAATATAAAAGACGGATCTGAAGTAAATATAATGAAATCCATCTTTGTTAAGGATGTTTATTCAAATCAGTTTGAAAGCATACCAGAAAGCACAAAATTTGATGATGTGGTAAATTATGTAATTTCCGGAAAGGTTCCCTATTTTATTGTTGTTGATAAAAAAGATACGGCTACAGGAATAATTTCACTTAATGATATCAATGAACAGTTATTTGACAGGGATGTTCTCCAGAACCTTCTGATAGCAAAGGACATTGCAAACAGTGATTTAATCACAATTTCATCCGAGGATAACTGCCAGAAAGCTCTGGATGAAATGGCTGCAAATGACCTTGAAGGACTTCCTGTCGTTAATCCCGGCAAAACCGGTAAAGTTCTGGGTATGATATGGAGAAAAGATATTCTGGACGCGTATAACAAGGAAGTTGAGAGGCGGGATATTACTTCTGCCTTCGCAAGCAAGATAACCATGAAAAATATTAATGGTGATGTACATTTTACCGAAGGCCATGCTATAGTTGAAATTCCGCCTCCGGTAAATTTTATAGGTAAGTCGATTAAAGAGCTGAACATAAGGGCAAAGTATGGAGTGGATGTTATACTGATAAGAAGCAATACTGAACAGGGCTCCAAGATAAAAGCTATACCGAGCCCTGATTATATTATTTCATTTAATGATTCGCTTGTAATTGCAGGGGAAATAGGGAAAATAAATATGCTGAAATCCATGACTTAATTTTAGCTCACTGCCGGAATTTCACGGTATTTCAGTTTAAAGGATTCCTGGTTACAGCGTCTTATGTTTAAAGAACAGCGAGATAGAAAGATATAACAATCAGGCTTAATATTATCAGTATGCCGATTGTAATATAAAGAATTTTGCTGAAATTGATAGATCTTTTTAGAGCAATTTTGTTTGTAATTGAAGGCTTTTTTGCATCATCTTTCTTTAAATTTGGAATATCCTCTTTTGACATTTGCTTGCCGTCAACAGCCGGGTCGTACATTCTGAGTTTCACCTGTCTTTCATCTTCAATGCATTTTCCGTAGATACCGGGGCCGATTTCAGTCAATATTTCCAGGGGATCGCTTTTACTTTCTGATTTTATGTCAATTACCTTGCATGGAGCAGGCTTTACCATGTTTTCAATTCTCAGGTCCAGCAGGTCTATAAAATAGTTGGCTCTGTCTGTATTAGGAAGTATCTTGCACATGATTACATCGCCGATTTTAAGCTCATAAATAGGCTTACCTGATACGGGTGCCAATATAAGCTGAATTGATAAAGTGACTCCTTCATCATCTGTAAGGTTTTGTTTCCCGGAATCTTTTGATTTTTCAGCTTTCCGTGCCCTGTTTTCTTTTGCCTGCCTGAATTCACTCTCCGAAGCTTCCTGTACATTCGTTTCAAGAATGAGATTTTTATCATGTATGATACGGTTGATAATATCAAACATAAATGCGTCAATATTATCATAATCATAATCCCTCATATATTCCTGAAGCTTTCCAACCTGGCCGTCTTTATCCGCAGCAATTTTTTTAAAATAATCTTCAATGGAAACTGTCATATTCGGATTGTAGTTACCCTTCCATTTCGCGTTTACTATAAATTCTTCATATTGTTCCCATCCGAAAAACGGTTCCAGATCATATGCGCTGGAGAAAGTAGAAACTAAAATATGGCTGATGTCTAGCTCACGTCTTGAATTGAAGATAAAAAGGAAAAGTCCGTAAAAATTAAGGGAATTGGATTTAAATCTTCCTTTTAATATATGGTAATTTTTGGTCTGTGATGTGGTATTTTGATTGTCAGCTGCATCCATATGAATATTCCGTGTAATTTTTTATTGAATACTTCCCGGGTACATGAAGGAGAGTTTGTCGATTTTATATATGATTTTTAATAATATTTTTTACCCGTTAAAATATTAATTCTGCCATATATTTAACTTTTACTCAGTCAAGAGTAAATTCAAAAGACAAACGTGTCAATCGAATAATTAGAATTTAATATGTGAAAAAGCGGGTACAGTCAAAAAATAAAAATACGTTCATGGAATGCATGCGTATGATTTCATAAACTGTATATGTATATTCTATAAAATTTGATTGCATAATAGAGTTATTGAATTAAAGGTTTTATGTATTTTTTTGATTTTGTTTTGAATTTTAAAAAAATAATCCGGGATGATCAAAATGGCAATACTGCAATTTATTGAAATAGTGCTCGGAAGAGTTAATAATTATAAAAAGAACAGAATAATTAAAAAAGAAAAAATTCATAAAACAGAGCATTCCCGCCCCATTGAGATTCAGCCTGAATTATTTAACAAACAAAGCGGTTATTCATCCTATATGTCTTCTGATTCAGGGGAAAAAATTGAAGTTTCAGAAAACTATGAAGAATTTATAAATGCTGTTGAAGAAGTAAATTCTGAACTGGCTGAAAATGAAGCAAAATACAGGCTTTCCGTTTCAAGGGATGAAGGAGATATCTATTTTTCAATTCTTCGATTTAAAGAGACAGGAGAGGCGTATGAAATAAACAGGAAAAATATCACGCATGACAATTATTACGAATGGATCAGGCATATAGAAAAAGGGGGAGGATTTTTTATTGATGAATCAGAATGATTCAGTGCCCGGCGTTTGCGGTTTTTTCAGGAAAGAAATATTGATAACGCATTGATTAAAAATGGTACTGACTGTCCCGGGGCAGTATGATAGTAAAAATTTAAGCTGTTATAAAATTAGAGCCAGTAATTTATTGCCATAACTGCAAACGGTAGTGTTAGTATGCTCAATATTGTGGAAACAAATATATTTCCGGCCGCCAGATGAACATCAGATCCGAGTTCTTTTGCTATAATTACTATTGATGCCATACACGGCATTGAAGCTTCAAGAATAATTACAGACAGAACGAGTTTGTCCGGGAGAATTCCTGTCAGGGAGCCGGTGACATTAAAAAGAGTGATGAGTAGAAGGGGAGCGAGGATCAGTCTGTTAAATGTGACAAGATAAATACTTTTGTTCTTTAATAAACGGCTGACTTTTGCGAAGTAGAGTATGGTTCCTATATACAGCATGGAAAGCCATGTATTTGCAGATCCGAGTTCAGCCATCGGTTTCACGAGCACATCAGGAAGCCTGACCGATAAAACAGCCAGCAGCAGTCCGAGAATCATGGCAATGGTGTTAGGATTAATTATATTAAGCAGCTTTTCTTTTAATGAGGTTCCGCTGCTGTGTGTAAGGATCATGACTCCCATTGTCCATGTTGTAACGCTGGAAACAAGCTGGAATATTCCTGCGTAAAGAAGCCCCTCTTCCCCATATAATGTATTTATAAGCGGAAAACCGAGAAACACGGTATTGCCGAACATTGAATGAATCTTGAATACTGCGGATTCTGCTCCTTTTATCCTGAAAAGTTTTGCTGTAAGCAGGCTTACAAAATACAGAAAGAGAATTACAAGAACCGAGATCATAAAAACTATTAAGCTGTTTTTGATTAATACAGGCGTTGTCTCAAGGCGAAGAAATTTTGTAAACAGCATTAAGGGTAGTGTGATGTTGAAAATAACTTTTGACAGCATGTCCTTAGATTCGGGCGTAAGAATTTTCAGCTTTGCCGAAATAGCACCTATAAGGACTACCACTCCGAGTATGAATATCTGGGAAATTACAATTTCTGTCTGCATACTGTTCAGCTTAATTTTTCAGACTACTGTGAATTGATTTTCTGTTTTAAATAAAGGTCAATATTTCTTTGAATATATTCTATATGAAAGTCTACATGCTGTGTGTAAATTGACAAAATCATTTTAAGATTAATTCTGCCGAAATCAGGATGCTGAATAGTATATTCAGTCATATCTTCATCCCTCATTTCTGTAACATGCTGAAGAATTATACTTCTCAACAGCCTGATTACTTCCAGTGATTCTTTTATATTTCTGGTAGAATATTTCAGCAGTTTATTACTTGTGTTTACATCTCCTCCACCTATCTCCAGTTTAATACCCGGATTTAAAATAGAATTAGTGTATCTTAAAAATGCCCTGATCTCGGCATCCATTAAGTGAGCATAATGCTCGCGTATAGACCATGCATCTTTAATATCAGGCATGAAATCAGCAGCATCTTCAGGTAATTCCTTAATAATTGATTTCAGCCTGGAATAGTCCGATGAGTATTTTGCTATCAACTTTTCTTTATTTGTTATTTCCGAATAGTTCATTTAAATACCATAGTATTTACTGTAATTATATACCTTTAGAAACAATGTTACGGATTAAGATTTTCAAGTTTTCCTGATTCAAAATCAAGACGCCTGTAATAACAGTTTCTTGCATTGCCTGATTTATTTTTTGTGTGGCAAATTCCTTCGCCTTTGGGAAGGACAGTGTATACAAGGGAATTCTGTTCGCAATTGACGAAAATGTCAATCAGTTCAAAGTCATTTCCTGACGTGGCTCCCTTTATCCATAACTCGTTTCTTGATGTACTCCAGAATGTCGCGATTTTAGTTTTGATACTTTCTTTTAAAGCGAGCTCATTTGTATACGCTATTAAAATTACTTCTTTAGTGTCAGCATTCTGAACGGCAACAGGTATTACGTCAGGACATGCAGCTGCAGCTTTGGCAAGTTTTTTGAAATCAAGCTGAAGGATTTCACCTTCTTCCAGGTCATTAATTTTCTGATCACTCATGATTTTTACCTCAATATATATATTGGTTGTTCTTTTTTCACTACAACTATATAAGTATAAGACCCGCAGCTGTTGTTATTATTGCAATTACTTTTCTGAAAGAGAGTTTCCCGTTAAGAAAAATAAAACCGGGCCAAAGGGAAATGCTGCCATAAATTATTTCAATTTGCGTTCTTATCATAAGATAAGAGTTCAATATCAAGTATAATTTTCAAAAAAATACAGAAGTAATAAATTACCAGTCAATTTCTGTTTATAAGGTAATTTGTTGACTGAAGCCGTATGTTAACTTATAATTACCTAAATTTTATAAAAATTAAATTCAGGAATAATTTTACCGACATGGAACAGAGCAAAGAAAACAGCAGCGCACTATTGGAAAATGTGCAGGAAATATCATTAGAAGAAATTAAAAAGAATCAGCAGGATATTATAGATATTAACATTGCAATATGGAGAAAAAATATTGATAATAAGTTTGTTACTGTTCCTCCAAAGAAACTGGAACAGTATCTAAAAGAGGAAGGAGCTGATAAGTATAATTTTTTTATAGAAAAGAACTGGCAGGAAAGAATTAAAACAGCCGAATTGAAGCATGAAGAAGAAGTTCATGAAGATGAAAAGCCTGACATGAAGGAAGTTGAAAAATTCGGAAAGGTTGAAGAACAGGTAAGTATTTTCAGTAACATGACTGTTGTGGAGAGAGAAGAGGTCCTTGATGAGTGCATAACAAAAATCAGCGAAAATGAGACAGATAAGCCTTTTGATCTGTCTCTGGTCATTAAAATGGTAGAGGTGTTATGCAGCACTTTATATGCGAACAATGCTAATCTGGAAGATATTGTTACGACCGCTAATCAAAAAGAAAATATTCACGGAGTTTTTGTCAAGTCAAACTGGATCGTTAAGCTCATAGTGGATATTTTTGAACAGAAAAGATTTCATTATGAAGATTTAAGCCTCATAGATGAAATATCCACCGGTTCAAAGACAATGGACCATATAAATAAAGTTTTTCTCAGATTTATTTCTTTTTGTATTTTTTTTAATGAATATATTGACAAAGGTCTTTTCACAAAAAATATCCGCAGTAATTTTAAGGACAGGTATTTAAGGTATTATAAAAGAAAATTTTCCCACCTTTCCATTTCAATTGAAAGAATCTTCAAGGATGGTGTCCGCCGTATTGAAAAGGAAACTGAACTTGTAAATTATTCTCTCGGAGCTCTTCTTTTTGATATTGGTAAAATTCATCATATCACTTATCACGACAGTTCTGAAGCACGTGATGAAAAGAGAGTAAAACAGCATGTCCTGCATAGTTATAATATGATAATTAAAACCAAGCAGTATCCTTTTGAAGTTCTTGCAATGTCGGCTTTTCATCATGAATACTACGGCGGGAAAGCCGGTTATAATTTTACAGAACCGGTTTTGTCAAAATTGTTCAGAGACAAAAGAACTGCCAAAGAAAGCGAATTTTTTATAGCATATGAAAAGGAGGATTTCATTTCAGGGAATTCTATTTCCTTTTTTCCATGCAAAGTATTGGAGATCATTGATATTTTTGATGCCATGACAAGCAAAAAAGCCATGCCGGTTAAAGAGGCTCTTCGTATGATGAAAAAGGAATTTATTGCCAGAAGCTTAATGATAGATCCCGTTTTATTCAGAATCTTTCTGGAATATAATACAACATGCGGTGCTGTAAGCCGGGATGAGATTGAAGAAATCGATTCAATTATTCTGTAAGTTTATTTTAGAATAGTATTTACAATATCAGGATTGCTGAATCCGGCATATGTTCTTTGTTTCGTGAACTCATTACATAGTATAATAATAAAATATTATTAGAGCTGTAATCTTCTTATGAAAAATACAAACGGATACAAAAAACCGGTAAGCTGGCGTGTTTATTTTCTGATGCTTGTTTTTATATTTATGTGGATTTTTTTCTATTTTTATTATTTGTATAATTATCATTCTTCAGTAATAGAATTTGTCTTTTTTATGTCTTACCTGCTTATAAATATATATATCATAATATTATTCCGGAAAAATAACCGTGCAAGATTAAATGATATTGATGCGCTTGAAAATATTACACGTTTTCTTGCTGATGAAATTAATGAAAAAAACAGGATTCAGGATGAATTGACAAAAAGTGAACTCAGATACAGAAGTATATTTGAGAATACTGACAATGCAATTGCAGTTTACGAGGCTGTCAATAACGGGGAGGATTTTATTTTCAGGCAGTTTAATAAATCAGGCGAGAAGATTGAAAAGCTAAGCAGAGATGAGGTAATCGGCAGGAGTGTTACCGAGGTCTTTCCGGGTGTGGAAAAATTCGGATTACTGGAGGTTTTTAAACGTGTATGGGAGACCGGTGAGACGGAACAGTTTCCCCTGAAACTTTATAAGGATAACAGATTAAGAGGGTGGAGAAACAATTATATATATAAACTTCCCTGCGGTGATATTGTAGCTGTTTACAGCGATGAAACGGGACGTATGCTGGCCCAGGAGGAGAGGGAGAATTTAATAAAGGAACTTGAAGACAAGAACAGAGAGCTGGAAAATTTTTCATATATGGTTTCCCATGATTTAAAAAGTCCATTAATTACTATAAAAGGTTTTACGGATTTGCTTGAAAAAGACATTTTAAATAATGACACCGGCAGTATCAAAAGCGATGTTGAGAAAATAAAAAACGCTGCGGACAAAATGGAAGTTCAGTTAAACGAAATGCTTGAGCTTTCGCGTATCGGAAGACTGATTAATCCTCCTGCAAAGATCTCATTTAAAAAGCTTGTTGAGGAAGCCATTGATTCTGCGGCAGGGCAGCTCGCCAGGATTAATCCGGATATCATAATATCTGAAAATTTACCCGATGTGTACGTTGACGGAATGCGCATACGAGAGATGCTTATGAATCTGATTGACAATGCGGCTAAATTTATTGATAAGGAAAATCCCGTTATTGAGATTGGTACGCTTGAAAATACTGAAGAAGCTGTTTTTTATGTCCGCGATAACGGGCCGGGAATTCATCCTTCTTATCATGAAAAAATTTTCGGGCTTTTTGATAAGCTTGACCCCGGTACAGCAGGCAGCGGCGCGGGGCTTGCTATTGTGAAACGTATTGTGGAAGTTCATGGAGGGCGTGTATGGGTTGAGTCTGACGGGACGGGAAACGGATCGGTCTTTTATTTTACACTCCCTGTTCATGAACCGGAAGCGGGAAAACAGCACTGAAAGGGCATTTATATTATATGAGTTTTTGAAATTGTTATGATAAATATCGCTTGTCAAAAAAAATACAGTGTCTATATATGTAGCAGTTTTTTTAAAGAGGGTTGTTTAACAGGCAAATAAGCGGGTGTAATTCAGTGGTAGAATGTCAGCTTCCCAAGCTGGACGCCGCGGGTTCGACTCCCGTCGCCCGCTCATTTTATATATTCATAGACAGAAGTTATTTTATTCGGTTCTTCTGTAGTTATATATATCAATTTTCTGCATATGGCCCGTTTAAATTTAAAATTATGCTGTATTATACGTAAATAAAAAAACAGAGATTAAACCATTATACCCCCTGTCTGATTTTGGCTTGACAATTTTATATTCGCAAATTACATCTTTTACAGTTTAATTGCAGTCACCGGATTTGCAGTTCCCGAGTGTCTTTTCAAATCAACCTTGCTTTTATCCAGAAAATAATGTGTAAACAGTTTAGTGTTAACATGTAATATTTTCTCAGAAAACAGCAGCTGAAATACAAAAAAAATTAATCATAAAAAAGTAAAAACAGGTATATATCTTTTAAGAGCTGGTTTTAAAGGAAATATACAAAAAGAATTTAATAGAGGAATTTATTCTATTGTAAAAGCGAATTTACAAGAAAGTCTTAATAAAGGAAAGAGGAGGATTCCCGCTAAATGGATATACAAGCTATAGCCACAAAGGTTGAAAAAGAGAATTTATTGATCCGTAAAATTATGGGGGAAATTGAAAAAGTCGTAATTGGCCAGAGAAACCTTCTGGAAAAAATGCTTATAGGCCTTATATGCGATGGTCATATTTTACTTGAAGGCCTGCCCGGGCTTGCGAAGACTACTGCGGTCAGGGCTCTTGCTGCGTCAGTAAATACCTCTTTTCAGAGAATACAGTTTACACCTGATCTGCTTCCGGCCGACATTCTGGGGACGCAGATTTTCAGGCCTGACAGCGGTGTATTTGAAACAAGGAAAGGCCCGATTTTTCATAACATAATACTTGCAGATGAAATTAACAGGGCGCCTGCAAAAGTACAGAGCGCATTGCTCGAGGCCATGCAGGAAAAGCAGGTTACGATCGGTGAAACTACTTTTACTCTTGAAAACCCTTTTCTTGTACTTGCTACACAGAACCCGATTGAACAGGAAGGTACTTATCCGCTGCCTGAAGCACAGATAGACAGGTTTATGATGAAAATTAAAGTCGATTATCCCACTGCTGAAGAAGAGAAGGAGATCATGCAGAGGATAAACAGTATATCAATATCCGGAATCAACAGCGCTATTGATATAGCTGAGCTTGCAGGTATAAGGGAAACTGTTAAGCAGATTCATATGGAAGACAAGATCATAGAGTATATAGTAAGGCTGTCATCCTCTACAAGAAACCCGGCAGAGTATGGACTTGAATCGATTGCATCAATGATAAGCTTCGGTGCTTCACCCAGAGCATCGATCTGGCTCGGGGAAGCAGCAAGGGCGCAGGCATTTATGAGCGGACGCGGGTACGTAACTCCGCAGGATGTAAAGACAATGGCACCTGATATCCTGCGGCATAGAATAATGCTCAGCTATGAAGCTGAAGCTGAGGGCAAAAGTACAGATGAGCTGATTGCAACGATTCTGGAGAGGATTGAAGTACCGTAGAATTTTTTGCAGATTCTGTGTGCAGTTGCAAATTCGTCTTGTAGGGGCGAATAATTATTCGCCCCTACAGGTGTTATTCCCTTGATTTTCTTATGGGTTTAGTTTCCCCGTAGCTCTGCTGCGAGGAGGATTCATTTGTAGAAATATTATCACAGACATGAAGACATTTTAAGATTAATAAAACCGGATGCTTAACAAGGAAACGTTAAAAAAAATACAGATGCTCCATTTCAAGACAAAACGTCTTGCGAGCGATATATTCGCGGGCCAGTATATAAGTGCGTTCAAGGGGCGCGGAATGGAATTTTCCGAGGTGCGTGAGTATTATCCCGGAGATGATATACGCACTATAGACTGGAATGTAAGCGCCCGTCACGGACACCCTTTTGTAAAAGTGTTTCATGAGGAAAGAGAGCTTACTGTAATGCTTATGCTTGATATTTCCGGTTCGCATCAGTTCGGCACTAAAGGGAAGCTTAAGCGTGAACTGCTTGCTGAAGTTGCAGGTATGCTCGCGTTTCTCGCAATTAAAACCAATGATAAAGTCGGGGCCGTGCTTTTCAGTTCTAAAGTTGAAAAATATATTCCTCCTAAAAAAGGCACTGCGCATGTATGGAACCTTATTAAAGAGATTTATACATTTGAACCCGAAGACAGAAAAACAAATATCGGGAATGCTTTAACTTTCCTGAACCGGGTTGCCAGGCGCCATTCTATCGTATTTCTAATTTCAGACTGTATTGATAATGAATTTGAAACTCCGCTTCGTCTATCGGCGAAAAAGCATGATCTTACTGTTCTCCGTATTCTTGATAAAGCTGAAGAGGAGCTGCCGGACGCGGGTTTCATAAGCATAAAGGACCCTGAGACCGGAGAAAGTATTATCATTAACAGCTCTAATAAAAGTATCAGACAGAAATGGATGCACTTTGTATTCAGGGAAAAACGGAAGCTGACTGAACTTGTAAACAGGGCAGGGGTTGACCTGGTTGACCTCTACACTCATCTTGACGTAACCAAGCCTCTTATTAAATTTTTCTCAATGAAAGGCAGGCGCCAATGATGAAGAAACTATATCTGTTCCTGTTGCTTTCTGTTTTGCCTGTTTACGGATTTTTGTATGCTGATTCAAATAAACAGCCTCAAAAAATAAAGCAGGAAGTTAAAGCCGGGGAAAATACTGAGGACGTTCCGTACATTGCAATTGCTGTTGATAAAAGTGAAGTCAATGTCGGGGATATTGTTGACCTGACTATTACATATAAGCTCCCAGAAGGAAGTTCTTTTAACGGAGCCGGATCTAATGGATCAAAATCCGACGGATTCGAGCTTGAGGGGCTTGAGGGTCTTACCGTAGTCAGTAAAAAAGCTGAAAACGGAGATATTAAACTAAAGGTAATAATTGATAAAGTTCAGCCTTTCAAGATCGGGCCAGTAACACTGACCTTTAAAGACAAAAACGATGAGCTCAATATAATAAAATCAGAAGAAATTGATATTAATGTGAAGTCCAATCTGGGAGATAAACCTGCCGAGGCAAGGCTTAAGCCGATTGAGGATATATTTCCCACTTATCCTGTATGGCTTAGGATTCTGCCTTATGCGCTGATTGCACTTGGAGCATTAGCCGTTATTGCGGGACTGCTGTACTGGAACAAACGCAGGTCAAGACAAAAACAGATTTTGAGCGAGATCAAACTACCGCATGTTGTTGCCAGGGAGGAATTGAAAAAACTGGTTCAGCTTAAGTTAATTGAGAAAGGCAGATACAAGGATTTTTATTTCAGGTTTTCCGAAATACTCCGTATTTATATTGAAAGGCTGAGATCCTTTCCTGCTGCAGAAATGACTTCTGAAGAGATTATTAAAAAGATCAGAGACGAAAGGGACAGGCAGCTTATACCTCTGCTTAGAGACAGTGATCTTGTCAAGTTTGCTGATATGGTTCCGACTACTTATAAAATTGAAGAAGATATTAAAAGCGCTTTAAGATATATAAAAGATACAACTCCTGTGGAGACAGTTGTTGAGCACAGGTCAGGAGTTATGGAATGAATAACATTTTTAAATAATTGTCATTTCATATTTTGTTTTAATTGGAAAAGAGATGAATTTTACAATCGCATATAAACCATTGCTGCTGCTGTTTCTGCTGCTTGGAGTGTGGATGTTTTTTAAGTACAGGAGAGGGATTCCAGGCCTGTCTTTTTCGCTCACTCACAGGCTTTCGCAGTTTTTCGGGTACAGCAGCCTTATTGGCAGAATACCGCTCATTCTGAGGACAGCTGCGCTTGCTCTTCTGATATTTGCTGCCGCGCGTCCTCAGCTATATAATATTTCACGGGATACGAATTCTCCGGGCGTTGATATTATGCTATGCCTTGACACTTCAGGCACAATGCAGGCTCTTGATTTCAAAATCGCGGGGGAGCGGGTTACCAGGCTTGCGGCAGTCAAGCACGTTGTTACTGATTTTATAAAGAAAAGAGAACATGACAGAATAGGACTTGTTGTTTTCGGGACAGAGGCGTTTACTCAGTCGCCGCTTACAATGGACAAGGGCCTGCTGCTGAGTTTTATTGACAGGCTTGAGATCGGTATGGCAGGCGACAGCACCGCAATCGGGTCTGCAATCGCGATTGGCGGGAAAAGGCTGAAGGATCTTGATGCAAAGTCAAAGATTCTGATTCTGCTGACAGACGGAAGAAGCAATGCAGGGAATATTACTCCTGAACAGGCTGCTGATGCTGTGCAGAACTTCGGAGTGAAGATATACACAATAGGTGTCGGCGGAAGGGGACCTGCCCCGTTCGCTGTAAAAGGCCTTTTCGGGACTACTATGGTAAAACAGGAGGTTGATCTTGACGAGGAAACACTGATCAAGATTGCCGAGATCGGGAAAGGAAGATACTTCCAGGCAGGCAACAGTGAGGAGCTTTCCGGGATTTATGATATAATAGACAAAGCCGAGAAAAGAGAAATCAAGGTTAAGGAATTTTTTCATTATAAAGAGCTGTATCTCTATTTTTTAATTCCCGCGATTTTTCTGTTAATTCTTGAAATAATTGCAGGAACTGTACTGAGAGTAATACCATGAATTTTGAACGATTATGGATGCTTAATTTCCTGTGGGTGCTGCCGCTTATAGTGTTTGCCGCGCTTTTTGAGTACAGAAAGAAAAAGGCGGCTTTGTCGAGATTTGCCGAGAGCAGCCTGATTGCCAAACTGACAGGATCAGAACACAAAGACAGGGTAGTATTAAGAATCTTTATGCTCTGCTTAAGTTTTATTCTGCTTATTATCGCTCTTGCAGGCCCGAGATGGGGGAGCCATTACCAGGAAGTGAGCCGCAGGGGTGTGGATATTATTATTGCTGTGGATGTTTCCCCGAGCATGCTTGTACAGGATGTTAAGCCGAGCAGGATTGAAAGAGCAAGAAGAGAGATTCAGGATTTCATAAAAGTGGTTCAGGGAGACAGGGTAGGACTTGTTGCTTTTTCAGGAACAGCATTTGTTCTGTGTCCGCTAACTCTTGACTACGGCGCTCTGGATATGTTCCTTTCAGAGCTTTCCCCGGGTGTTATACCTGTTAAGGGTACTGACATTGGAGCTGCAATTGATATGTCGGTTTCATCTTTTGATGAAAAAGCGAATACTGACAGGGTAATTCTTCTTATAACAGACGGTGAAGACAATGAGGGCCTTGGGCTTAAGGCTGCGCAAAAAGCAGCTGAAAAGAATGTCAAGGTATTTGTTTTCGGTATAGGTGATCCTACTGGCGGGCCTGTGCCTTCTCCCGATAATTCAGGGGGATTTATAAAGGAGAGAGGAAAGCTTGTATTATCAAAGCTGGATGAGAAAACGCTCGCGAAAATAGCGTCAACAACTGACGGAAGTTATGTACGCTCTGTTGCAGGCGACCTTGATCTTGACCTGCTTTATTTTAGCGGAATTAAGCTGAAAACTGAATCCGCTGAATTAAAAAGCGGTAAAATAAAAGTTTATGAAGAAAGATTTATGTTTTTTATACTTGGGGCTTTTGTACTGCTTCTTCTTGAAGGATTTGTAAATGCAAACATATTGCAAAAAAAATAAAGTTAAAATACTGCTGCTTGTTCTTGGCGTGTTTATTTTTTTCTGTGCTGAATTATCAGCAAAAAATGCTGATGACCTTTACAGGGACGGAAAGTTTGCGGAGGCTGAAAAAGAGTATCAGAAAGGAGATATGGATAATCCGAAGGATATCCGCTATCGTTATAACAGGGGATGTGCGGCTTTTCAGAATTCAGATTACAAGACTGCAGAGGCCGCATTCTCCAGTGTGCTGAGAAGGGCGGAGGATAAGGATGTTTTGTATAGAGCAGCCTATAATCTCGGCAATACGGCATTTATGCAGAATGATTTTTCTACAGCAGCTGATCTGTACAGGCAGGCGATTATTTTTAATCCTGACGGTGCTGAAGCAAAATATAATCTCGAACTTGCGCTGAACAGGCTTGAACAGCAGAAGCAGAATAAAGACAACAAAAACGGCAAAGACAACAAGGATCAGAATAAACAGAATAAGGAAGACAAGGGTTCCGGTGATAAAAAGAACAATGACAAAGGTGACCGGGACAAAGACAGCAAAGATAAAAAGAACAATCAGCAGAAGGATAATCAGAATGGAAGTTTACCAAAGGATGAAAAACAGTTAAGAGCGGAGAAAATGCAGGCTCTTGACAGGAAAAAAGCGGAAGCTCTGCTCGACAATATTAAAGAAGACAGAGCCAAAGTATTACAGTTTCAGATGCGTGATAAAGACAAGGATACCGGTTCAGGAAAGAACTGGTAAAATAAGGAATAGTTTTTAAAAATATTTCAGTGCTCATTATAAAATAATATGAAAATAATTTTACAGATATTATTTATACTCTTATTTCCGTGTTCTATGTTTGCGGATGAAATTTCCGTTACTCTTAAGCTGAACCGTTTTGACGCGGGAATTTCAGATACCATACGCATGACTGTCAGTGTTAAGGGTTCACGGGAAGCGGATAATCCGGGAATAAAGGGGCTTGAAGATTTCAGTGTGCGTTCAGGCGGGCAGTCAAGCAGGGTTGAAATGATCAACGGAAAATTCAGCTCCAGCCTGGATTTTACTTATTTTCTTCAGCCTGAAAAAGAGGGCAGTTTTGATATTGGGCCAGCTTTTGTAAAGGTTGACGGAAAGGTGTACAAGTCCAATACGGAAAAGCTGACAGTAACAAAACAGGGCGCACAGCCCGGAAAGGGAAACACTGATAAACCTGTTTTTCTTGCTGCAACTCTTTCTTCCGGAACTGCCTATATTGAAGAACAGCTTTCATATATTCTGAGACTGTATTATATAGCCGGTATTTCTAATGTTTCACTTGATATGCCGGAGATTGAAGGCCTCACTTTTAAACAGTTAGGTAAGCCGGTTGAATATACCAGCAGGTATAAGTCAGGAAATTATAATGTTATTGAAATCAGGTTTTCGCTTGTACCTTCAAAACCCGGGCGATTTGAAATTGTTCCCGCTAAAATGGGCATGCGGGTTCGTATATCAGGCGACAGTGATTTGTTTGAAGATTTTTTTTCGTCAGATGATTTTTTTACAAGTGTAAGAGGACGCTCTGTAACAGTTGCCAGTAATTCGCCTGTACTGAACGTGCTGCCTGTTTCTGAAAAAGGCAAGCCTGCCGATTATACGGGAATGATCGGCCGGTTCAATATAAGCGCGGAACTTGATCCCCCGAGAGTAAAGGCAGGCGAATCGTCCACTCTTACTGTTCTGATTAAAGGCACAGGCAACATAAACAGAATTCCTGATCTGGAATTTCCGGAAATTGAAAACCTGAAGATATATCCGGATGAGCCTGCTATTGAAACAGAGCAGACAGATAAAGGACTGATAGGCATTAAGACAATGAAGTGGGCAATTGTTCCTGAAAAGGAAGGCCTGTATACGATTCCGTATCTGGAAATTAGTTATTTCGATTCAGGCAGAAAGGCATATCTGAGAAAAAAAACACAGACATTCAAATTAATCGTAGATCCCGGTACAGGGGAAATGGCTGAGCCTAAATTTGTAAAGGGCGGTTCAGCGCAGCTAAAAAAGCCTGTCGAAGAACTGGCAGAGGATATTTTTCCGATTCACAAGTCTGCGGTTAATTTTTCAAAATCCGTGTCATTTAATCTGCTGTGGTTGCTGTTGATAATTGTTCCTTTTTTCTCATTCTGCACGGCTTATGTGATTTACATAGTGAAAAAGCCGACTCCTGAGAAAGAGGCAAAAATGCTGGCAGCCGGGGCAGCAAAGGGATTTTTGAAAAAATGTAAAAATGAAGATTTAAACGCTGATGATTTGTCCGATTCTATCAGGGATTATTTTAATAAACGTTTTAATTTACAGCTCGGTTCAATTGCGCCGGACGAAGCCTCCTCTATTCTGAAAGCCGGTGGATGTAATCAGGATACAATTGGTCAAATGGAATGGCTGCTTAAGAAACTGGAAACATTTATATATACAGGCAAGGGGTCGGAGCCGTGCGACATGCATGAAGAGGCTGCATTGATAATAAAGAGCATTGAGAAGGAGATAAAGTGAAAAGATTATTCCTGCTGGCAATTTTAATTGCTGTGCCGTCTTTCCTGTTCTCCGCTGAAAACAGCAGCAATATTGAAGAACTTTTTTATAAGGCGAATCAGTTATACAAAGACGGCGCTTATGATGAAGCGTTAAATGTGTATTCTGAAATTGAAAAGTCCGGATACACAAGCGGAGACCTCTGGTATAATATGGGCAATACCTGCTACCGTCTGAATATGACAGGACATGCAGTGCTGTATTATGAAAGGGCAGGAAGAGTAATGCCGCGCAACCCTGACCTTGAATATAATCTGCAGTATGTCAGGAAGTTCGTTAAGGATGCTGCTGATGTGCCCTCTTCATTTCTTTCAGATATTCTGTTCTGGACAGAATCAATGACGCTCAATGAGCTGTTCATAATTTTTGTTATTATTAATTTATTGTTCTGGTGTGCTTTGATACTTCGCCTGTACATAAAAAAAGAATGGACGTATTATTTTCCGGTTGTCCTGCTTGTTCTGTGGCTTGTTAGCGGAATATCGTGGGCCTGGAAATATTACTATGACGCAACAGACAGCAGAGCTGTCATACTTTCCGAAGAAGTAAATGTTCTTTCCGGTCCGGATGAAAGAGAAAAACTACTGTTCCAGCTTCACGCGGGTACAATAGTTATGCATGATCAGTCTGAAGAGGGATGGACTCTTATAAGGCTTGATGAAAAAAGAGGCTGGGTAAAGAATAACGATATTGAAAAAATTAAAAAAAATACGGAGTAATCATGGTCAAGGAAGATACTGTCAATATTACTAATAAGCGCAAGATACAGTCTGCGGGAATATTAAAAAAAAGAGCACTGTTAGTTGTTATGTCTGAAAATTATCTGGGAAAATCTTTTATTCTTGATAATCATGAAATGGTTCTCGGCAGGGAAGATAATTCAGATATAATAATTGACGATCCGTTGATAAGCAAAAAACACTGTAGAATATTTTTAAATGATGAAGGACATTTTCAGCTCGAGGATCTTGATTCTACCAATTCAACATATCTAAACGGGAAGATACTGAAAAAAGCGGTAATACTTAATTATGGAGACAGGATTATCATTGGAAATACCATTATCAGATTTTTTCATGAAGAGAAGTTTGAAGCCAAATAATGACAAAAAAACTGCCTGTTGTTACAATCGTCGGAAGACAGAATGTCGGGAAATCGACTCTTTTTAATGCTTTATCCAAAGAGAAAAGAGCGATAGTTGATTCCATTCCCGGTCTTACCAGGGATATAATATCCTTTAATATTACTCACGGAGAAAAATCCTTTATTCTTTCAGATACTCCGGGACTTGATATTACAGATTCATCCGAGCTTTCGCAGTCAATACTGCAAAATGCTTTGGACTATTTTAAGAAATCATCTCTGATTATTTTTCTGCTCGAAAATCCGGATTTGCTTCCTTTTGATTATAAGCTGTATGAGATAATAAGAAAGACATCGCTTCCGACAATAGTTGCTGTCAATAAAATGGACAGCAATTCCGATCTGGAAAACATGTCGTATTTTTATGAGCTCGGCTGCAGCGACATTCTCCCTATTTCCGCGTTGAGAAGAGTAAATATTAAACTGCTGATTGACAAGATACTGGACCTGCTTCCCGAAAAAAGCAGGACACCTGATGCGGATGTGAAAATTTCGATAGTGGGAAGGCCGAACTCGGGAAAGTCCACATTGCTGAATTCCATTATCGGGGAGAATCGTGCCGTAGTTTCGGATGTTCCGGGAACAACACGGGATTCTGTTGATGAAGATTTCTATTTCCACGGTAAACGCATTAAGATCATTGATACTGCCGGGCTGAAGAAGAAAAGCAAAATTACGAAAAACGTGGATTTTTTTTCAAAGACCAGGACAATTGAATCAATCAGAAAATCGGATGTTGTCATTCATCTTATGGATGCACAAATGGGTATTACCGAGACGGATAAAAAAATATGTGATGAAATTCTGAAAGTAAACAAGCCTTTGATTATCGGGCTTAATAAATGGGATATTATTGATAAAGATACAAAGACTTTTGAGGAGTATAAAGACAAAGTAATTTTCAAACTTTACAGGACCGCTGACTTTCCTATAATATCTCTGTCTGCAAAGGAAAAGCTCAGAATACACAAGCTTCTGCAGACAGCAGTAGCGCTTTCAGAAAAGGCACGCGTAAGAATAGAGACTGCGAAATTAAATAAAATTATTGAATCTGTTCAGGCAAGAAAACAGCTTCCTCTTCTCGGGGACAAATTAAAAATTTATTACGCTACCCAGATTGAGACTGTGCCTCCGCGGTTTAAATTTTTTGTTAATAACTCTGCTCTTTTCAGGAAGGAAGTAATCAGGTTTTTTCAGAAGCTCCTTCAGAAGGAGCTTGATATTAAGGGGATTCCTATTTTGATTAATTTGCAGGATAGGGATAGTCGTAATAAGAAGAAAAAATAATAACACTTTTTTATTTTGTTCGTTCAATTTTAATACCCTAATATCTTTAGAAAGAATGATTACCTGCAATAAACAGCTACTTAATAATAATTCTTCCTTCAAGCGATTTGATTATTGTGGCGCTGTCAGCGTATTCGAGGTTTGAGCCTACGGGAAGTCCGTGAGCTATTCTCATTACCATAATGCCCATTGGTTTGAGTTCTCTTGCGAGGTAAAGGGTTGTTGCGTCTCCTTCTATTGTGGGGTTAAGTGCTATGATGACTTCTTTGATTTCCTCGTCTCTGCATCTTGCGAAGAATTCGTTTATTTTCAGCTCTTCAGGGCCTATTCCATCAAGCGGGGATATGACTCCTGCAAGGACGTGATACAGTCCGTGAAAGCCTCTGCTGTTCTCAATAGTGATAATGTCTCTTGCTTCTTCCACAATGCAGATGGTCTGTGTGTCCCTTGTTGCGTCTGAACAGATTGAACATATTTCCGTGTCTGATATGCCGCCGCATTTCCGGCAGAAGGTAATGTTTTTTTTCAGGTCTACAATTGTCTGTGAGAGCTTTTCAACTTCAGACATGGGCTGTTTAAGAATATAAAATGCGAGTCTTGCCGCGCTTTTAGGGCCGATGCCCGGGAGCCTTGAAAACTCCCGTATAAGGGCATCGAGATAAAACGAAGGTCCGGCCATACTGATTCTCTTAGCCGAAAAATTTATCGAGTCCGGGGATGTTCATGCCTCCGGTGAGTTTTCCCATTTCTTTTGCAGCGTATTCCTTGGCTGTTGCCACTGCTTTATTTGCTGTTGAAATTATCTGTTTTTCAAGCTTCTGCCTGTTGCCTGCTTCAAGCAGTGACTCATCTATACTGATATCAACCATGGAGAATTCCCCGTTTACTGTAACTTTTATCAGGCCGTCCTGGCTTTCCGCGCTTGATTCCGACTTCTTAAGAGATTTCTGTACGTTTTTCAGTTCTTTCTGAAGCTTCATCATATTGCCGAGATCTTTTAACATTAATTTGCTCCTTTTTGTATTCTGTTTTACTGGTTTATTTTAATTTTTTAAATTTATGACTGAATAGTCGAATGTTCTATATTAATTGGTACCGGACAAAATTATTCAATAACTTCACCGTGGAATAAACTCTTTATATTGTCTTCCACAGAACTGCCGTCCGGCTTTTGCCCTGTTTTCTGATCCTGCGGAGCGCCGGCTGCAATATTGTTGTCCATGTTCCCGGATATTCCTGAGAGTTTTTTCAGAATTGAAGCAACAGAAGGGCTTTTTTTGATATTAAGCATATCCAGAAATGCCATTTCAAGATTGATTCTTTCATTTGTGGAAAATCTGAGTCCGCCTTCAAGCTCGCTTGCGATTTTGAATATCAGGCTTAATTCTTCGTCTGTGTATTTTCCGCCTGCTGCTTTAAGCCTGGAAATTTCTTCATCTGAAAATCCGATAATGTCTTTTAATGTAATTCCGCCTGAAATAAGACGAATGCTTCTAATAACATCAATAAAACCGGAAACATATCTCTGAACGTCAATACCAAGAGTAATTACCCTGTCAATTTCGTCAATAAGCTTAACCCTGTCATATTCTGCTATGCAGTTCAGAATGTCTATATAACTGAAAAGAGTTGTTACTCCGAGAATTGACAGTGCGTCTTCTTCCTTTATTGTGCCGTCAGAAAATGATATTGCCTGATCCAGAAGAGACTGGGAATCGCGCATTGATCCTTCCGCTGCTCTTGCGATCGGGTATAATGCCTCTTTGTCAATTTTGTATGATTCAGCTTCAACTATTTTGCTTAAGTGCGCTACAATAGTTTCAACAGGTATTTTTTTGAACAAATACTTCTGGCATCTTGAAAGAATTGTTTCAGGAATACGGTGGATTTCAGTTGTTGCGAATATAAATACAACATGCTCAGGAGGCTCCTCAAGAGTCTTCAAGAGGGCATTGAAGGCTTCTTTTGTAAGCATGTGAACTTCATCTATGATGTATACTTTGAATCTTGTTTTAATGGGAGCAAGATTTACATTTTCCCTGAGTTCGCGGATATTGTCAATACCCCTGTTGGAAGCACCGTCAATTTCCATTACATCAAAAGAATAGCCTTCTTTGATTTCAACACAGTTTTCACATGTTCCGCACGGATCTTCAGTCGGGCCGTCTGCAGAAAGGCAGTTAAGCGCTTTTGCAAGTACCCTTGCCATTGTGGTTTTGCCTACGCCGCGAGGTCCTGAAAACAGATAAGCGTGGGATATTCTTCCTGCTTTAATGCTGTTTCTGATTGTTTTGGAAATATGGTCCTGGAAGACTATTTCGTCGAATTTCTGCGGACGCCATTTCCTGGCGGTTACCTGATATGTCATGACATTTAAATATGGATTTTAATTTTCTGTATTACAGTAAATGGTGAATCTTTTATCAATGATTATTGCAATAAGTGAAGTCGGTTATGCTGATTGTAAAATTTAAAATCCGGAGAGGGAGGGATTCGAACCCTCGGTAGCTCGCGCTACACACGGTTTCCAACCGTGCTCCTTCGGCCTCTCAGACACCTCTCCATTAAGAATGAAATCTTATTGATTAAAACATATAAAATTTGTCAACAAACAAATAAGAATTTCGGAGAGAGAGGGATTCGAACCCTCGGAGGAGCTAACCCCTCAACGATTTTCGAGACCGTCCCATTCGACCACTCTGGCATCTCTCCATTCAGTAAATATTAAAAATATGAAGGTTTTTTGTGTAAAGCTTTTTTTAACAGAAGTTTATCCATTTATTTTAAAAATCCCGGGAGTATTTCTTTTTTAAACAGTAAACATTTTTCTTGACTATAGTTAAAAAGCTGATCTTGTTACTTAAAAATTACCGGGAGATAAATACAAATGAAAGTAATCGCTATAAACAGCAGTCCGAGAAAAAACGGGAATACTGCAAGTCTTATAAATTATGCTTTGGATGAAATCAGGCACGAGGGATTTGAAACAGAATATATAAGCCTTGCGGGGAAGAGTATACGTGGATGTACTGCTTGCTACAAGTGTTTTGAAAATCAGAACAGGCGCTGCGCGATTGATAATGATATACTGAATGAGTTAGTGGAAAAAATGATAGATGCGGACGGGATTATACTGGGTTCCCCGACATATTTTGCAGATGTTAATGCTGAGATGAAAGCGCTGATTGACAGGGCGGGTTTTGTGTCAAAGTCAAACGGTGACCTGCTGAAATACAAGGTCGGGGCTGCTGCTGTGGCTGTCAGAAGAGCAGGCAGCGTTCATGTGTTTGATTCAATAAATCATTTTTTTCTTATAAGCCAGATGATAATTTCCGGATCAAGCTACTGGAACATGGGCATAGGAATGGAGGCCGGGGATGTGGAAAAAGACGAAGAAGGAATAAATACAATGAAAATTCTCGGCAGAAATATGTCTTGGCTTTTAAAGAGGATTAAATAAAAAAGAGTTGTGATACACCCTTTTTTAATTATAATATAGATCTTCAATGAATCATTTATAACAGCTCCGGCTCTTTCCGGGCCTTTTATTTTGAATTGTTTACTGAGATGCCGGTAAATTTAAGAAACGGAAAATAAAATGCTCCAGGATTTACTGCAGAAACTGTATACAATAGATCATATTCCGACATATCCTGCTGTTAAAAATAAAATTAGTCACCTGATTGCGGAATTTGATGTTAAAGACAGGGAAAAAGCGGAAGACCTCAGCCGGCATATTTCTTATGATCCTTCACTTGCTCTTGAACTTTTAAAGACTGCAAATTCAGAAGCATTCGGTTTCAGAAATAAAATATCCTCAATAGATGACGCTCTTCTGATTATGGACAAAGATCTTATCAAGCTTGTAATCGGCCAGCATCCGGAAGTGCCTGAAGTAGGAGTTTATACAAAAAATAAGAACGAATTTCTCAGGCTGCTGAAGCACTCTGTTGAAGTTCAGTCTTTTCTCCAGTCAATACTTGTAGCCCTGCCTGAGGATATAATAACTGATCCGGCTGCGAAGAGAGAGCTTGTGACAGCTTCAGTAGTTCATGATATCGGCCTGTTTTTTATGCTGATTTATTTTCCTGATTATTATTATGAGATGATAATGGAAATAAGAGAAGAGAAAACAGTACAGAAAAAGCAAAAGGATAAATTTTTTCCGGAGCATTCGCTGCTGAGCGCGATTCTTTGCGAGCACTGGCATTTGCCTGAAAGCATTATTAAAACCGTTTCATTTCATCATAATCCATGGCTTGCGGATGAGGACTGCAGGCTGGGGTCTGAACTTTTATATCTGGCTGATTCAATTTCAAACAGCTTTTATGAGCTGTATTATAACGAAAACGATGTATATAGTATCGAAGAACACATTGTTATGAGACAATACGTGCTTGATATACTCGAAAAAATACAGATTGATGCAGTAAAGATTGCGGAGATCAGGATATATGCTTCAATGATAACTGATAAATTTTTATCCGACATAGGACTTTAGTCTTCCTGGCGCATGAAGATGCTGTATTCAATATCGGATACCGAATACAGTAGGAACGCAAGGCCCGCAAAAAAGGAAACGCTTATTGATATCAGATACGCGGACCCCATGGGAGCGAACGGGAAGAAAAGATTTAAAATATTCAGCATAAAATTCAGCAGAAAGAAAAGCGCAACCAGGTAGAATCCCAGTTTACTTAAATCAAAATACATAATGAAAATAATTATATAAAGGAACATCACCTGCGCGCCTGCCGCGAAAAAAAGTATTCTCAATACTTCTTCAGACTGTACCGATAGCCCGAACCAGGAAACAATAAACCCGGAAAAAATAAAACCGCCCAGAGAACAGGCAAACTGAATTATAAATAGTCTGAGTATACTCAGACTGAGAACTTTAATAAGGTCATCCTTGTATTGCAGTATGTTCTGCAGTTTTTCATTTGATATTGAATCAAAGAATCTTCTATGCACAAGAAAGAAGCGGGTTTCGGACTGAATAAGAAAATACGCAAGGGAAGGTATGATTGAAAGATAAGCTATGAAAACAGGCGTGTCATAAACTCCATATGCCTTAAAATTGCCAAATACTGTTTCGCCCATGAAAAACCAGCCGATAAGCTTGTCAATCCAAAGGCCCATATTGTAAAAAAAGCCTGTGAAGAATATGAAAGGAAATAGTGTGAAATAGTGCAGGAATTCCCTGTTAAAGATGCCGTTGTACGGGAATTCTTTTGCAATAAAAAACAGTAATGCTGTGAGTAAAATGAACTGGCCTGCCGTGTATCCTGCGAGGGATCCGTCAACTCCGGATGTTTTCCCGAAAACAACGGCAAGTATCAATGATGAAGCACTGCCTGTAAAAAAAGAGTATATTATTCCGGTATAATTTTTTGAGCAGCTGAGAAAATCCATCATTGTCCAGATTAAGCACACTGTTGCAAAAAGCAGTATTCCCGTCACTTTAAACTGCAGGGATGCTTCAATTGAAAGATACCATGGGACTGAGAGCGCAAGCGATATCGCGAGACTCATTATTAAGGCTGTGATCAGCGCGGAAAGCATTTTATCCTTCTGCTTTATGTATTCTTTATCAGCAAGGTATCTTGTGAGTATGTACTGGACAGGGCCTGTAAAGATAAGGGAAAACGCGAAAGTGTAGACAATCGTAATGCTTACTTTAGGGAACTCCATGCCTGTAATAAGAGTTCCGCTTAAAAGGCCGATCAGCCCGAGGCAGATTATTGATAGAATCCACGGCCCTGAAGTTATTATTGACGCGAAAATGTATGCCTTTGCTTTTTTTAAAAAGGATTCATCTTCAATAAGTTTTTGCAGCTGAAAACCTATCCCTGCCATGTTTCACCATTTGTAATGTTCTGGTCTGTTCACTGAATTTATGATAGATCTGCCTGTAGCTCTGAATTACATCAGCAACATTATACTTGAGCTTTACCATCTCCTTGCCCTTGGCAGTTAGCTCTTCTCTCAGCTGTTTGTTCCTGCACAGCCTTATTATTGCTTCCGCTGTTTCATTATGATTACCTGGTTCTGTAATAAAGCCTGTGTCCTCAAGCATTTCCCTGCAGCAGCCTACGTCTGAAGCAATCGCGGGCATACCTACGCACATTCCCTCAAGAAGTACAAGGGGCTGAGCTTCGCGTTCGCTTGTAAGCACAAGGACGTCAACTTTTGGGTAATAGTCTGTCATCTGCACCCTGCCTGTAAAAATAATTTTGTCTTGCATATTAAGCTCATTAACCATATTGACGCATTCCTCATAGTATTCTTCATCTTCATCAGTTGGGCCGATTATGTGAAACTCCGCTTCAGGAACTTCATTTGACACGATGCCCGCAGCCCTGATGAAAGTCTTTACATCCTTGATAGGGACAACTCTTGCCACAATGCCTACAATGATTTTGTCGCCGTTGTCAATTTTCTGCAGAGAGGAGTAGAGCTCAATGTCTACGCCGTTCGGTATTATTTCCGTTCTGTCAATATTCGCGTTGTTCGCAACTTCAATAAACAGATTGCCTCTGTAAAGGGTGATTATTTTATCAGCAAAGGAATAGGAGATTCTGCAAAGGCTGTGATAAAAGTTGATCCATAGCTGCTTCTGATTATCATTAATCAGCACGGATTTTGACAGCTCGTCCTCTCTTTCCATTGCGTATATTCCGTGCTCTGTCAGTACAAAGGGAATACCGAGTTTCAGCTTGGCAACTGCCGAAATTACGCCGGCAAATCCTGTGCTTACGGCATGATACATGTCCGCTGCAGGAAGGGGGAAGTTCAGTATGCGCAGAAGCGGCAGATGAGTGGATTTCCAGGTCCAGAAGTAATGCATAAAACCTGATTCATTTCCTGTTTCACTGTAAATATTGAAAAGGGTCTCTATAGCTTCCCTGGATTTTGTAAGGAAATCGAGATTAATATTATCCTGATTTTCAAAAAGCAGTTTTAAAATAATTTGAAAAAATCCGTAATTTTTCATTTTCATGGAAAGATGGAAGTTCTGAATTTCATTAAAGAATTCCTGTTTTTCCTTTTTATTCAGACAGTATTTTTCAGGAAAATAATTATTATCAAGCCATATTTCCTTTACATCAAGGACATTGGGAGGAAGCTTGTATTTATAGTCTTTTCCGCGATAGGATGCGGGCAGAATTACAAGCAGTGTAAAATCAACATCTTTGATTTCTTCAATCAGCTGATGACACCACGCGGAAACACCACCTGTTATATAGGGATATGCTCCCTCAACTACCATGCAGACATGGGGCACGCTAATTCTCCTGCTTTTGGATTATTTTAAAAACGTAATAAGAAATATACAATATAATCAAAGATTAATCAAATAATAAACAGTATTTGCAGGAAATGCCGGTTTGTTAAAAAAATCGAATAAGTGAAATATTTAAAATTAAGACTTGAAAAAAAAAGGCTATATTCCATTTTGGTTAAGTATTGTTTATATTGCGAAATACACTTGACTTATTTAGATGGTGTGTCTATATTATAGATATAATGTATTCTCAATACACGTAGTATCTATAATAAATATGTCAATTTACAGGCAAAGCGAAATATCACCTGAATCCATTCAGTTAACCGAATCAACCGTTAAATTCAGTTTAAATCATGATTCAGAAAACTAAAGTAAGGTACAGCTTTACCTGGATTACTAGTATTTTCTACACTTAAGATTAGAAGAGGTTCATTTTTATGTCTAACAGTACAAGCAGAAAAGCCTGGTTGGTATTATGGGCAGCTATAGGAATTAATTTTTTAAGCGGTATTCTTTACATATGGAGTATTATCGGAAAAGCTCTGATGAGTCAGCTGAACTGGACAAGTTTTCAGGCTTCATTGCCCTATACGGTTTTCTCAATCTCCTTTGCAGCATCCATGGCTCTTGCAGGTCCTATTCAGGATAAAAAGGGTCCGCGTTTTGTAGCATTGATCGGCAGTTTTCTTGTAGGTTCAGGTCTGGTTCTTACCGGATTATTCCTGGATCCTGTAATAATGGTTATTACATTCGGTATTTTTACCGGATTCGGTATAGGTACATTGTATGCAGCAACAGTTCCTCCTGCATTGAAGTGGTTTCCTCCCGAGAAAAAAGGAATGATAAATGGAATAGTTGTCGCAATGGTTGCTTTGTCATCCCTGATGTATTCTCCTGTTACAAACGGGCTTGTAAATTCTGCTGGCATTGGATCCGCTTTCTGGTTAATCGGTATTGTACTTCTGTTTTTAATGACAGGAATGTCACTGATTCTCAGAAATCCGGGTAAAGACGAAAAACCCGCAGGAAATATCAAAAAATTTGCAGTTGATAATGATATTGAACCGTCAAAAATGCTTAAAACAGCAAGTTTCTATAAAATGTGGCTCATGTTCGCGTTATCCGCAGCTTCCGGGCTTATGGTAATTGCTCACGCAGCGACAATCGCAAAAGTACAGGCCGGATGGGGCGGCGGCTTCATACTCGTAATTGTAATTTCCGTTTTTAACGGAATCGGCCGTTCATTCGGCGGAACATTGTCAGACAAAATCGGACGTCCTAATTTGATGCGCCTCACCTTTGTTCTTCTGGCAGTCAATATGTTCATGTTTTCATTATATACGAACTACCTTTTACTGATGATGGGAGTTGCATTTGCAGGGATGTGTTACGGCGCTTGTATGGTGGTTTTCTCAGCTTCAACATCAGACCTTTTCGGTATGAAGAATTTCGGCGCCAACTATGGACTGGTTTTTACAGCCTGGGGTATCGGAGGAATTCTCGGCCCTATTCCAAGCGCAATAATTTATGATGCTACAAAAAGTTTTAATACAGCTTATCTTGTAGCCGGATGTATGGCGATTGCAGCGCTGGTTATATCTCTGACATTCAATATGCCGGAAGATGATTCCGAGTCTGATCGTGATATTGATTATGACCGGGCTGAACCGGCTTATGCGCGGAATTAATACAGGCTATATATTATTTATAAAAAGTAGTTATATATTATATTACGGGGATTAAATAATCCCCGTTTTTTTATGTTTAAAACTAGCGAATATTATTCCTGTAATCTCCGGTGATTGTGCCGGAGATTTTTTTGGTATTTTTTGCTTGACAAATTAGTCTTTACTAATTTTAGTTTAAAAACCTAATTAAATTAGAATATATTTGTAACCATTTGATAGATGATATCCAAATTACCTGTAATTTATATACTTCTTTTATCTTCTTTTTTATCGCTGGGTCTGCCAAAGGAAGTATTTGACCCTCATTTAGGGGTAGATAATGATATTTTCTGCAAGTCTCTTTATGCAGTAGGAATTGAGGCTGCAGAACCTGTATTCTTTTTTATAAAATGGGAAGTATTTTATAAAACATGGCAGTATCAATCCTGTATCAGGATTACATTAAATTCATTTTATGCTTTTTTCAATAAAGCTCCCCCTTTGGGAATTATTTATATAAAAATCGTTAATTGAGAAAAAATTCTAAAATACTAAACATTCTCTCATTATGCAATTCGCTTTTTTAGAAAGATTCAGAGCAGGAATTTTTATTTTTAAAAGGGTGCTTTGTCGTTCCGGAATTTGATTTCAGATCAGGAGTTAAAAGGAGGAATGTTTATGAGAGCTGTTCAGGCATGATAAAAAAATGTAATTAAAAATTAAGGAGAAATAAATGAAAAAAATAAAGATACAGAATCTGATTAAGTATCTGGCATTGGTAATCGTTATTCTCGGAATTCAGAATATTTCATATTCGCAGACAATCGATGCTGAAGAGGATTCTTCTGCTGTTAATACTGTAAAGGAAGAAGATGTTGAATTAAGAACTATCGTGGTAACAGGAACCAGGACAGAAAAAAAACTGAAGGACACTCCTGTACGTACGGAAGTGCTGACAGGTGAGAGAATTGAAACAAGCGGCGCTAAAAATTTATATGAAATTTTTGACAAAGGTCTTATGCCCGGCGTTATGGTAAATACATCATGCACAAACTGTAATTTCTCTGAAATCAGAATGCAGGGCCTCGAGGGAGGATATTCTCTCGTATTGTTTGACGGCCTTCCTGTTTTCAGCGCTCTTGCCGGGGTTTACGGTTTAAGGCAGGTGAATGTTGCAAATATTGAGAGAATTGAAGTTGTAAAAGGCGCTTCTTCAGCTCTTTACGGAAGTTCGGCTCTTGGTGGTGTAATTAATGTCATAACAAAGGAGCCTGAAAAAGATAAACCGATTATATCGGCATCCTTTACCAAAGGATTTTATGATAATGATGAAACTGCTTATGATGCAGATGCAACAGTAGGACTCCGTGAAGGGGATGTTGCATTTATATTAACGGGAAGCAGGCATCATAATGATTATGTGCTTACAAATGATGATTTATTTACGGATAAGATTGAACAGGATCTTTATAATTTTTCCGCGAAAACACATGTTTATTTATTTAATGATAAGCACAGATTAACGCTTATAGGAAGGGCTCTTCATGAATACAGAAGAGGCGGATATACAGGAACAAAATCAAGAATGATTGATACTGACGAAGATGGAACAGAAGATACCGAAGTATTCTATAATGCTATTGATGATTCCCTTGATGAAGACGCAGAACATATTACTACTGACAGATGGGAATGGGGCGCGGGATACAAAGCGGAATTGCCGGCTGGCAGTTTGTTCAAATTAAACTGGATTCAGACATTTCATAAAAGAGACGCGACAAACGGGGCGAGGCCTTTTCATTCAGAAGAAGATGCCTTTATGATTGATCTTTTATACAGCCATCCGGTCATGAAGAACAACACTGTAACATTCGGCGGCAATTATAAAGAGGAAGATCTGGAACAGATAATCAATTACGAGAAAGATAAGGAAAGCAAATCAAAAATTATTTCAGGATTCCTGCAGGATGAATGGGAAATTATTCCTGATCTTGACCTCGTTATCGGCGCAAGATATGATAATGTATTTGACAGTTCCCTGCACGAGGATTCCGCAGTAAGCCCTAGAGCTGCACTTAAATATTCATTTCTGAATGACTTTGTTGTAAGAGCTTCATATGGATGGGGATTCAAGGTTCCAACTTTATTTGCTGAAGACCTTCATCTGTGCTCAGCGGCTCCTACTGTAGAAGTTCCGGATAATCTGGAGTCGGAGAAATCAGTCAGCTACAATGCCGGAATAGCATACTATGGGAAAAGATTTACATGCGACCTTAATGTTTTCCGTACAGATATAAAAGATAAGATCAATCTTGTTTTTGTTGACGGTTACAGTTATGACGCTGTTTTCGTTAACGCAGGTGAAGCTTACACACAGGGATTTGAGCTGAGCGCTACTTTACGCATGCTGGATTCTCTTAATCTAAATGCGAGCTATACCTATACTCAGGCCAAATTCAAGGACAAGCAGCTTGAGTCAGGTGATGACGGCTATGGAGACAGCGATAATCTGCTAAGGGTGCCTGACATGACAGCGACGCTTGGCCTTGAGCATAAATACAGCAAATTCGGTTTAATGACAAGCGCGAACTGCCGCTATGTAGGAAGACAGAATGTGCAAAGGGATATGCTGGTATATGAAGCAGGTGATGATGATGTTGAAAACGGCACGGCAAACGCGGGTGATGAAGTTACCGGCGATCCGATTGCACATATAGATCATACGGACGGATACTTTGTTTTTGACGCAAAGATCAGCAAGGATTTCAGACATGACCACTGGACATATTCGGTATTCGCCGGCTGCGACAATCTTTTTGATGAGGTGCAGGATACTATTTATACTGCTGAAACAGAGGATTCCGCGGCATATATTTACGCTCCTCTTACAGGAAGATATATTTACGCAGGAATAAAGATGACTCATTAAGACTGTTGCTTCCTTAAATATAAAAATTACGAGCTTTGACCTCCGGCATTACAGCCGGAGATTTTTTTATTTAATAAAAATAAGGGATTATATAATTATAAAGTGCATGTTAAATAATCTTTGTTTCAGGGTAAAATAGGTTGAGAAAGTTGACAGAAACGGCTTTAAAAAATCTTTATAATAAATATTTGTAACTACTCAGCTATAAGTCGCAATAAATATTTTTTTTGCTAACAATTTTTCAAGCCTAATTTATATTAGGCACTATGAAACGGGAAGAAATTGAGAAAGTCTATGACTAGGGCAAAGAAGCCGTAGTAAACCTTGTTGAAAATTTAATAAATGAATTTACAGCTAAAATTGAAATTTTAACTGTCAGGATTGAAAAGCTTGAAGGTCAAGTTTCTAAAAACAGCAATAACAGCAGCAAGCCACCATCAAGTGATGGATTAAAGAAAAAGGCAAAAAGGACAAAAAGTCAGCGGAAAAAATCCGGCAGGAAATCTGGAGGACAGAAAGGACACAAGGGGAAGCATCTTGAGATGACAGATTCACCTGAGGAGATAATTAAATTATCAGTTAACGAGTGTCCCTGCTGTAATAATTCATTACATGACGTTGAAGCAAAGAATTATGACAAAAGACAGGAATTTGATACCCCGAAGATATCTGTTCATGTTACTGAATATCAGGCTGAAATAAAAGAGTGTCCAAATTGCGGGAGTGAAGGCAGGGCAAATTTTCCTGATGGCATAACACATAAAACTTAATACGGTAATTATTTACGTGCTATCGCGATTTGTTTGCGAAATTATGAGCTGATACCGGTTGAACGAAGTGCTGAAATTTTTGAAGATATATTTTCAATCCCATTAAGCGAAGGAACGATTGTTAATGCCACAAAAAGATGTTCAAAATCGTTGGAAAATTTTAATGATTGGTTGATAAAAAAACTTATTGATTCAGGAATAGTGTGTTTTGATGAAACCGGAGTAAACATAAAAGGCAAACTTCACTGGCTTCACAGTGCAGGAACTCCGATGTTAACATCTTATTTCGTTCACAAAAAAACGAGGTTCGAAAGCTTTTGACGCAATGGGCATACTTCCTGAGTTCAAAGGAAGGGCGGTACATGATCATTGGCAATCATATTTTAAATATAATTGTGAGCATTCATTATGTAATGCTCATCATTTGAGAGAATTAATTTTTGTGCATGAGTATTATCAACAACAATGGGCAAAGAAGATGATTGATTTTCTTTGTGATATTAAAATTTAAGTTGATGAAACAGCTGGGAAGGGAAAGCGTATTGAAGTTGACCAGATGGAAAAACTTGAAAGAAAATATAAACGTATTTTAGATGAAGGATTTAAGGCGAATCCACCGCCGGAACCTGAGAAGGTAATAAAAAGAGGCAGAAAAAATAAGGGAAAAGTATTGTGCCTGTTAGAAAGGCTTAGGGATTTCCGAAAAGAAATTTTAGCGTTTATGCATGATCCTGATGTGCCTTTTGATAATAATCTTGCAGAAAGAGATATTAGGATGGTCAAGGTGCAACAAAAAATTTCAGGACTTTTCATATTATTTTACGGTGCGGAACAGTTCTGTATTATAAGAAGTTTTATCTCAACAGTAAAAAACAAAATTTCAATGTACTTGACGCTTTGGGAAAAATTCTTGATGGGCAGCAGGTTTATCTTGAATTTGATTACTGAATAGCTGAGTAGTTACTGTAATTTTTATTATTATTATCTAATTTTATAAATCAATAGAGATTTTTTTTTCGTCCTAAATCTTTTCTCATTGCAAGGGCAGTTTGCCTTAAATTTCTTTCATTTAGACTTTGAATAAAATATCTTAATGATTCTAAAGTTTTAGTAGATGCAAATAACATCGTATTATACCATTCAGCTTTCAATTTATCTAATACTGCTTGCTTTTCTTGTAAAAATCCAGCCTGTTTGAAATATTTTATGTGAACTGCTTTTTTCTCCTATGCTTTTAGATAAACTGCGGGATTTTTTTGAAAAACTGGGAATTTGAATTGACTTTCCAATAATCCTGATTTTCGTTACTCCTATTAATTTATATTGAGGTCCACATGAGAAAATTTGATCATCTTTTTTCACCGTTAAAGGTAGGAAGATTTACCTACAGGAACAGAATTGAAAGCGCACCAATGGCATTTGCACTGATTGCCTGCAATCCCGAAGTGGCTGACAAGTCTTTCAGAAAACTGGAAGCCCCTGCCCGGGGTGGATATGCCTGTGTTGCTGTAGGAGAGTTGGATGTAAACTTCAGGGATGCAGTAAGAATACCTTTGCCGGAAGTTGACTTTACACAGACTGACGGATACGTGGTTGAAAAGGTAGGTGAATACGCCAGAAGAATAAAAAAACATGGTGCGATCGCCATGTGTGAACTTGTGCATGCCGGAGCGGAAAAGATGCCGTTCGGGCCGGATCAGGAAGCAATCGGACCAAATAATGAAGTCCGTCCAAACGGAACGAAAGTGCGTGCCATGACGCGGGAGGACATGGAACGCATCACAGATGATTTTGTTACATGTGCAAAATTTGTTAAGAACTGCGGTTACGATGGTGTTCTCATACATGGAGGGCACGGATTTCTCTTTACACAGTTTTTATCCCCTTCCTATAATAAAAGAACTGATGAATACGGCGGCAGCCTGGAAAACAGGGCAAAGTTACCAATAATGATTTTAAAGGCCATAAGAGAAGCCATGGGCCCTGACTTTTTGATAGAGCTGCGAATCAGTGCTGATGACGGTTATAAAGGAGGTGTTACTCCCGGGGAAACAGGGCAGTTTGTGTCCATGGTTGATAAAATTATTGATTCAGTGCAGGTATCAAGCGGTATCTATTATGATGCTGTGGTAACCCATCAGTTTACTTCAATGTATGTTGAACATGGGGTTAACTCGGAGCTTTCTGAGATAGTTAAAAAATATACGAAGCTGCCGGTGGGCGTTGTAGGGGGGATTAATTCACCGGAGCAGATGGAAAAGATTATAGCCGAGGGCAGGGCGGATTATGTTGTTCTGGGAAGACAATCCATAGCTGACCCTGAGATAGCCAATAAGGCAAGAGACGGAAAAGAGGACCTGATAAGACGATGTATAAGGTGCTTTAAATGTTTTCCAGGGTCTCCGGAAGAAGGATACACAGATCTTCCCTTTGACAGTATGGAACTCGCAAAAAATGTCGGTTACTGCACCATCAATCCCCTGGCGAATCTTCCCTTTGACCCCTGTGAGCTTAAACCACTAGGGGTTTTGAAAAAAGTTCTGATTATCGGCGGAGGTCCTGCCGGAATGCAGGCGGCCATAACTGCCTCTGACAGGGGGCATGAAGTTATACTGGCTGAGAAAGGTAATACACTGGGAGGGTTGCTATTCTTTACAGATCAGGAACCTGACAAGGTAGACCTTATGAATTTTAAAAATGTCCTGATCCGTGAGATAAAAAACCGGGACATTGAAGTGCTTCTCAATACAAAGGTTGATGGAAAAATAATTGATCAAATCAAACCGGAACATATTATTATTGCTACAGGGTCCGAACCTGTAACACCGAAGATTTCCGGAATAGAATATGCCATTCAATCGCTGGAAGTCTACAGGGGTGAAATCGCCTGCGGTAAAAAAGTTATCATGATAGGCGGAGGCCTTATCGGTTCCGAACAGGGCCTGCATCTGGCAAAGAACGGACATGATGTCACTATCGTGGAGATGCTTCCGCGTATAGCAGATGAATCCTATGGGATGTATCGTGAGGCGCTGGTAAATGAAATTGCCGCACAAAATATTACTGTCATGGAAAACACAAAGTGTCTGGAGATCGGGAATAGATCCGTAAAAGTCCTGTTGCCGAATGGACAGGAGGAGACCCTTGAAGCAGATACTGTTCTTTATGCCCTGGGAATGAAATCTTCTCCCTTTGATGAAATAAAAGAAAAAGCCGGTGACATACAGATCGATATAATAGGCGACGTCATAAAACCCGGAAAGGTTGATCAGGCAATAAGCAGCGCATATCACGCGGCTGTCAATATTGGAAAAACATATTGATGATAAAAAGGATTTTATAATATGCAAATGACCATCGGAAACTTTTTCTTCATGCACCTCAGGCAGGTTGGAATAGAGCATGTATTCGGCGTGCCGGGAGATTTTAATCTCCAGTTGCCGGAACAGGTAAAAGAAGTTGAAGGTATTGAATTTATCGGTACATGTAATGAATTGAAATTCAACTGTCACGAGCTTCCTATCTTATAATACTGTAACTGCGGAAGACAGTTCCACTCAGGACTATACTGTTACGGTAACGGTCAGTACCGGAACCCCCTACCAGATTCTGAATGATCCGGCAGGAGGAAGTGCAGTCTTCGGCTACAGTGCAGCTTACGGAAATCTGACAGAGGGCCAGTCAGTATATATCGACACTGACCTGTATATTGAGAGCTTTGTTTTATCCTTTGTATCAATTTATACCGATGTAACACTCAGACTTCAGATCAGGGATGATGCAGGCAGCATTCTTCAGGTTCAGGACGTTGATCTGATATACGGATAATTTACAGGAGGCTGGGTCACATGGTCGGGCATCAACCGTAATGTTACATCCGGCATAACGCTTATTTTTACTGTTTCAATTGTAGGGGCATTGGCGGATAGCAATGAAACAAGTTCAATCGCATTTATCAACAGCGATACCTATACCGGCGGTGACAGATACACCTGCAGGGAGAGCTATGACGATACTGCCGTTGAGGACTAGGCAAACTGGCGTATTTCATCCGGCAATGATCTTTATTTTCACCTTCAGAGACAGTCTTACTAATTTACTGAAATATTTGTCAGACTACTGGTTTTATAGAGGGATAAGTCAGACTTTCAGGAGCTGATAAACACTATTCCGCATCATACTGAATGCAATTGTTAGCCTTTCTTAATTACAATATTTATTTGCCAATTAATTTCATCATCAGTTTTCGAAACTTAATAAACGGAATTACTGCTTTTGGCGCAGTATAACGAAAAGGTTTTTTATTAATGCAAGTTTCCAAATGATCAACTGCCTTTTCGATACTTATCATGAATGGTTTAATATCGCCTTTTGCCATTTTAGTGTCAACGAACCCAAATCGTAAATTTGTTACATACACACCTTTAGACTTCACAGCCAGCGCAAGGCTCTCAAGGTAATTTGAGAAGCCTGCCTTTGATGCATGATAAGACGGAGCTTCCGCTGAAAGTAATTCATCAGCTACACTCGAAATACCGATAAAATGACCTTGCCCTATCTTTACCATCTGAGGTATCACTATGGATGCTGTTCTAACCATACCAGTCAAATTAGTATCAATGATTTTAGGTTCATAAATCATATCCGAAGGATCGAATAATTCGCCAATGCCAACGAAATAAATACACAGATTAATAGTATTTTTCGATATTAGTTTAGTGAGCAAGTCGGGATAATTACCTTTACTGACATCTGCTACATTATGATGATAAGCTTTGCTTGTGATTGACGATTTACTTCTCGAAATGCCAGTTACATCCCATCCGGCAGCCAGAAGCCTCTTTGTTGTGGCTAAACCAATGCCGTCAGAATTACCGATCAATATTGCCTTTCGTTCCATTAATTACTCTCTATTATTTTTAATGTTGGGCTAAACATCGAATTGAGCTGTGCCGCGGGTACGAGCAAAGATACTCAATAGTCCAGTCAGCTCTCTACTTTACAAGACTTTCACAGCCTAAAAGCGCTGGCGGCATCAGGCTATAATTCTCCGTTAGGACTGCGAACAAATTAGCATAAATTTTTTATCTGCAAATCTCTCTATTTTTACAATTTGTCAACACGAAAAACAATATCAGTACAACTCTTTGAATTAATGATGGACACAGGCTTGTTATAACCGGTCTGTATAAGTATATCAGGCATCCAATGTATAGTCTTGGTATTCTGATTTTTATTTCTCTAATGCCGGTTTCAGAAAATATTTTTGGGGAATCACCGGTGTAGTTTTTCAAGTATTTATAATGATCTTTCGTACTCCTTATGAGGAAAAGATGTTGATTAAAAAATTTGGATAAAATTATGTTGATTATATTTCTGCGACAGGAAATTTTTTTTCCAAATTATAAATTTAAAAAATCATCTTAAATAGTATTATGAAATAATAGTGTTATATTTTTGGAGTATGGGTTAATTAATCAGGACGACAGTAACAGGATATATTACTATATTTATATTGATGAAAATAATTATGATCAAAAGAAGATTAATATTATACATAGTATATGTTATAATTTTATGTGCTAAAACAGCATTTGCTGATGAGACAGATAAAATATATTACGGCCCGCAAATAAGTTATGCAGGATGTGATCTTTTAAAAGGTGGCCCGACTCTTGGATTAGGTTTTGGAGGTACACTTATAGTCAAGCCGCTTCAGTCGTATACATGGGTTTCATCAAAATTAACTTCTATTTTTTTTCTTCCGGAGAATGAGAAAAGTGAACGATTTTTTGCTGTAAGCAATAGTGCTGATCTGTCTTTTGAATTTTTTTATTTTCATTCAATATCTTTAAATGCAGGATTTGAAGCAGTTTATGATTACTGTGATACATATAATTATGAAGTCAGTGAATTAACGATTGGTTTTTTGCAAAGGACTGTTTTATACAGGGGTGATTTTGCTTTATTTGTTGAAATAGAGCTTGAACTCGGCGGTTTTGATACCTGGATTGTGTCAGCGGGAATGCTGTTTTGATATTATAAATTTTAGATAAAAAAAATACTAAAACATCTGGTCAAGACAAACAAAGCTCCACCGGGAGTTGGCGAGAAGGTTTTAGTTGATGTATGATTTTTAGGTGGTTCTTTTTTTCTGCTTTTTTATAGCTTATCTTGTGAAATTCCCGTCTGTTTAAAATATTTAGAGTGAACCGGTTTATTTCTTCTCTACTTTTAGATAAACGTCGCGATTTTTTTGAAAAAACCGGGCATTTGGATTGACTTTCCGGAATTCCAGCCTATCGTTGTTCCTATCATTCATTAATTTCATAAACTAATTCTACATGCTCGCTTTCCCCTGAGAAACAAATAAAGGAGCCTGATAAACACCGGCTTTGCCATTTTGTTTTCTTTTATATTTTTCCGGATAAGCTCCTGGCAGCGGCACATTCTGTGTAATAAGCTGCCCGCGCAGCGAATTGAAATCAAGCTGCCTTACGCTTACTCCCTGTCTGACTGACAGGGCTGCCGCTGTACCGGCTGCTTCACCGAAAGCTACGCAATGCGGAATAAGGTTGAAGTAATTATTTACCTCCTGATCCGATGAAAAAGCGCGGCATGCCACAAGCATGTTCTCAATACCTTTGGGAAGCAGTGATCTATAGGGTATATAAGTAAGAGGATGCTTAAGCGAGGCTTTACCCCTGTCAAGGTCAGGGAAAACAGCGATAGTATCTTCAAACGGGTCATTCGACAGCAGATCTTCGGACGTCATCATGTAATCGCCGTGAACTCTCCTCGCTCCTCTTGTGCCGAGCTGGGGGCTTGACAATACGATGAAACTGTTTTCAAAACCCGGGATGTTCTTTTTGAAAAATTCATGCGTTAAAAGCATTATTTCCCTGCCAAGCATTTCCACCCTGGTAAGTTCCTCAACATCCGTCTGGCTTGAGCAGGCATAGCGCGGATGGATCCAGACTATTCTTTCCTGGTTTTTCAGGTTGCTTCTCATGAATCCCGGGTGTCCGCCCTTTTGCATTATTTCTCGCATCAGCTCTCCCCACCTTTCGGGATTGGTTTTCCTGAAATCATCGGCTTTCATGTAATCAACGTTATCTATCCAGTAACACATTGAAAGATTGGCGATCCTGATGTCCGGATCAATATCCGTGTCGAATTTTGCTCCCGCGGCAGGCAGAAGGTCCCCGTCCCCTGTGGAATCTATCACGACCTTTGATAGCACAGCCTGCCTTCCGGATTTGCTTTCAAAAATGACTCCCGCGGCTTTATTTCCATTCATTAAAGGCATTGCGCCCCATGAATGAAGGTAAGTCTTTACCCCTGCTTCATTTACCATCTCATTCAGAACGCATTTTGATATTTCGGCGTCTATTATTGACGCGTAGACAATGCGTTCTTCGCGCACTGTGAAGAAAGACCTGTCGTTCCAGTAGGAGGTGAGTTTGGAATCGTCGGAGCCCCATATATCCTCGGGCGGATGTATCTCAGCTTCTCTCGCAGTCAGCCGCTCGATCCATTCCTGGTTGATCCCGGCGATCTGCATTGTACCGCTGAAATCAGACAGGCACGGAATGATCGTTACAAGACCCCCGGTGCTCATTCCGCCGAGATGACCATATCTCTCAATGAGCACAGTATCCGCTCCGTTCCTGGCAGCTGCAATCGCAGCGCCTATTCCTCCGGGCCCGCCTCCCACAACGACCACATCGCATTCGCGCGCGACGTTCACGGTTTTATTCGGTTCTGGAATTGTTTTAATTTTTCCGGCCATTTTCTTCCTCCATGACAGTCATAAAATTCATGATCTTCCATATAAAAAACAGACACAGAATTTTTATTTATTTTTATTTGATGTAGATTATTCTTCGATATAGATATATTTATAGCAGGCAGTATTGATTTCAATCAAAAAAAATTATTACGCGGCAAATGGATGCCACTTGAAGAATATTCAAATGTCACCCGGATATAAATCCGCGGGAAGGTGCAGTGTATAATTATACTGCTATATTTTTAAAAATCTTGCAAAAAAATTGCATATATTTTTAATATTTAAAGAAAAAAATATTAACGGGAGGCATACGCGTTCTTCATTGATATTTATTCCGGGCGGGATGAACCATTGCCCCCTTATTCTCAGGAAGGTTGACAAGCCGGTTTTTCATTTTACCACTGTAAAAGCCCCGACTTATGTACTCAATCCTTCCGGTAAAATATAAATAAACAATGGTATTTATATGGGAAAAAGTCTGAAAATTTCAGTAATCGGCCTTGGAGCCACAGGTTCAGTTATTGCTGCCGCGCTTATAAAGCAGGATCCAGAGACGGTTTGTGTGGATCCGAAACCCGGCCTTGGAGATTTACTCATCAAAAACGGGATTGCAGTCTCAGGCGCGCTTGAAATAAAAACGCCCGTAAAACGCTTCTATCCGAACATAATGGATTTAAGGGATAATAAGCCTGATGTGATAATAATCTCAACAAAGACCTACCATCTGGAAAATGTTTTAAAAGATTTGAAAGAGATATTCGTACCGGGAATGAAAATCATCAGTTCTCACAACGGCCTTGGTACCGAGGATGTGATTGCTGAAGAATTCGGATCGGATGCTGTTTTCCGCATGTCATTGAGTTTCGGCGCATCGTTAATATCTCCCGGCCGCATAAATGTGAATTTTTTTGATAAACCTAATTACATCGGATGCCTTGAACGGGACAATAAAGGAACAGGAGAAAAAATAACCGGGCTGCTTACAGCCGGCGGTTTGGACACAATGTTCGTTGATGACATCAAATTCTACGTATGGCGGAAGATGATCGGCAAGTGTTCCAACGCGCCTGTATGCGCAATAACCGGTATGACAATCAAAGATATTTTAAACAATCCCAACACCAGGGAGATCGCGACAGGATGCTACAGGGAAGCTCTCGCCGTATCGAACGCCATGGGTTATGTTTTCGATGAAAATTATACAAATGACATCATTGAGCATATGGCGGAGATTGGAACGCACAGGGATTCCATGCATTATGACATTGAAAATAAACTTCCGACTGAAATTGATTTTCTCGGAGGTAAAATTGTGGAATATGCTCATGCCAGAGGAATTCCGGTTCCTTTTTTTGAAATAATGACGAATTTGATCAGGGGAATGGAAAGCAGTAAAAATAATCAGGATTAACCGGAGATATTATTTATAAACCATTATCATTTCTGTATATATATTTTTAACGGAGTTTTTAAATGAAAAGCGATTTCTGGAAAACACTGAAGGAAGCACTGAAGGCAAACGCGGCCAAGTGGCCGGATAAAACCGGCGCAAAGGATCTTTACCGCGAGTTCACTTTTAAAGAATGGAATGAAAGGTCATGCAGGCTTGCCAATGCGCTGACGGAAATGGGAATGGAAAAGGGCGACAGGTTCGCGGTTCTGGCATATAACTGCGTGGAATGGATGGATATATATGCAGCGGCAGCGAAGGGGGGGTATATCGCTGTGCCTGTCATGTTCAGGCTCTCTGCAGGCGAAATGGAATATAACATAAATCACAGCGAATGCAAAATTTTCATTGTGCAGGGAGGCAGCGACAGAAGAACCGGAAAAAAATTTCCATGGATTGACATGGTTAACGGCATGAAAAAAAATATTCCATGCGTGAAAAAATACATAGCGTTCGGATTTGATAATCCAGGTTATGAAGGGTATGTTTCATACGAGGAGGCCATGGCTGCGGCAAGCCCGGAGGAGCCTGCGGTTAAGGTTGACCCGGAGGACACATGGCTGCTGATGTACACAAGCGGAACTACCGGCAAGCCGAAAGGCGTAATGAGAAGCCACAGGTCGGAGATATCCCAGTTTTTAATAATGCTGCATGACCATGATTTCACCCATGACGGCTGCAATCTGCTCGTAATGCCGTTCTGCCATATCAATTCGGTCAATTACTGTTTTGTAAACACGCTGGCAGGCGCAGCCGCAATGGCGTATAATATGACAAGCTTTGATCCTGAAGACTTGCTGAAAACCCTTTCTGAACATAAAATTACATTCACTTCGCTTGTGCCGACCCATTACATAATGCTGCTCGCGCTTCATGATGATGTGAAGAATAAATATGATCTGACATCGGTAAAAAAATTACTTATTTCTTCGGCTCCGGCAAGAAAAGACACGAAGCTTGAAATTCTCAGGATGTTCCCGAATTCAAGACTTGACGAGGCATATGGTTCGACTGAAGCCGGGTGCGTCACTATTTTAAAGCATGAAGAACAGCTTACGAAACTCGGTTCATGCGGCAGGGAATATATAGGCACTGATCTATTAAGGCTTTATGACGATGAAGGAAAGATTATCAACGAACCTGGCGCTATAGGCGAAATATACTCAAGCAGTCCCATGCTTTTTTCTGGCTACTGGAAAGATCCTGTTATGACGGCAAATGCACTGAAAGGCGAATTTTTCAGCGCAGGCGATATGGGTTATAAGGACAGGGACGGCTATCTTTATCTCACTGACAGGAAGGCAAATATGATAATATCGGGCGGAGAGAATATTTATCCTTCCGAGGTTGAGAAGGTTATATGCGGCCGTCCCGGTATAAAAGACGCGGCAGTCATAGGACTGCCTCATGAGAAGTGGGGTGAAACTGTTCTGGCTGTTTGCGTTCTGAAAGAGAACGGAAACGCAGCTGAAGAAGACATAATCAGGCATTGCAGGGAAAACCTGGCAGGTTACAAAGCGCCGAAAAAAGTGGTGTTTATCAAAGATGATGAGATACCGAGAAATGCAAACGGTAAAATCCTGCACAGGGTATTGAGAGAAAAATACGGAATGTGGAAAGATAAAAATTAGATACTCCCGCTGTATTTTTTAAGTATTGTATATTTCCGGGATTTTTTTTGAAAATATTGTATCAGTCAAAATTTTTTAAGGAGGATGTACTATGACCGGCAAACCTGTTAATGTTTTTGATGTCCACAGTCCATGGGCTGAAGCGGATTCTGTACCTTTCAGGGGAATTTCCCCCAGACTGGACAGTCTTGACGGTAAAAAGATCGGATTATTCAGAAATTCAAAAAGAGCTGCATCGCCTGCGCTGCAGGCAGTCGGAAGAAAGCTTAAGGAAAAATTCCCCGGTATCGAATTAACGGAATTTGCCAATCTCAAACCGAACGAAACCATTACCGAGCAGAATAATAAAGAAGAATTCGGGAACTGGCTTAAAGGAGTTGACGCGGTCATAACCGCCTACGGCGATTGAGGGTCGTGCACTAAGTACCTTGCGTACGACTCTATAGTTATAGAGGATAGAAAAAAACCGGTTGTTGCGCTGGTGAACACGGGATTTGCAAATGATATTGAATCAGCCTAGAGGGGCAAAGGAATGCCTGTGCTGAGGTATGTTCCGACTACAATCCCATGCGAATCCACTATTATGGAAGATATCGACGCCGGGGTAAACGGCGCAATTGACGCGGTAATTACAGCGCTGATTAAACCGCTTACACCCGAAGAAGCGTCACCGAAACCGAAACAGGCCGAGAAGCCCGCGGGAATCATTTTCAAAGGCAGCCTTGAGGAAGTTAACCGCTTTTTTTACAGAAGGGGCTGGACGGACGGGCTGCCGGTCATACCGCCTACTGATGAAGCCGTGGCTGAGATGCTGACAGGCACCGACCTGCCGCCGGATCATCTCCTCGGAAAGCTTGAATCGCGGCTCGGCAAAGCGACTGTTGAAAAGATAGCAATCAACGCTGTAATGGCAGGCGCGCTCCCTACTCATATGCCGGTTATAATAGCGGCTACGAAACTGCTGCTGGAATCCGAACGCGGTTTCTACGGATACACGACATACGGTTTCAGCACCGGATCATGGTCGCCATTCTGGATAATCAACGGCCCTGTGCGCAATGAGATTTTTGTCAACAGCGGCTCAGGCGCTCTCAGCCCGGGAAATATCGCCAATGCGGCAATCGGCAGGGCAATGGGGCTTATTATTAAAAATATCGGCGGGGTCAGGAAGGGCATGGAAGACATGGGTGTAATGGGAAATCCAATGAAATACACCATGGTTATCGGTGAGAATGAAGAGGAAAGTCCGTGGGAGCCGCTGCATGTGGAGTACGGTTATTCCAAAGAGGAGAGCACGATCACCGTTTCATATCCTCAATCCTATGTACAGCACTTTCCGTATGCCTCCGACTCCGAAGCTATATTGCGTTCGGTAATGGATAATATTGTCCGCAGCATGCGTTATACCATCATATTTCCTCCGGCGCACGCCAAAAATCTGATAGCGTAGAATTTAGGAGACCTGAATTAGAAAGAAAGCTCTTTTTACGATAATAGAATAAAAAGAGCTTAGAAATGAAATTTAA